>NZ_JBVHVP010000076.1:0-1040 GCF_055564775.1 Streptomyces sp. NPDC028991 | reverse complement strand
TCGTTGTAGTGGGTGGGGTTGGTGACGAGGTAGGCGGTGAGGCGTTGGTCGCCGGGGTGGTCTTCGCGTAGGAGGACGGTGGCTTGGTGGATGTGGGGTTGGGTGGTGAGGGCGTTTTCGATTTCGCCGAGTTCGATGCGGTGGCCGCGGAGTTTGATCTGGTGGTCGGTGCGGCCGTCGTGGATGAGGTGGCCGTGGTGGTTCCAGTGGGCGAGGTCGCCGCTGCGGTACATGCGGGTGCCGGGTGTGCCGTGGGGGTTGGCGGTGAAGCGTTCGGCGGTGAGGGCGGGGCGGTGGTGGTAGCCGCGGGCGAGTTGTTCGCCGGCGAGGTAGAGCTCGCCGGTGACGCCGGGGGGTACGGGGCGCAGGGCGGAGTCGAGGATGTAGACCTGGGTGTTGTTGAAGGGGCGTCCGATGGGGACGGGGCCGTTGGTGAGGTCTTGGGTGTTGTTGAGGTGGTGGTCGGTGATGTTGACGGTGGATTCGGTGGGTCCGTAGGCGTTGATGATCTGGACGTGGGGGTGGTGGGTGTGCCAGGTGGTGAGGTGGTCGGTGTGGAGGGGTTCGCCGCCGAGGATGAGGGTGTGGGTGGGGGAGGTGGTTTTGGGGAGTGTGGTGAGCAGGGGGAGGTGGCTGGGGGTGGCTTTGATGAGGGTGGGTTGGACGGTGGTGGTTTCGAGGGTGGTGAGGTGGACGGTTCCGCCGTTGGTGAGGGGGGTCCATAGGGCGGTGATGGTGAGGTCGAAGGCGAGGGGGGAGTGGAGGAGGGTGGTTCCGGTGGTGGCGGTGTAGGTGGTGCGGGCGCGGTGGAGGTAGGTGGCCAGGGCGTGGTGTTCGATGATGACGCCCTTGGGGCGGCCGGTGGAGCCGGAGGTGTAGATCATGTAGGCGGGGTGGCGGGGTGACCAGGGTGTGCGGCGTTCGGTGTCGGTGACCGGTTGGGCGGAGTTCCCGGTGTAGGTGTCGGTGGGGATGGGTGTGGTGAGGGTGAGGGCGGGCTGGGCGTCGTCGAGCATGTAGGTGATGCGGTCGGTGGGGTA
>NZ_JBVHVP010000075.1:0-1132 GCF_055564775.1 Streptomyces sp. NPDC028991 | reverse complement strand
CCGCGCCGCCAGCGCCCCGAGCTGTGGAACCTCTACAACGGCCGGCACGCCCCCGGCGAGCACGTCCGCGTCTTCCCGCTCTCCAACTGGACCGAGCTGGACGTGTGGCAGTACATCGCCCGCGAGGGCATCGAACTGCCGGCGATCTACTACGCCCACGAACGCGAGGTCTTCGCCCGCGCCGGCATGTGGCTGACCGCCGGCGAGTGGGGCGGCCCGAAGGACGAAGAGACGGTGGTCAAGCGGCGGGTCCGCTACCGCACCGTCGGCGACATGTCCTGCACCGGAGCCGTCGACTCCGACGCCGACACCATCGAGAAGGTGATCGCCGAGATCGCCGTCTCCCGGCTCACCGAACGCGGCGCGACCCGGGCCGACGACAAGATGTCCGAGGCCGCGATGGAAGACCGCAAGCGCGAGGGGTACTTCTAGCCATGACCAGCACCACCGAACCCACCGAACCCACGGCGGCCTGGCAGCTCGCGGAGACCACCCTGCTGCGGTTCGCCACCGCCGGATCCGTCGACGACGGCAAGTCCACCCTGGTCGGCCGCCTCCTGCACGACTCCAAGTCGATCCTCACCGACCAGCTCGAAGCCGTCGAACGCGCCTCCGCCGGCCGCGGCCAGGACACCCCCGACCTCGCACTGCTCACCGACGGCCTGCGGGCCGAACGCGAGCAGGGCATCACCATCGACGTGGCCTACCGCTACTTCGCCACCCCCCGCCGCCGGTTCATCCTCGCCGACACCCCCGGCCACGTGCAGTACACCCGGAACATGGTCACCGGCGCCTCCACCGCCGAGCTCACCGTGATCCTCGTCGACGCCCGCAACGGCGTCGTCGAGCAGACCCGCCGGCACGCCGCGATCGCCGCCCTGCTGCGCGTCCCGCACGTCGTCCTCGCCGTCAACAAGATGGACCTGGCCGACTACCAGGAGCCCGTGTTCGCCGCCATCGCCGAGGAGTTCACCGCCTACGCGACCGAGCTGGGCGTCCCGGAGGTCACCGCGATCCCGATCTCCGCGCTCGCCGGCGACAACGTGGTGGAACCCTCCGCGGTCATGGACTGGTACGGCGGCCCGACCGTCCTGGAACACCTGGAGACCGTCCCGGTCAGCCACGACCTCGC
>NZ_JBVHVP010000074.1:0-1152 GCF_055564775.1 Streptomyces sp. NPDC028991 | reverse complement strand
GCGCCCGCCGTACTCGCCGCCCTCCGCGACCTGATCCGCAGCGCGCTCAAGCTCGCCGGCTACGTCAACACCGCCGCCGGACGACGAGCCCACACCGAACGCCCCCGCGTCCTCGCCCTCTACGGCATCACATGGTCAAACCGGACGATCCAGGCACTCAGCGGGGCCCTGGATGTGATATAGCGCTGCGACGAGGATTCGGCTCACCTGCGGTCGTGCCCCCGGCTTACGTGCCGCCCGCACTCGCCGCCCCGTGATGGCGGCGCCGACGCTCGGCACCGCAACGGTTACGGCGCCGCCGATGCTGCGGGCCGAACACGAGGAGCGCGGGGACGACGGGGCCCGTGCGGCTTACCGTGCAGAGGTCGAGCGGGCGGCCAGGTCGGCCGCACCCCTCTGACCCCGGGCGCCCAAGCTCCGGTACAGGCCCTAGACCTGTTCCGCCCTCAACCCGTGCTTCCAGAACGTGAAGTACGGGGTGACGCCGTCCGAATGGTGGCTCAGCAGACCCACCATGCCGTCCGGGCTCCTGCTCGCACCCGTGTAGAACTCGTACGAGCCGAAGTTGGCGGAGATCTTCTTGGCGTAGGCCGAGGCGCCCTTCTCGAACGCGGTCACTTCGTGCGCGCCGGCGCCGGATGCTGTGAGATACAGCTTCACCGCCTGCATGTAGCCCCTGAGTTGCGACTGGTAGCCCGACTTGTCGAAGGTGACCGGCTGCAGCCTGAAGTGGTGCACGAAGCTGTCCACCGCCCCGTCCCCGTCCCCGTCCTCGTCCGACATGCAGCGGACCTGGAAGACGACGTCATCCACGAGTTGCATCGGGAAGCCGTCGCTGACGATGTGGTCGCCAGTGATGATGTCGCTGTAGAGAAGCACTCCGCATTCCTCTCGGTCCATGAGTCCGCGCCACCGGCCCAACTTCGCGTGGGTCCGACGTGGTGTGACGCTCCGTCATTTTTGCATGACGCAGCGCTATCGATGGCGATGCGGGAAGCCCGGCAGGGCCGTCAGCGCTTGGGGCGGTCCGACTTCGGGAGCAGGCCCGCTCGTACCGCTCGGGCGTGCGCGCGGACCTGTTGTCCGGGGAGGGTGGGCGCGGGGCGGGCAGGGTTGCCTCGGCAGGCGCGGCACTTGCCGCCCGGGAGCGCG
>NZ_JBVHVP010000073.1:0-1176 GCF_055564775.1 Streptomyces sp. NPDC028991 | reverse complement strand
GTGACGGTGGACACGGCCTGCTCGTCGTCGCTGGTGGCTTTGCACCTGGCGGCGCAGGCGCTGCGGCAGGGCGAGTGCACGATGGCCCTCGCCGGTGGTGTGGCCGTCATGGCGACACCCGACTCCTTCATCGGCTTCGCCCGGCAGCGCGCGCTCTCGGCCGACGGCCGCATCAAGGCCTTTTCGTCCTCCGCCGACGGCACAGGCTGGTCGGAGGGTGTGGGTGTCCTGCTGCTTGAGCGGCTTTCGGATGCCCGGAGGAACGGTCACGAGGTCCTCGCGGTGGTGCGGGGTTCGGCGGTCAACCAGGACGGTGCCTCGAACGGTCTGACGGCTCCGAACGGCCCGGCCCAGCGGCGGGTGATCCGCAAGGCGCTGGCCGGTGCGGGTCTGACGTCGGCGGACGTCGATGTCGTGGAGGGGCACGGTACGGGGACGACGCTGGGTGACCCGATCGAGGCGCAGGCGCTGCTGGCGACCTATGGGCAGGGGCGTGCGGAGGGCCGGCCGTTGTGGCTGGGCTCGCTGAAGTCGAACATCGGGCATGCGCAGGCTGCCGCCGGTGTGGCGAGTGTGATCAAGATGGTCGAGTCGATGCGGCGCGGTGTGCTTCCGGCGACGCTTCACGTGGACGAGCCGACGTCTCAGGTGGACTGGTCGGCGGGTGCGGTGGAGCTGTTGACGGAGTCGCGTCCGTGGCCGGAGAGCGAGCGCCCGCGCCGGGCCGGTGTCTCGTCGTTCGGTGTCAGTGGCACGAACGCGCACGTGATCCTGGAGCAGGCACCGGCTGAAACTGAGACTGCGACTGAGGCTGAGGCCGAGTTGCCTTCGCAGGTCGACGGTGGAGCGGTGCTGCCGTTCGTGGTGTCGGCGAAGGGGTTGGGGGCGCTGGCCGGGCAGGCGCAGCGGCTGGCCGCGTACATCGAGGGCAGTGAGGCCGTCTCGGCGGCCGGCGTGGCGGGGTCTCTCGTCTCCGGGCGTGCGGTGTTGTCGGATCGTGCGGTGGTGGTCGCGGGTTCGCGTGAGGAGCTGTTGTCGGGTCTGGGTGCGCTTGCCGGTGGTGAGTCGGACGCGGCGTTGTTCAGGAGTCTTGTCCCTGGTGGGGGCAGTGGTCCTGGTGGTGCGGTGTTTGTGTTCCCGGGTCAGGGTGCGCAGTGGGTGGGTATGGGTCGTGAA
>NZ_JBVHVP010000072.1:0-1198 GCF_055564775.1 Streptomyces sp. NPDC028991 | reverse complement strand
CTCGACGTGTCGATCCGTGGCGCCGTGTCCATCGCTCGCCGCCTGCAGGATCCATTGGCCGAACTGGTGAAGATCGATCCGAAATCCATCGGCGTCGGCCAGTACCAGCACGACGTGTCGCAGCTGAAACTGGCACGCGGCCTGGATGCAGTAGTGGAAGACTGCGTGAACAAGGTCGGTGTGGATGTGAACACCGCCTCGGTAGCGCTGTTGGCCCGAATTTCCGGCCTTAACGCCACCCTGGCACAGAACATCGTGACCCACCGCGACGAAAACGGTGCGTTCAAGACCCGTGCAGCGCTGAAAAAAGTCGCACGCTCTCAATGGCAGACAATGGGGCAATGGACCGTCAAAACGTCGCGATGTTTAACGCGCCCGTGACGGAACCGACCGGGTGCGACCGCTGCCATCAATGGCAACAAACACAAACACCGCCTCGGTGACTTTGCGCCATTCGCTGGACAGCGGGTCGTCGCTCCACACTTCGACCATCATCTGGATCGAGCTGCGGCCGATTTCCAGGGCCTGGGTATAGAAGGACAACTGCGCGCCGACGGCCACTGGCACCAGGAATGCCATGCGATCAATCGCCACGGTCGCGACGCGGCCACCGGCAACCTTGCTCGCCATGGCCGTGCCGGCCAAGTCCATCTGCGCGACCAGCCAGCCGCCGAAGATGTCGCCGAAACCGTTGGTTTCACGCGGGAGTGCGGTAATTTGCAGGGCGAGATCGCCTTGCGGGATAGGATCTTCTTGTTCGAGTTCGATCATGCCGGTGCCTCTGACCCGTGACGCTTTATGGGTATTTCAAGTGGATAGCCGTCTCTGGAAAAACGTTTCAGCACCAACATACACCGCTCGATGCGTTTCTCGTAAGGCGTACTAAAGGGAAACTCTGCCAAATCGGCTGGAGGGACACCAACGGCGTTTTGGCACAGCAGCCCCTCAAGGATGCGGGTCTGGCGCTTGCAATGGGCGAGTATATCGAGCCGTCGGCGCCACGACGACCTCCCGGCGCTCATTTGGTCGGTAAATAGAGGCTGTATCGCGGCTTTTTCCGGCAACTGTGCTCCTGCTCATGCTAATTGCGCTTCTGCTACGGGAATATTTCGCTTATCTGAACTGTTAACGGCCCAACGCTGTGCTTTTTCAAGCGATTTGCTATCTTGCCAAGCCTGCCGCAAGTCCCGGGCTTGCC
>NZ_JBVHVP010000071.1:0-1453 GCF_055564775.1 Streptomyces sp. NPDC028991 | reverse complement strand
CGAGGATCTGACCATGCCCTGGAAAGAGCTGAAACCTATGGACCTCAGAGTGAAGTTCATCGCCGACTATTTGGAGGACGAGCACAGCTTTAGCCAGCTGTGCCTGGACCATCAAATCAGTCGCAAGACTGGCTATAAATGGGTCGAGCGCTACAAAGCGGAGGGGCCCAGAGGCCTCGAAGAGCGAAGTCGCAGCCGCCACAATCAGACGTATGTGGTCCCTTTTGCTGTCCGGCAGGCAATTATTGAATTGCGTTCGACTGGAGAAACGGTTCCCGGCCCGAAGAAGATCCAGAACGACTTGATACGGCGTTTTCCTGGGCAGAACCCACCCTCAAAAACCACCATTTACAACATCCTCAAGGCCGCTGATTTGATCACGCCTCGGCAATTGCGCCCGCGTGTAGCTGTCTATCCCAAGCCTTTACGTAAGGCAGAAATCCCCAACCAGCTTTTCAGCGCTGATTACAAAGGGCAATTTCTGACAGGGGCAGGTGTGTGGTGTTATCCGTTGACGATAATGGATCACGCGAGTCGCTTTTTACTGGCCTGCGAGAGTATGGCCAGCACCAATTTCAAGGAAACCCAGCAAACCTTCGAGCGGGTTTTCCGCGAATATGGGCTGCCTGAGCGCATCCGTACCGACAACGGTGTGCCGTTTGCCAGCACGGGCCGTGCCGGGCTGTCGCAGCTATCGATCTGGTGGCTACGACTTGGGATCATTCCTGAGCGAATTGAACCGGGCCGCCCTGATCAGAACGGGCGCCACGAACGTATGCACAGGACGCTGAAAAGTACGTTACCCCAACCACCGGCGGTTGCGTGGGATGCTCAGCAGCGTCACTTTGATCGCTTCGTGCAGCACTATAATTACGAGCGTGGACACGAGGCTCTTGGGCAGAAAACGCCAGCCTCGTGTTACATGCCTTCAACACGAGTCTATCCGGAGCGGTTGCCGGAGATGGGCTATGCGAGTCATGTCGAGTGTTACCTGGCAGACAGTAGTGGGATCATCAATCGAGCAGGTCTAAGGATTTATGTTGGTAATTTGCTGAGCCATCAAACCATCGGAATGGAGATGATCAGTGATGGCATATGGAATGTGATCTTCGGTCCGGTGATCTTGGGCCGAGTAAACGCTAGGGATGCAAAAAACGGTTATGTTTCAATCAAAGTGTCACCTATGTGAAGGCACTTTTTTGTAACCCATGTGGTTGTCCCGTACATGCCCCACCACTCGGCACCTCGCTTAGGCTCGGTGTGCCCTCACTCCGGCTTTGGACCGTGGGCCGCCGTCATGGGCCATCCCTGGCCCAGGACGGCTAACCTGGCGTCCTGCCAGGTTACCCACGCTCCAAAGCCTGCGTTCGGCCAGCGTGGTTTAACGGGGCGCCTAAGATCAAAATCAAGATCAACAGCAAGAGCACAGCGGCCTCCCGGCCGGCTTGAGTGT
>NZ_JBVHVP010000070.1:0-1528 GCF_055564775.1 Streptomyces sp. NPDC028991 | reverse complement strand
CATGTCCGTGAGGCCGTGCGTTTCGGCGACGGTGTGCGGGTCCTGGTGGAGCAGGGTGTGTCGCGGTTCGTGGAGCTGGGTCCGGACGGTGTGCTCTGCGGAATGGCGCGGGAGAGCGCGGGTGAGGACGCGGTCCTGGTCCCGTTGCTGCGCAAGGACCGTGACGAGGAGAGCACCGCGCTGGCCGCACTCGGCCGGCTGCACACCACTGGTCTGGCCGTCGACTGGGCCGCCGTCCTCGCCGGCACCGGCGCCCGTGCCGTCGACCTGCCGACCTACGCCTTCCAGCGCCAGCGCTACTGGCCGGAGACGACCGCTGTCACGGCGGCGGACCCGAGGTCGGCCGGTGTCGACGCGGCGGAGCACCCGTTGCTGGGTGCGGTGGTGTCGTTGCCGGACTCCGGCGGTGTGGTGCTGACGGGCAGGCTGTCGGTGGAGGCGCAGCCGTGGCTCGCCGACCACGTGGTCCTCGGCCGGGTCCTGCTGCCCGGTACAGGCCTGGTGGAGATGGCCCTGGCGGCCGGTACGGCGGCAGGGTGCGCCACCTTGGAGGAGCTGACCCTGGCGGCACCACTGGTGCTGCCCGAGAGTGGCGGACTTCAGGTGCGGGTCGTCGTAGGCCCGCACGCGGACGCGCGTCGCACGGTCGCCGTCTACTCCCGTCCCGAGAACGCCGGTGATTCGCAGTGGACGGCCCATGCCTCCGGTTTCCTCGCGGAGACGGCTGTGGTGGCTGGGCCCGAGTGGGGTGAGTGGCCGCCGGCGGGTGCCGAGGTGCTGCCGGTGGAGGCGGCGTACGAGGTCTTCCGGGAGCGTGGTTACGGGTACGGGCCGGTGTTCCGGGGGTTGCGTGCGGCGTGGCGTCGGGGTGAGGAGTTGTTCGCCGAGGTGGCGCTTCCGCAGGAGGCGTCGCAGGAGGCGGGCCGGTTCGGTCTGCACCCGGCCCTGCTGGACGCCGCGATGCACGCGGGCATCCTCAACGACAGCGACGACGGGACGGCCGTCCCGTTCGCCTGGAGCGACGTCTCCCTGCATGCCGTCGGCGCAGCCGCCGTCCGCGTGCGGATCGGTCGGCTCGACGGCCGTGCCGTCTCCCTTTCCGTCGCCGACGTGACCGGCGCCCCGGTCCTGACGGTCGGCTCCATAGCCAGTCGCCCGTTGTCCGCCGATCAGTTCGTCTCCGTGTCCGCTGACGGGGGCGCGTTGTACGGCACCGAGTGGGTGCCGACCGCCGTGGACGGTACTGCGGCACCGGCCTGGGCTGCCTGGCCCGAGGTCGCCGAGGTCGCCGAGGTCGCCGAGGGCGGCGAGGTCGCGGGTGTGCCGGGTGTGGTGCTGCTGGACTGTGGTGTGCCGGGCAGTTCTGTGGATGTGCCTGTGGGTGTGCGGTCGGTGTTGGATCGGGTGTTGGGTGTGGTGCAGGAGTGGCTTGAGGGTGAGCGTTTCGCGGGTTCGCGTCTGGTGGTGGTGACGCGGGGTGCGGTGCCGGTGGGTGCGGGTGGTTCGGCTGCCGCGGGTGATGTGGTGC
>NZ_JBVHVP010000069.1:0-1593 GCF_055564775.1 Streptomyces sp. NPDC028991 | reverse complement strand
ACCCGCCTCGTCAGCCGCATCCGCACCACCCTGGGCGCCGAACTCTCCATCCGACAGCTCTTCGAGACACCGACGATCGCCGGGCTGTCCGGGGCGCTCGACCAGGCAGGACAGGCCCGCACCGCGCTCACCGCCAAGCCCCGCCCCGAACGCATCCCGCTCTCCTACGCCCAGCAACGCCTCTGGTTCCTGCACCAGCTCGAAGGCCCCACCCCCACCTACAACACCGTTCTGACGCTGCGTCTCACCGGGACGCTCGACGCGGAGGCCCTGCGGGATGCGATCAGTGACGTCGTCGCCCGCCACGAAAGCCTGCGCACCGTCTTCACCGAGGACGAACAGGGCGCCTACCAGATCGTGCTGCCCGCGGAAGCCGCCGAGGCACCGTTCTCAGTCGTCGACGTGGCGGAGGAGGAGACCGGCGACCGGCTGAACGAGGCCGTCGGCCACAGCTTCGACCTGGCCCAGGAACTCCCGGCCCGCACCTGTCTGTTCCGGGTCTCGGAGGACGAGCACGTCCTGCTGCTGCTCATCCACCACATCGCCAGCGACGCCTGGTCCCGCACGCCCCTGGCCCGCGACCTCACCACCGCCTATGCGGCCCGCGTCCGCGACGAGGCTCCCACGTGGACACCGCTCTCCGTCCAGTACGCCGACTACGCCCTGTGGCAGCGGGAAGTCCTCGGCGACGACACCGACGCCGACAGCGCGGCCGGCAGACAACTCGCCTACTGGGAACAGCAGCTGGCCGGGCTCCCCGAGCAGCTCGACCTTCCCACCGACCGGCGCCGGCCGACCGTCGCGGGGTACTCGGGTGACCGCATTCCGTTCACCGTCCCGGCGGAGCTTCACGCGCGGCTGACCGAGCTTGCGCGGGCCACCAACACCAGCGCGTTCATGGTGACTCAGGCGGCGGTCGCCGTCCTGCTCACCCGCCTCGGCGCGGGTGAGGACATCCCCATCGGCACCCCCATCGCCGGACGCACCGACGACGCCACCGACCACCTCATCGGTCTCTTCATCAACACGCTCGTCCTCCGTACGGACACGGCCGGCAATCCGACCTTCCGTGAGCTCCTCGACCGGGTCCGCGACACCGACCTCGCGGCCTACGCACACCAGGACCTCCCCTTCGAGCGGCTGGTCGAGGCGCTGAACCCGGCCCGTACGCTGTCCCACCACCCGCTCTTCCAGGTGCTGCTGACCTTCAACAACACGGACCACGAGGGGGCGTTGAAGGACATCGGCGAGCTTCCGGGGCTGGAGGTCGCGCTCCAGGAGGTCCAGCGGACCTCATCGAAGTTCGACCTCTCCTTCGGTTTCGCGGAGTCCTTCGACGAGGCGCGCCGGCCGCAGGGGATCAACGCGGCACTGGACTTCAGCACCGACCTCTTCGACCGCGACTCCGCCCAGGCCATCGCGGACCGATTCGTCCGTGTGCTGGAGGCCGTGACCGCAGTCCCCGATCACCACATCAGCGACATCGACCTCATGAACGCGGCCGAACGGCAGCGGGTGCTGGTCGACTGGAACGGCGCCCGCACCGACCTCCCCGGCACCCCCCTGCACGAACTCGTCACCCAGCAGGCACAA
>NZ_JBVHVP010000068.1:0-1700 GCF_055564775.1 Streptomyces sp. NPDC028991 | reverse complement strand
GGCAATGCCCCACGTTATCGACCAGGCAATACGTGCTGGCGGGCAACGCGGCATGCAGGTACTCACCGACGCACACCGGTGCGATCAAGTCATCGGTGGATTGCAGAATCAGGGTGGGGGTCATCAGACCCGCGATGTCCTGGCGGTTGTCCGACAGGAAGGTCACCCGTGCGAAGCGCTTGGCGATGTCCGGCTCGGTGCGGCAGAAACTGTTGGTCAGTTCTTCGCCGAGGGGTTTCTCAGGGATGCGTTTGGGGGGTGATTGAGTACATATCCGTTATTTAGGTAACGGCCGCTTATGGTTCCGCTCTTACAGCGGCTCACTTTTGAACAGCGCAAAAGTAAGCAAAACGCTCTTGCCCCACCACTCGGCACCTCGCTAATGCTCGGTGTGCCCTTGTAAGATTATTTTCACCTGCTTCAGACCGTGGTGCCCTCAGATTTCAAGATCGTGAGTGAGCATGGGTCGAAGCAGGTTCTTTTCTAAACTAGTCCGAACGGTTGCCTGGGCGTAAAGCCCGATTCTGCAAGGTTGGACGTGAGGAAAACGCCATGGACCATGACTCTGCGTTCGTCGGAATTGATGTTTCCAAAAACAAGCTCGACTCATTCGTCAGCACTACTGGCCAAGTCGAGCAGTTTTTCAATACTCCAGAAGATATCCAGCGTTTAGCTAAGCATCTCAAGGCTCAGATGCCCGCTTTAGTGGTGCTGGAAGCAACTGGCGGATATGAGCGGCTTGCCGCTGCCGAGCTTTGCGCTGCTGGATTACCAGTCGTTGTTGTCAATCCCCGTCAGGTCCGTGATTTCGCTAAGGCTACCGGACGGCTGGCTAAAACCGACGCTCTGGATGCCCAGGTGATTGCGGAGTTTGCTCAGGCGGTCAAACCCGAAATTCGGGAGATGCCAGATGAACACGCTCGTGAACTGGCAGATCTACTGACTAGACGCCGTCAGCTTATCGATATGATCGTGGCGGAGGAGTCTCGACTGAAACAGGCGGTATTCAAGGCGCTTCGACGGGATATCAAGGCACATATCGTCTGGCTTCAAAAGCGTCTTAAAAGTACAGACGATGACTTGCACGAAGCGATCAAAGCTTCGCCGGCCTGGAAGGCCAATTATGATTTGCTGCGCGAGGTCTCAGGTGTTGGCAATGTGCTCGCACTTTCGCTGCTGGCGATGGTTCCTGAGCTAGGCAAAGTGAATCGCAAACAAGTGGCTGCATTGGTTGGTGTGGCCCCTTTTAACTGCGATAGCGGCCTGTACAAAGGACGTAGACGGATATGGGGTGGTCGAGCTGAGGTGCGAAGTGTGCTTTACATGGCTGTCTTGTCCTCGAAGAGCCATAACCCGGTGATCGAGAGGTTCTACAACCGTCTGCTTGCTGCAGGGAAGACGAAGAAAGTGGCGCTGGTTGCATGCATGAGAAAGCTGCTGACGATCCTGAATGCGATGGTCCGAGATCAAAAACATTTCGCTGAAATGGCTTGAGATTCGACACGGTTGCTCACTCCGGCTTTGGACCGTGGGCCGCCGCGATGGGCCATCCTTGGCCCAGCGCGGCTAACCCGGCGTCCTGCCGGGTTACCCACGCTCCAAAGCCTGCGTTCGGCCAGCGTGGTTTAACGGGGCGCCTAAGATCAAAATCAAAAGCAGATCAAGAGCACAGCGGCCTCCCGGCCGGCTTGAGTGTTGAA
>NZ_JBVHVP010000067.1:0-1725 GCF_055564775.1 Streptomyces sp. NPDC028991 | reverse complement strand
GGCTAGCGCTCGCCGAGCGCTGGTCGTTGTCGCCTGCCTGGATCAGTAAGCTCGGCAATGATCCCGATCGGGAAGCGCACTGGGATGATGCCGTTCGGGGTCTCCCGACCGTTAAAAAATTGAAGTCCAGTTCAAAATAGGGGACGATAGAGAATTCGGAAAAAATCGTACGCTAAGCTTCGCGAGTTCTTGTAACCAATTCATTGTTTTTTCAATGGATGAAAGAAAATGGCGAAAGCTATTTGACAAACAAATCGGGATCTTATAACTTACCTACCAAGTAGTCGGTAGATGAAATAAAGCCATGAAACTCAATTCAGATCTTTCGCAGCGTGTTGTCGTCGAGCCTTCAAGCTTACAGTGGGTCGATTCGCCAGCGACCGGGATTCAACGCCAGTTACTGGAGCGTGATGGCGACGAAGTGGCGCGTGCCACCTCGATCGTGCGATACGCGCCGGGCTCCGCTTTTGAAAATCATAAGCACGACTTGGGCGAGGAGATTCTGGTCCTGGACGGCGAATTCAGCGACGAATCCGGGACCTTCGGGCCTGGGACTTACATCAAGAATCCACCAGGTTCTTCGCATGCACCGAGCTCCGCGACGGGTTGCACGTTGTTCGTCAAGCTGCGCCATCTTGATCTAGCCGACAGCCAACGCACCGTGGTCGACACCCGTAACGGCCCCTGGTTTCCAGGCCTCGTGCCGGGTCTGTCGGTGATGCCACTTTCTGAGTTCGACACACAACATACGGCTTTGGTGCGCTGGGCCCCGGGGACACGATTCAATTCGCATCGTCACTACGGCGGTGAAGAAATCTATGTGTTGGAAGGCGTCTTTGAGGATGAGTTCGGAAGCTACCCTACCGGCACATGGATGCGCAGTCCGCATTTGAGTGCTCACCGTCCCTTCAGCAATACAGGCTGCACCATCCTGGTCAAGACAGGCCACCTGCCAGTCGCCGAATCAAATGAGGCGCTTGCATGAAGCATTTCTCCGAAATCTCGCCGACCGCCGAGCGGGTGGTCGATGCCGCTGAAGGGTTGGTACAGCAGCACGGCTACAACGGCTTCTCATACGACGACGTGGCCCAGTTGGTAGGCATCAAAAAACCAAGTATCCACCACCACTTTCCCAAGAAGGGTGAACTCGTGGCCGTGGTCGCACAGCGCTACACGCACCGGTTTCGTGAGGAGTTGCTGAGCATCGAAGGGCAGCATGCGAAAGCGCCTGACAGGCTAACTGCGTATGCGGCACTTTTCGAACGCACCTTCGCCAAGGACCGGCGCCTTTGTGTCTGCGGCATGTTGGGTGCCGAGTCGGACTCGCTGCCGGACGCCGTTGTGAGCGAGGTCGAGCGATTCTTTAAAGTCAATCTCGACTGGTTGACTCTTGTCGTTGCCGATGGTCAGCGTGCCGCGCTGATCACCTCGAATTCCACCCCAGAGGCTCTCGCAGAGGCATTCTTGTGCGCGTTGGAAGGCTCGATGATGGTGGGCCGTGGCATGCGGTCGTCACGCGGACCGGCCGAAGTTGGAAACACTTTTCTTTCCACCGTGTTGACCTGAGGTCGGCACTTTTTTTGCAACACAACCCTACCATTTAGTTGGTAGTTAAGGAGATTATTATGAGTACTGAATTTAATGGCAAGAAGTTGTTGGTCATCGGCGGCACTAGCGGGATGGGACTGCAAACTGCCCGCATGGTTCTTGAGCAAGGCGGAAGCG
>NZ_JBVHVP010000066.1:0-1849 GCF_055564775.1 Streptomyces sp. NPDC028991 | reverse complement strand
CACTCGCTACGACAAGACCCGCGAGTCCTACCAAGCCGCCGTCACCATCGCCTCAATCCTGCTCTGGATCTGACCTTTGAAGACGATCTCTAGGGGGTGTCTGACAATTCCGGTCTGATCAGCGAGATTCGGCTGAGCTGGCAATCCGGAGGTGCGCCGATCGGCTGGGGGACTGGGCAGTGGCTACGAACGGCGGGCCAGTAGATGGGTGTCGAGGAAGCCCCGATCAGAGGACGGATCGTGGAGCAGCCGGGCGAAGGGATCGAGCCCAGCATCGCCCAGCAGTTCGGCGAGGCGATCCACCGGCCAGCTGTAGGCGGGCGCCACCTTGTGGTCGAACCGGACCGGTTCTTGTCCGTCGGTCCCGAAGAAGGAGACCAGGAGCAGACCGTCCGGTGCCAGGACGCGTACCTGTTCGGCGAGCAGCTCCGGTAGTTCCCCCGGAGGGGTGTGAATCATTGAGTAGTGGGCCAGCACGCCGCCGAGCGCGGCGTCCTCGATCGGCAGAGATTCCATCGGCGCCTCTTGGAAGCGCAGCGCCGGATGGGCCTGCCGGGCGTGGTCGACCATGCCGGGGGCAAGGTCTAGCCCGAAGGCGTCCAGGCCGAGTTCATGCAGCATGGCTGTCAGATGTCCGGGCCCGCACCCGACGTCCGCTGTCCGCAGGTTGCCCGTCGCGCGCACCAGTTCGGCGAAGGTGCCGATCATGGCCCGGGAGAAAGGCTGTGTTTCCAGCCGGTTTGCGAACAGCGATGCGTACAGCTCGACGACACCGTCGTAGGCCGTCCTGGTCTCGTCCTGATGATTCGCCACGGGCAGGACTCTATAGCCGGTCTGATAATTGATCTTGTGGCAGGTCGAGGTGAGCTGACGGATGCGGCATGGAGGCGGATAGAGCCCCTTTTGCCTCAGGTGGACGGACGGGGCCGTCCGTGGCGTGATCACCGGCAGGTGGTCAACGGGGTGCTGTGGCGGCTGCGGACCGGGGCTCCGTGGCGGGATCTTCCCGACCGGTTCGGGCCGTGGCAGACCGTCTACGAGCGGTTCGCCCGCTGGGAGGCGGACGGCACCTGGGCACGGTTGCTGGAGCACGTTCAGGTCCGCGATGACGCGGTGGGCCGGGTGGAATGGACCGTCTCCGTCGACTCCACCATCAACCGAGCCCACCAGCACGCAGTCGGCGCCCGCAAAAGGGGATGTGAACGGGGACGAACTGGAAGATCCGGGCCGCTCGCAGGCGCGCCAGGCCCTCGGCCGCTCCCGAGGCGGACTGACCACCAAAGTCCATCTCGCCGTCGATGGCCGGGGCCTGCCCCCTGTCGATTGTGCTCACGCCCGGCAACGTCAACGACGCGACGGCGTTCGGCCAGGTCCTCGACGGCATCCGCACCCCGCGCCTCGGAACGGGCCGCCCGCGCACGACACCGGACCGTGTGCTGGGTGACAAGGCGTATTCCAGCAGGGCCATCCGCCATCTGCTGAGGCGCCGGGGCATCGCTGCCACGATCCCCGAGCGCCGCGACCAGGCGGCGAACCGCCACCGACGCGGAGCCCTCGGCGGCCGGCCGCCGACCTTCGACAAGGTCACCTACCGCGACCGCAACGTCGTCGAACGATGCTTCGCCCGCCTCAAGCAGTTCCGCGCGATCGCGACCCGGTTCGACAAGCTCGGCGACCGCTACCGTGCCGGAGTTGTCCTGGCTTCCTTGATCCTCTGGCTCCGCGAGTCCACGGGGTAATCATTTGTCAGACAGGCCCTAGGAGTCGTCTTCAAAGGTGCTCAAGTGATGAGGGATCATGCTTGTCGTGGTGCGTCGTCATGAGCTTTCGGATGCTGAGTGGGCTGTGT
>NZ_JBVHVP010000065.1:0-2879 GCF_055564775.1 Streptomyces sp. NPDC028991 | reverse complement strand
CCCGTCGCCTTGCCCAGCCGGTTACGCAGCTCCACCGCCGTCAGCGAATCGAAGCCCAGATCCTGGAAAGCCCGGTCGGGCTGAACGGTCTGCGCTCCCGCGTGGCCGAGTACCACCGCGATCTGGCCGCGCACCAAATCCAGCATCACCTCGCGGCGCTCGGCCTCTCCCAGACCCTCCAGGCGCTGCACCAGACCCGCCGTCGCCGCCGACCCACCGGCCGCCGAACGACGCCTGCGCGCACGGACAAGGCCGTGCAGCAGATTCGGGACGTCCTCCCGACCGCGCAGTGCGGCCAGATCGAGGCGTAGGGGGAGGACGACCGGCTCGCCCGAGGTCAGGGCCGCGTCGAACAACGCCGTGCCCTGCTCCGCCGTGACCGTCGGCAGACCCGAGCGCGCGATACGCCGCCGGTCGGCCTCCGACAGTCCCTCCGTCATCCCCGCTTCCTGCGACCACGGCCCCCACACCAGGGAGGTGGCGGGCATCCCGAAGGAGCGGCGGTGTTCCACGAGCGCGTCCAAGAACGCGTTGCCTGCCGCGTAGGCGGCCTGGCCCGCGCTGCCGAACGTCCCCGCCACCGAGGAGAAGAGGACGAAGGCGTCCAGGTCGAGGTCCTTGGTCGCCTCGTGCAGGTTCCACGCCCCGTCCACCTTCGGGCGCAGCACATCGGCCAACCGCTCCGAGGTGAAGGACTCGGCCATGCCGTCGTCCAGGACACCGGCCGCGTGCACCACCGCCCGGACCGGGCGGTCGTTCGGCACCCCGGCCAGCAGGGCGTCGACGGCCGTACGGTCGGCGAGGTCGCACGCCGTGACCGAGACGCGGGCGCCCAGGCCGGTGAGTTCGGCCGTCACGGCTTGGATGCCCTCGGCGGCCGGCCCTCGCCGACTCACGAGGAGCAGATCCCGTACGCCGTGCTCCACTACCAGGTGCCGCGCGAGGATCCGGCCCAGACCACCCGTACCGCCGGTCACCAGCACCGTGCCGCCGTCCGTGTCCGACAGCGGAGCGTCGGCCGCCGGGGTGCCGGTGTCGTCGGCCGGAGCCGTCCGCGTCAGCCGCGGCACCCGCACCTGGCCGTCCCGTACGGCGGTCTCCGTCTCCTGCACGGAGAGGGCGGCGGTCAGCGCTCCGGTGTCGGTGCCGTGCCCCACGTCGAGGAGACCGAAGCGGCCCGGGTGTTCCAGCGACGCGGAGCGCACCAAGCCCCGCACGGCGGCGCCGGACAGGTCAGCGGCACCCTCGGCGCCACGGGTGACGAACACCAGGCGCGTTGCGGCGAACCGCTCCTCCGCCAGCCAGGAACGGATCAGCTCCAGTGCCCGGGCCGCGGCGCCGTGCACGGAGCCGATCACATCGGCACCACCGGCGAACGCGCCGACGTCGGCCAGCACCGTCCCCGGCACCTCACCGGCACCGGCCAGGTCCGCCAGATCCGCGAACGCCACGAACCCGTCACCCGGCAGGCCCGCGAGCGCCGCCGTCCCGACCGTGCCCAGGACGCCCACCGGGCCCGGAAGGGCTTCGTTGTCGGCACCGCGGGCCGGGACCCACTCCACGCGGTACAGCGACCGAGAGGCGTCGTCGGGGCGTACACCCGCGGTGGCCGCGCGAACCGTCAGGGACTCGACGGATGCGACGGGCGCCCCGGAGGGGTCGGCCATGTGCACGGCCAGGGTGTCGTCCCCGGTCCGGGTCAGCCGGACCCGCAGTACCGATGCGCCGGACGCGTGCAGTGACACGCCTTCCCAGACGAACGGCACCCCGCCCGGGGCGTCGTCGCCGCCGAAGGCGAACGAGGCGTGCAGGGCCGCGTCGGAGAGCGCCGGGTGCAGGCCGTAGCCCGTGCCGTCCGTCTCCTCGTTCAGGGTGACCTCGGCGAACACCTCGTCGCCGCGACGCCAAGCGGCTCGCAGGCCCTGGAAGACGGGGCCGTAGCGGAGACCAGCGTCGGCGAGCCGCTCGTAGCAGTCGCTCACGTCGACCGGCGCGGCGTCGCGCGGCGGCCACACCGTGGCGTCGAACTCCGGAGCCACCGTGTCCGGGGTCAGGACGCCCTCGGCGTTGAGGGTCCACGGCTGCCGCTCGTCCCCGGCGTCGTCCCGGGAGTGCACCGTGATCGTGCGGCGGCCGGAGTCGTCCGGCTCGCCGACACTCACCTGGATGCGCACGGCGCCGCGCTGGGGCAGTACGAGCGGTGCGGGCAGGGTCAGTTCCTCGACCGCGTCGCAGCCGACCTCGTCGGCGGCCCGGACGGCGAGCTCCAGCAGGGCCGTGCCCGGCACCAGTACGGCGCCCTGGACGACGTGGTCGGCCAGCCAGGGGTGCGACTGGGCCGACAGTCGGCCGGTGAACACCACCCCGTCTCCTGCGGCGAGTTCCACGGCCGCGCCCAGCAGGGGGTGTCCGGCCGCGCCGAGGCCGGCCAGCCTGATGTCCCCGGTGCCGGCGACGGTGCCCTTCGGCCAGAAGTACTCGTGCTGGAAGGCGTAGGTCGGCAGGTCGACGGCACGGCCGCCCGTACCGTGGAGGACGGTTCCCCAGTCGGCGGCGACGCCGCACACGTGCAGCTCGGCCAGCGCGGCCAGCACGGCGGTGACTTCCTCCCGGTCCTTGCGCAGAAGCGGGACCAGGACCGCGTCCTCACCCGCGCTCTCCCGCGCCATGCCGCTCAGCACACCGTCCGGACCCAGCTCCACGAACCGCGACACACCCTGCTCCACCAGGGCCCGCACACCGTCGCCGAAACGCACGGCCTCACGGACATGACGCACCCAGTACTCCGGACCGGCCAGCTCACCGGCCTCCGCGATCCGGCCGCTCACATTGGACACCACCGGCACCCGCGGCTCACCGAACGACAGCCCCGCCACGAC
>NZ_JBVHVP010000064.1:0-3598 GCF_055564775.1 Streptomyces sp. NPDC028991 | reverse complement strand
GGGCGAGGCGTGGGCGCTGGGCGCCGGCGTCGACTGGGACACGTACTACGAAGGCGTCCGGCCCCACCGCGTCGACCTCCCCACCTACCCCTTCCGTCGTGAGTGGTACTGGCTGACGCCCGCGGAGCCGGCCGTCACCGCGTCCGGCGGTGACAGCGCGGACGGCGAATTCTGGTCGGCCGTCGAGAGCGGCGACATCACCCGGCTCTCGTCCGTCCTGGAAGTCACCGGGGACGACGTCGAGGCCTTCGGTACGCTGCTGCCCGCGCTGGCGTCCTGGCGCCGCCGCCGTACCCTGCGCTCGACCCTGGACGGCTGGCGCTACCGCGTCACCTGGACCACGCTGACCGGCGCCGACGGCACCGTGCCCGGCGGCCGCTGGCCGGCACTCGTCCCCGCCGGACACGCCGACGACCCGTGGGTGGCCGACGTGCTGGGGGCCCTGGCCGCCCGCGGGCTGCGCATCGAACGCCACGACCTCACCGGCGACGAGGACACCGCCGCCCTCACCGCCCTCCTCACCACGGGCACGGGCGACGGCTCGGACACCGACTGCGACGCGCCCACCGGAGTGCTCTCCCTGCTCGCGCTCGACGAACGCCCCCACCCCGACCACCCCGCCGTACCGCGCGGCCTCGCCGCCGCCAAGGACCTTGTACACGCCCTGTCCGGCACCGGGGCCCGGGTGTGGGCCCTGACCCGGGGCGCCGTCTCGGTCGACGGCCGCGACCCGCTGACCTCGCCGGTCCAGGCCGAGACGTGGGGTTTCGGCCGGGCCGTAGCCCTGGAGCTGCCCGACGTCTGGGGCGGCCTCGCCGACGTTCCCGTGGAGCCCGGCGCCCGGTGCCTCGCCCGGCTCGCCGCTCTCCTCGGTGGCGACGAGGACCAGATCGCCGTACGGACTTCCGGCGCGTACGCCCGCCGCCTGGCCCGCATGCCACTCCCCGAGCCGACCGCTGCCGCCGAGAGCCCGGCGGACGTGACCGCGACGACCGCCGAGGACGACGGGCTCGGCGGCTGGGGCGACCACCACACCGTCCTGATCACCGGCGGTACCGGCGCGCTCGGCGCCCATGTCGCCCGCTCGCTGGCCGCCCACGGCGCCCGCCACCTCGTCCTCACCAGCCGCCGCGGCCCCGACGCCCCCGGCGTGTCCGAACTGGTGGCGGAGCTTGCCGGCCTCGGCGCCCGGGTCACCGTCGCCGACTGCGACGTGGCCGACCGCGACTCCCTCACCCGCCTCCTGGCCACCGTTCCCGCCGAACTGCCCCTCACCGGTGTCGTGCACGCCGCCGGCGTCCTCGACGACGGTGTCCTCGGCTCCCTCACCCTGGACCGCTTCGAGGCGGTGCTCCGCCCGAAGACCGCCGGCACCGCCCACCTGCACGAACTGACCCGCGACCACCCGGTCACCCTGTTCGTGCTGTTCTCGTCGATCGTCGGCGTCCTCGGCAACGCCGGACAGGCCAACTACGCCGCCGCCAACGCCTACCTGGACGCCGTCGCCGAACAGCGGCGAGCCGAGGGCCTGCCCGTCACCTCCGTGGCCTGGGGCCCGTGGGCGGACGCCGGCATGGCCACCGCCGACGTGCTCGCCGACCGGATGAGCCACGACGGCCTCGCCCCCATGGCCCCCGAGACCGCCGTCACCGCGTTGCGCGCCGCCGTCGCCGAGGACGCCCCGCACACCACCGTCGTCGACGTGGACTGGCGCTCGTACACCTCCGTGATGACGGCGGCCCGGCCCAGCCCGCTCGTCCGGGACCTGCCGGAGGTCCGCCGCGCCCTGGAGGCGGTCGCCGCCGCGGTGCCCGGCACCCACGCCCTGCGCGACCGGCTGCGCACCCTCACGCCCGCCGAGCAGGACCGTCTGCTCACCGACCTGGTCCGGGCCGAGGTCGCCACCGCCCTGCGGTACTCCTCGCCGGACGCGGTCGACGTCAACCGCGCCTTCAAGGACCTGGGCTTCGACTCGCTGACCGCCGTGGAGGTCCGCAACCGGATCACCACCGCCACCGACGTCAAGCTCCCCACCACCCTGCTCTTCGACTACCCGAACACCACAGCGGTCGTCGCACACCTGCGCACCCAGATGCTCGGCGAGGACCGCACCGCCGCCGCGCCCGTGGTGGTGTCCGCGGGCGCCACCGACGAGCCGATGGCCGTCGTCGCGATGGCCTGCCGCTTCCCCGGCGGCGTCACCACGCCCGAGGAACTGTGGGACCTGATGGCGGCCGAGCTGGACGTCGTGTCCACCCCGCCCGAGGACCGCGGCTGGGACCTGGACTCGATGTACGACCCGGACCCCGACCGGCAAGGCACCACGTACAGCCGCGAGGGCGGCTTCATCCGGGACGTCGCCGGATTCGACCCGGCGTTCTTCGGGATCTCCCCGCGCGAGGCCCTCGCCATGGACCCGCAGCAGCGGCTGCTCCTGGAGACCTCCTGGGAGACCTTCGAGCGTGCCGGCATCGACCCGGGAACCCTGCGCAACAGCGCCACCGGCGTCTTCGTCGGCAGCATCACCACCGACTACCAGGTCCGGCTCGGCGGTGCCGCCGCCCAGGAGCAGCTCGCCGGTCACCTGATGACCGGCAACGCCTCCAGCATCGCCTCGGGCCGTCTCTCCTACACGTACGGCTTCGAGGGACCCGCCGTCACCATGGACACCGGCTGCTCCTCCTCGATGGTGGCCCTGCACCTGGCGCTCCAGTCGCTGCGCACCGGCGAGTGCACCATGGCGCTGGCCGGCGGCGTCACCGTCATGTCCACACCCGAGCCGTACGTGGAGTTCTCCCGGCAGCGCGGTCTGGCCGCCGACGGCCGCTGCAAGGCCTTCGCGGAGGGCGCCGACGGCATGGGCTTCGCCGAGGGCGTCGGCCTGGTGCTCCTCGAACGGCTCTCCGACGCGCGCCGCAACGGCCACCCCGTGCTCGCGGTGGTCCGTGGCTCGGCCCTCAACCAGGACGGCGCCTCCAACGGCCTGACCGCCCCCAACGGCCCCTCCCAGCAGCGCGTCATCCGCCAGGCCCTCGCCAACGCGGGCCTCATCCCCGGTGAGGTCGACGCCGTCGAGGCGCACGGCACCGGCACCCCGCTCGGCGACCCGATCGAGGCGCAGGCCATCCTCGCCACCTACGGCCAGCACCGGGCCCCCGAACAGCCGCTGCTCCTCGGCTCCCTGAAGTCGAACATCGGCCACACCCAGGCCGCCGCCGGCGTCGCCGGCATGATGAAGATGATCCTGGCGATGCGGCACGGCATCCTGCCCAAGAGCCTGCACATCACCAACCCGACCCCGGTGGTCGACTGGTCCAGCGGCGCCGTCCGGCTCCTGACCGAGGCCACCCCGTGGCCGGAGACCGGCCGTCCGCGCCGCGCCGGAGTCTCCTCCTTCGGTATCAGCGGCACCAACGGTCACCTCATCCTGGAGCAGGCACCCGAGCCCGAGCCCACGGACGACGCGGAGTCCGCCACCGACCCCGCTGAGGACACCACCGCCACCGAGGGTGTGTGGTGGCCGTGGGTGGTGTCGGGTAAGTCGCGTGTGGCGGTGGGGGAGCAGGCGGCGCGGTTGGCGGCTTCGGTGCGCGGGTCC
>NZ_JBVHVP010000063.1:0-3805 GCF_055564775.1 Streptomyces sp. NPDC028991 | reverse complement strand
CAACACAGCCCACTCAGCATCCGAAAGCTCATGACGACGCACCACGACAAGCATGATCCCTCATCACTTGAGCACCTTTGAAGACGACTCCTAGCCGGGTGCACGTGAACGTGCCCACTCCGGCGTGCTGCACAGCGGCGGGCCGTTCGAGAGGAGTCCGCCCCCGGCAGCCGATGCTGTCCCTACGAAGGTTCCCGTTGACCAGTGTCTGCCGGGAAGGTGGGCGTGGCACGCAGGGGCAGGAGCTGCGGGCGTTTTGCGGCCCGACCGTCGCCGGAGGACTGACCGCGCAGACGGCGTCCGAGCCAGGGGCCGAGGAATACGGCCGCCCAGCGCAGTTCGGCCGCTGCGGCTTGCCAGCCCGCGGGAACGCTCTGTGGCGGGAGGGAGAGCGTCCAGGCATCGTTGCTTCCGGGCAGGTGGATGGCTTGGGCGACGGCTGCGGCGATCCGCTCGTGGCCTAGAGGGCTGGCATGGAGTCGGTCTGCGGTCCACAGCCGTGGGTCGGTGGTGACGGCGTGCCGGGCGGTTTCGGCGACCGCGACCCCGTGATGGGCGGCCGCAGCGCGGATGCGGGTGTTGAGGTCGAACACGCGGGACCTGATGGGCCGGGCAAGGGGCGCGATCTTCCCTACGTCGGGGAAGGTCAGTGTCACCACGTGGGCTCCGGCGGCCGTGAGCGCGGCGAACATCTCTTCCAGGTGCCCGGCCACCTGCGCGGCGTTGAACCGGGGCCGGAGCAGGTCGTTGACCCCGGCGACGACGGTGGCCAGGTCGGGGCGCAGGGCCAGGGCAGGCCCCAGCTGTTCAGTGCGGACCTGGCCGGCGACACGTCCTCGTACGGCCAGATTGGCGTACCGAAGTCCGGGGTTGACGGTTGCGAGGTGCTCGGCGAGCCGGTCGGCGAAGCCGCGTAGGCCGACGGTGTCGTCCCCGTCGCCGAGCCCTTCGGTCTGGCTGTCGCCCAGGGCGACGTAGCGCAGGTATTCACCGCTCGACATGAGTCGACTGCCTTTCCTTGAGGACGGCTGCGATCCGCAGGCACCAGTCCCGGTGCTCCTGTTCAAAAGCCAGGCCGCGCAGGCAGGTCAGGTACGGCCCTATCCGCTCGCCCCGCCGGAGGAACTCCTCCTCGTCCGCATCGCCGCGCAGTTGCCGCAGCAGCTTGCCGAGAAGTTCGATCTTGGCCTCGGCCGCAGACGCTCGCTCTTCGAGCTGTTCGATCACCGGCGCCGTGCCGATGCGGTCGGCGACCTGGACCTTGACCAGCAGATCGTCGCGGATGAACGAGGGCTTGGATGCGGCTGCGGCGAACTTCTCCAGCTCGGCGCGACCGGCGTCGGTGACGTGGAACAGGCGTTTGTTGGGCCGGGTCTCCTGGACCACCTGCCGCCCCGCGACCAGCCCTTCCTTCTCCAGCTTGGTCAGCTCGGCGTACAGCTGCTGGGGCAGGGCGTGCCAGAAGTTCGCGACGCCGACATCGAACGCCTTCGCCAGCTGGTATCCGCTGTACTCACCGTCCAGGAGCGCCGCCAGCACCGCATGCCGCAAGGCCATCGAAGCAGTCCCCTTTCCTCTTCTCGTCCGTCACTGCAGCATACTCAATAAAATGACTAGTCACATCCTTGTGTATGGGGAGAGACCGTGGAGGCTGCTGAACGCTTCCCCGCCGCCGTAGAGAAGGGCCAACTCGCCGCGCTGGACGACCTGTTCATTGAGGGCATCCGCCGGCATCCTCGGAAGAGGTGCAGGTGGTGGCGCAGACATGGCGAGGGGCACGGAGGACAGAGCTGCACGTTCAACTGCGGGCGTGCACTGACCTCGACGACGCCCGCGCTCAGGCGTTCGCAGACCGGTACGGCATCCCCGCAGTGCCGGTGGACCATGTGATGGATCCGGCCGTGCTAGACATGGCGCTCATTCTCACCCCGCCGTCCACGCATTCCGCGCTGGCCCAGCAAACGGTCGCCGCAGGTCTTCGCGCTGTCTGGATCGAGAAGCCCTTCACCACCGATCCGGACGGCGCGACCGCGCTGATCCGGCTTGCGCAACAAGTCGGCACACTCATAGGAGTAGCCCCAGACACCCTGCTTGGGCCTGCCCTGCAGACAGCTGCCGCGGCCCTCGAGCAGAGCCTCGTCGGCGACGTGCTCTCGGCCACGGCCACCCTGTTCAGCACGGGGCCCGAACGGTGGCATCCAGCTCCCGAGCCCTTCTACTCCGAACACGCCAGGCCACTCGGGGACATGGGACCTTATTACCTCACCGCGCTCGACTACCTTCTCGGTCCGTTGCACGTTCGCGCGGTTACGAGTCGCACCCGGACAGCGCGGCTCATTCGCTCCGGGCCCCACGCCGGCAGTCCGTTCACCGCACGTGCACCCACCTACATGGCCGCCCTGCTGGACACCGACAGCGGGACCCCCGTCACGCTGACCACGAGCTTCGATGCCGCCGGCTCCCGCACGCCGCACCTGGAGATCCACGGCACCGAGGGCACCCTTGTCCTGCCCGACCCGAACTTCCACGACGGCTTCGTCCTGCACCTCGCCTACGGCGCCCGAAACTGGGACACCATCCCTCCCGCCCCGACCACCGGACCAACGAGCCGCGGCATGGGAGTCCTCGACCTTGCCGACGCGCGCTCCGCGAGGACCGCGAACCACGGTGCTCCGCGTACCGCGCGGAACGCATCGTCTACCTCATCGAGGCCATCAACCGCGCCGCCACGCTCCACATCCCCGCACTCACCCGCATCACGACGACGCGATGATCAAAGGAGTCCACGTGCTCTTCGAAGCCGTCATATTCGACTTCGGCGGAGTCCTCACCGCCCAGGGCCCCGGCGAGTGCCTGGATCATCCCGGTCTGGGGTGTTGATCTCGGTGGTGGGCCCCGGAAGCAGGTGAACACGGCACCTGTGGATCATGTGGTTCTCTACGCTGCAAGATCCACGAGGGTGCCGTGTTCGTTCCTCCATCATTTCCTGTCGCTGTCCCCGTGCCTCATGCGCCCCGCTTGGAAGCCCTCGGCGAGGGTGCCGCCAAGGACCAAGTCCGCCGTCTGGTTGCCGGGTTCGAGTCCGTCACCGATCCGAGAGGGGCTTGCGGGGTGCGGTACCGGCTCTCCTCGCTGCTGGCCCTGGTGGTCTGCGCGATGACCCCATCCGGCCACGACTCGATCACCGCGGCGGCGGAGTGGTGCCGACGTGGGACGCCGGAAGAACTGGCCGCCTTCGGCCTGCCCTACCACCCACTCCTTGGCCGCTACCGGTTGCCGAGCGAGAAGACCCTGCGCAGCGTCCTGGGGCGCCTGGATCCCGGGGGGATCGGTGCGGCCTGTTACGACTACCTTCGGCCGCTGCTGTCCGCACCGTCCCGCCGCCTGGAGCCGGTGATGCCCGACGGTGGCACCGAGCGTGAACAGCGACGGGCCCACCGGGAGGCCTCCCGTGCCGAGCCGGTACGAATCCGGCGGCGGGCGATCGCGGTCGACGGCAAGTGCCTGCGCGGCGCCCGCCGACCGGACAGCAGCCGGGTCTCGTCCTGTCCGCCGTCCGTCACGGCGACGGTGTCACGCTCGCCACCCGCGAGATCGGCGCGAAGACCAACGAGATCCCCGAGTTCGCACCTTTCCTCGACCAGATCGACGACGCGGACCTCGCGGGGACGGTCGTGACCGCCGATGCCCTCCACGCCCAACGCGACCACGCCACCTACCTGCACGAACGCGGTGCCCACTACCTGCTGACCATCAAGAACAACCAGCGCGGCCAGGCCCGTCAGCTCCATGCCCTGCCCTGGAA
>NZ_JBVHVP010000062.1:0-4127 GCF_055564775.1 Streptomyces sp. NPDC028991 | reverse complement strand
CGCTCACACTCAGCCACCCGACCCGCGAACACCCCACACGAATCCAGAAGTTCACGACCCATACCCACCCACTGCGCACCCTGACCCGGGAACACAAACACCGCACCACCAGGACCACTGCCCCCACCAGGGACAAGACTCCTGACCAGCGCCACGTCCGACTCACCACCGGCAAGCGCACCCAGACCCGACAACAACTCCTCACGCGAACCCGCGACCACCACCGCACGATCCGACAACACCGCACGCCCGGACAGCAGGGAAGCAGCCACGCCTGCCCGCGACACCGTCTCGTTGCCCTCGAGGAACTCGGCCAACCGCGCCGCCTGACCAGGGAGCGCCCCCGCGCCCTTCGCCGACACGACGAACGGCAACACCGCGTCGCCCTCGACCGACGACGACGGCAGCTCGGCCTCAGTCTCAGTTTCAGCCGGTGCCTGCTCCAGGATCACGTGCGCGTTCGTACCGCTCGCGCCGAACGACGAGACACCGGCCCGGCGCGGGCGCTCGCTCTCCGGCCACGGACGCGACTCCGTCAACAGCTCCACCGCACCCGCCGACCAGTCCACCTGAGACGTCGGCTCGTCCACGTGAAGCGTCGCCGGAAGCACACCGCGCCGCAGAGATTGCACGGTCATGATCACCGCGGCGACGCCCGAGGCCGCCTGCGCGTGTCCGAGGACCGACTTGACCGAGCCCAGCCACAACGGCCGGCCCTCCGCACGCCCCTGCCCATAGGTGGCCAGCAGCGCCTGCGCCTCGATCGGGTCACCCAGCGTCGTCCCCGTACCGTGCGCCTCCACCATGTCGATGTCGGAGGTAGTCAGCCCGGCGTTGCCGAGAGCCTTGCGGATCACCCGCTGCTGCGCCGGACCGTTCGGAGCCGTCAGACCGTTCGACGCACCGTCCTGGTTGATCGCGGAGCCCCGCAGCACGGCCAGCACGCGATGCCCGTTCTTGCGGGCGTCCGAGAGCCGCTCCAGGAGCAGCACGCCCACGCCCTCTGCCCAGCTGCTGCCGTCGGCGGACGCGGAGAAGGCCTTGATGCGGCCGTCGGCGGCCAGGCCCCGCTGCCGGGAGAAGCCGACGAAGCCACCGGGCGTGGCCATGACGGTGGCACCCCCGGCCAGAGCCATCGAGCACTCGCCGCGACGCAGCGCCTGCGCCGCCAGGTGCATGGCGACCAGGGAGGAGGAGCACATGGTGTCGACGGTCACCGCAGGGCCTTCCAGGCCCAGGGTGTAGGCGACGCGGCCGGAGGCGACACCGCCGGCGGTGCCGAGGGCCCGTTCGAGGCTGAGGTACCCCTCGAAGCCGCTCAGGTCCGGCGCGTAGTCCTGGTGCACCATGCCGGTGAAGACGCCAACGTCGGTCCCCCGCAGGGAGGTCGGATCGATCCCGGCACTCTCGACGGTCTCCCAGGACACCTCCAGGAGCTGGCGCTGCTGCGGGTCCATGGCGAGCGCCTCGCGCGGCGAGATCCCGAAGAACCCGGCGTCGAACTCGGCCGCGTCGTGCAGGAAGGCACCTTCGCGCACATAGGTGGTTCCGGGGTTGTCGGGATCCGGGTCGAAGAGTCCGTCGAGGTCCCAGCCGCGGTCGGCCGGGAACTCGGTGTAGACGTCGGCACCCTCGGATACCACCCGCCAGAAGTCCTCGGGGTTGCTGATGCCACCCGGGAAGCGGCAGCCCATCGACACGATGGCTATGGGCTCGACGGCAGCGGCAGCGAGCTGGCTGTTCTCGTGCTGCAGTCTGGAATTCTCCTTCAGCGACACACGCAGTGCACTCACAAGCTGCTCGTCGGGCGATGCCATTTCTTCCTCCACGATCTGATGTAACGGGTCAGCTTGCGTCGTCGCCGAGTGCCAGCTGGATCAGGCTGGCGACGTCCATTGCGTCGATGAGTTCCGAGTCGTCCTCGGACGGCGCCGATACCTCGGGCTCGTCCGTCTCGGCCAGTTGCAGAAGGGTGTCCAGGACTCCGGACTCCTTGAACCGGGCGAAGGGAACGGCCGCCAGGACACGCCTGAGGTCGTCCTCCCGCCCTTCGAACTCGTCTCCGGCCGTGCGGAGGAGTTCGGCGCGCAGGTACTCGACCAGCGCGTCGGGGGTGGGGTAGTCGAAGAGCAGCGTCGCCGGCAGGCGCAGGCCCGTGGCCGCTTGCAGGCTGTTGCGGAGGCCAACGGCCGCCAGTGAGTCGAATCCGACTTCCTGAAAGGCCTGGAGCGGGCGGATGGCCTCGGCGCTGCTGTGGCCCAGGACAGTGGCGGCGTGGCTGCGGACGAGCCGGAGCAGGATCCGCTGCTGCTCGCTCTCCGAGGCCGCCGTCAGGCTCGCGACCAGCGACGAGTGTGCGTCGTCGCTGCCCGTGCCCGCGCCGGGCTGCGCGGACCGCGTCGCCTCACACGCCTCGGGGAGCTCGCCGAACAGGGGGCTCGGCCGGACGGACGTGAACGCCGGGATGAACGCCGCCCAGTCCATGTCGGCGACGACCAACGCCTTCTCGTCGGCGCGCAGTGCCAGCTCCAGGGTGCTCATGGCGACCTCGGGAGCCACCGGGAGGACGCCACGGCGGCGCAGCTGGGCGAGCGCGTCCGGGTCCGCGCCGACACCGATCCGGTCGAGCGCGCCCCAGGCGAGGGAGGTCGCCCCGAGCCCGCGTGCGCGGCGACGTTCGACGAGGGCGTCGAGGACGGCGTTCGCCGCACCGGACGGGCCCTGCCCGCCGCCACCCCAGACGCCGGCGATCGAGGAGAAGGTGACGAAGGCGTCGAGCTCGGTGTCCTTGAGGTGCTCTTCGAGCCAGACGGCGATCTCGACCTTCGCCGCGTACACCTCGGCGAGGTCGGCCCCGCGCGTGTCGGCGAGGGCGCTGGTCTGCATGACGTCGGCGGCGTGGATCACGGCGGTCAGCGGCCGGTCGGCGGGGAGTCCGTCGAGCGTGCGGGCGAGTGCGTCGCGGTCGGCCGCGTCACATGCCGTGACGCTGGTGCGGACGTCCAGTCGCGCGAGTTCGGCGCGCAGCGACTCGACGTCGTCGCCCGGGGTGTCGGCGGTGGCGGTGACGATCAGCGCGTCGGCGCCGCCGAGCGCCAGCCAGCGGGCGGCATGTCGGCCGAGTCCTTCGGTACCGCCGGTGACGAGGACCGTTCCGCGCGGCTGCCACTGCTCCTTGCTCGCCGTTTTCGGAAGGGGCTTGTGGACGAGCCGGCGGGCGAGGACGCCCGTACGGCGGATTGCGAGCTGGTCCTCGTCGCCCGCGGTGTTGAGGACGCCGAGCAGGCGCTGGACGGTCCGGTCGTCGATCTCGGCGGGCAGGTCGACGAGGCCGCCCCAGCGGTCCCCGTATTCCAGGCCCGCGGCGCGGCCGAGGCCCCAGTGCGCCGCCTGGACCGGGGAGGTCACGGGGTCCTGCGTCCCGGTGCTCACCGCCCCCTGGGTCAGGCACCAGAGCGGCTGGGTGGCACCCGTGTCGGCGAGGGACTGGAGGAGCACGAGGGTGGTCTCGGCGACGGCTGCGGTGTCCTGCGACGCCTGTCCCCGCTCCAGCGCGTGGAGGGACAGCACGGCGGAGAAGTCGTGCTCGGCGAGGATGCCGCTCAGCGTTCCGGCGAGCGACGCCCGGTCGCGGAGCCCGGCTTCCGGGACCTCCAGCAGCACCGTGCTGAGGCCCTGGGCGGCCAGTGCGCGTGCCAGGTCGTCGGCCTCGTCGGTCCCGTCGGCACCGGTGCGCCCGGGCAGGGCGATCACGAGCCACGTACCGCCCGGGACTCCAGGGGCGGACTGCGGCAGCGGCTGCCACGTGACGGCATAGCGGAGGCCTTCGACCACGGACCGCTCGCGGCGGCCCGCGCGCCAGTCCGCCAGCAGCGGGACGACGGCGCTCAGGGCACTCCGCCGATCGGCGGTGTCGGCCTTCAGGAGCGTCGCCAGCGCCTCCGGGTCGGTGCCGTCGACGGCGGTCCAGAAGTCGCGGTCGGCGTCGTTGGCCTGGAGGTCTCCGACGGTGGCACGGTCGGGAGCCTTGAGCCAGTAGTGCTCGTGGTCGAAGGCGTACGTCGGCAGCTCCACACGCGGCCCACCGGCGACACCGGCAGGCAGTACGGCCGCCCAGTCGACGTGCA
>NZ_JBVHVP010000061.1:0-4363 GCF_055564775.1 Streptomyces sp. NPDC028991 | reverse complement strand
AGCGGCTCGGTATGGGGCGTGAGCTGTATGCGCGGTTCCCGGTGTTCGCGGAGGCGTTCGATGCCGTGTGTGCGGGCTTGGACGGGCTCTTGGAGTGTCCGCTGCGTGAGGTGGTGTGGGGCGAGGACGTCGAGTTGTTGCATCGGACGGAGTTCGCTCAGGCGGGGTTGTTCGCCGTCGAGGTGGCGTTGTTCCGTCTGGTGGAGTCGTGGGGTGTCACTCCCGACTTGGTGGCCGGGCATTCGGTCGGTGAGGTGGCGGCGGCGCATGTGGCCGGGGTGTTCTCACTCGCGGATGCTTGTGTGTTGGTGGCGGCTCGTGGCCGGTTGATGGGGGAGCTTCCGGCCGGGGGTGCGATGGTGGCGGTGGAGGCTGCCGAGGCGGAGGTGCTCGAGCGGCTGGGAGCTCTTGGGGGTGTGTCGGTCGCTGCGGTCAACGGCCCGTCGTCGGTTGTTGTCTCCGGTGTGGAGGAGGCTGTCGAGGCGGTTGCCGAGGCGTTCCGGCAGCTGGGACGGCGGGTCAGCCGGCTGCGGGTTTCGCACGCGTTCCACTCGCCGTTGATGGAGCCGATGCTCCACGCCTTCCGCCAGGTCGTGGAGGCTCTGTCCTACGAGCGCCCACGTATCCCCGTCGTCTCCAACGTGAGCGGTGCTCTGGCGGAACCGGGACAGGTGCAGGACCCCGAGTACTGGGTGCGTCATGTCCGTGAGGCCGTGCGTTTCGATGACGGTGTGCGGGCCCTGGTGGAGCAGGGTGTGTCGCGGTTCGTGGAGCTGGGTCCGGACGGTGTGCTGAGCGGCATGGCGCGGGAGAGTGCGGGTGAGGACGCGGTCCTGGTCCCGTTGCTGCGCAAGGACCGTGACGAGGAGAGCACCGCGCTGGCCGCACTCGGCCGGCTGCACACCACTGGTCTGGCCGTCGACTGGGCCGCCGTCCTCGCCGGCACCGGCGCCCGTGCCGTCGACCTGCCGACCTACGCCTTCCAGCGCCAGCGCTACTGGCCGGACGGCGCGTCGACGCGGGCCGGGGACATGTGCTCCGCAGGTCTAGGCGCCGCCGGGCACCCGCTCCTGGGCGCCGCCGTCGAACTCGCCGGTACCGAGGGTGCGGACGGCGTCGTCCTCACCGGTCGGCTGTCGACACAGTCACATCCGTGGTTGGCCGACCACATGGTCCAGGGTGCCGTACTGGTGCCGGGCACGGCCCTGCTCGAACTGGCCGTCCGGGCCGCCGACGAGGTCGGCTGCGACGTGGTCGAGGACCTGACCCTGTCCGCCCCGCTGGTGCTGCCCGAACGCGGCGGCATCCACATACAGGTCAGGGTGGGCGCACCCGACGAGGACGGTCGGTGCTCCTTCGGCGTGCACGCGCGCGCCGAGAACGCGACCGGGGCCCCGTGGACCCTCCATGCCACCGGAGACCTGGCGCCCGGAAGCGGCACGCCCACCGGCTTCGACGCCTCGGTCTGGCCCCCGCAGGACGCCGCGCCGGTCGATGTGAGCGACTGCTACGAGCGGCTCGCCGAAGCCGGATTCCACTACGGGCCGTCCTTCCAGGGACTGCGCGCCGCCTGGCGACGCGGCGACGAGCTGTTCGCCGAGGTCGCTCTGGCGGACGGGACCGACGGTGACGCCTTCGGACTGCACCCGGCGCTCTTCGACGCCGCATTGCACGCCTTCGCCATCGACGACGACGGTCGCGGCGGGGTTCCGTTCTCCTGGGGCGGAGTGCGCCTGCACGCCTCGGGCGCTTCCGCCCTGCGCGTTCGGCTCACCCGTGACGCCGACGGCACCATGGCCCTGGAACTGGCCGACACCGCCGGCGCCCCCGTGGCCTCGGTGGAGTCCCTGACCGTACGTCCGCTGGCAGCCGGGCAGCTCGACGCCGCCGGCCGCGACTCCTTGTTCCAGGTGCAGTGGATGTCGGCCCGGCCCGTGGACGGTGATACCGGGCTGGGCCCGGTGGGCGTCCTGGGCACGGTCGAGACGGCGGCGCTCGCGGGCCTGCCGGGTGACGGGTTCGTGGCGTTCGCGGATCTGGCGGACCTGGCCGGTGCTGATGAGGTGCCGGGGACGGTGCTGGCCGACGTCGGCGCGTTCGCCGATGGTGCTGAGGTGGCCGCTTCCGTGCACGGCGCTGCGGCCCGGGCACTGGAGTTGATCCGTTCCTGGCTGGCGGAGGAGCGGTTCGCCGAGTCGCGCCTGGTGTTCGTCACCCGTGGCGCCGAGGATGCAGCTGACCTGTCCGCCGCCGCTGTGCGGGGCTTGGTGCGGTCGGCGGTGTCCGAGCATCCGGGCCGTTTCGGTCTGCTCGACGTGCGGGGTGGCGTGGACGCCGCGTCGGTGGTGGCTGCTGTGGCGTCGGAGGAGCCGGAGGCGGTCGTCGTTGACGGCGAGGTGCGGGTGCCGCGGCTGGCTCGTGTGGTCGCGGACGGGGACGCGGGTCCGGAGTGGGGCCGTGGTCCGGTGCTGGTGACCGGTGGTACGGGTGGTGTGGGGCGGGTTGTGGCCCGGCATCTCGTGGTGGAGCACGGGGTTCGTGAGCTGTTGCTGGTGAGTCGGCGTGGTCCGGCCGCTGCGGGGGTCGAGGAACTGGTCGCGGAGTTGTCCGAGGCCGGCGCGCGTGTGTCGGTCGAGGCCTGTGACGTCGCGGATCCGGGTGCGGTCGCGGACTTGCTGTCACGGCACGCGGTGGGTGCGGTCGTGCATTCGGCCGGTGTGCTCGACGACGGAACCGTGGAGTCGCTGACACCCGAGCGTCTGGCGGGTGTGCTGCGCCCGAAGGTGGACGGGGCGTGGAACCTGCACGAGGCGACCAAGGACCTCGACCTGGACGCCTTCGTCCTCTTCTCCTCGGTGGCGGGGACGTTCGGCAGCGCGGGCCAGGCCGCCTACGCGGCGGGCAACGCCTACCTCGACGCCCTGGCCCGCCACCGTCGCTCGCTGGGTCTGCCCGCCGCCTCCCTGGTGTGGGGGCCGTGGTCGCAGGAAGCGGGGATGACGGAGGGACTGTCGGAGACGGACCGGCGGCGTATCGCGCGCTCGGGTCTGCCGGCGGTCACGGCGGAGCAGGGCACGGCGTTGTTCGACGCGGCCCTGACCTCGGGCGAGCCGGTCGTTCTCCCCGTACGCCTCGACTTCCCGGCGCTCCGGGCCGGAGGCGAGGTTCCGCCGTTGCTGCGGAGCCTGATCCGGACCCCTGCTCGCCGGAGCGTCGCGGCGGCAGGTTCCGCCACAGCTTCGGGCCTGGCAGCACGGCTCAGCGCGCTGGGAGAGGCCGAGCGCCGCGAGGTGATGCTGGATTTGGTGCGTGGTCAGGTCGCGGTCGTTCTCGGTCACTCCGGTGCGCAGACCGTTCAGCCCGACCGGGCTTTCCAGGATCTGGGCTTCGATTCGCTGACGGCGGTGGAGCTGCGTAACCGGCTGGGCAAGGCGACGGGGCTGCGGCTGCCGGCGACGGTGGTCTTCGACTACCCGACGGCCATGCTCCTGGCCGGTCATCTGCTGGACGGTGTTCTCGGTACGGAGGCGGCGGCGGTGGTGCCGGTGTCGGCGTTGCCGTCGGTGGCGGACGATCCGGTGGTGATCGTCGGGATGGCGTGCCGTTACCCGGGTGGGGTGGCTTCGCCCGAGGATCTGTGGCGTGTCGTGTCGGAGGGTGTGGACGCGGTCTCGGAGTTCCCGTCGGACCGTGGCTGGGATGTGGAGTCGCTCTACAACCCGGACCGTGGGGTGGCGGGTACGTCGTACACGCGCTCGGGCGGTTTCCTGCATGACGCGGCCGAGTTCGATCCGGAGTTCTTCGGGATGAGTCCTCGGGAGGCGGTGGCCACGGACGCGCAGCAGCGGTTGCTGCTGGAGACGACGTGGGAGGCCATCGAGCGTGCCGGGATCGACCCGGTGTCGCTGCGGGGCAGCCAGACCGGTGTCTTCGCCGGCGTCATGTACAACGACTACGGCAGCATCCTGACCGGCGACCAGTACGAGGGCTACCGGGGGAACGGCAGCGCCGGCAGCATCGCGTCGGGCCGAGTGTCGTACACGTTCGGGTTCGAGGGTCCGGCGGTGACGGTGGACACGGCGTGTTCATCGTCCCTCGTCGCCATGCACTGGGCGGCACAGGCGCTGCGCTCGGGCGAGTGCTCGCTCGCCGTCGCCGGTGGCGTCACCGTGATGGCCACTCCCACCGCCTTCGTCGAGTTCTCCCGCCAGGGCGCCCTGTCGCCCGACAGCCGCTGCAAGGCATTCTCCGACTCCGCGGACGGCGCCGGCTGGTCCGAGGGTGTGGGGGTGGTGGTGCTGGAGCGTTTGTCGGATGCGCGGCGTCGTGGTCATCGGGTGTTGGCGGTGGTGCGGGGTTCGGC
>NZ_JBVHVP010000060.1:0-4438 GCF_055564775.1 Streptomyces sp. NPDC028991 | reverse complement strand
CGCGACCGAGCTGCGCAACCAGCTCAACACCCTGACCGGACTCCGGCTCCCGGCGACCCTGGTCTTCGACCACCCCAACGCCCTCGCCGTCACCGGGCACATCGTGTCCCGGCTCGACGGCAGCGGGACCGCACGGGCGGCCGGCGCGACCCGTACGGACGACGGACGGCCCGCCGACGACGAGCCCATCGCCATCATCGGCATGGCCTGCCGCTACCCGGGCGGGGTGACCAGCCCCGAGGAGCTGTGGCGCCTGGTCATGGAGGGTGTCGACACGGTCTCCGACCTCCCGGACGACCGGGGCTGGGACGTGGAGGAGCTCTACGACCCGGAGCCGGGCAAGGAGGGAAAGAGCTATACGCGCCGCGGCAGCTTCCTGCATGACGCGGCCCAGTTCGACCCCGGCTTCTTCGGCATCTCCCCCCGTGAGGCCCTGTACATGGACCCGCAGCAGCGCCTGCTGCTCGAGACCTCGTGGGAGGCCCTGGAACGGGCGGGCATCGACCCCACCTCGCTCAAGGGCAGCAGGACCGGTGTCTTCGCCGGTGTGATGTACCACGACTACGCGCTCAACGTCTCGCCCTCCGGCACCGCCGGCGGCAGCGTGGCGTCCGGTCGGCTCTCGTACACCTACGGCTGGGAAGGCCCGGCCGTCACCGTCGACACCGCCTGCTCCTCCTCGCTCGTCGCGCTGCACCTGGCGGTGCAGGCGCTGCGGTCGGGGGAGTGCTCGCTCGCCGTGGCCGGCGGCGCCACCGTGATGTCGACGCCCGGCATGTTCGTCGAGTTCAGCCGCCAGCGCGGTCTGTCCGTCGACGGCCGCTGCAAGGCGTTCGCGGGCGCGGCGGACGGCGTCGGCTGGTCCGAGGGCGTCGGCGTGCTCCTGGTGGAACGTCTCTCGGACGCGGTGCGCAACGGACACCGGGTGCTCGCCGTCGTCAAGGGCACGGCCGTCAACCAGGACGGCGCCTCCAACGGACTGACCGCGCCCAACGGCCCCTCCCAGCAGCGCGTGATCCGCCAGGCGCTGCGTGGTGCCGGAGTCGCCGCGTCCGAAGTGGACGTGGTGGAGGCGCATGGCACGGGCACCACGCTGGGCGACCCGATCGAGGCGCAGGCGCTCCTCGCCACGTACGGCCAGGACCGGCCCGAGGACCGGCCGCTGCTGCTCGGCTCGGTCAAGTCGAACCTCGGTCACACGCAGGCCGCCGCCGGTGTCGCCGGTGTCATCAAGATGGTCATGGCGATGGAACACGGCACGGTGCCGCGCACCCTGCACGTCGACCATCCCTCGCCGCACGTCGACTGGACCGAGGGCCGCGCCGAACTGGTCACCGGGGAACGGCCCTGGCCGGCCACCGGTCGGCCGCGCCGGGCCGGTGTCTCCGCTTTCGGCCTCAGCGGCACCAACGCACACGTCGTACTGGAACAGAGCCCCGCCCGGACCGCGGACGAACCCGGGCCCGCGGACGGAACGGGCTCCGCCACCGTGCACCGGGCACCCGCCGCCCTGCCCTGGTCGCTGTCCGCGGCCACCCCCGAGGCGCTGCGTGCTCAGGCAGCCCGGCTGCTCGACCACGTGACGGCGCGCCCGGACGACCGTCCGCTGGACACGGCGTACGCGCTGGCCACCGCCCGCACCGCGCTGGAGACCCGCGCGGTGGTGCTCGGCACCGGCCGCGACGAGATCCTGTCCGGACTGCGGGCCCTCGCCGACGGCACGGACGCCCCCGGCGTGATCACCGGCGAGGCCCGATCCGTCGGTACCACCGCGTTCCTGTTCTCGGGCCAGGGCTCCCAGCGCCTCGGCATGGGGCGTGGGCTGTATGAGAACTTCCCGGTGTTCGCGGAGGCGTTCGACGCGGTGTGCGCGGGACTCGACGAGCACGTGGAGCGTCCGCTGCGTGAGGTGGTGTGGGGCGAGGACGAGTCGGTCCTCGACGGCACGGCGTACGCGCAGACGGGGCTGTTCGCCGTCGAGGTGGCCCTGTACCGGCTCCTCGCGTCCTGGGGTGTCACTCCCGACTTGGTGGCCGGCCACTCCATCGGTGAGGTGGCGGCGGCACACGTCGCCGGGGTGTTCTCGCTCGCGGACGCCTGCGCGCTGGTCGCCGCGCGCGGCCGGCTGATGCAGGCGCTTCCCGCGGGCGGCGCGATGGTGGCGGTGGAGGCCACCGAGGCGGAGGTCCAGGAGCAACTCGACTCCGACGAAGCCGAAGGTGTGTCGATCGCCGCCGTCAACGGGCCGTCCTCGCTGGTGGTCTCGGGCGTGGAGGGGGCCGTCGAGGCGATCGCCGAGGCGTTCCGGGAGCGGGGGCGCAGGGTCAGCCGGCTCCGTGTCTCGCACGCGTTCCATTCGCCGCTGATGGAGCCGATGCTCGCGGCGTTCCGCGAGGTCGTGGCGGGACTGTCGTTCGCGGAACCTCTGCTGCCGGTGGTGTCCAACGTGACCGGCCGGATCGCCGAGGCCGGCGAACTGACCACTCCGGACTACTGGGTGACCCACGTCCGCCAGGCCGTCCGGTTCGCCGACGGTGTCCGCGCGCTCCGCGCCGCCGGGGTGGACCGCTGCGTCGAGATCGGCCCCGAAGCGGTCCTGACCGGGATGGCCCGCACCTGCCTCGACCGTGCCGAGGACGCCACCGTCCTGCTCGTGCAGACGGCCCGCAAGGGCCGCGACGAGACGGTCGCCCTCCTCACCGCGCTCGCGCGCCTGCACACCGTGGGCACCGCGGTCGACTGGTCCGGCTTCTTCGCCGGGACAGGTGCCCGTGCCGTCGACCTGCCGACGTACGCCTTCCAGCGGCAGCGTTACTGGCTCGCCGCGACCGGCGCAGCTCCCGCGGTGACGGAGGAGGCCGGACTCGATGCCGCCGATCACCCGTTGCTGGGTGCGGTGGTGTCGTTGCCGGACTCCGGTGGTGTGGTGCTGACGGGCAGGCTGTCGGTGGAGGCGCAGCCCTGGCTCGCCGACCACGTGGTCCTCGGCCGGATCCTGCTGCCCGGTTCCGTCCTCGTCGAACTCGCCCTGGCGGCCGGCGGGGCCGTCGACTGCGCCACCCTGGAGGAACTGACCCTCGCCGCACCGCTGGTGCTGTCCGAGCGGGGCGGCGTCCAGGTCCGAGTGATCGTCGGACCGCGCACCGCCGAACGCCGCACCGTCGCCGTCTACTCCCGCCCCGAGGGCACCCGACAGGACTGGGCCACCCACGCCACGGGCTTCCTGACGGACACGGTCGCCGAGACCGCGCCGGCCGGGTTCGACGAGCAGTGGCCGCCGGCGGGTGCCGAGGTGCTGCCGGTGGAGGCGGCGTACGAGGTCTTCCGGGAGCGTGGTTACGGGTACGGGCCGGTGTTCCGGGGGTTGCGTGCGGCGTGGCGTCGGGGTGAGGAGTTGTTCGCCGAGGTGGCGCTTCCGCAGGAGGCGTCGCAGGAGGCGGGCCGGTTCGGTCTGCACCCGGCGCTCCTCGATGCCACGATGCACGCCGCGATCCTCAACGACAGCGCCGGCCCCGGCCACGAGGACGGCGGCGGCACGGTGATCCCGTTCGCCTGGAACGACGTGTCCCTGCACGCGGTCGGCGCCGCCGCCGTCCGCGTCCGGATCGCCACCGCCGAGGACGGCGGCATGGACATCCGGATCGCCGACGTGACCGGCGCGCCGGTCCTGACGGTCGGCTCCATGGTGGGCCGCCCGGTCTCCACCGAGCAGCTCGGCGCGGCCCCGGGAGAGACGGGTGCGCTGTACGGCATCACATGGGTACCGGCCGCCGGGAACGGTGTGGCAGACGCACGCTGGATCCCGTGGAGCGAGGTCGCCGACGCGGCCGACGGTGAGCCGGGTGTGGTGGTCCTGGACTGTGGTGCCCCCGATGCTTGTGGTGTGCCGGGCGGTTCTGTGGATGTGCCTGTGGGTGTGCGGTCGGTGTTGGATCGGGTGTTGGGTGTGGTGCAGGAGTGGCTTGCGGGTGAGCGTTTCGCGGGTTCGCGTCTGGTGGTGGTGACGCGGGGTGCGGTGCCGGTGGGTGCGGGTGGTTCGGCTGCCGCGGGTGATGTGGTGCAGGCTCCGGTGTGGGGTCTGGTGCGTGCGGCGCTCGCGGAGAACCCGGGACGGTTCGCCCTGGTGGACCTGGACCAGGACCTGGACTTGGACTTGGACCTGCATACGGGCCCGGGGCGGTCGGCTGATGTGGACGCCGCGGTGGCGGCGGTGGTCTCGGGTGAGTGCGAGGTCGCGGTGCGTGGTGGCGCGGTGCTGGTGCCGAGGCTGACGCGCCTGTCCGACGAGCAGGCCGGTCAGGACGACACCCAGCCCGCCGGTCAGGACGACAGCCTCGCGTCGATGCCGTCTCTGGATGGTTCGGGTGCGGTGTTGGTCACGGGTGGTACGGGTGGTCTGGGTGCTGTGGTGGCGCGGTATCTGGTGGCTGAGCGTGGG
>NZ_JBVHVP010000059.1:0-4960 GCF_055564775.1 Streptomyces sp. NPDC028991 | reverse complement strand
ACTCGCTACGACAAGACCCGCGAGTCCTACCAAGCCGCCGTCACCATCGCCTCAATCCTGCTCTGGATCTGACCTTTGAAGACGATCTCTAGGCCGAACTGCTGCGCATGGCCTACGCGGGCGGCCTCGTTCCGTACAACAACCCCGAGAAGTGGCGTAAGGACGAAATCGCTTCCACCGTCGTCGACACCGAGTTCCGCGGCGCCTCCGGTCGGCCCGCCGTAGTCACCGCACGCCCCGTCCCTGCGCAGCCGCTGCCGCAGCAGGACCACCATGCCGAGTGCGACAAGTCGGTGTACGACGGCGGCACCTGTACCTGCGACCTCGTCGAGCAGTACGGGCCGCCCTCCGAACGGGACGCCTACTGAGATGGACCTCTGACCGCTCTCCCCGCCCCGCTGACCCCGGGCCTTTCGCGGCCCGGGACCACATGGGCCGGTTGCCGACGTACGCCTGGGGCTCGGGGGCTCCTTGTCCGCGGCTGAGGTAGGCCCGCAGCGCCGAGGGACGGATGGCGGCGGCCGCGGCCAGGGCAGGGGTGCCGATCAATTGACCACCGGCGAGTTCGGGCGCGGTGAGAGTGATCACGCACTGCTCCAGCGGCGGCCGGCCGGGGCCCGTGGTGCGGTGGGCAGCCCAGCGGGCCAGGTCGTTCAGCCACCGCCCCGCACGGGCAGCGGCGCCCTGTTCGATGAGGTCGGCAACCTGGTGCAGCGTCCCGTGGCTCGCATCGGCCAGCGGGTCGGACAGGAGAGGGGAGGCAGTGACGGTGGCCGCGGCGGGCACGGCCTGCTCCTCCGGGGCGCCGGTGGCCGCGTCCCAGAGCTGGGGCGGGCGGAACCAGCCGGTGCCGTCCCACCAGTAGCCGCCGGCCCGGGTCACCAGCGGCCGGGTGTCGGGCGCGTGCCATGGTCCGGTGCCGTCGGGTCCGGCTTCGTACAGCAGGACCGTGCGCCCGGGGTCCGGGTGGGCGTGGAAGATCCACACGTGGCCGGGGTGGTCCGGGCCCGTGAGAGCGGTGGGCCCTCGCCCCGACCTCGACGGCGACGTGGCCGCGGCGAACATGGCCGAGCTGGTCCTGCGGATGCTGGGGGGGGGCGCCGCGCCCGAGGCCCGTGAGGTGGTGCGCCGCCCGCTGCCCGAACCGGTCGGATGGCGGGCGGTACGCGAGGGCCGGGTCAGGTCAGGTCGACCAGGCGTGTCGTGAAGACGTAGTCGGCGATCTTCTCACCCAGCGTGAGCGCGTCCTCGGCGTCCCACGGGAAGTGCACGCCGAGCCAGACCCTGCTGTAGGCGTCCTCCCGCGCGGCGGCGCTGAAGCTGGTGAAGTGGCGGGTGTGGACCGGGGAGCGCGGGTCGTCGGTGGTCATGTCGAAGGCGACGCCGTCCCGGAAGTACCGCTTCATGATGCCCGCCCACGCCGCGCCGAAGGTGGCGTGCCCGGAGGTCCAGGCGGGGAAGCACGGGTTGATGTTGACCCCGTTGCTGTTCTTCAGCAGGGGCTTCCACTCGCTGTCGAGACCGCCCTCACGGATGGCGGAGACCGGGCGCCACAGATCGATCGGCGTGTCGTACTTGACGTCCCGGACGGCGATCCCGGCGTCCGCCAGCGCGATGGAGACCAGCGCGAAGAGGCGGGAGTTCTGGTACGTGTTGAGGTTGAACTGGGTGGAGACGTCCCGGGTGGCCTGGAGTAGCTGGCCCGGCGGCTTGTAGGTGCCGTCGTTGTCGTTGGCCCAGAACCAGGCGGCGGCCTCCTGGTCCACGGTCCGGGTGATCACCGGGGTCGCCGTGGTCGGCGCCTCGGCCCCGATCCGGCGCACCGCGTCGACCTGGTCCCGGTAGGCGTCGCTGGCGAGCAGCTTGGCGTAGGTGCCGTACACGCCGGGCGTCGGCGGCCGGAACTGGGAGCCGGAGGTCAGCGCGAACGGCTTGACCTTGCCCCAGTTGGGATCGACGGCGTCGCTCTGCAACTGGCAGTCGGGGTCGTTCATGTCCGGGTAGTTGGTCGGGCGCCACGCTCCGGGTTCGAGAGTGCCCTGGTAGGGCCGCTTGTTCTCGGATCCGTCGAGGTTCCGTGCGTCGAGCATCTGCGTCACCATCGTGTTCACGACGGTGACGTCCAGCACGTCGAACTCGGTGGGTTCGGTGCCGAACCGCTGCCGGAAGCGGGCGTCCAGGAAGTCGGTCTGGGTGTCGCCGTAGAGGGACAGCAGGACGTTGTAGGCGGTCCGCCCAATGACCCGCTCCTCCTCGTCCGGGCCCTCGAAGAACCCGGCGTACTTCTCGGCGTGGATGTAGGGCGCGGAGGAGATCCCGCCCTTCCACTTGAGCTGGTAGGAACTGTCCGCGTCGTAGATGGCGGCGTTCATCATGGCGGCGGCCCGCGTGAACGGGACGGGACCGCCGCCCTCGCGCCTGATCAGCTGGATCAGTACGTCGTTCCAGTAGTGGACGGGGTCCTTGATGGTCTGCGGCGGCAGGGCCGCCTGCGCGGGCGCCGGGGCGGCGACCAGGAGGGTCCCGGCGGTGGCGAGCGCGGCCACGAGGGCCAGCGGAAGCCGGGCGCGGAATCGGCGCCTTCGTACGGATCTCGGGGCGGTGGTCTGCACGACTGCTCCTTGTGATCACGTTTGCGGGTACGCCACACCTGTGGTGGTGGCGCGATCATGACACGACGGCGGGGGCGGACGGGCGAATTCAGCCGCGTCCGGGGCAGAATGGCCGATCCCGGCCATGAACACAGGCGCGGACCGCCCACACCGGTCCACCGTTAGTGTCACCAGGCGTGAGCGCCGCAATTCCACCCGCCCACGGCCAGGTTGGAGACGCAGACGCGGGAAGCCGCGTTCTTTCCGTTCCGGTAGAAGCCGGTCGACGCCTTGGACTGTGGGATCTCATATGAGAGGGAGACGGTGGTCCAGTCGATCTCATTGGTCATGCGCCGCTCCAGCCAGACGTAGCAGCGGGATCCCCAGGACTGACCGAGAGCCTGGACGTAGTTGTCGGACGTCCTGCGGTTCATCCAGCCTTTACATGATCCGAGTGTGGCGTCCTTCCCGGGAATGTACTGGACGGCCTGGACGGTGGCACCGCCTTCTTGTATGGCAGGCTGCTGGGCCTGTGTCGGCCCTGCCAGCCCCACTCCGGCCAACAGGGTGGCGGCGAGAGCATTCCCACACGGGAGTACGTGGGCTCCATGTTTCCGGCTCTCCGCTCGACAAAGTGCGGATTGTGTCAGTCCACCGGAGCGGTCCAAGCGGACTGCCAGGTCGTTGGCCTCCCGGTGATGGGGGCGGTCCACGCCGCGTCCCACTACTGGCAAGCAGCGCACTGTTCCCCCATGTCTGAGCCGGGCGGCGGCAAGCCGACGCCGATGCCGCGCCGACGGGGCGGGACCGATCCCGGCCGCGCCGGCGCGGGCGGTCAGACGGCCCGGGCGGCCGGGACCGTGTCGGGCCCGGCGGCCGGCTGCGGGTGGACGCAATGCAGCGGTGGCCGTCCGGGCCGTCGGAGGCGGCCGGGAACACGGTGGCGCAGGCGTCGTCCGCCTTCCAGCAGCGGGTGCGGAATGGGCAGCCGGACGGCGGGTTCGTCGCCGAGGGCACCGGACCATGCAGCACGATCCGCTCAGGACGCTCCAGCAGACTCGGCGTGGCCGACAGCAGCGCCTCAGTGTACGGGTGCCGGGGGTCACCCGTGACCTGCGCGGACCGGCCCTCCTCCACCACACGGCCGAGGTACAGCACCGCGATCCGGTCGGCCAGGTACCACACGGTCTGCACGTCGTGGGAGATGAAGACCATCGCCAGACCGAGCCGGGCACGCAGGTCCACCAGGAGGTTGAGGATCTGCGCGCGCACCGACACGTCCAGGGCGCTGGTCGGCTCGTCGGCGACGATCAGCTCCGGCTCCAGCGCCAGCGCGCGGGCGATCGCCACCCGCTGACGCTGCCCGCCCGACAGCTGGCCGGGCAGCGCCCCCAGGGTGTGCCCGGGCAGGCCCACCAGGTCCAGCAGCTCCTCGACGCGCTGCTCACGCCCGGCGCGGGTGCCCCGGGCGTGCACGTCCAGCGGGTCCCGCAGGATCCGCCGTACCGGCAGGCGCGGATTCAGGGCGGTGGACGGGTCCTGGAAGACCACGCCGACGCTCGCCCCGAAGCGGCTCCGGCGTTCCGCCGCCGGCATCGTCCACAGGTCCTGGCCCTTGAAGTACACCTGACCCTCGGTCGGACGCTGGAGCCCGGTGACCATCCGGGCCAGGGTGGACTTGCCGCAGCCCGACTCCCCGACCAGGCCGAGAATCTCGCCGCGCCGGACCTCCAGCGAGGCGTCGGTCAGGGCGTGCACGGCGTCCCGGCGCAGGATGCCTCCGCTGCGCGCCTTGTGCCGGACGTGGATGCCGTCGAGCCGGACCAGCGGGTCCGTCATGGTTTCCTCGGGGGCAGTCATCGGGCACCCTCCAGCGACTTGGCCGACGGGCGCACAGGCGCCGGATGATGGCAGGCGAACAGGTGGTCGGGGGAGTCGCCGCGGTCGGTGGCCCGCGGCGGGGTGGTGGCGCACAGCTCGGTGGCGGCGGTGCAGCGCGAGGCGAACCGGCAGCCGGCCCCGAACGCCTTCGGCGCGGGCACCACACCGCGGATCTGGTGCAGCCGCTCGGCGGCCGGCATCGATCCGGCCCCGAGACGCAGCGGGCCGACGTGGCGTGCGTTCTTGACCGCGCAGGCTGAAGGGATCATCGCCTGCGACTTCCTGCACATCAACTTGGTCGACCTGCGCCGGGTGTACGCGCTGGTGTTCCTCGAGCACGGCACACGCCGGCTGCACATCACCGGCGTGACCGCCCATCCCACGGGGGCGTGAACGGTGCAGCAGGCGAGAAATCTTGCCGTCGAGTTGGGTGTGCGGGTCGAGTGGCTGCGTTTCCTGCTCCGCGACCGGGACGGAAAGTACACCGA
>NZ_JBVHVP010000058.1:0-5291 GCF_055564775.1 Streptomyces sp. NPDC028991 | reverse complement strand
TCACGCGAGGACGCGATGTGCTCCTCGTCCAGACCCAGCCCCCGCAAGACCTCCCACTTGCCCTCACTGGCCGTCGCGAACACCTCGGCACCCACATGACGCGCCAACTGGATCGCCGCCATACCCACACCACCGGCACCGGCATGAACCAGCACCCGCTCCCCCGCCGACAGACCGGCGAGTTCGGTGAGTCCGTAGTGGGCGGTGAGGAAGACGAGCGGCATCGAGGCCGCCTCCTCGTCGCTCCAGCCCTCGGGGACGCGGGCGAGGAACCGTTCGTCGATCAGCGTCTCGCTGGCGAGGCCGCCGGGCACCATGCCCATCACCCGGTCGCCGACCGCGAGACCGGTCACCTCGGGGCCCACGGCCGTCACGACACCCGTCGCCTCGGCGCCGAGGAGTCCGGCCTCGCCGGGGTACATGCCGAGCGCGTTCAACACGTCACGGAAGTTCAGACCCGCGGCCCGCACTTCCAGTCGGACCTGCCGCCCCTCCGGCGCCTCCAGCACCTCGGGGCAGGCGCGCAGCGTCAACGCGTCCAGGTTGCCCGGAGCGGTGCTGTCCAGGCGCCACGGGCCCTCGGCGGGCGGCAGCAGGCCGGGTCCCGCCACCGCACGGTCGAGCCGCGCCACCAGCACCGCGTCGTCCCGGACCGCGAACTGGGCGTCGCCTCCCGCGAGCGGCGCGGGAAGCCGCGCCGGCACGTCCTCAACGCGGGTGGCCTCGTCCAGGTCGACGAGGGCGAACCGGGTCGGGTTCTCGGACTGCGCGGCGCGGACCAGACCCCAGACAGCGGCGGCGGGCAGGTCCCGGACCCGGTCCTCGGGGCCGGCCTGGACGGCGCGGCGGGTGACGAACACCAGGCGGGAGCCGGCGAACCGCTCCTGGGCGAGCCACTCCTGCACCAGGCCGAGGGCGCGTGCGGTGAGCGTGTGGGTGGCGAGGGGCACGTCCCGGCCCTCGGCCCCGTCGCCGGTGTCACCGAGGAACGGTACGCAGACGAGGTCTTCCTCGCCGGTGAGCCCGGTCAGGACGGCTGCGGCGCCGTCCTCGCCCGGTGCGGCGACGGTGGCGTGCCGGAGGGCGGGGGCGGCCTCCCCGGGCCCCGGGGTCTCCGGGGTTTCCGGCACCGGCGCCCACACCAGGCGGAGCAGCGAGTCCAGCTCCGGACGGCGGGTGGCGGGGGCCCGCGTCCCTGCGGGCACGCGGAGCACCAGCGACTCGGCCGACAGGACGGGGGCGCCTTCGATGTCGACGGCGGCGATGGACACCGAGTCCTCGCCGGTACGGGCGACCCGGAAGCGGACCACGGAGGCGCCGCCCGCGTGCAGCGACACCCCTCCCCACAGGAACGGCAGCAGCTTGTGCTCGTCGTCCAGGCCGGCGAAGCCGACCGACTGGACGGCGGCGTCGAGCAGCGCCGGGTGCATGCCGTAGTAGCCGGCGTCGTCGGCCTGGGACGGCAGTGTCGCCTCGACGAAGGCTTCCTCGCCCCGGGTCCAGACGGCGCGGATGGTGCGGAAGACGGGACCGTACTCGGTGCGGTCGTAGAAGCCCTCCAGGTCGACGGCGACGGCGCCCTCGGGCGGCCAGACCGAGGTGTCCAGGGGCAGGACGGCGGCGCCGGTGGTCAGGACGCCGGAGGCGTGCTCGGTCCAGGTCTCCTCGGGGGCGTCGGCCGGCCGGGAGTAAAGGCTGACCGTGCGGTGGCCGCTCTCGTCGGGGGCGCCGGCCCACACCTGTACGACGACGGCGGCGTCCTCGGGCAGCAGGAGCGGCGTGGCGAGGGTGAACTCCTCGACCCGGTCGCAGCCGACCTCGTCCCCGGCGCGGACGGCCAGCTCGAGGAAGCCGGTGGCGGGGAAGAGCACCATGCCGCCGCCGACGGTGTGGTCGGCGAGCCAGGGGTGGGTGGAGAGGGAGAGACGCCCGGTGAACAGGACTCCCTCGGACGCGGCGAGGGCGGTGGCGGCACCGAGCAGCGGGTGCTCGGCGGGCCGGAGTCCGGCGCCGGTGACGTCACCGGTGAGCGTGGCCGGGCGCGGCCAGTAGCGCTCGTGGTGGAAGGCGTACGTGGGCAGCGCGACACGGCGCGCAGCGGTCCCCTCGTAGCAGCGGGCCCAGTCGACGTCCGTACCGGCCACGTGGAGCCGGGCCAGCGCGGTGAGCAGCGCGGACTCCTCGTCGCGGTCCTTGCGCAACGCGGGGACGACCAGTGTTTCGGCGGCGTCGATGCTCTGCTGGGCGAGGGCGGTGAGGACACCGCCGGGGCCGATCTCCAGGAAGGCGTCGGCACCGGCATCCGCGAGGGCGCGCACGCCGTCGGCGAACCGGACGGTCGCGCGGACGTGCTCTACCCAATAAGCGGGCGTGGCCAGCTGCCCCGGCTCGGCGACCGCACCGGTGACATTGGAGACGACCGGGATGCGCGGTTCGGCATACGCCGCCCCCTCCGCCACCTGACGGAAGGCGTCCAGCATCGGCTCCATCAGCGCCGAGTGGAAGGCGTGACTGACCGAAAGCCGCTGGACCTTGCGCCCCTCGGCCGCGAACACGCCCGCCAGCGCGGTCACTTCCGCCTCTGGACCTGCGATGACCACGGAGTCCGGGCCGTTGACCGCCGCCACAGACAGACCCTCGGTCAACCGCCCGACGATCTCCGCCTCAGCCGCCTGCACGGCGGCCATCGCGCCGCCGGCCGGCAGATCCTGCATCAGCCGGGCCCGGGCCGCCACCAGCGCGCACGCATCCTCCAGGGAGAACACCCCCGCCACGTGCGCGGCCGCGATCTCACCGACGGAATGACCGGCGACGAACTCGGGTGTGACGCCCCACGACTCGACCAGCCGGAACAACGCCACCTCGACCGCGAACAGTGCGGGCTGCGTGTACCCGGTCGTGTCGAGAAGGGCCGCGTCGTCACTGCCCTCCTGCGCGAACAGCACCTCACGCAACGGGCGGTCGAGCTGCGGGTCGAGCAGGACGAGCACCTCGTCGAGCGCCTGCGCAAAGGCGGGGAAACGGGCGTACAGCTCACGCCCCATCCCCACCCGCTGCGACCCCTGACCGGAGAACAGCACGGCCAGGGCCCGCTCGGTGGCCCGGCCCCGGGCCACCTCCACCGGCTCCCCCGCACCGTCGACAGGGGCCAGCAGGACCGCGCGGTACTCGAAGGCCGAGCGGCCGGAGGCCAGGGAGAAGCCGATGTCCAGCGGGGAGGTGTCGAGCGCGGTGATCCGGTCCAGTTGTCCGGGCAGGGCCTCTTCGGTGCGGGCCGAGACGGGCCACGGCACGACGGCCGGGACGACGGCGGGCTCCTCCGGGGCCGTGGTGGCCTCCGGCTCGGCGGTGACCGGCTCCGGCTGCTCGAGGATCACGTGGGCGTTGGTGCCGCTGAGGCCGAAGGAGGAGACACCCGCCCGCCAGGGGCGCTTGGTCTCCGGCCAGGTGGTCTCCTCGGTGAGCAGGCGGACCGCCCCGGCCTCCCAGTCGACGTGCGTGGACGGCCGGTCGACGTGCAGGGACTTGGGCAGGGTGCCGTGGCGCATGGCGAGCACCATCTTGATGACGCCCGCGACACCGGCGGCGGCCTGGGTGTGGCCGATGTTCGACTTGATGGAGCCCAGCAGCAACGGCCGCTCCGGGTCCCGGTCCCTGCCGTAGGTGGCGAGCAGGGCCTGGGCCTCGATGGGGTCGCCCAGGGTGGTGCCGGTACCGTGCGCCTCGACGGCGTCCACGTCGGCGGCGGTGAGCCCGGCGCCGGCCAGGGCCTGCCGGATGACGCGCTGCTGGGAAGGACCGTTGGGCGCCGTCAGACCGTTGGACGCGCCGTCCTGGTTGATGGCCGAGCCGCGCACGACGGCCAGCACCTCGTGGCCGCCCCGCCGGGCGTCGGAGAGCCGCTCCAGGACGAGCAGGCCGACGCCCTCGGACCAGCCGGTGCCGTCGGCGGCGTCCGCGAAGGCCTTGCAGCGGCCGTCGCCGGCGAGGCCGCCCTGCCGGGTGAACCCGGAGAAGTTCATCGGGGTCGAGAGGATGGTGACGCCGCCCGCGAGGGCGAGGGAGCTCTCTCCGCTGCGCAGCGACTGGGCGGCGAGGTGGAGCGCGACGAGCGAGGAGGAGCAGGCGGTGTCGACGGTGAGCGCCGGCCCCTCCAGACCCAGGGCGTAGGAGACCCGGCCGGAGATGACGCTGGTGGCGAGGCCGGTGCTCGCGTGTCCCTCGACGTCCTCACGGGAGGTCATGACGAGGTTGGCGTAGTCCTGGCCCGTGGTGCCCACGAAGACGCCGGTGGCGCTGCCCCGCAGGCCCGCCGGGTCGATGCCGGCGCGTTCGAAGGCCTCCCAGGAGGTCTCCAGGAGCAGGCGCTGCTGCGGGTCCATCGCGAGGGCCTCGCGCGGGGAGATCCCGAAGAACCCGGCGTCGAAGCCGCCGACGTCGTGCAGGAACCCGCCGCGGCGGGTGGCGCTGACACCGCGGCTGTCGTGACCGCCGCCGAACAGGGCGTTCAGGTCCCAGCCGCGGTCGGTGGGGAAGTCGGTGATGCGGTCCTCGCCGTCGGCGAGCATCCGCCACAGGTCGTCCGGGGTGGCGATGCCGCCGGGCATCCGGCAGGCCATGCCGACGATGACGACCGGGTCCTCGGCTACGTCGGCCGCCACGACGGGCGTGCCGGTCTCACCGTGCTCGTCGAGGAGTTCACCCACCAGGTGCTCGGCGAGACCGTGCGGGGTGGGGTAGTCGAAGACCAGGGTGGCGGTGAGCCGCAGGCCGGTCACGCTGGTCAGGCGGTTGCGCAGCTCGACCGCGGTGAGCGAGTCGAAGCCCAGTTCGCGGAACTCCCGGCCGGGTTCGACGGCCTTGGCCGAGGAGTGGCCGAGCACGGCGGCCGCCTCGGCCCGCACCAGTTCGACGGCGTGGCGGGCCCTTTCGTCCGCCGGCATCTCCAGGAGGCGGCGGGCGAGGTCGGCCGCGGTGCTCGCGCCACCGCTGGCGGTCGCGGCGGAGCGGCGGGTGCCGCGTACCAGGTTGCGCAGGAGCGGCGGGACCTCACCGGGCATCCGGCCGTCGCCGGAGGTGGCTCCGACGGCGACGACCAGGGGCTCGTCGGAGCCGGTGGCCGTGTCGAAGAGGGCCAGCCCGCGTTCGACGGGGAGGGGCGCGGCGCCGGAGGCGGCGATGCGCTGCATGTCGGCCTCGGTGAGGGTGCCGGTCATGCCGGCCGACTGTTCCCAGGCACCCCAGGCCAGCGACAGACCCGGCAGACCCTCGGCCGCACGCCGCTGCGCCAG
>NZ_JBVHVP010000057.1:1313-3391 GCF_055564775.1 Streptomyces sp. NPDC028991 | reverse complement strand
GGTGTCGGGCACGCTGTTGGGTATCTGAGGGTACGGCCGTGAGGCTGGGTCTTCAGTTGCCGGCCCCAGTGCACTCGGGATGTTGTTCCCGGGGTGATGGGTGGTTGGTCGTTGTTTGAGAACTGCACAGTGGACGCGAGCATCTGTGGCCAAGTTTTTAAGGGCGCACGGTGGATGCCTTGGCACCAGGAACCGATGAAGGACGTGGGAGGCCACGATAGTCCCCGGGGAGTCGTCAACCAGGCTTTGATCCGGGGGTTTCCGAATGGGGAAACCCGGCAGTCGTCATGGGCTGTCACCCGCTGCTGAACACATAGGCAGTGTGGAGGGAACGCGGGGAAGTGAAACATCTCAGTACCCGCAGGAAGAGAAAACAACCGTGATTCCGGGAGTAGTGGCGAGCGAAACCGGATGAGGCTAAACCGTATACGTGTGAGACCCGGCAGGGGTTGCGTGTGCGGGGTTGTGGGATCTCTCTTCCACGGTCTGCCGGCCGTGGGACGAGTCAGAAACCGTTGATGTAGGCGAAGGACATGCGAAAGGTCCGGCGTAGAGGGTAAGACCCCCGTAGTCGAAACATCAGCGGCTCGTTTGAGAGACACCCAAGTAGCACGGGGCCCGAGAAATCCCGTGTGAATCTGGCGGGACCACCCGCTAAGCCTAAATATTCCCTGGTGACCGATAGCGGATAGTACCGTGAGGGAATGGTGAAAAGTACCGCGGGAGCGGAGTGAAATAGTACCTGAAACCGTGTGCCTACAAGCCGTGGGAGCGTCGGACATCAAGCTTGCTTGGTGTCTCGTGACTGCGTGCCTTTTGAAGAATGAGCCTGCGAGTTTGCGGTGTGTTGCGAGGTTAACCCGGGTGGGGAAGCCGTAGCGAAAGCGAGTCCGAATAGGGCGATTTTAGTAGCACGCTCAAGACCCGAAGCGGAGTGATCTAGCCATGGGCAGGTTGAAGCGGCTGTAAGAGGTCGTGGAGGACCGAACCCACCAGGGTTGAAAACCTGGGGGATGACCTGTGGTTAGGGGTGAAAGGCCAATCAAACTCCGTGATAGCTGGTTCTCCCCGAAATGCATTTAGGTGCAGCGTCGTGTGTTTCTTGCCGGAGGTAGAGCACTGGATAGGCGATGGGCCCTACCGGGTTACTGACCTTAGCCAAACTCCGAATGCCGGTAAGTGAGAGCGCGGCAGTGAGACTGTGGGGGATAAGCTCCATGGTCGAGAGGGAAACAGCCCAGAGCATCGACTAAGGCCCCTAAGCGTACGCTAAGTGGGAAAGGATGTGGAGTCGCACAGACAACCAGGAGGTTGGCTTAGAAGCAGCCACCCTTGAAAGAGTGCGTAATAGCTCACTGGTCTAGTGATTCCGCGCCGACAATGTAGCGGGGCTCAAGCGTACCGCCGAAGTCGTGTCATTGCAGCAATACGGCCAACGCCGGCTGTGATGGGTAGGGGAGCGTCGTGTGCCGGGTGAAGCAGCCGCGGAAGCGAGTTGTGGACGGTTCACGAGTGAGAATGCAGGCATGAGTAGCGATACAAACGTGAGAAACGTTTGCGCCGATTGACTAAGGGTTCCTGGGTCAAGCTGATCTGCCCAGGGTAAGTCGGGACCTAAGGCGAGGCCGACAGGCGTAGTCGATGGATAACCGGTTGATATTCCGGTACCCGCTGTGAAGCGTCAAACATCGAGCATCGTGATGCTAAGGCCGTGAAGCCGTTCCGGACCCTTCGGGGAATGGAAAGTGGTGGAGCCGCCGGACCAAGCGGTTAGTAGGTGAGTGATGGGGTGACGCAGGAAGGTAGTCCATCCCGGGCGGTGGTTGTCCCGGGGTAAGGGTGTAGGCCGTGCGGTAGGTAAATCCGTCGCACTTGTGGCTGAGACCTGATGCCGAGCCGATTGTGGTGAAGTGGATGATCCTATGCTGTCGAGAAAAGCCTCTAGCGAGTTTCATGGCGGCCCGTACCCTAAACCGACTCAGGTGGTCAGGTAGAGAATACCGAGGCGTTCGGGTGAACTATGGTTAAGGAACTCGGCAAAATGCCCCCGTAACTTCGGGAGAAGGGGGGCCATTCCT
>NZ_JBVHVP010000057.1:0-1216 GCF_055564775.1 Streptomyces sp. NPDC028991 | reverse complement strand
CCGGTGATGAGTCTTGCACTCTGAGCTGGGGGTGGCCGCAGAGACCAGCGAGAAGCGACTGTTTACTAAAAACACAGGTCCGTGCGAAGCCGTAAGGCGATGTATACGGACTGACGCCTGCCCGGTGCTGGAACGTTAAGGGGACCGGTTAGCTCCATTTCGGTGGGGCGAAGCTGAGAACTTAAGCGCCAGTAAACGGCGGTGGTAACTATAACCATCCTAAGGTAGCGAAATTCCTTGTCGGGTAAGTTCCGACCTGCACGAATGGCGTAACGACTTCTCGACTGTCTCAACCATAGGCCCGGTGAAATTGCACTACGAGTAAAGATGCTCGTTTCGCGCAGCAGGACGGAAAGACCCCGGGACCTTTACTACAGTTTGATATTGGTGTTCGGTTCGGCTTGTGTAGGATAGCTGGGAGACTGTGAACTCTGGACGCCAGTTCAGGGGGAGTCGTCGTTGAAATACCAGTCTGGTCGTGCTGGATGTCTAACCTGGGTCCGTGATCCGGATCAGGGACAGTGTCTGATGGGTAGTTTAACTGGGGCGGTTGCCTCCTAAAGAGTAACGGAGGCGCCCAAAGGTTCCCTCAGCCTGGTTGGCAATCAGGTGTTGAGTGTAAGTGCACAAGGGAGCTTGACTGTGAGACCGACGGGTCGAGCAGGGACGAAAGTCGGGACTAGTGATCCGGCGGTGGCTTGTGGAAGCGCCGTCGCTCAACGGATAAAAGGTACCCCGGGGATAACAGGCTGATCTTCCCCAAGAGTCCATATCGACGGGATGGTTTGGCACCTCGATGTCGGCTCGTCGCATCCTGGGGCTGGAGTCGGTCCCAAGGGTTGGGCTGTTCGCCCATTAAAGCGGTACGCGAGCTGGGTTTAGAACGTCGTGAGACAGTTCGGTCCCTATCCGCTGTGCGCGTAGGAGTCTTGAGAAGGGCTGTCCCTAGTACGAGAGGACCGGGACGGACGAACCTCTGGTGTGCCAGTTGTCCTGCCAAGGGCATGGCTGGTTGGCTACGTTCGGGAGGGATAACCGCTGAAAGCATCTAAGCGGGAAGCCTGCTTCGAGATGAGGACTCCCACCCCCTTGAGGGGTTAAGGCTCCCAGTAGACGACTGGGTTGATAGGCCGGATCTGGAAGCACCGCAAGGTGTGGAGGTGACCGGTACTAATAGGCCGAGGGCTTGTCCTCAGTTGCTCGCGTCCACTGTGTT
>NZ_JBVHVP010000056.1:0-6063 GCF_055564775.1 Streptomyces sp. NPDC028991 | reverse complement strand
CCCGCGGAGCGGGCCCCTGCGGGCTGCGCCCGCAGCAGCGAACCGGCTCGCTGCGCTCCCCGGCCGCTCACGCTCCGCGTGAGCGGATGCGGCTCGCTGCGCTCACCGCCAGGTGGTGCGCGCTGCGCGCGCACCACCAACCGCAGGGAAAACGGCCCGCGTTGCGGGCCGGGGGGCGGCCTCCGCTGCGCTCCAGCCAGGTGTGCGGGACGCTGCTTTGCTTGCTGCGCAAGCAAAGTGAGGCTCCGTTCGCTGCGCTACCGGAGCTGCAGAGCCTTCGGCTCCACCGGGTGGCGCTCCGCGCCACCCTGGCCGGGCCCGCTGCGCGGGGCCCGGTCGGCGGTAAGGGGATGAGATGGTGACGGGGAGTCAGTCAAGGTTCAGAACCGCCGTGGTGTTTCAGTCTGAGCAGGAGCGATCGTCCGCCGTATCTGTTGCGTCGCGAAGTATCGGGTTAGTGTGCTTCATTTTTTAGCTTGGGATAGACTCTGGACTCATAGCGCACCAGCTCGGGCACATCCAACCAGTTGCCAAGACCTCACCACGGAGGTCTCCGGTCCTCCATCAGGCAAAGAAGGCAGTCGGCCACGTCAGTTCATCCGCCGTCCTTGCTGCTCCCCTGCATGCAGGTTTCCCGTTTCCCGCCGCTCGAATCGACCGGACGGCACCCCAGGAGAAGGCAGGCGAATATGTCGAGCACAGACCGCGCTGATCAGCGTGAGGCAGCCCAGAGAGAAGCCATTGACGCGGTCGTGCGCGCCCTCCAATTGCCTGCAAGATCACTTGTGCCCGAGCGAGGACTTCGAACACAGGTGATCATGGCGACCGGGTCCGGGAAGAGCCGGGTGGCGGTCCGCAGCACGGAGAAGCTCCATGCGAGCCGTGTGCTGGTGCTCGTGCCCTCGCTGGACCTGCTGGCGCAGACCGAGTCCGCGTGGCGTGAGGGGGGCCGCCGGGGGCCGATGATCGGGGTGTCCTCACTGCGGGGTGAGGAGGTGTCCTTCCCCAACACCACGGACGTGGACGAACTGGTGGAGTGGACCCGGGGCCTGAAGAAGGTGACCGTCTACGCCACGTACGCCAGCCTCGGCCTGGGCACGCTGGAACGGGCGCACGCCGCGGGCCTCGCGGCCTGGGACCTGATCGTCGTGGACGAGGCACACCGGACATCGGGGCGGATCGGGAAGCCGTGGGCTGTCGTCCACGACAACCAGAAAATCCCGTCGCTCCGCCGTCTCTACATGACGGCCACGCCGCGGCTGTGGCAGCTCGGGGACGAGAACGAGGCCGGCGCCCCGGGTGAGCTGGTCGCGAGCATGGACGACGATCCCGACGGGCCCTTCGGCAGCAGGGCGTTCACCCTGACCCTCTCGGAGGCCATCGACCGGGGCATCTGCGCCCCCTACCAGGTCGTATGCGTGGACATCACCGACACCCAGCTCCAGGCCGCGCAGCTCCTGGGCGCCGAAGGACGCTCGGACGAGATCCGCGGGGCCCGTCTCGCCGCGCTCCAGACCGCCCTGGTGAAGGCGTCGGCCGAGGAGAACTTCCGGCGCACACTCGTCTTCCACCACATGGTGAAGGAAGCCGAGGCCTTCGCGGCCGGCCTCCCCGACGTCGCCGCGAAACTGCACGCCGAGGACCCCGAGCCATACCCGAAGACGATCTGGGCCAACTGGCTGTGCGGCGAGCACAAGCCCAACCACCGGCGCCGGGTGCTGGGCGAGTTCGCGACCGGCATCGCCACGGACGGCATGGTCGTGGAGAAGAGCTTTCTCGGCTCAGTGAAAGTCCTCGGTGAGGGCGTCGACATCAAGGACTGCGACTCGGTGTACTTCGCCGACGTACGCGGCTCCATGCCGGACCTCGTCCAGGCCGTCGGCCGGGCGCTGCGGATGCAGCCCGGCGAGGGCAAGGTCGCCTCCCTCGTCGTGCCGGTCCTGCTCGGTCCGGGCGAGACGGCCGACAACATGCTCACCTCCCGCGCCTACGGCGGCCTGGCCAAGCTCCTGGAAGCGCTGCGCGCGCACGACGCCCGCGTCGTGGAACAGCTCGCCGAGCAACAGGCACAGAGCCGTGTCCGGGGCGTGCAGAGCCGCTCGGGCAGCGAGGGCGAGGGAGGCGGGAGCGACCGAAGCGACCGGCTGTCGGCACCCGCCCGCCAGCTGCTGAAGTTCTCCACCCCACGCGACCCTGCGCAACTCGCCGCGTTCATCAACCTGCGCGTCCTCAACCCCGAACACGCCCACTGGCGGCGCGGCATCGAGGCCGCCGTCATCTACGCCCGCAAGCACGAAGACTTGAAGGTGCCGTTCACGTTCCGCGTGCCCGCCGTCGACGACCAGGAGGCGGAAGGCGAGGAGTGGCCGGCCTCCCTCGCCGGGTTCCCGCTCGGGCAGTGGATCGCCGACGCCCGCCGGTTCTACGCCCGCGGCGACATGGACGAGGACCGCGTCGCTCAACTGGAGAAGCTCGGCATGGTCTGGAGCCACTTCGACGTCGCGTGGGAGGAAGGTCTCGCGGCGGCGCGCGGGTGGGCGGCCGAGGCGGGCCACCTCCTTGCCCCGCTGGACGCCACCTTCCAGGGCTACCGGGTGGGCATCTGGCTGAAGAACGCCAGGGCCGCCGCCCGCAAGGCACAGGAGATCGAGCAGCGGCGTGCCGAAGGACTGCCCGTGGGCTCCGTCGCCGGGGCGCTGTCGGACGAGCGGCACGAGCAGCTGGACGACATCGACCCATCGTGGTGCCCGGCCTGGCCGGTGGAGTGGCAGCGGGCCTTCCACCTGGTCCGGCTCCACTTGGAGGCCGGCCGCCCGCTGCCCACCGAGGCGGGCGACGTCGTGCACCAGGGCGCAGACCTCGGCCGGTGGGTACGCTCCGTCCGGTACGGCTGGGACAACCTCACCACCGTGCAGCAGTGGATGTGTGAACAGGTCCTCGGGATCGAACCCGCCACCGAGGACGAGAAGCCGCCCCCGCGCCGTACCCAGGCCGACAAATGGGCCATGAACTACGCCGCAGCCAAGCAGTTCTACGAACGCGAGGGACACCTGCGCGTACCCAGAAAGTGGGTTGAGCGGATCGTCGCCGGCGAGAACCAGGAGGAACGGGAACTACGGCTCGGGGCATGGATCGGCAACCAGCGCAGCAGAGCCGCAACCCTCACACCAGACCGGATCGAACAGCTCTCCGCCATCGCCATGCGCTGGACATAGCCGAATCGATCGGATCAGCCCATGCACTCAGACGAAACTGTTCCTGGGTTCCGGAGCCAGTCAGTCAACCGGGCGAGACAGTCCTGAGACTGGCGATCCAAACTGTCGGCTGCTCTTACCGCGCGGATGGCAGCGGTGAGGGCTTCGGCAGCCTCGTGGTCGTCCAGCTCACGCGCCAAGCCCCGCAACGCCCGGAGTCTGGCTATGGCCCCTGCAGGATCCGCTGCCACGGCAGTACCAGCTTGAGTGGCGAACCAGAAGCGCACCGCGGCTGTGTCGAGACAGCGTGTGCCGTCATACGTCCATGTCCGCAACAGACGGACTGATGCGATGGCGTGGGAGTCACCATCAGCATCGTGCCCGCCAGCGAAGGCCCGCAGAGGTGCGACGGGGCCCCAAAACATGTGCATGCCATCAGACATGCGGAGATGGAGGCGCAGGGTGGTGATCTGGTCGGGGACCATGGCGCCGATCGCTACGGCCAGTGTCGATGGGGCAACGTCCGTTACAGGGGTCGCTGACACCGTCCAAGTGCCTCGTTCTTCCTCAAGCACGGCATCGCTGTATCCCATCGTGGTCAGTACGGCGCGCAGGAACTCAGGCTGGGTGATGCCGAAATCGGTCCAGGCATTGTCTGCGACAGCCTTTATGTCGAGTGTGCTCAGCGCATGTATGAGGGCTACTAGACAGCCCAGAGTGCTTTCGTTGGCTTGGATGATCTCGTCGACGAGCTCTTCCCACGACAGATATATCTCGCCGCTGCTGATCTCGCCCTGCACGCCGCGATCGGTGTAGCGCAGCATGCGGTGTGCCTCTGCGGTGCGCAGGTTCCAGTTGCACCCCTTGATCAGTGGGCCGAGATCAGGCGTCTCAGCCACCGTCCGAAGAAGGGTTGTGGCGTTCTCCTGTCTCAGTTTGGTGTACGGCCGCGATTTGCGGCCGCTGCACGTCAGAAGTGCGCAGGCGACGAGTTGCCCCGCACCCTCCACCAGGCTGGTTGCCAATGAGACCAGCGTGCGGCCGGTCTGTCGGGCCAGTGTGGCTTCTCCGTACATCGCACGGGTGGCCTGGGCACCGGTATCGAACAGGTCCAGGAGTGCTTCATTCAGGTCAGGTAGAAAGTGGGGGTCTGTGGCAAGGCTCGTTAGTCGGGTGGGGTCCTGTGCAAAAACGCTGTGGCCATCCTTGACGACTTGCCGGAATCGATGGGGGTCTCCGCAGACCGATAGAGCCGATTCGTACAGGGCGAACTGAAGGCCGACCCCAAAATTGGGTGCCGGCATGACTTCAACGAGGGAGCCGATCTCAGCGTCCGTGTGCTGCATAAGCTCGGGCAGGTCATGGACTGCACGGCTCGTCATCTCCTGCGCGAGCAGGTGGCTGACCTGCTCAGCAGGGGTCGTCTGCTGAACGAACCCGTCCATTCGTTGTAGCACTGCAGTGCAAGACGAGAATCGCTCGACGAAGGCATCAACGTGTCGCTGAGCATCGTTCGCACTCTGTTCCGCTTCCGTAGGTGTGCGGGCTGCGAGCGCAGACAGACATGATCGGGCCATATCGGACAGCAGGCCGACACCATCTTGCGCTGCGTCAATGAGCTGTAGCCATGGACGCCTACGCGCTACCGAACCAAGCCGAGCCCGTTCGGTTACCAGGCTCCGTACCTCCCGGTGCAGGTCCGTCATCCCTTGCGGGGTGTTGAGAGCAACAGCGGCCGTGGCCTCGAAGAAGGCGTCGAGCCACTGTTCTGCCCAACCAGCAAACTGTCCCACCTCTTCCGGGCCACCGAAGGGACGTGAACCGTCCTGCGCAGGTGCCTCATCAAGCAGAGCCAGGGCGTTGGCTGCGGCTTGCCGACGAAAGAGGGCGTCTATGTCGGCCTGACTGTCTGGTTCAACACCACAAGGGCAGGCGTCTCCCGCCTGACGAACGCGGGCACAGCTGGAACACACCAGCGTTTCGAAGGACACCGCTATCTCAAGACCCGCCACAGCTACCCCACTTACTTGAATGACCATCAGTATCACCGCCGAACCGCGTGAGAGCAGCCGCTTTTCCATCGCAGGGCTATCGCTGCCGACAGCGGGTCTCGGGTAGATGCGCGCGTAATGCAGCAGCGAGGATCTCGGACTCCCCGGCCACTCTCGGTTCGAGGGCCATCCGCTGATTCTCCGCGGGCGCACTGACAACGGTCTGGGCATAGAGCTCGTAACACGATCACCGTGAGAAACGGAGCCCTTTCCATCCTCACTCTGAGCTGGCCAGATGCAGGGCGAGGACGGCCTGGACGAGGCTGGTGATGCGGGTGGTCGAGCACCGGAGCCTGCGGAGGAGCCGCCAGGCTTTGAGGGTGGCCATGGCCTGCTCGACGAGTGCGCGGATCTTCGCGTGGGACCGGTTGACGGCCTTCTGACCGGCGGAGAGGGTTTCCCAGCGGCCCCAGTAGGGAGTGCGGACGTTTCCGCCGGAACCCCGGTATGCCTTGTCCGCCCAGCACGTGATGTCGGCCGCGGCAAGGGCGTCGACGATGCCGTGCTCGCGGGCCGCGCGGACATCGTGGACGGCGCCGGGCAGGGCCGGCGAGGCCCACAGCAGTCGGCCGAAGGGATCCGTGAGGACCTGCAGGTTCATCCCGTGCTTCTTGTGTTTCCCGGAGTAGAAGGGCCGGTCCGCGGCGATGCGGTCGATCGGCAGGAGTGTGCCGTCAAGGATCACGAACGCCTTCGTCGACGCGACCCGGATCGCTTCCGCCAGCTGGACGCGGTCCGTCTGGAGCCCGGTGTCGACGTCGCCGTAGTGACCACCATGCAGATCCGTGAGGTCGTTGAGCGGCTTGTCGCGGCCGGCC
>NZ_JBVHVP010000055.1:0-6387 GCF_055564775.1 Streptomyces sp. NPDC028991 | reverse complement strand
CCCGCCCCGAACGCATCCCCCTCTCCTACGCCCAGCAACGCCTCTGGTTCCTCCACCAGCTCGAAGGCCCCACCCCCACCTACAACATCCCCACCACGCTCCGCCTCACCGGCGCCCTCCACCACGACGCCCTGCACGCGGCGCTCAACGACCTCGTCGCCCGCCACGAAAGCCTGCGCACCACCTACACCGAGGACGAACAGGGGCCCCGGCAGGTCGTTCACGCGTGGGAGCCCGGTGTCGTGCCGCTCACCGTGGTCGCCACGGAGGAGAGCGAGCTGGACGGGAAGCTCTCCGAGGCCGTACATCACGCGTTCGATCTGACGGCCGACATACCGGTGCGGGCGACGCTGTTCCGGATCTCGGCGGACGAGCACGTCCTGCTGCTGCTCATCCACCACATCGCGACCGACGCCTGGTCCCGCACCCCCCTGGCCCAGGATCTCGCCGCCGCCTACACGGCGCGGTGCGCGGGCGACGGGCCGGCCTGGGAGCCGCTGCCGGTCCAGTACGCCGACTACGCCCTGTGGCAGCGGGAGGTACTCGGCGACGACACCGACGCCGACAGCGCCGCCGGCAGACAACTCGCCTACTGGAAGCAGCGGCTGGCCGGGCTGCCCGAGCAGCTGGACCTGCCCACCGACCGGCCCCGGCCGGCGGTGGCGAGCCAGGACGGTGACCGCGTCGCGTTCTCGCTCGACGCCGACCTGTACGCGCGGCTGACCGAGCTGGCGCGCACCACGCACTCGAGTACGTTCATGGTGGTCCAGGCCGCGCTCGCCGTGCTCCTCACCCGGCTCGGCGCGGGTGAGGACATCCCGATCGGCGCGCCGGTCGCGGGCCGTACCGACGACGCGACGGAGAACCTCATCGGCTTCTTCGTCAACACGCTCGTCCTGCGGACCGACACCAGCGGCAACCCCACCTTCCGGGAGCTCCTGGAGAGCACGCGCCGCACCGACCTCGCGGCCTACGCCCACCAGGACCTCCCCTTCGAGCGGCTGGTCGAGGCGCTGAACCCGGCCCGTACGCTGGCGCACCACCCGCTCTTCCAGGTGATGCTCAACCTGAGCACCGCGGAGACGGACCCGGACGCCTCACTCGGTCTGCCGGGGTTGCGGGTCACCGCGGAGCGCAGCCGGCTCGGCGCGGCCAAGGTCGATCTGGCCTTCGCTCTCGCCGAGGTACGGGACGGCGACGGCCGGAGGACCGGACTGACGGGTGCGCTGGACTTCCGGACCGACCTGTTCGACCGGTCGACGGCGCGGGTCCTGGTCGAGCGGTTCGTGCGGACGCTGGAGGCGGTCGTCTCCGATCCGGGTGCCCGGCTGTCCCAGGTGCCGGTGCTCGGCGGAGCCGAACGGGACCGGCTGCTCTCCGGGGGAACCGGGCCCGTCCTGGAGAGCCTGGACGCGACGCTGCCCGAGCTGTTCGCCGCGCAGGTGCTCAGGACGCCCGACGCGCCGGCCCTCGTGCAGGGCGCGACGACGGTGTCGTACGCCGAACTCGAAGCCCGCGCCAACCGGCTGGCCCGGCTGCTGCGGCAGCAGGGCGTGCGGCCGGGGACGCCGGTGGTCATGCTGATGGAGCGGTCGTCGGCCCATGTCGTGGCCACCTTGGCCATCACCAAGGCGGGCGGCGCCTATGTGCCGCTGCACGACACGTATCCGCTCGACCGGATGCGGCACATCGTGGCGGACACCGCCGCGACGCTGGTCCTCGCCGACCGGGCGGAGGCCGTGCGCGCGGGGGAGCTGGGCGCACGGGTGATGGTCGTCGACGAGTACGGCGCCCCGTCCGGCGCGGGGCACGACCACGGCGTGCCGGACACGGGCGTGAGTCCGCAGGATCTGGCGTACGTGATGTACACGTCCGGGTCCACCGGGACTCCGAAGGGCGTGGCCGTCACGCACCGCGGAGTCGTGGACCTCGTCCGCGACCACTGCTGGCGGCCGGGCGTTCACGAGCGGGTGCTGCTGCACGCCCCGCACGCGTTCGACGTGTCCTGCTACGAGATGTGGGTGCCGCTGGTCTCCGGCGGGACGGTCGTCGTGGCACCCCCCGGGCATCTGGACGCGGCCGCGATCACCGACCTGATCTCGGCCCACGACATCACCGCGGTCCACCTCACCGCGGGCTTCTTCCGGGTCATCGCCGAGGAGGCGCCGGAGTGCTTCTCGGGCGTGCGGGAGGTGCTGACCGGTGGTGACGTGGTGTCGCCCGCCGCGGTGGCCCGGGTGCTGGCGCACGCGCCGCGCGCCGTACTCCGCCACCTGTACGGGCCGACGGAGACGACGCTGTGCGTGACCCAGCACGAGGTGGGGGCGCCGTACACGGCGCAGGGGTCCCTTCCTGTCGGGCGGCCGATGGGGAACACCCGGGCGTACGTCCTCGACCGGTACCTCCAGCCGGTGCCCGCGGGTGTGCCCGGCGAGCTGTTCATCGCCGGGACCGGTCTGGCGCGCGGGTACCTGGGCCGCGCCGACCTGACCTGTGAGCGGTTCGTCGCGGATCCGTACGGGGCGGGCGAGCGGATGTACCGCACGGGCGACCTGGTCCGCTACAACCCGGCGGGTGAGTTGGAGTACCTGGCCCGCGCCGACGACCAGGTGAAGATCCGCGGCTTCCGGGTGGAGCTCGGTGAGATCGAGACGGTCCTCTCGTCCCGGGCCGAGCTGGCCCAGACCGCCGTCGTCGTCCGCGAGGACCGGCCGGGAGACCGGCGCCTGGTCGGCTACGTGGTGGCCGCCGAGGGCCGGGCCGGCGACGTCGACACCGACGCGCTGCGCGCCTTCGTTCGCCAGGCGCTGCCGGACTACATGGTGCCGTCGGCGTTCGTCGTCCTCGACGGTCTGCCGCTGACCGCCAACGGCAAGCTGGACCGCAAGGCGCTGCCCGCCCCGGACTACGCGGCGCCGTCCACCGGGCGGGCCGCCCGCACCCGCACCGAGGAGCTGCTGTGCACCCTCTTCGCCGAGGTGCTCGGCCTGCCCGCGGTGGGGATCGACGACGGGTTCTTCGATCTGGGCGGTGACAGCATCCTGTCCATCCAGTTCGTCAGCAGGGCCCGCGCGGCGGGCCTCACCCTCGCCGTCCGTGACGTGTTCGAGCACCAGTCGCCGGCTCAGCTGGCCGCGGCGCTCGCGGTCCGGGTGGACGACACCGTGCCGGAGGTCGCCGAGGTACCGCCGCACGGCCCCGCTCCGCTGACCCCCGTGATGGCGCGCAGCGCCGAACTCGGTCTGGGCGGCGACGACTTCAACCAGTCCGTCGTGGTGTCCCTGCCGCCCTCGGTGGAACCGGACCGGCTGGTCTCCGCCCTGCAGAGCGTGCTGGATCACCATGACGCGCTGCGGATGCTCGTCCGCTCCGACGGGAGCGCGGAGGTCCGCCGGCCGGGCACGGTGCCGGCCGCGGACATACTCGCCGTCACCACGGCGGCTCCCGGCTCGGCGGTCGACTTCGAGTCCCTGGTCACGGAGGCGGCGTGCGCCGCGCGCGACCGCCTCGCGCCCGCCGAAGGCCGCATGCTCCAGGCCGTGCGGATCGACCGCGGGGCCGGACGGGACGGCCTGCTGGTACTGGTCGCGCACCACCTGGTGGTCGACTCGGTGACTTGGAGCATCGTCGTTCCGGATCTCGCCACGGCGTACCAGGGCGACGAACTCGCCCCGGTGGGCACCTCGTGGCGGCAGTGGGCCACCTCGCTGGAGCGGCTCGCCACCGACCCGCGGGTCGAGGCGGAGACCGCTCACTGGGAGGACACGCTCGCCGGGGCGGGCACACTGCGGCTGGACCGTGAGCGCGATGTCCAGGGCGAGGCGGGGCGAATCGGCCTCGACCTGGCGTCCCCGACCACCGAAGCGCTGCTCACACGGGTCCCGGGGAGCGTCAACGCGAGCGTGAACGACGTCCTGCTGGCCGCCCTCGCGTTCGCCGTCGCCGAGTGGCGGCGTGGTCGCGGCGAGGATCCCGACGCGCCCGTCGTGGTCGACCTGGAGAGTCACGGCCGCCACGAGGACGCCGTGCCGGGCGCCGAACTGAGCCGCACGGCCGGCTGGTTCACCGCCGTCCATCCGGTGCGGCTCGCGCCGGACGTCGCCGACTGGGCCCGGCTGCACCAGGACGGGGACGCCCTCCGGGACGGCCTCAAGCAGGTCAAGGAGCAGTTGCGGGCCGTGCCGGGCGACGGCATCGGCTTCGGCCTGCTGCGTCACCTCAACCCCACCGCGGGCCCCCGGCTCGCCGGCCTCCCCGAACCCGACTTCGGCTTCAACTACCTGGGGCGCCGGATCACTCCGGCCTCGCGAACCCCGGAGCCGTGGACGGTGACCGGCGGCGGAGTGGCCGCCTCGCGCCCCGCGGCACCGATGGCCCACGCGGTGGAGGTCAGCGCCGTCGCGTACGAGGGAGAGGACGGTCCCCGACTGCGCGCGGAGTGGACCTACGCACGTCGCCTGGTCCCCGACCACGACGCCCGGAAACTGGCCGAGCACTGGTTCCGGGCGCTGGAAGCCCTGGTGGAGCATGCCGGCCGTCCCGGTGCCGGCGGCCTGACCCCGTCCGACGTGACCCTCGACTCGCTCAGTCAGTCCGAGATCGAGGAGTTCGAGTCCGACCTTCAGTCCGAGTGGGAGATTGAGCAGTGAGTCAGCAACCGTCTCGTTCGCACAGCAAGATCGAGGACATCCTTCCGCTCGCCCCGCTGCAAGAGGGCTTCGTCTTCCTCGGCCTGTTGCACTCGGAGGGACCCGACCTCTACGTCGGCCAGGTGGCGTTCGACCTGGAGGGCCCGTTCGACGGCGCCCGGATGCGGGCCGCGGCGCAGGCCCTGCTGCGGCGGCACGCCAACCTGCGCGCCGGGTTCCGGCAGCGCAAGAACGGCGCCTGGGCGCAGCTGGTCCTGCGCGACGTCGACCTGCCGTGGCAGGACGCCGACCTGTCCGCCCTGCCCGAGGGCGAGCGCGATGCGGAGGCCGGCCGGCTGGCCGCCGACGACCGCGCGCGACGGTTCGACCTGGGCCGTCCGCCGCTGTTGCGCTTCACGGCGATCCGGCTGTCCCCCGACCGGGTCCGGCTGGTGATGACCAACCACCACATCGTGCTCGACGGCTGGTCCATGCCGGTGCTGCTGCGCGAGCTCATGGCGCTGTACGCCTCCGCCGGTGATCCTTCCGCGCTCCCCCGGGTGCGTCCCTACCGCGACTACCTCGCCTGGCTCGACGCCCGCGACCGGGACGCGGCCCGGGCGGCCTGGCAGGAGTCCCTGGCCGGACTCGACGAGCCCGCCCTGCTCGCCCCGGGCGCCGGCACCGCGCCGTCCGCGCCCGAAAACGTCTCCTTCACCGTGGACTCCGAGGTCAGCGGTGCCCTGGCGTCGTGGGCGCGGGGTCAGGGCGTGACCATGAACACGGTGGTGCAGGGCGCCTGGGCCCTGGCACTGGCCCAGGCCACCGGCCGCGACGACGTCGTCTTCGGCGCCACCGTCTCCGGCCGCCCGCCCGAGCTGCCCGGCGTCGAGTCGATGGTCGGCCTGTTCATCAACACCCTCCCGGTCCGCGCCCGCCTCGACCACGCCGAACCGGTCAGCGGCTTCTTCCGCCGCCTCCAGGCCGAACAGACCCGCCTCCTGGACCACCAGTGGGCCGGACTGGCCGACATCCAGCGCTGGGCCGGACACGGCGAACTCTTCGACACCGCCATGGTCTTCCAGAACTACCCGGTCGAGGAGGGCGGCCTGGACGCCACGGCCGGCACGGACCGGCTGCGCGTGGCCTCGGCGGACATCAAGGGCGGTACGCACTTCGCCGTCAACGTCGTCGCGACGATGCGCGGCGCCGAGCTGTCCTTCCGTGTCGACTACCGGCCCGACCTCTACGACGAGGAGTTCGCCCGCGCCATCGGCCGTCGGATGGTGCGGGTGCTGGAGACCCTGGTCACCGACGCCGACCAGCCCCTCGCCCGACTCGACACCCTCGACCCGGCCGAACGGCAGCGGGTGCTGGTCGACTGGAACGGCGCCCGCACCGACCTCCCCGGCACCCCCCTGCACGAACTCGTCACCCAGCAGGCACAACGCACACCCGACGCGGTCGCCGTCGTACACGAGGACACCCACCTCACCTACGCCGAACTCGACGCACGCGCCAACCAGCTCGCCCGGCACCTGCTCACCCAAGGCCTCGGCGCCGAAGACTTCGCAGCCATCGCCCTGCCCAAATCCCTCGACGCCATCACCAGCATGCTCGCCGTCCTCAAAACCGGCGCCGCCTACCTCCCCATCGACCCCGAATACCCCACCGACCGCATCACCTACATGCTCGACGACGCCCAGCCCGCCCTCACCCTCACCACACCCATCCCCACCGACACCTACACCGGGAACTC
>NZ_JBVHVP010000054.1:0-7631 GCF_055564775.1 Streptomyces sp. NPDC028991 | reverse complement strand
CGTCGGGTCCGGTGTCGGTGTGCTCGTCGGCGTGCGCGGCCGTCGATGTCGCCGCGGCCAGCGCCAGACCGCTCAGCACCGCCACGACGACACCGGCCCGTCTGTGTCCCACCTGTCTCACTGCAGCCTCCCAGCCTCTCGAGTCGGTCGACCAACCGGCGGAGTGGATCGGTGAATCGGCTGTCCGGGGGAGCCGGGAACGTCCCCGTCAGGTATTGCCCCCGGCGCCGGCCGGCGGTCCGGGCGGAGCAGGCGTGGGCAGGGCGTGGAGAACCGCGGTGGCCAGTGCCACGGGGTCGCCCGACGCCCGGACGGGATAGCTGTCGCGCCGCTGGTTCCAGGCGTTCTCGAGCGCGAACCAGTCGATGGCGACGGGCGCCCGGCCGGTGGCCAGCGCGGTGTCGAGGGAGTCGAGGTACGTCGTCCAGCGCATCGCGTGGAAGTCGGAGACCAAGCCGGACCACTCCCGGTTGGCGTAGTCCCGCAGGCCACCCGAGTCGCTGCCGGAGCGGTGGCCCCAGGTGGTGAGGATCGAGCGGGCGTCGAACTCGGCGGCGGCCCTCTCCGCCTTCGTGCGGCCCCAGGACTTGGCGTCCTCCAGCCAAGGGCCGAGGAGGAACCGCGTGTCGGTGGCGAGCAGCCGGTCCAGCAGGGCGAGGTCGCTCTTCCACTCGGCGGCCCGCTCGCGGAAGCGGGTCAGGTCCTCGGCGTCGTAGGCCGCCTTGATCCGCGGGAGCAGCGCCCGGCTGCGGTTGGCCAGGGCCTGGCGGGCGACGTCGACCAGATCGAAGCGGTAGGCGTCGGTGGTGCGCAGCGCCGGCGCGACCCGCAGCAGTTCGGCCAGCGCCCGGTGCACCGTACTCGGGTCGTAACGCATCGCGCCGGGACTCCAGCTGGCCGCCGAGGTGGCCGTCAGCGAGGGGCGGGCGGTGAACAGGCTGTCCTGGGACTCGCTCCAGGTGCCGGACGGTGTGCTGTAGGGGCCACTGCGCAACAGCTCCCACGCCCGGGCGGCGTGCGGGTCGGCACCGCCGTAGCGGCGCTCCGCGTACTGGCCGAACCAGGCTCGGTGATCCAGCGGGCCCCTGCGCCAGGCCAGTTCGGTGAACAGTTCGTAGGCGGCCGGGTTGCCGCCGGTACCTTCCGGCATGTAGGCGATGCCGGAGAGCGCGCTGCCGGGCTTGGTGCGCCACTGCTCGAAGCGCTCGGCCCAGACGGCGGTGTTGGCGCCGACAGTGGTGTGACCGCCGAAGTTGGGGATCGTGCCGAACGCGTAGGGCGCGCCGTGCCAGGTGGTTTCCCGGTCGAGGCCGTCGTAGCGATCGGACAGTCCGTCGACGATGAGCAGCCTGCTCTTGTCGACGGCGTCGATGATCTGCGTCGATGGATTGTTCTGCCAGCCGATCAGGGCCCACACGGCGCCGGGGCGCGCGGTCTGGAGAGCGTTCATCACGGCTTCGGCCGCGTCCCGGACCGGCACGTTCCCCGGCCGGCCGCCCTCGTGCAGCAGGTCCATCTTGTACATGGTGGAGTCGCCGAACAGCTCACGCTGGTGGCGGTAGAACGAGGCGGCGACCCTGCGGAACACCTCGCTGCGCGGGTCGAGCCAGTCGGGCCGCTCGAATCCGACCCAGTCACCCTGCGGCACCGCCGGCCCGGTGGGGTTCCGCTCCGTGAATCCCGGAGGCACGGTTCCGTAGTAGCCGGGCAGGACGGGGGTCATACCGAGTTGGCGCAGCCGGTCGGTGATCCTGCGGCCGAGCTCTGCCCGCTCCTCGACGAGCCGCTCGGAGACCGGGCCGCCGAAGCCGGACATGTTCTGCATCAGCCACCACGGCTGGTGCGCCGGACCGGGGATCCATGACCCGAGCTCGCCCTCGGAGTAGCCGAACTCCTGGAGTGTTTCGTAGTAGACGGCGTCGGCGCCCATCTGGACGAAGACCTCGTTCACTCCGTGCAGGGCGAGAAGATCGATCTGCTTCTCGTAGGACGTCCAGTCGCGGTAGGCACCGGAGTAGCCGTCGTCGGTGTCGTTGAGCGCGAAGCGGTGCGGAACCGAGGCATGCCTGCGGACGGTGCCCGCGGGCGCGGGCAGGGTGCGGGGCAGCTTGGCCGTACTCCGTCCGGGCCACCCGATGTCCACCTTGGCCGTGTACTTGAGGTACCAGTTGACGCCACTGAGGATCACGGCGGGGCTGGTCCCCTGAACGCGCACCTGGCCGGCTCGGCCGGACACGCTGAAGTAGTCCCCGGACCTTGGGCGGCTCGCTGCGGCGAGGGTGAACTGCGAGACGTGGCGCGGCAACAGCCGGGCGAGCGCGGCCTTGGCGGGGTGGGTGTCGAAGGCCGGTTCGCCCGGCGGCGACGCCGAGGCGGAGAAGGAGGCGGGGCTCAGGGCCGTGGTGAGAAGGACGAGGGCGGTGGCCGCGTACGGGGCAGCCCAGGCTCTGAGGCTTCTCACTGGCCACCTCTACGGGAGTGAGTGACGGGGTGTTGGCGAATATGGGGGTCGGCGAGTCACCAGTCAAGGAGGCGTCCCCGGGGGTACGTCGTTCTTCGGCCACGAGCGGCCGGCTGACCGGGCGGTCACCGATTCCGGGCGCGGACCAGACCGAACCGGGCGAGCGCTTCGGGACCGTGGCGCCGGTGGCCGGCAGAGCTCCGGCCGGCCGGAGGGACGATGCCCTCGTCGGAGTGGAACCGGAAGGCCTTCACCGTGTGCCCGGTGCGACGGGATGGTTCGCCGACGGGTGGAGACGGGACGACGGTGCGACGGAGGGTGGAGAAGCAGGTGTTCTCGCCGGGCCGCAGACTGAAGCCATGGAGGCAGTTCGGCGGGCGGCCGTCCTGAACGGAGTTCCGCGACACGTCTCCGGCGACCGGAGAGTGGCCGTAGCCGCCGAGACCCGTGGCAGCACCGGGTGAGGGACGTGCCGTACCGTCACGAGGCCCGGCCGGCCACCGGCCGGGCCTCGTCCGGAAGGGTGCCGCCACGGCGGATCAGCCCCGGCAGGGACAGAGCGCCCGGTCCGAAGAAGACCAGCAGCAGGAACCCCCAGCAGAACAGCACCGGGGACAGGCCGCCGTTCTGCAGCGGGAAGAGGCCGTCCTGCTGGTGCTCGGTGAAGTAGGCGAAGGCCATGATTCCCGAGCTGAGGAACGCCGCGCCGCGCGTCACCGCGCCGACGAGCACCAGCGCACCGGCGACCAGTTCGATCACCCCGGCGTACCAGAACGGCCAGTCGCCCGCGGGGCTGGCCCGCCGATCCAGCAGCCCGAAGACCGTGGCGGCGCCCTCACTGGTGAACAGCAGGCCGAGGACGATGCGGAACAGGCCAAGAACCAGGGGCTGGTGCCTGGTCAGCCGGTCGTTCAGGCGTGCTGTGCTCATCGGTGTGCTCTCCTCGAATCGGTCGGTGCGTCCCCGGGCGACGTGGGCCGGGAGGGCGAGAGTCCTCCCGTACCACCTACGTGCGCGCGGGGCGTTCGACTCAGAGGAAGACTCCGTTCCCAGCCGCACGGCCGTCGAACCGGCGTCCGGCGTGCGGCGGTGCGCGGCGCGCGGGTCCCGTCGTCAAGCCCCGTCTCGACGCGGGCCATGCCCGTTCGTCAGATCACGCGGAAGAGGTCGGCGGCGGCGTGCACGTCGGTGAGGTCCTCGACGGAGCGCAGGTTGTCGCACAGGGCGTCGAGGACCGAGTCGGCTTCGGCGACCCGTGGGGCGCCGACGGCCACGCCGAAGACGCGGAAGCCCAGCCGGTGCTTGGCGTCGTTCCAGCCGCGCATCCACTCCTCGGTGACGCCGCAGTCGTCGTCGGTGAGCATCACGATGTCGCCGCGCCCGCGGCCGGCGTCGTTGAACTCCTCCTCCAGCAGTTCGCGGGCCGCCGACAGAGGCCGCTGATAGCTGGTGCCGCCGCCGAGGAAGGTCTCCGCGAAGTCGACGACCCGCGTGATGTCGGCGGACCGGTCGGCCGGGAAGCGGAAGACCTGGAGTTTGTCCGCGGCGGCGAACAGGATGCCGACGAAGTCGCGCCCCGCCCGGCGGGCCTGGTCCAGCAGCGCCAGGGCGCATGCCTTGGACCACGCCTCCCGGGTGATTCCGCCCGGTCCCGCCTCGTACATGGAGTGCGAGGTGTCCACGCACGCGATGATGGCGCCCTGCCCGGTGGTCTGTTCTCCCCGGCTGTCGTAGAGCATCAGCTCCCCGGCGGCGTAGCGCGCGGCGAAGACCGCACGCAGCTCGGGCAGGCCGAGGTTGACCAGCTCGGAGGGGATGACGCGGGAGAGGTCGTCGCCCAGCGTGACGCCGACCAGCTCGCCCGTCGCGTTCTCCACCTTGCGGGCGCGCTCGCCGTCGGCCATCTGCCGGAAGCGGCCGATCAGCTCGGCCCACCGCGCGAGACGGCCGCCGCGCAGCCGCTCGGCGAGCCGGGCACGCCGGTCGAACGGCATCCGTTCCAGGTCGCCGGAGCCGACGCCCCAGGCCCGCATCAGTGTGGCCTCCTCCCGGGTGGCCGCGGCGGCCTTCGCCGTCGCGCTCCGTGCGGCGGCACGGATACCGGGAACCGCCGCCGCGAGGGCCTGCGCGGCGCCCTGGGCCGCCTGCCGGGCGGTGGCCTCCGAGGTCTCGGCGGCCTCGATCGCCCGTCGTACGGTGTCGGCGGCCGGTGCGGTGCCTTCCCCGGCGGCCTCGACGGCGGTCTGCTGGAGCGCCTCGCCCACGGCGGCCGCCGCGCCGTCGGCGTCCTGCCGGGCCTTCTTCGCCTGTTCGGCCCGTTCCCGCGCGTCCCGGGAGCCGTCCAGTATCCGGCGCAGTGCGGTGGCCTGGGCGAGTACGGCCATGGCGGCGGCGTAGGGGTCCCCGACCGTCTCACGGTGCAGCTCGGCGAAGTCCGGCGAGTCCACCAACGAGGTGATGACCTGGTGGTTGACCAGCCGTGAGGGGTCCATCCCGGCGGGGTCGCGCAACCGAGGGCCGGTCTTGTACGCGGCCAGGAACACGTCGGTCAGAAGGTCGGTGGCGTGGTCGTGGCGCTCGTTCAGTTCCTCGGCCAGCTCGCGCAGTCCGGCCGACTGCTCGTAGGTGTCGCGCCACGCGATCCGGTCGAACCGGTCCGCGACCACGGCCGTGGTGTGCCGCGCCGCGGCCGCGGAGGACGTGATCAGCCACTTCTCGGCCCGGCCCGCCAGTTCGTCGAGCTCGCCCGGTCTCGCGCCCATGGTCTGCGTCACCTCGGTGTTCAGAGCTGTGCCCGCACCGCGCTCGCGTCCACGCCGAGGGCCTCGGTGAGGACGCGGGCGCGTACGGCGCGCTGGCGGCCGGTGACCCGGTCGATGGCGGCGGTGGAGCGGCCGGCGCTCGCCGCCTCCTCGCGCAGCCTCTCCAACTGCCTGCCCGCCATGGCGAGCTGGTTGTGCGCCCGCTTGATGACCCACTCGCTCAGCGCCTCGCGGGACTGCCCGGCCATGGAATCGAGCTGCGCCTCCAGCTCGTCGATGGTGTCGGAGAGGTCGAGCGCCTCCTTGGCGTCGGGGTTGACCAGTTGCAGCACCTCGCGTTCGACGGCCGGCCGTTCGGCGGGGGAGTTCCAGAGCACGTGAGTCAGCACCGACAGGTCGGTCTCGGCGACCGCCGGGCGTCCGTCGAGATACGCGGACGCCTGGAGCAGGCCCACCGACTGCCGCCAGCGCCGGTCGGAGGCCACGAGTTCCCTGCGGCGCAGGGCGGCCCGCAGGGTACACATCGCGTCCACGATCACGTCGGGGACGTCGACGGCCGGGACGGCTTCGGCAACCGCGCGCTGGAGCGCGGACAGCTCGACCGTGGTGCGGTTCGGTGCCGCCGGGCGGCTGACGGCGGAGCGGACCAGCGCGGCGAAGTTCGAGGGATCTTCCAGGTACTTGACTTCGATCCGCACCAGCAGCCGGTCGTAGATCGCGGCCGAATCCTCTCCGCTGGGCAGTTCGTTGCTCGCCGCGACGGCTCCGATCAGGGGGCAGCGGATCGGTTCGCCGCCGCTCTCGGGGTGGTAGATCCGCTCGTTCAGATAGCCCAGCGTCTCGTTCAGCGCCGCCGTGGAGCACTTGAAGATCTCGTCGATGAACGCGATGTGCGCGGTCGTGGCACGGCCGTCGTAGACCTGGCGGTACTCGCCCCGGGCCAGAGCGGCGACGTCGATGGGCCCGAACATCCTCGTCGGCGCGGTGAACTTGGACAGCAGTATCTCCCAGTAGGACGCACCCTCGATCCTGCCGGTGAGTTCGCGGGCCATCTCGGACTTCGCGGTGCCGGGCGGGCCGAGTATCAGCGAGTGCTGCCCGGCCAGCAGCGTCACCACCAGGGTCCGCACCACGTCGGCCCGTTCGTAGAAGCGGTCCGCCAGCTCGTGGCCGATCGTCCGCAACCGCCGTGCCGTCTCCTGCGCGGCCGCCCCCTGCGCGTCGTGCGGGCCCATGGCCGACTCCTTGCGTATGGCGTTCGATCGGGCCGGCAGGCCATGGCCGTCTTGCCGGAATACCCGTTCTCGCAGGCTTCCGGCCGGTCGGGGCCCGCCGGCTGCGGAACACGCGGATTCTACGACCGCGCGCCCCGCCGAACGTGCCCCTTTGCGTGCTCGAGCAGGTCTGCCAGGCCGGCGAGGCCGTCGGCGTGCAGGTCGAAGCGGTCCGAGGGCGCGGGTGGGTCGCCGACGGGACGGGCGACGTAGGCCGTGCGCAGGCCGAGGTCCTGTGCCGCGCGCAGATCCCAGGCATGGGCCGCCACCATCAGGAGCCGCTCCGGCTCCCGTCCCGAAACGGAGACGGCCAGTCGGTAGACCGCCGGGTCGGGTTTGTAGGTCCGGGCGTCCTCGGCGGACAGGGCCTGGTGCCAGCGCAGTCCGGCGTGGGCGTTGATGTCCAGCAGCGCCGCCCGTCCCGCGTTGGAGAGTCCGATCAGCGGGAACCGTTCGGCGAGTCGGGCGAGCCCCGCGACGGTGTCGGGCCACGGCTCGAGCCTGCGACCCGACCGGGCCAGCGCCGCTACGGCGGCCGGGTCGCCGACTCCGGCGGCATCGGCGACCAGCCGGGCGGCTTCCAGGTCGAGCAGGTCGCTCGTGAGGTAGGGCCGGGCCCCGGCGACGATGCGACGTTGCTCGCGGCCGACGTGCCGCTGCCACAGCGACAGAAGCTGTTCCACCCGGGAGTCGCCGGCGGACGGGTCGAGCGTGCGGAGGCCGGCGCGGACGCCGCCTGGTTCGTCGACGAGAGTGCCGAGCACGTCGAACACAAGGGCATCGATCTCCAGCTCTGACATGCGGCGTCTCCTGTACGAAGCGGGGCGCGGGAGGGTCTGCTGGTCGAACGCGGCTGCGGGCCACCGGATTCCCGGGACCCGGCCGCGCGTACTCGTCTCCCGCGGAAAGTCCTGCCCCACGCCGGCCCAGCCGCCACCCCGCGTCCGCACCACACCCCCTCCCGCACCGGTTCGAGAGCCGCACACGAGCCCTCTCACCTCACACTCGCGGACAGTTCTGGCCATGGCCCCGAGCGGCGCTAGGAGTCGTCTTCAAAGGTGCTCAAGTGATGAGGGATCATGCTTGTCGTGGTGCGTCGTCATGAGCTTTCGGATGCTGAGTGGGCTGTGTTGT
>NZ_JBVHVP010000053.1:0-7656 GCF_055564775.1 Streptomyces sp. NPDC028991 | reverse complement strand
CGAGCACTACTGGATCGAGATGACGGGCGCCGACACCGATGTCGCCTCCGTCGGTCTTGCCTCCACCGACCATCCCCTCCTCGGCGCCGTCGTCGGGCTCCCCGGCTCCGACGGCTTCGTGACGACCTCCCGCTGGTCCCTGCGCTCGCTCCCCTGGCTCGCCGATCACGCCATGGCCGACGTGGTCGTGTCGCCCGGGGCCGCGCTCGTCGAGTTGGCCCTCAAGCTCGGTGACGAGATCGGCGCGCCCACGGTGGAGCGGCTCACCGTCGAGCACCCCGTCGTTCTGCCCCTGCGAGGCGGCCGGTCCCTTCAGGTGACCGTCGGCGGCGCCGACGAGACCGGGCGCCGTGCGATCCAGGTGTACTCCCGCGCCGACGACTCCGGTGCTCAGGAGGAGTGGGTCCGGCACGCCGACGGTACGCTCGCGCCGAGCGTGGCCCTGGACGCGTCGGCCCCCGACGACACCACCGGTGTGGACGTCGCTCTGCCGGAGGGCGTCACCGACGCGGACCGGTACGGCCTGCACCCGGCGCTCCTGGACGCGGCCGTCGCCGTCGCGCTCCCGGACGGCATGCGGCCGTACGAGTGGACGGGTGTCTCCCTGCGGGCGTCGGGCGCCTCCGCGCTGAAGGTGCGTACCTCGCGTGCGTCCGGTGAGAACAGCTCGCTCGAACTGGCCGACCGGAGTGGCCGCACGGTCATGTCCGTCGAGGGGGTGACCGGCAGGCCGTACACCCCCGAGCAGGCGATGATCGCCGACGTCCTGACGCATGACGCCTTGTTCCGCGTCGCCTGGACCGAGCTGCCGTCGGTGTCCGCCGACACCGCCGACGCGGGGTCCGCCGCGTACCCGTCCGTGGCATCCGCCGCCGAGGTCGCCGCCGTGGCCGCCACGCCAGGGGCGGCCCCCGCCCACCTGCTGTTCGAGGTGGACCCGGCCGATCCGGACCCCCGCTCCACGACCGCGGCGGCGCTGGGTGTGGTCCAGGAGTGGCTTGCCCGGCCCGCGCTGGCGGACACGCGGCTCGTCGTGCTGACCGCCGACGGCGGCGAGCCCGCCACGGCCGCTGTCCAGGGCCTCGTACGCTCCGCCCAGTCGGAGCACCCCGACCGGATCGTCCTCGTGGAGACCGACGCGGACGCGGGCTCCCGTGCCGCCCTCGCCTCCGCCCTCGCCTCCGCGCCGGCCACCGGCGAGCCGCAGCTGCGGATCCGGGCCGGCCTGGCCGAGGTGCCGCGCCTCGTCCGAGCGACAGCGTCCGGCGCCACCGGTTCCGACACCGTTGCCCGCCCCCTCGACGCCGACGGCACCGTCCTGATCACCGGCGGCACCGGCACCCTCGGGGCCATCGTCGCCCGCCACCTCGTCACCGAACACGGGGCCCGCCATCTGCTGCTGGTGAGCCGCCAGGGCCCGGACGCGCCCGGCGCAGCCCGGCTGACCGAGGAGCTGACCGCCCTCGACGCCACCGTCACGACCGCACGCTGCGACGTGGCGGACCGCACGGAACTCGCCGGCCTCCTGGCCACCGTCGCCGCCGGGAAGCACCCGCTGACCGCCGTCGTCCACACCGCGGGCGTGCTCGACGACGGCATGGTCTCCGAACTGACGCCGGAGCGCATCGACGCGGTGCTGCGGCCCAAGGCGGACGCCGCGCTCCACCTCCACGAGCTGACCCGGCACCTCGACCTCGCGGCGTTCGTCCTGTTCTCCTCGGCCGCCGGTGTGCTCGGCAACCCGGGACAGGCCAACTACGCGGCGGCCAACGCCTTCGTCGACGCCCTCGCGCACCGCCGCAGGACCCTTGGCCTGCCGGCCCTTTCGCTCGCCTGGGGCTACTGGTCCGAGGTGAGCGGGATGACCGAGCACCTCGCCGACGCCGACCTCCACCGCAACAAGCGCAACGGCATGAACGGGCTGTCCGCCGCGCAGGGCATGGCGCTCCTCGACGCCGGCCTGCGCAGCGACGACTCCCTGCTCGTCGCCACCCGCCTCGACATCCGCGCGCTGCGCGCCCGGGCAGCGAGCAGCCCCGTGGCCCCGCTCCTGCGGGGTCTGGCCCCCTCGCCGCGGCCGACGGCGCGGGCCGTCACCGCGGGCTCCGGCTCACTGGCCGAGCGCATCGCGTCGCTGGGCACCGCCGAGCAGACCGGGACGCTCGTGGATCTCGTACGCCGTCACGCGGCCGAGGTCCTCGGACACGCCACGGCGGACGCGGTCGCGTCGGAACGGGCCTTCAAGGAGGCCGGGTTCGACTCGCTGACCGCCGTGGAACTGCGGAACCGCCTCGCCGTCGCGACCGGCTTGCGGCTGTCCCCGACGATGGTCTTCGACTACCCGACGCCGGCCCTGCTCGCCGGGCGGCTCCGGGTGATGCTTCTCGGCTCACTGGGGACCGAGCCGCGCGCGGTGACCGCCGCCGCCGCGGCGACCGCCGTCACCGCCGGGGCGGACGCTCAGGCGTCCCCCGACGAGCCGATCGCGATCGTGGCCATGGCCTGCCGCTTCCCGGCCGGCATCGCGAGCCCCGAAGACCTGTGGCGGGTGGTGAGCGAGGGCACCGACGCGGTGACGGAGTTCCCCGCGGACCGAGGCTGGGACACCGAGCGGCTCTACGACGCCGACCCCGACCACGCGGGCACGACCTACGTCCGCCACGCCGCGTTCCTCGACGACGCCGCGGGTTTCGACGCCGCGTTCTTCGGCATCTCACCGCAGGAAGCACTGGCCATGGACCCGCAGCAGCGGCTGCTTCTCGAGACCTCGTGGGAGGTCTTCGAGCGGGCCGGTATCGACCCGACCTCGCTGCGCGGCCAGGACGTCGGCGTGTTCGCCGGCATCAACAGCAACGACTACAGCCTGCTGCTGCACCGTTCGCCGGAGGTCGAGGGACTCCGCCTCACCGGCAGCTCGGGCAGCGTGCTCTCGGGCCGTATCGCCTACCACCTCGGCCTGGAGGGGCCGGTCCTCACCGTGGACACGGCGTGCTCCTCCTCGCTCGTGGCCCTGCACCTGGCGGTGCAGGCGCTGCGCCGCGGCGAGTGCTCCATGGCGTTGGCCGGCGGCGTGATGATCATGGCCAACCCCGACACGTTCGTCGAGTTCTCCCGCCAGCGCGGTCTGGCCCCGGACGGGCGGTGCAAGGCCTTCGCGGACGGCGCCGACGGCACCGGCTGGTCCGAGGGCGCGGGCCTGCTGCTGGTGGAGCGGCTGTCGGACGCCCGACGCCGCGGCCACCAGGTCCTGGCCGTAGTCAACGGCTCGGCGGTCAACTCCGACGGTGCGTCGAACGGTCTGACGGCTCCGAACGGTCCGGCGCAGCAGCGCGTGATCCGCAAGGCCCTCGCCGACGCCGGTCTGACGCCGGCGGACGTCGACGCCGTCGAGGCGCACGGTACGGGGACGGCGCTGGGCGACCCGATCGAGGCGCAGGCGCTGCTGGCCACGTACGGCCAGGACCGTCCGGCGGACCGTCCGGTGTGGCTCGGCTCGGTCAAGTCGAACCTGGGCCACACCCAGGCGGCGGCGGGCGTCGCGGGCGTCATCAAAATGGTGATGGCGATCCGCCACGGGCTGCTGCCCCGCACCCTGCACGTGGACGCGCCCTCCACGAACGTCGACTGGTCGGCGGGCGCGGTGGAACTGCTGACGGAGTCCCGGTCGTGGCCGGAGACCGAGCGCCCGCGCAGGGCCGCGGTCTCCTCCTTCGGCATCGGCGGAACCAACGCCCATGTGGTGCTGGAGCAGGACACCGCCCCTGAGCCGGCCGACCGCGAGGCGGAGACGGAGGCGGCCCGGGAGGCGGAGTCCGAGGCGGCCCGGGAGGCCGCCACCGGTCCCGCGCCGGACGTCCGGACGGTGCTCGTGCCGGTGTCCGGCAGGACGGCCGACGGGCTGCGCGGGCAGGCCGGTCGCCTCGCCGGCTTCGTCGAGGGCCGCCCCGACGTGAGTCTCGCCGACACGGCGTACTCACTGGCCACCACCCGCGCGCGGCTCTCCCACCGAGCGGTCCTCGTCGCCACCGACCGGGACCACCTCGCCGCGGACCTGCGCGCCCTGGCCGAGAGCGGCGAGCCGAGCCCCGGAACGGTGACCGGTACCCCGGTCGCCGGAAAGCTGGCCTTCCTCTTCACCGGCCAGGGCAGCCAGTGGGCCGGCATGGGCCGCGAACTCGCCGAGAACTTCCCGGTCTTCCGCGACGCCTTCGACGCCGCCTGCGCCGCCGTCGAGCAGCGGCTGGGGGAGGAGCACCTCGACCGCCCGCTGCGCGACATCGTGTTCGCGGCCCCCGGGTCGCCCGAGGCGGCCCTGCTGGACCGGACGATGTACACGCAGGCCGCGCTGTTCGCCCTGGAGACCGCGCTCTTCCGGCTGTACGAGTCATGGGGCGTGCGACCGGACCTCCTCGCCGGACACTCGATCGGCGAGGTGAGCGCCGCACACGTCGCGGGCGTACTGAGCCTGGCCGACGCCGCCACCCTGGTCGCCGCGCGCGGTCGGCTGATGCAGGCCCTGCCTGCGGGCGGCGCGATGGTCGCGGCCGAGGCGACCGAAGCCGAGGTCGCCTCCGTTCTCGCCGGGGACGCCCGGACGGGCGGCGCCGTGTGCGTCGCCGCCGTCAACGGCCCCGACTCGGTGGTGATCTCCGGCAGCGAGGCCGAGGTACTGGCCGTCGCGGCCGAACTGTCGGGCAAGGGCCACAAGACCCGGCGGCTGCAGGTGAGCCATGCCTTCCACTCGGCGCTCATGGAGCCGATGCTCGACGCGTTCCGCGCCGTCTGCGAAGGACTGGACTACCGCTCGGCCGCCATCCCCATGGTGTCGACACTCACCGGCAAGGCCCTCGCCGAGGACGGACCCGGCACCCCGGACCACTGGGTGGACCAGGTCCGCCACGCCGTGCGCTTCGCCGACGCCGTCACGACCCTGAGCGACCTGGGGGCCACGACGTACCTGGAACTCGGGCCGGGTGGTGTCCTCACCGGTATGGCCCTCGGGTCGCTCGGAGACACCCACGCCGACACCGACGCGGCGGCCGGGACGCCCGGCTGTGTGGCCGCGCTCCGCCGCGAGCAGGCGGAAGACGTCAGCGTCCTGACCGCCCTCGCCGAACTGCACGTACGAGGTATCGCCCTCGACTGGACCGGCCTGCACCCGGAGCCGCGCCGGGCCAGGACCGACCTGCCGACGTACGCCTTCCAGCACCGGCGCTACTGGCTCGACAACGCCCTGGACGCCGATGCCCGTGAGACGGGCGGCGCGGACCACCCGCTGCTCGGTACCCCCACGGAGCTGCCCGGCGACGGCGGGATCGTCTACACGGCACGGCTGTCGGCCCGCCGCCACGGCCGGCTCCTCGGCGCTCACGGCACCCGCACCGTTCCGGTCGCCGCTCTCCTGGAAATGATCGTCAAGGCCGGCGACACCGTCGGCTGCGGCGCACTCGAAGAACTGACCGTGCAGAGCACCCTGGTGCTCCCGGAGGACGCGGCCGTCCAGGTCCAGGTGGCCGTCGGCGGCGCCGACTCCACCGGCCGCCGCGCGGTGCACGTGTACAGCCGGTCCCAGGCCGCGGACGCGGACCGGGCGGGCTGGACGCGCCACGCCGGTGGTGTGCTCGCCGCCGGGCTGCCGGAGGCCGCGTTCGACCTCACGACCTGGTCGTCCGCCGCGGACACGTCGAGCACCACCCCGCCCGGCGTGCGGGCCGTCCGGAAGGACGGCGACCTGACCTTCGCCGAAGTGGTGTTGGACGACCACCTGCTCGACGAGGCCGAGCGGTTCACGCTGCACCCGGTCCTCCTCGACACCGTGCTGAGGCTCGTGGCGGCGGTCGACGGCGCCTCGGCGACGGACGACCTCGCCCGCTGCGCGCGGCTCGTCGTCCACGCCGCCGGTGCCACGTCCGTACGGGTACGGATCACTCCCGCCGGCCAGGGCCGTCACCTGGTCGAGCTCGCGGATCCGACGGGCGCGCCGGTTGCGTCCATGGGCCCGCTGGAACTCGGCACGGACGCCGGGGCAGCGACTGATACGGCACCGACGGGCACGGCACCGACGGGCACGGCAGCGGCGGTGGCCGAGGCCCCCGTCGAGGCCCCCATCGCGGCACCTGTCACCGGGGAGGTCCGCCGCCGTGCGGTGACGCGCGACACGGCTGCCACCGGTTCGCTCGCCGAGCGCCTGACCGGGCTCACGACCACGGAACAGCAGCGCCTGCTGGTCCAGGTCGTGGAATCCGGCGCTGCCGCCGTCCTCGGGCACCGTACGACGGACGCCTTCGACCGGACCCGCTCCTTCAAGGACCTCGGCTTCGACTCCCTCGCGGCCGTCAAGCTCCGCAACAGGCTGGCCCACACGACGGGGATCGAAGGACTCTCCGCCTCGGTGGTCTTCGACTACCCGAAGCCCGCCCTGCTCGCCGCCCACCTGCTCGCCGAACTCCTCGGAGAGGAGCCCGCCGTCGACGGCCCGGCAGCCGTGGTGCCCGCGTCCGACCTCGACGATCCGATCGCGATCGTGGCCATGAGCTGCCGCCTGCCGGGCGGTGTGGAGAGCCCCGAGGACCTCTGGCGGCTCGTCGCGGAGAAGCGCGACGCGATCTCCGGCTTCCCCGTCGATCGGGACTGGGACCTGGACGGGCTCTACCACCCGGATCCGGACCACCAGGGCACCAGCTACGCCCGTACCGGCGGATTCCTGCACGACGCGGCGAAGTTCGACGCCGGCCTCTTCGGGATCTCCCCGCGCGAGGCCCTCGCCATGGACCCGCAGCAGCGGCTGCTGCTCGAAACCTCCTGGGAGGCGCTGGAGCGCGCGGGCATCGACCCCCGGTCCACCGAGGGCAAGGACATCGGCGTATTCACCGGCATCGTGCACCACGACTACGTGTCCCGGCTGGGCCGGGCCCCCGAGGGCGTCGAGGGCTACGTCATGGCCGGCACCGCGGGCAGTGTGGCCTCGGGCCGGGTGTCGTACGTGTTCGGGTTCGAGGGTCCCGCGGTGACGGTGGACACGGCCTGCTCGTCGTCGCTGGTGGCGCTGCACCTGGCGGCGCAGGCGCTGCGGCAGGGCGAGTGCACGATGGCCCTCGCCGGCGGTGCCACCGTCATGTCCAGCCCGGACGCCTTCGTGGAGTTCTCGCGCCAGCGCGGCCTCTCGCTCGACGGCCGCTGCAAGTCGTTCGCGGCCTCCGCCGACGGCACGGGCTGGGGCGAAGGCGTGGGCGTGCTACTGCTTGAGCGGCTTTCGGATGCCCGGAGGAACGGTCACGAGGTCCTCGCGGTGGTGCGGGGTTCGGCGGTCAACCAGGACGGTGCGTCGAACGGTCTGACGGCTCCGAACGGTCCGGCGCAGCAGCGGGTGATCCGGAAGGCTCTCGGCAACGCCGGGCTGACCACCTCCGACATCGACATGGTGGAGGCGCACGGTACGGGAACGACGCTGGGTGACCCGATCGAGGCGCAGGCGCTGCTGGCCACGTACGGCCAGGGGCGCGCGGAGGGCCGGCCGTTGTGGCTGGGCTCGCTGAAGTCGAACATCGGGCATGCGCAGGCCGCCGCCGGTGTGGCGAGTGTGATCAAGATGGTCGAGTCGATGCGGCGCGGTGTGCTTCCGGCGACGCTTCACGTGGACGAGCCGACGTCTCAGGT
>NZ_JBVHVP010000052.1:0-8336 GCF_055564775.1 Streptomyces sp. NPDC028991 | reverse complement strand
TGCCCGAGGGGCAGGGCGATGTGCCCTGGCACCAGATCCTCGACACCCGCCTGAACGACGCCCTCGTGGCACGCATGAACATCTCCAACGGCAACCTGATGCTCGCCGCCACGGACTTCGACATCGCCGGCGTCGGGCAGAAGCTCCAGCTCACCCGCACCTACAACTCCCTCGAGGCGCCGTGGGGGAAGGTATCGCAGCGCTGGTGGCAGGGATACGAACGCTACCTCCAGGTGGGCGACCGTGAGGTGGACGTCTTCGACGCCACCAGCAACCTGCTGCGCTTCACCGCCAACGCGGACGGCACCTACACGACGCCGACGGGCTACTCGAAGGACCTGAAGAAGAACGCGGACGGCACCTACACCCTGACCGACCGCAAGTCCGGCACCAAGGACACCTACAGCGAACACGGCACCTTGCTGAAGGTGACGGACAAGAACAAGGGAACCATCACCGTCGAGCAGCATGACGAGGGCGGCGAGCACAAGGGCTTCAAGCTCACCGAGACCCGCTCGGGCCGCTGGATCGACCTGGTCAAGGCCTACCCGAACCAGTGGCAGGCCAAGGACCACACCGGCCGCACCGCCGTCCTCGACCTCGACGGATCCGGAAACCTCGACAAGGTGACGGACACGGCTGGCAAGGCCACGGCGTACGAGTACGACGGCTCGCGCCGCGTGACGAAGGTGACCACCCCCGAAGGCACCGTCACCCTGTTCACCTACGACAGCCACAACCGCGTCCGCTCCATGCAGCGCGCCACCGAGTCGACGTCCGGCGGCCACACGGGCCCGACTTGGCGCTACGACTACACCGCAGCCACCCCCTCGGACGCGGGCACGACGACGGTCACCGACCCCGACGGGGACGCCACGAAGTACGTTCACAACGCGGACGGTGAGGTCACCAAGGTCACCGACCCGCTCGGTCACGCCCGCCACGCCACGTACAAGAACCACCTCACCCAGACGGCGATCGACGCCATGGGCACCGGCGCGGACGGCACGGGCGGCAACACGACCACGTACGGCTGGGACGGCCGCAACAACGCCCTCTCCCAGAAGCTGCCACTCGGCGCGACGGCGTCCGTCTCCGCGTACCAGACGGTGGCAGGTACGGATCTGCCCAACGACTTCACCACGGCCGACGGCCGTAAGGACTCCTTCAAGTACGACGCCAACGGCAACACGATGTCGGTGACGACGTCGGGCACGGCGGGCGGCGTCCGGGAGTACACGTACAACAAGGCCACCCCCGAGTGCGGCGGCTTCGAGGGCCAGCGCTGCACGGCGAAGGACGGCAACGGCAAGGTCACCTCGTTCACGTACGACGACCAGGGCAACCTGCGCAAGGTCAAGCCACCGGCCCCGCTGGGCGAGACGACGTACACCTACGACGCGCTGGGCCGCGTGGAGACCGTCAAGGACGGCCGCGGCATCACCACCGTCTACGCCTACGACACCCGCGACCGCGTCCGCGAGGTCTCCTCCACCAACTCCACCGTCACCTACACCTACGACGGCGACGGCAACGTGAAGACCCGCACCGACGCCTCGGGCACCACCAAGTGGGACTACGACAAGCTCAACCGTGAGTGGATCCGCACCCTGCAGAACGGCGCCCAGACCGCCCTGGCCTACACCCCGGGCGGAGACATCGACTACTACACTGACCCGACCGGCACCACGGACTACACCTGGGACACAGCCGGCCGCCTCGACCACCTGACGGCGCCGGACGGCAAGAAGACCGACTTCGACTACAACAACAACGACAAGCGCACCAAGACCGTCTACCCCGGCGGCACCACCCAGTCGGTGACGATCGACAAGAACGGCCGCCCCGAGAAGATCAAGACCACCTCGGGCACCCAGACCTTCATCGACCTCGCCTACAGCTACAAGAACACCGCGGGCAAGGACACCACCAAGATCCGCACCCGCACCGACAACCTCACGAAGTACACCACCAGCTACACCTACGACTCCCAGGACCGCCTCACCTACGCCCTGGAGGCCGACTCCGCTGGTACCCGCAAGGCGTCATGGCTCTACTGCTTCGACAAGGCGGGCAACCTCACCAGCCGCGACGGCAGCAAGACCACCTGCCCCGGCGGCACCACGTACACGTACAACGACGCATCCGAACTGACCGCCAAGAACGGGACCACCACCGGCTGGTCCTACGACAAACTCGGCAACGAAACGGCGGCGGCCGACAACACCCCCCGCACGGGCGAGTCCTGGACCGACTACAGCCAGCTGTCCGGCATCACCGCGGGCGGCTCGACCTACGACCTGGTCCACGCCGGCACCAGCAACGCGGAGCGCACCAAGCTCGGCGACACGTGGTTCCACCACACCGCCCTCGGCCTGGCCTCCACGACCACGAACGGCGTCGACACCGGATTCATCCGCGAACCGGCGGGCACGCTGAACTCCATGACGACTGGGGGGAAGTCCTACTACTACCTCACCGACGCCACCGGCAACGTCCTCGGCCTCGCCGACAGCACCGGCAAACGCACCCACACCTACGCCTACGGCCCCACCGGCCTCCCGCGCACCACACCCACGGAGACCGTCCCCCAGCCCTACCGCTACGCGGGCGCCTACGCCGACCCGACCGGCCTGTACAAGATGGGCTACCGCTACTACGACCCCACCCTCGGCCGCTTCACGCAGCCTGACCCCTCGGGGCAGGAGGAGAACGTCTACCTTTACGCGGTCGGAGACCCGGTCAACCGAACCGACCCAACCGGCTTGTTCAGCTTCTCGGACATTCTGGACACCGGTAGTAAAGTCTTCGGCGTCGTGTCGGGTTGCGTGTCGGGCATCGGTGCAGCCGCATCAACCGGAACCATCCAATACGCCGCTGCGGTCGGAGGAGTGGTCGGTGCCGGAGTCGGCAGCGCGGTCGGCGCCGGTGCCGCCGTGGTCGGCAGTTGTGCGTTGGGAGGCGTCGCGGGCTACTACGGAGCCGACATCATCACCTACGGATGACGTTCAAGAACCAGACGCCAACCAGACCATCTACAGGGAAGTGACGTAAGAATGACAGCGAGCAACGCCCCGATGACGGACGCTGTACGCGCTGTGCGGATCTTTTCCATCATTCTGATGGTGGGAGGTTTGAGCGGATGTATTGCTGGAATCGCGACCGGTGACGCTGTTCCGATGGTGCTCGGGGCGATCGCCGCGGCATGCGGAGTGCTCTTGGCTGTCTTTGCCGTACTCGCCGGCCGCAAGGGCAAGTCCTGACTCCCGATCCGCGAGGTGTGACCCTGCGTGCTGCGGGGTGACGGCGCCCTTGAGTGGGGAGTGAACACGGAGGCGCTCGGCCGAAGATCATGGCCGAGCGCCTCACGTCGGTGGGCTGCGCCTGGGCCTCGCAGGACGGGCAGCCCGTGGTACTCGAAGTACGGGCCGGCGGCGCCGCGGTCCTCAGTTGTCATCAGGTACGTCTCCATCGCGTAGTCGACGACGAACTCGTGCTCCTGGTCCTCGTCGTCCTGATGGTCGTCGGCGGGTTAGACGCCGAACGGGCAGGCCGGGGCCGGTGGCGCCGCCCTTGAGCAGCTCCCGGCTTGGAAGCGGGTGAAGCTGTGGGTGCGGCCGATCGGGGTTCATCCGTGGCGGGCATACCAGGTGCGGAGCCAGTCGTCCGGGTCGGCAGAGCCGGATCCAAATCGGTGGGCACGCCACTCGGGGCGAACTAACGTTCCTCCCTATGGCAACCACTTCCGATCTTCTCCCGCGTCTGGGCAGTCTGACGTTCCACGGGCCGCTCTCCGAAGCCCGCGCCGGGCGCATCGTCGCGCGGCTCGCCGCCGTGTCGCCCTCCACCGTCCTCGACATCGGCTGCGGCTGGGGCGAACTGCTGCTCCGCGTTCTGGAGTCTGTCCCGGGGGCGACAGGCGTGGGCCTCGACATCAACGCCGAGGATCTGGCCAGGGGCAGGGACCTTGCGAAGGGGCGCGGACTGGCCGGACGGGTCGAATTCGCCGAGGAGTCGGCCCTCGGCACGGCACGCGGGCCCGTGGACGTGGTGCTCTGCCTGGGGGCTGGTCAGGCGCTGTGCGACCCCGAGCAGCCGTACGATCCCAGCGTCGTACTGCACGAGCTGCGCCGCTTGGTCCGCCCAGGCGGACGTGTCGTTCTGGGCGAGGGCTTCTGGGAACGCGCCCCGACGGACGAGGAACTCTCGGCCATGTGGCCCGGGGCGCGCGCAGGCGACCACCTGCGGCTCGGACCGCTCGTCGACCTCGCTGTCGAGGCGGGCTTCCGGCCGGCCTGGATCGAGTCGGCGAGCCGTGAGGAGTGGGAGGAGTTCGAGTCCGGCTACCGCCACGACACAGAACTCTGGCTCGCCATGAACCCAGACCACCCACTCGCCGCCGAGACCCGCGAACGAGTCGACGGCCAGCGGTCGTCCTGGGCTGACGGTTACCGCAACGTCCTTGGCATCACGTACTTGACCCTCGTCCCAGTTACCAGAACCTGAACGCTGCCGAAACCTGTGGCTGGAACGGGAGTATCAACTGAGCCCGGAATTGTCAGCCAGGACGTAGTCGAAGCCGAGCTGGACCAGGTGTGGGGGCAGCGAGGGAACGATGGGGGACATGAGCAGTTCCTGACGTACGGGCCCGCCAGCCTGTGGACAGAGGACAGAGGACAGAGGACAGAGGACCTTGACCACGGCTGCTACCGGCCCCGGGTCAGACCGCGGACAAGGGGGCCGGCTGCACGCTGCACCCTCGAGTCCCCGCCCACCAGGGCGGCCCGAAGCGAAGGAGCCACCGCGACTCTCATCTGCCACCGGCGCCTCACCACATAAACGGTGGAGAGGCGTTGCGGCGTGGGCCGGGCCAGGCCGAGGGCCTGCAGCTGACCGGCGAGGGCGGGCTGCTGCAACAGCTGACGCCTGGGTCAAGGACTGGAACGATCGGAACAGTCGCCCACCGGCCGGTACCTCCGCCAGCATGACCGGACGTGTCTCGCGTCGGCACTCCGCGCTTCGATCCGGGCTCGGCAGACTGACGGGCGTCAGCCTCGCTCCGCCGGGGCCCCTCCCTGCGGTGACCCTGCCGCATGCACCATCCCGCCGGCCCTCGCCGTGGCGCACGGTTGGCCCGGTGCCGTGGGTGGCGGGTCGAGGCAAACGACGACGGCGTTGCCCTGTCCACCGAACTCGGACGGTGGCCCAGCGACCGCGTCCTGTACGACCTGCGCCCCGGCGAGGGCACCAGCCTCGCTGACCGACCGTCCAGAGGCATCAATCGCACCACGACGTCCTGCTCGCGCTGCCCCGCAGGCATGTTTGCGCGGGCAGTGCTCGCCCGTGGGTGTGCTGCTCGGGTTGGTCGCCTTCCGGAAGGGGAGTTGCGACATAGCGTCTGGCCTGGGGGCAGGCAGACAGCGGTATGCGAGAGAGCGAGGCAAGGGTGCAGGACGGCGCCGAGGACCCCCTTCACGGGCTCAGGTACACCGTTTACGTTGACCACCTCAAGGGCTGCACCGAGTGCGGGCGCACGCGCTGCCCGGCGGGGGAGGCGTTGTGCAGTGACTACCTCGCCGACTCCCGATCGCAATACCGGTCTGTCCTTCCCCCTCGCAGGGACGCGGACAAGTAGAGCCCACTGGAAGCCGTCGCCCTTCCGCCCGGCGAGCCCGGGGCGCTCGGACGCACCGCGGATGCCGTTTACGCGACCCAGCCCGAAGACGTCCGGTGACAACCATGTTCCGTGGCGTAGCGGCCATGCACGGTGCAGACGAAAGCTACTGGCCGGGGCAGGGGGCGGCCCGTGGGCGTGACAGGGAGTGGACAGGGCCTGAGACAGTGGGGGAAGGGGTATCGAACGCAGGAACAATGTCACGGTCACCGGCAACCCTCGGAGCCGGGCGGTGGTGCTGGCACATGGGTTCGGCTGTGATCAGAACATGTGGCGGCTGACCGTGCCCCACTCTGGTCGACGATTACCGTGTGGTGCTGTCGACTACGTCGGTGCGGGCGGCTCGGACCTGTCCGCGTTCTCGGAGGACCGTTACGCCTCGCTGGACGGTTACGCGAGGGATGTGGTCGAGGTCTGTGAGGCGCTCGATCTGCGAGATGCAGTGTTTGTGGGGCATTCGGTCAGCGCGATGATCGGCGTGCTGGCCGCCGCGATGTCGCCGGAGCGTCTCGGGACGCTGGTGATGGTCGCGCCGTCTCCGCGGTACATCGACGATGACGGCTACCGGGGCGGATTCAGCGCCGAGGACATCGACGAGCTGCTGGAGTCGCTGGAGTCCAACTATCTGGGCTGGTCGGCGGCGATGGCGCCGATGATCATGGGGAACGTGGGCCAGCTCGAACTCGGCGAGGAGCTGAAGAACAGCTTCTGCGCCACGGACCCGGACATGGCGCGCATCTTTGCCCGGACCACGTTTCTGTCGGATTCGCGGGACGATCTGAAGACGGCGACGGTGCCGACGCTGATCCTGGAGTGCACCCAGGACGTCATCGCTCCCCGGGAGGTCGGCGCCTTCGTCCACCAGACGATCCCCGGCTCGAAGCTGGTCACGCTCGACGCGACCGGGCATTGCCCACACCTTTCCGCACCCGAGGCCACCGACGAAGCGATCACCGACTTCCTGGCGCGTCTGCGGTGATGTGCCGCACCGGACAGGAGCCCGGCCGCCCACACGACGCAGACAACGACAGGACACCGGACGCGGCATTCGCCGCACTGCTGGAGGACAGCGTCGAGGAACTCTACGAACGCGCGCCCTGCGGGTATCTGTCCACGCTGATGGACGGCACCATCGCCAAAATCAACACCACCCTCCTGGACTGGCTCGGCCTGGAGGGAGAGGCGGTCGTTGGCCGGATGAGGTTCACCGACCTGCTGACCGTGGGCGGCAAGCTCTACCACGAGACGCACTTCGCGCCGCTGCTGCGGATGCAGGGCGAGATCAGTGGCATCGCCCTGGAGATCAAGGAGGCCGGCGGCGATCGCATACCGGTCCTGGTCTCCTCCGTCGTCAAACACGGCAGCAGCGGAGAACCCCAGCTGATCCGCACCACCGTCTTCGACGCCCGCGACCGCCGCGCCTACGAGCAGGAGCTCCTGCGAGCCCGCAAAGAGGCGGAGGAGGCGCGCAAGGAGGCGGAGGCCGACCGTGCCCGACTGCAGGACGCCCTGGCGGTACTGCAGCAGTCGCTGCTGCCCGCCACCCTGCCCTCGGTGCCGGGGATGGCGGCGGTCGCCCACTACCGCACCGCCGCCCCCGGACCGGCTCGGAGGCGACTTCTACGACCTCTTCCCCATCGTTGGCCAACGCTTCGCCTTCTTCCTCGGCGACGTGTGCGGCAAGGGCCCCCAGGCCGCCGCGGTCACCTCTCTGACCCGCTACACCCTGCGCGGCGCCGCCCTGCACGACCCGGAGCCCGTCTCCGCCATGAGGACCCTCGACCAGGTGCTCCACGAGCGCTACACCGGCGGCGACCCGCGCTACTGCACTGCCATCTTCGGCACCCTCGAACCGGACCCCGCCACCGGACAGGTCACCGTCCATCTCGCCTCGGGCGGCCACCCCTCGGCCCTCGTCCTACGCGGCAACGGGAAGGCCGCATTCCTCCCTACTCCCGGTGGCCTACTCGTCGGTGTCCTGTCTGCCGCCTCTTTCACCGCCGCCACAACCGTGCTTGAGCCCGGGGACACTCTGGTGCTGTACACCGATGGCCTCACCGAGGCCCGTACTGGCGAGGACCACACCGCCCTCTACGGAGAAGAGGCACTGCTCACATTCGCCGCCGACCACGCCGGCAGACCCGCCCATGACGTGATCCAGGCCTTCACCGGTCTGCTGGACGACTTCGGTGACGGCCTCGACGACGACACCGCCCTCCTCGCCCTCGGCGTCCCCACCCTCGCCCCTCGCACCGAAACCACCAAATGAGCCCGCTGAAGACCACCACCCACCACGCCACATCAGGAACTGTCGTGGAGATCACCGGCGACCTCGACTACGCCACCGCCGGTGAACTCCGCGAACGGATCACCACCCTCGCCCTCCAGCCCGGCCAGCGCCTCGTCCTGGACCTGGCCGGCCTGGAGTTCTGCGACTCCAGCGGCATCACCGCCCTGATCGTCGCCCACAACCACGCCCATGCCGCCCACGCCGATATCGCGCTTGCCGCCGTCCCCGACCACACGCTGCGTGTGCTGCGCATGGTCGGCCTCGACCAGATTTTCCCTGTGCCGTTCGGAAACTCGTCGCTGCTGGTCAGGCCGCGTATCTGTACTCGTTGATCACTCCGCCGAGCACTCGGGTGCGTAGGAGCCGGTGAGC
>NZ_JBVHVP010000051.1:0-8409 GCF_055564775.1 Streptomyces sp. NPDC028991 | reverse complement strand
CTCCCGACCCTCGGACACCATCCGCCACAGATCCTCCGGACCCGCCACACCACCGGGGAGACGGCACGCCATACCCACGATCACGATCGGGTCGTCGTCCGTCGAGACGGCGGCGGCCGGAGCGACGGGAACGTCGGCGGACGCGCGTCCGCCGAACCCGTCGCGCAGGTAGCGCGCGAGGGCGCGCGGGGTCGGGTAGTCGAAAATCAGCGTGGCGGGGAGCTTCACGCCCGTCGCCGTGTTGAGCCGGTTGCGCAGCTCGACCGCCGTCAGCGAGTCGAAGCCCGCGTCCTTGAACGCCTTGTCCGCGTCGACGCGCTCGACCGTGGCGTGTCCCAGCACGGTCGCCGTGTGGGTGCGGACCAGGTCGAGCAGAGTCTTCTCCTGGTCGGCGGGCGTGACGCCCGCCAGCCGCTGGGCGAGGGCGTTGCGGTCGCCCGCACCAGCCTGGACCGTACGACGGCCCAGGCGGACCAGACCGCGCAGCACCGGCTGCACGACGCCGCCGGCCGTGGCCTCGGCCCGTACGGCACGCAGGTCCATCTTCATCGGGACCAGCAAGGCCTGCTCCCCCGCGACGGCCGAGTCGAAGAGTTCCATGCCCTCGGCGGAGGACAGGGCGAGGACACCACCACGGCCCATACGGGCCTGGTCGGTGGCGCCCAGGTGACCGGTCATGCCACCGGACGTCTGGGACCAGAGGCCCCAGGCGAGGGAGACGCCCGGCAGGCCCGCCGAACGACGGCGGAGCATGAGGGCGTCGAGGTAGGCGTTGGCGGCGGCGTAGTTGGCCTGACCCGCCGAGCCGAAGATGCCGGCCGCGGAGGAGAACACCACGAAAGCGTCCAGCTCCAGACCACGCGTCAGCTCGTCCAGGTGATGGGCAGCGGCGGCCTTCGGGGCGAACACGGTCTCGAGGCGGTCCTCGTTCAACGCGCCCAGCAGGCAGTCGTCGAGGACGCCGGCCGTGTGGATCACACCGCTCAGACGGCGCTCGGCGGAGATCCCGTCCAGCAGCCCGGCGACAGCGTCACGGTCGGAGACGTCACAGGCCACGATCGTCGCCGTAGCGCCCTGCGCCGACAGCTCCGCCACCAGCTCGGCAGCGCCCTCAACCGCCGGACCACGACGGCTCGCCAGCACCAGATGACGCACCCCGTGCGCAGACACCAGATGCCGGGCCAGCACACCCGCGAGGGAACCCGTACCACCCGTGACCAGAACGGCACCCTCGGGATCGAACACCGCCTCGCCGGAACCGGCCACAGCACCGGCACGCGCCAGACGCGGCACCGACGCCACCGCGCCACGCACCGCCACCTGCGGCTCACCCGTCGCCAGCACACCCGCGAGGAGATCGGAGCCCACGTCGACGCCCGGCTCCACATCCAGCAGCACGACCCGGTCCGGATACTCCGCCTGCGCGGCCCGCACCAGACCCCACACCGCAGCACCAGAGGCATCCAGCACCTCGGACCCACCGGCCGGCACCGCGCCACGCGTCACCACCACCAGCGGCGACTCCTCAAACCCAGGCGCCACCAGCCACGACTGCAAGACATCCAGCACACGGCTCAACAGACCCACAGCACCACTGCCATCGGCATCGGCACCCTCGACGGCCTCGAAGACCGCGACCGGCGGCACCAGACCACCCTCGACCAGCGACGCCACATCAGCTGCATCCGCCACCACGGCCCCCGGAGCATCCCCACCACCGGAGACCGAAACCCCCGACAGCTCAGGCCACTCCAGCCGGAACAGCGAATCCACACCCGCACCGACATCCGCACCCGCACCCGCACCCGCGGCGTCCAACTGCTCCACCGACACCGGCCGCGACACCAGCGAATCCATCGTCAGCACCGGAGCACCCGACTCATCCGCCGCATCGAACGACAACGCGTCCGGACCACACGGAGCAACCCGCACCCGCAACGCCGCAGCGCCCGCCGCCTGCAGCACCACACCGTTCCACGCGAACGGCAGCGCGATGCCATCCTCGGCCTCGGCCCCGTCCTGGCCGTCGCGGCCCGCCGACACCGTCTGCAGGGCAGCGTCGAACAGCGCCGGGTGCAGCCCGAACCGGCCCGCGTCCCCGCTCAGTTCCTCCGGCAGGGCGGCCTCGGCGAAGAGCTCCTCACCCCGGCGCCACACGGCACGCAGACCCTGGAACGCCGGCCCGTACGCGTAACCACGCTCGGCCAGGCCCTCGTAGAAGCCGTCGATGTCGACCGGCTCCGCACCGGCCGGCGGCCACTGCGCGAAATCGAACCGCGCCCCCAAAGATTCCGGACTCGCCGGACTCGCCGGAGACAGCACGCCCGACGCGTGCCGGGTCCACACCTGCCCACCGTCCTCGACGGCGTCACCACGGCACGCGTACACGCCCACCGTGCGACGACCGGACTCGTCGGCACCACCCACAGCGACCTGGACCCGGACGGCCTCGCCCTCGGGAAGCACGAGCGGTGCGTCGATGACCAGCTCGTCCAGCACACCGCAGCCGAATTCGTCGCCGGCCCGGACCACGAGGTCCACGTACGCCGTCCCCGGTACCAGGACCACGCCCTGGACGGCGTGGTCCGCGAGCCACGGGTGCGTGCGCAGCGACAGGCGGGAGGTGAAGAGCAGTCCACCGGTCGACGGAACGTCGACCTTCGCGCCGAGCAGCGGATGGCCGGTGGCCGAGAGACCGAGGGATGTGGCGTCCGAGGGAGCGTCCGCCGTCCGCAGCCAGTAGTGCTCGTGGTCGAAGGCGTACGTCGGCAGCTCCACGCGCGGCCCACCGGCGACACCGGCAGGCAGTACGGCCGTCCAGTCGACGTCCACCCCGCGCACGAAGGCTTCGGCGAGGGCGTCGAGGAGCGTCTGGCGTTCGTCTCGCCCGTCCCGCATCGCGGGGACGCAGACGACGTCCGCCGCGTCCGCGGTGTCCGCCTCCGCGGCCGATTCCCGGACGAGCCCGGTCAGGGAGGCACCGGGGCCGAGCTCCAGGAAGACCTGGCCACCGTGTTCCCACGCGGCGCGGGCACCGGCGGCGAAGAGCACGGGGCGGCGTACGTGCTCCACCCAGTACTCCGTGGTCCGCATCAGGTCGTCCTCGACGACGCGGCCCGTGACGTTCGAGACGACGGGGATGCTCGCCGGCTGCCACGTGACGGCGGCCAGTTCCTCGCCGAACTCGGCGAGCATCGCGTCCATATGGGCGGAGTGGAACGCGTGCGACACCGCGAGACGCTTGGTCTTGCGGCCCGACGCCTCGAGGCGCTCGGCCAGTTCGAGCACGGTGCCTTCGTCGCCGGAGAGGACGACGGACGCTGGTCCGTTGACGGCGGCGATGTCGACACCCGAGGCGGCGCTGGAGGCGAGCAGGGCGCGGACCTCGTCCTCGCCCGCCGCCACTGCCACCATCGCGCCACCGGTCGGAAGGGCCTGCATCAGGCGACCGCGGGCCGCGACCATCGTGGCGGCGTCCCTCAGCGACAGCATGCCGGCCGCGTACGCGGCGCTGACCTCGCCGATCGAGTGGCCCATCACCACGTCGGGGCGGATACCCCACGACTCGACGAGCCGGAACAGCGCCGTCTCGACGGCGAAGAGGGCCGCCTGCGTGTACACCGTCTGGTCCAGCAGACGCGCGTCGGCGCCGTCCTCGGCGAGGATGAGCTCGCGGACCGGGCGGGCCACCCATCCGGCGAGGGCCGTGTCGAGCTCCGCGCACGCCTGATCGAGTGCCTCGGCGAAGACGGGGTAGCGGGCGTGGAGTTCGCGCCCCATGCCTGCGCGCTGCGCGCCCTGGCCCGGGAAGACCAGGACCAGTTTTCCCGTACCCGTGCGGGTGCCGGAGGTGGCCCCGGGGCCGGACTCGCCGGCGGCCAGCACGCGCAGACGGGCGAGGAGTTCCCCGCGGCTCGCGGCCACGGCCACCGCCCGGTCCGAGAGGAGCGCGCGGTCGGAGAGGAGGGAGGCGGCCAGGCCGGCGAGCGGGACGTTCGCAGCGTCCGCGGCGGGCACCGTCCCGCCGGACTCCGCCTCCTCGGGCGGGGTCTCCACGAGCGACGTCTCCACGAACTCCACCAGCCGCTGCGCCTGCCCGGCGAGCGCTGCCGCGCTCTTCGCCGACACGACGAACGGCAGAACCGCGTCACCCTCGGGGGATGGACGCACCTCGGTCGCGGAGACCTCTTGCGGCGCCTGCTCCAGGATGAGGTGGGCGTTGGTACCACTGACACCGAACGACGAGATGCCCACGCGTCGCGGACGCTCGGACTCGGGCCACGCACGCTCCTCGGTCAGCAGCTCGACCGCACCCGCCGTCCAGTCGACCTGCGGAGTCGGCTCGTCGACGTGCAGGGTGGCCGGAAGGACGCCGTGCCGCATCGACGCGACCGACTTGATCACGCTCGCCACACCGGCGGCGGCCTGCGCGTGACCGATGTTCGACTTCAGCGAACCGAGCCAGAGCGGCCGGCCCTCCGCACGGCCCTGGCCGTACGTGGCCAGCAGCGCCTGCGCCTCGATCGGATCGCCCAGCGTCGTCCCCGTACCGTGCGCCTCGACGGCGTCGACGTCCGCCGGCGTCAGACCGGCGTCGGCGAGGGCCTTGCGGATCACGCGCTGCTGCGCCGGACCGTTCGGAGCCGTCAAGCCGTTCGACGCGCCGTCCTGGTTGATGGCCGAACCGCGGACGACGGCAAGGATCTGGTGGCCGTTCCTGCGGGCGTCCGAGAGCCGCTCCAGCAGGACGACACCCACGCCTTCGGAGAGGACCGTACCGTCGGCGGTGGCGGAGAAGGCCTTGATACGGCCGTCGGCGGCCAAGCCGCGCTGGCGCGAGAAGCCCAGCACACCGGCCGGGGACCCCATGACGGCCACGCCTCCGGCGAGGGCCATCGTGCACTCGCCCTGCCGCAGCGCCTGCGCCGCCAGGTGGATCGCCACCAGCGACGACGAGCAGGCCGTGTCCACGGTCACCGCGGGACCCTCGAAGCCGAACACGTACGAGACGCGGCCGGAGGCGACGCTGCCGGCGATGGCGGTCGTCGCGAAGCCCTCGAACTCCTCCGGCACCTGCTCGAGCGCACCGAGGTAGTCGTGGATCGAGACGCCGGAGAAGACACCGATGTTCGTGTCCTGCGTCTGGGTCGGGTCGATGCCCGCACGTTCGAAGACCTCCCACGAGGTCTCCAGGAGCAGTCGCTGCTGCGGGTCCATCGCCGTGGCCTCGCGCGGCGAGATCCCGAAGAATCCCGCGTCGAAGCGCCCGGCCTCGTGGAGGAAACCGCCCTGCTGGACGTAGGACGTGCCCGCGTGCTCCGGGTCGGAGTCGAAGAGCCCGTCGAGGTTCCAGCCGCGGTCCGTCGGGAAGCCGGACATGCCGTCACGGCCTTCGTGCACCATCCGCCACAGGTCCTCCGGGCCGGCGACCCCGCCGGGCAGGCGGCAGGCCATACCTACGATGACGATCGGGTCGTCGCCCGTGGAGGCGGTGGTGGGCGCGGCGGGGGCCACCGCGGCCGTCCGGCCGCCGAACTCGTCGCGCAGGTAGCGCGCGAGGGCGCGCGGGGCCGGGTAGTCGAAGATCAGCGTGGCGGGGAGCTTCACGCCGGTGGTCGCGCTGAGGCGGTTGCGCAGTTCGACCGCCGTCAGCGAGTCGAAGCCGATCTCGCTGAAGCCCCGACCGCCCTGGGCCAGGTCGCCGACGTTGACGCCGAGCACGTCCATGGCCTCAGCGGCGATGATCTCGAGTAGTGCCTTCTCCTGGTCGGCGGGCGTGAGGCCCGCCAGCCGCTGGGCGAGGGCGTTGCGGTCGCCCGCACCGGCTGCCTGGGCCGCGCGGCGGCCCGGACGCACCAGACCGCGCAGCACCGGCTGCACGCCGCCGCCGGCCGTGGCCTCGGCCCGTACGGCACGCAGGTCCATCTTGATGGGGACCAGCAGCGCCTCGTCATCGGCCACTGCGGAGTCGAAGTGCTCCATGCCCTCGGCGGAGGACAGGGCGAGGACACCACCACGGCCCATACGGGCCTGGTCGACCGCGGCCAGGTGACCGGTGAGACCGGTGACCTGCTCCCAGAGGCCCCAGGCGAGGGAGACGCCCGGCAGGCCCGCCGAGCGACGGCGGAGCATGAGGGCGTCGAGGTAGGCGTTGGCGGCGGCGTAGTTGGCCTGACCCGCCGAGCCGAAGATGCCGGCCGCGGAGGAGAACACCACGAAAGCGTCCAGCTCCAGGCCACGCGTCAGCTCGTCCAGGTGATGGGCGGCGGCGGCCTTCGGGGCGAAGACGCCCGCGATGCGCTCATCGGTGAGGGATGCGAGGACACCGTCGTCGAGGACGCCGGCCGTGTGGATCACACCGCTCAGACGGCGCTCGGCGGAGATCCCGTCCAGCAGCCCGGCGACAGCGTCACGGTCGGAGACGTCACAGGCCACGACCGTCGCCGTAGCGCCCTGCGCCGACAGCTCCGCCACCAGCTCGGCAGCGCCCTCGGCACTCGTACCACGACGGCTCGCCAGCACCAGATGCCGCACACCATGCATGGACACCAAGTGCCGGGCCAGCACACCCGCGAGGGAGCCCGTACCACCCGTGATCAGAACCGCACCCTCGGGATCGAACACCGCCTCGCCGGAACCGGCCACAGCACCGGCACGCGCCAGACGCGGCACCGACGCCACCGCACCACGCACCGCCACCTGCGGCTCACCCGTCGCCAGCACACCCGACACGAGATCAGAACCGACCTCGACGCCCGGCTCCACATCCACCAGCACGACCCGGTCCGGATACTCCGCCTGCGCGGCCCGCACCAGACCCCACACCGCAGCACCAGCGGCATCCAGCACCTCGGACCCACCGGCCGGCACCGCATCACGCGTCACCACCACCAGCGGCGACTCCGCACAACCAGGCTCCGCCAGCCATGTCTGCAACACACCCAGCACCCGGCCCAGCAGCCCGACAGCACCGGAAGCATCGGCACCGTCCACGGCCTCGAGCACCGCCACCGACGGCACCACACCACCGGCAGCCAGCGACGCCACATCCGCCGCGTCGCTCACCATGACCGAGGCGGGCCCACCACCGGAGACCGAAACCCCCGACAGCTCAGCCCACTCCAGCCGGAACAGCGAATCCACACCCGCACCGATACCCGCACCCGCACCCGCGGCGTCCAACTGCTCCACCGACACCGGCCGCGACACCAGCGAATCCATCGTCAGCACCGGAGCACCCGACTCATCCGCCGCATCGAACGACAACGCGTCCGGACCACACGGAGCAACCCGCACCCGCAACGCCGCAGCGCCCGCCGCCTGCAGCACCACACCGTTCCACGCGAACGGCAGGACGTTCCGGCCGTCGTCCTCCCGCGCCACGAAGGCGTTCGTGTGCAGGGCGGCGTCCAGGAGCGCCGGGTGCAGACCGAAGCGGCCCGCGTCCTGTCGGGGCTCACGCGGCAGGGCGGCCTCGGCGAAGAGCTCCTCGCCCCGGCGCCAGACGGCACGCAGACCCTGGAACGCCGGCCCGTACGCGTAACCACGCTCGGCCAGGCCCTCGTAGAAGCCGTCGATGTCGACCGGCTGCGCACCGGCCGGCGGCCACTGCGCGAAATCGAACCGCGCCCCCAAAGATTCCGGACTCGCCGGACTCGCCGGAGACAGCACGCCCGACGCGTGCCGGGTCCACACCTGCCCACCGTCCTCGACGGCGTCACCACGGCACGCGTACACGCCCACCGTGCGACGACCGGACTCGTCGGCACCACCCACAGCGACCTGGACCCGGACGGCCTCGCCCTCGGGAAGCACGAGCGGTGCCCCGATCACGAGCTCGTCCAGCACACCGCAGCCGAACCCGTCACCGGCGCGGATGGCCAGGTCGACGTAGATGGTGCCGGGGATGACGACCGAGCCCTGGATCGCGTGGTCCGCGAGCCACGGGTGCGTGCGCAGCGACAGGCGGGAAGTGAAGACCAGCCCGTCCGACTGCGGCAGCTCGACGACGGCGCCGAGGAGGGGATGGTCGGTGGAGGCAAGACCGACGGAGGCGACATCGGTGTCGGCGCCCGTCATCTCGATCCAGTAGTGCTCGTGGTCGAAGGCGTACGTCGGCAGCTCCACACGCGGCCCACCGGCGACACCGGCAGGCAGTACGGCCGCCCAGTCGACGTGCACTCCGCGCACGAACGCCTCGGCCAGGGAGGACAGCATGCGCCGCATACCACCCTCACCCCGACGCAGCGACCCGACGAGGACCGGCGAGACATCGGCCGCGTCGGCGATCTCCGTCACCGGCTGGAGGAGGACGGGGTGGGAGCTGACCTCGACGAAGACACCGAAGCCCGCACCGACCAGCTCACGGACCGCAGACTCGAAACGGACCGTCTGCCGCAGATTCCGGTA
>NZ_JBVHVP010000050.1:0-12003 GCF_055564775.1 Streptomyces sp. NPDC028991 | reverse complement strand
TCACCACGGCGGCCGTGGTGATCGCCGAGACGAGAGCGGTTCTGTGTGTTCTCCGGGCACGCCACATGGGCGTGCGCGCAGCACGCGAGTGCATCGGCTTCCCCCACAGGAAGTCAGACCCGGCAACCCCAGCGGTCACCAGTAGCACACAAGCTGTCACGAGAAGCACACAAACCGGCGCGGCGTCCCCCTGAACGGCACATCCATGCGGGCCGGAATCAGCCCCACCACTTCTGGCGAATAAATGGGGCTATTACTACGTGAGTTACCCGTCACGTTGTGCTGTATTGATGCTTCTGTTGTCGATTCCGAGGGGCATGTTGACCGGAATCCTCCGACCTGACTCATTTCGCGGACGTCTGCGGTCAGTGGCAGTTCTCTTTCGGCCAGGTTCAGACCTGCTTTCTGAGCTGTCGGACAGACCCTCCCCGGCGTCTTCGCCGGTCATGGCGGGGTAACGGCTGGCCGGGAAGTCGTCTCAGAGCGTGTGGTGGACATGAGGCGTTCCCACGCGGTCACCTTCACGGGATGCACACTTACGGCGCCCAGCATGCGTGGCCCCCCAGCCCGCGGCAACCGCCCCTGCTGTGAAGGACGTCCACCGATGAACGCGTTGGGCAGACGCATGCCCTGCTCCCACCTCACCCGCCGCCACTCCCCCGTGCACCGGCTCTCCCTGGCCGTCCAGTGGGCCGGACGCCTGCCGTGCTGGAGCCTCGCCGCCGGCATGACCACCGCCGCACTCGACCTCGTACTCGCCCCTCAAGCACCATGGTGGTCCCGCGTCTGGCCGCTGCCCTGGTACCTCACCTGCCTGCTCGTCCCGGCCTGGGCCGTCATCCGCGCCCGCGAAAAGGCCACACAGCCCCCTCCCGACGAGGACACCATCCCTGAAGACTGGGACCGGGCAGCATAGAGACGGCCGCCCCTGCACATGAGACCGGGCCGCGGCGCCCATCGACCGCGGGGCACCGGGGTAGCCGACGATGGCAGGGGACCCGGTGGGTGCCCGGAGTGGGGACGACGCCCGGCTCGTCTGAACACCGGCCCCGGCGGATGCTGGCCTCCTAACCCGCACCCATCACGGCCGCGTCGATGCTGTCCAGTATGACCATTGCACTCACACGGGCGGCGCACGCGACGAACCGATGATCGCGCCCCGTCGCTGGCCACTATCAACGGTGCATGGTCACCTCTGTGCTGCGCGGCCTGGTCGCCGCGCTCCTCGCTGTCCTGTCCATCACCGCGTCCACGCCACCCGCCCACGCGGCCCAGACGCTCCCCGTCGCCGAAGCCGTCACCCGCCTGCCCGTCGATGCCGAGTCCCGTGACGGCTACGACCGTGATGCCTTCCGCCACTGGAACAGTGGTGACAATCCGTCCGACGCCTGCTCCACCCGGAACGAAGTCTTGATCACGGAGGCTGTCGAGCGGCCTGTGGTGGGGCCCCGGTGCCGGCTGTCGGGCGGGCGCTGGTGGTCCTACTACGACCAGGTGTGGGTCACCTCGGCCTCCGGCCTGGACATCGACCACATGGTGCCGCTCGCGGAGAGCTGGGACAGCGGCGCCTCCAGCTGGACGGCGCAGCGGCGTGAAGCGTACGCCAACGACCAGGGCGCGGCTGCGTCGTTGGCGCACGAGCCCGGCGAACCCGGCGTACGGCTACGGCTCTTCCTCGACCTCCACCCCGACGACGACCAGAACAACGCCGTCAGCCACGGCGAACCAGCGGGCACCACGTTGGCGGACACCGGCCCAGCCGCGGGGAAGGCCTCCAGGTGACAGCGTGGACCCTGCCCGAGCGGACGCGCAGCACGACCGTGGACAGCCCTGACCTCCCCGCCGGACACACCGCGGAGGTCAAGTAGGACGGCTTCCCCCCAGGACTGTCCGTCGACGCCGGAAGCCGGACGTCGCCCTGGTGGAGCCGGAGCTGGTCTCCGAGGTCGGCGTCGACATCGCGCGTGGCCAGGCGGTGGCGCCACGCCGCCCGGATGCGCCACGCGCCCCGGCCTCACACCCGACGACGTCCCACGCCGGACGTCCATCGGGCAGGACTGATCCGCCACCGGCCAGGGGCGCCTCGCCGGGCACGGCCAGCAAGATCCCGTCTTCGCCCGCAGTAGCCGAGGATGCCGGCGGCCCCTGGCCGCAGCCCACCCGGCCCGTACTTGCCACGCCTCCCGGACAGCAACAGCGTCCGTCGAAGGCCCGGTGTGACCGGACGGCAGGCCCACGCTACGGGCTGCCGCGGCGGCCAGCGTGCGCATGGCCGGAATGTCCAGCGTCAGCAATATCCACCACGCGCTGCAGGTCCTCGGTGAGCCCAGCACTCGCGAGCGCCAGCACACTCGATGCGTTCCAGACCGCTCACAATGGCTGAGCAGGTAAACGGCCAAAGGACCTGAAGCGCCTCATCGGGTCCTACCCCGGACCCGCGATCAGGGAGACAGCCTGGTGGCCGTCTCCCTGATCTCGCCTGGTCCTCGCGTCAGGTGAGGCCCACCGAATCTCGACCACCAAGCTGACCAGACACAGGAACGCTATAACTCCGGCGGCGAACCGTATCGACCTCGGAGTGCCCCTTTCGGTAGGCCCGGGGACCACATCCATCAGGAACAAGAAAATCCGATCCGCCATCTCTGCGATGTTGAAAACGATGACTAGCCCCAGAGGGAACAAAACCCCTGAGACGACAAGCCACCCGACGCTCATCTCGGAAGGGCCCACGCCCTGCAATTTCAATCACGTCGACCTGATTCACCCCATACCGAATATCGAATTATACATATCGCCAATTCGACCAACCATCGTACCGTGCGAGGTGGTTGCGCCTGCCTCGACGCCCACGCCTCCGACCAGGCCAACGCTGGTGATACCTACTGACTCACCACGACTGTTCGTAGCACCGATCGCTCTCTCGTGGCTCATTGTCGCACCCACACCGTATGCTGCGGTGAGGGTGCCGCCCCAGCCATCTCCTCGGAGCTGCTCGAAGTCAGTGGCGTTGCTGCTCATAAAGGAGATACCAGCGTTTAGCCCGACGGACGGTGTCTCCGATCCCTTGCTCAAGCTGAAGCCGAAGTCGGTCTTTCCATCGGGTCTCCTTGTGCTGACAAAACACACGGATGCCGCTCCTCCGAATCCAAGACCTGCTGAACCACTCAAGCACATTCCTGTGGTGTCACCACTGAAGCTCTGGGCGATCTTCTTCCCCTTGTCGGCAAACCATCCACCGACGGCACTACCACCCTTCTTTATTTTACTGAAGATTCCATCCTTTTTACGCTTCTCGGCCTGCGCTGCCTTGCGCGCTGCCTCGTTCGCGTCTGCCTGCAGCTTTTTGTAGTAGCTGGAGTTGTAGTATCTGCTGTAGCTCCTGTTGAGCTTTGAGAGTTTGTTTCTGTATTTCTGAGTGGTGTGGCCACTGCTGTCGCGGTAGCCCCACTTCTGGTAGGCGTGTTTCATGGACGTGGTGTTGCCGTAGCCGAGGCCGGTGAAGTCGTCGTAGATCATTTTGCCGTCCGGGTCGGATGCGGTGACGGGGCGGCTGTTGGCGTAGGTGTAGGCGTTCATCTGGAGGGGGTCGTCGATGTCGATGAGGGGGTCGACGGAGATGAAAGTGCCGAGGGTGGGGTCGTATTCGCGGGCGCCGAGGTGGGTGAGGCCGGTGGGGTCTTCGGTGCCGCTGACGAAGCCGCGGGGGCCGGGTATGGTCTCGCTCTGTTCGGAGCGGAGCCGGCCGAAGGGAAGCTGGCGGCGGGTGACGCCGAGGGTCGTCATCGCGACCGCTGCTGTGGCTGTGCCCTGGTGGTCGTTGATGAGGAAGGAGAAGCCGCTGCTGGTGCGTACGGCGATGGTTTCGGCGCCGTGGGCGTAGGGTCCGTCTTCAAAGATCACCCGGGTGGTAGATCATGGTGTCGTGGTACATCGCCATGAACTCACTGATAAGGAGTGGGAGTTACTCGCTCCGCTGATACCGCGGGCCGCGACGGGGCGGCCCCGCGTGAAGGACCGGCAGGTCATCAACGGGATGGTCTACAAGATCCGCACCGGGATCTCCTGGCGTGGCCTGCCGGAACGCTACGGCCCGTGGAAGACCGTGTACACCCGCTTCCACCGCTATGCCCTCGACGGATTTTTCACACGGGCCCTGCAGGACATCCAGGCCAGTGCCGACGCTGCCGGCGACATCGACTGGCTGGTCCAGATCGACTCCACCATCGTCCGCGCCCACCAGCACGCCGCCGCCACCGGCCGGAAAAGGGAGTGGCACCAGCAGGACGAATCGGACGATCACGCCCTCGGCCGATCCCGAGGCGGACTGACCAGCAAATCCATCTCGCCTGCGACGGCAAGGGTCGGCCGCTCGCAATCCTGGTGACGCCCGGCCAACGCCACGACAGCCTTTGCACACGCCCGCTACTGGAACGTATCCGTGTTCCCCCCCCCCGCACAGGCCCGGGCCGGCCGCGGGGCAGGCCCAACCAGGTCATCGCAGACAAGGCTTACAGCTCCCGTGGTTTCCGGGCCTACTTGCGAAAACGCGGCATTGCGCACACCATCCCCGAGAAGATCGATCAGCGACGGCACCGGCTGAGGCGCGGTTGCCGCGGCGGCCGACCGCCAGGGTTCGATCGGAAGACGTACCGGCGGCGCAACTTGATCGAGCGCTGCTTCAACCGGCTCAAGGGCTTCCGCGGGATCGCCACCAGATACGAGAAGACCGCTACTTCCTACGAAGCTGCGGTCACCCTCACAGCGTTCCTGCTGTGGGCAAAGTCCGTTTGAAGCCGGACGCCAATGCTCATCGATGGCGAGGGCGCGGCCCCGCGGCGTATTTAGGACGTCGGTTCCGTCATGCGAGAGTCAACGTCGAGCCCCTCACACTCGCTCTGCGGCGTCGGCCCTTCGACCTCGGAGCCTCCTCAGCAGCAGGAAGGCCACCAGGCTCAAGCCGACGCCTACGGTTGCACCGATGGAGTTGAAGAGCACATCATCGAGGTCCACGATGCGTCCGTTGCCCCCAAGCCATTGCACGAACTCGACGACGACAGCCGTCGCCGCACACAGTCCGAGGCACTTCGCTGCGGAGAAGTGAGGGCGTGCTGTCGCCAGTAGGACGGGCAGTGGTACGAACATCAGCGCGTTCGCCACCCACTGCCGCACGACCATCTCCTTTTCGTAGGCAGTGACGTAGGCGCTGTCCGCTCTCAGCGTTTCGATCCCCGGACTCAGCCAGAGACTGCCGCCACTGCCGCCGGTGCTGCCGTCGGAGGCGGTGAATGTTGCCACGGCGATTAGCATCAGCCAGAGAGCGAGCGCGAGAGAGCCGATGCGGCAAACGGTCCTGGGCCAACGAGTAGCGGCGCTCTGGAGCGCTAGCGTCCCCAGAGCCGTCAGCAACAACGCTGTCGCCACCGTTACCGGCGTCAGATACAGAATGACGCGCCACATGGCTCTCTCCTCTCGCTCCGGCGGAGCATATTGCACGGCCGCTCACCGAAGCGCCGCTCTTGCGCACTCGCCTCCGCTCAACCCCCAATAGGGGCGGTCACGGAAGTCTCAGCAGTACCACTTTGAGATGTAGGTGTAGTCCTGCCACTTCATGACTCCCCGTACGCAGTTGTCGGAGCTCACGTTGAGGTGGCGGGAGTACGACGTGCAGGATCCCGCCCACACCCCGTAGAGGGGTGAGTCCATGATCTGCGCCGACAGATCACTGTAGTCCGAGGCGTCGTACGCTATTTGGTACCCAAGCTGCACGTAAACATCGCCGGATCCACTGCTCTTGCAGTACTCAGTGCGGTATGTACCGGTCCTGCCGGTGTCCGGGCCGATGATGCAGACTTCGCCGTTGCTGAGGCTCCCGCACTTCGCGACCTCCTGGACACCAGGCGTTCCGGCATTCGCAGGGCTGACGACCCCGAACACCAATGCCGCCACCGCGAACCCGACAGCTGATGCAGCTCTTCTCATATGAGGCCCCTCCTGAAGGCCATGTGAGCGATTCACTCGCCTGGTGCAAGTGATCACCGCCGAGATCAACTCGATCATTTATGGCAGGTACGCGTCAATACTGGCCTGGGGGCAGTTTCGGTCAACTGCCAGAGGTCGGGGCGCATTTACGCACGTCGGGCCTTCCCTCTGCGCCACTCCTCCCCGGGGGGCGCTCCGTCAAACTGCTGTGGGTCGGGTCTCGGGTCGCTTCGCCTGGGTCGAATCCCGTCTACGGGCCAGGCGTTTGGTGATGGACCTGCTACCGGACCTGCCACTCAAGAACTCCTGGACGATGTCTGAGTGGGTCGGGTGGCAGCCCCCGGCGCGGCATGCAGCATCCGCTGTGCCAGACCTCCTGTGGCGCGGATACGGTCCGCGATGACGCGCGCGACTACATCGTCGAGCATCTCTCTGACAGGGGCGCGGTGCTGGTCGTCGACGAGGCCGGTGACCTGGCGAAGGTCGCCCACACCGTCGGAGGTCCAACGTCAGTGCACCGGCACGGTTGGCCGGATCGAGAACTCCAGGTGTTGCCGTATACCTCGCTTACACAGGAGCCCAGAAGACCGTCACTTCCTACGCAGCGGTGGTCACCCTCGCATCGTTCCTGCGCTGGGCAAGATCTGTTTGAAGACGGACCCTAGGACGATGGCCACGGAGCCGCCCATGCTGTGCGCGATCAGCTCGGCGCCGGTGACGCCTGCAGAATCAGAGGAAGCACCCGGCGATGCCTGGCAGCGGCTGTCCTGCGGCGAGGGGGCAAAAGGTCCGCGGGTCTACGACTGGGCCGCGGCCAAGCTTCCCGCCAACCTGATCTTCGATCCGGATCCGCCGACCCATCACCGCTGGGTGATGGCCCGCCGCAGCCTCTCCGACCCCGGCGAAATCGCCTACCACCTCGCCCACGCACCCGTCGGCATCGAGCTTGCGGAACTGGTCCGTATTGCCGGCTCCCGCTGGGCGATCGAGGAGTGCTTCCAGGCCGCGAAGAACGAGTGCGGTCTGGACGAGTACGAGGTCCGCCGCTACATCGGCTGGTACCGGCACATCACCCTGTCCATGCTCGCCCACGCCGTCCTGACCGCACTCGCAGCGCAGGCCGACGGCGAAGCGAGCGGGGGGGCTGCAGAAACGAATCAGCCCCCGTCCCGCTCACCGTGGCAGAGATCCGGCGACTCCTGGACGCTCTCCTGCCCCGTCCACGAGCCGACCGCGATCCCGTCATCCACGCACTGAACTGGTCGGCCTGGAGAAGACACCGCCAAGCCATCGCCCGCCGCTGCCACTACCGAAAACGCAGTTCAGGACACGAACCGCTGCTGGAGTACTAAGAGGTCCTAACAAAGGCGCCGAACGTGACGGTGGGCGATCAGGCAGACGGCGAGGCCGAGGAATGCTTCGTGGATGTCGTCGCGTCATTCCCAGCGGATGCGCAGGCGGCGGGAGCCGTGGAGCCAGGCGATCGTTCGCTCGACTACGTAGCGGAAGATGCCCAGGCCAGTGCCGTGTGGCTCGTCCCGTCTCGCGATCACGGGGCGGATCCCGCGCTGCCAGAGCAGGCGGCGGTACCTGTCGTGGTCGTAACCGCGGTCGCCCAGCAGCGCGTCGGGGCGCCGGCGGGGTCTGCCGACCTGGCCCGCGACGGCGGGCTCGTTCAGCAGCAGCTGGTGGAGCTGGCCCCAGACGCCGGCCTCGTACCAGGCCGCAAGGCGCCGCCAGCAGGTCAGGCCCGAGCCGAAGCCGAGTTCCTGGGGCAGGTACTCCCACTGGTTGCCGGTGTGCAGGACGAAGAGGATCCCGCACAGGGCCTGCCGGTCCGGCACCCGCGGTCTACCCTCGGTCTTCTTCGGACCGGGCCCCGGCAGCAACGGCTCGATCAGCGACCACAGTTCATCTGACACAATCCACGGTTGCGACTGGCGGCTTCCCATACCCAGAGCATCGCCGGCATGGGGTGAACGTGCCGGTGATCACCGATCCCGGCGGCCGACTGCTGTGGCTCTCACCCACGCTGCCAGGCCGAGCTCACGACCTGACCGCTGCCCGCACCCATCGGATCAGCCGCATGTGCGAGCGCCAGGGCGCTTCCATCCTGGCCGACCTCGCCTACCAGGGCGGTGGTCCCTGGTCGTGGTGTCACCGTGTGTGGTCGGTGAAGAGGCCATGATCTGCTGGCACAGGAATCCGGTCGTCCGCCGCCTGTGCGCCGTTCCGTACTATCCGCTGGTGATATCCCGTCTTCTCTCCACGCCGCGCCGCCGCGTCACAGCCGTGCTCACAGTGATGGCCGCCGTGGTCGCGTTCAGTTCGTGGGCGCTGTGGCCGGTCGACGACTCGTCGTGCGTCGTCTACTCCGGGGCCTACATCCCCATGTATGCGCCGAAGGCCGAAACCGACGCCGCCGTACAGCGCGCATACGACAAGGCCCTCGCAGACGGCGCGTGCGGTCCCAAGCGGGCGCGCTTCCACAACTGGACTCAGTGAGGTCAATCCTGACGTCACCGTGAGTGGTCGCCAGGGGCGTATCGGGACCAGGTGCCTCCGGCTTCGGTGACCAGGCGGGTGGCTGTCTTGTCGTGGTAACCGAGGGCCTTCGCGATGACGGGGGCCGGGGCCTGGAGGACGAGTTGTCGGATCGCGGAGGTCCTTCCGCGCTGCGGCGGGACGCCGATCTCCCGCAGATGGCCTTGGAGGCTGACCGGGTTCATTGGCTGTCCCGGCTGGCGGCCGGGGAAGAGCCACTGTGAGCTTCTGCTGCTGGCGTAGGGCAGGTGCTGGCGGGACTGGATGTAGGCCCGCACGAGGTCCGCGACGGGCTCTGGGAGCGGGGACGGCGGATCTCCCAGCCGGATGGCGACGGTGGCCCCGTCGTCGAGGACGTCGTCGACCGGGAGGCGGACGATGCGGGTGACGGATTGCGTGTAGAGGAGAACGAGCACGGCGGCGATCCGGGCCCGCAGGGGCAGAGAGTCGGCGATGGCGGTGCAGCGGCGCTTGGTCCTGGTCGATGGCCTGGGGTGGCAGGGTGAGGCGGGACATCCGGCTCGTCTTCATGCACCAGCGCAGGAACGTCTGGGCCAAGCGCCGGGTGGCCAGGTACGGCCACATGCGCACCGTCCTGAATGCCCGCACCTCCAGCGGCTACGGCGCCCGCAGCCGCAGCGGTATCCACAGCGCCCTCGACGTTGAGACCGCCCTCGCCGCAGCCGACATCGCCGCCCGGCTACGCGACAGAGTTGCCGCCGGTGAGAAGGTCTGCGGTCCCGCCGCACGCCGCGCCCTCACCGCAGCCGCCACGACGCCCCGCTTCGAGGACCGCATCGTCCAGGGATGTTCGCGAAGAAAGCCGCCAAGTTCCTTGCCCGGGACGGCATCGTGCTCTATGACAACGCTCACCCTCACCGTGCTCGCTCACGAAAGCCATAATCAAGCAGAAACCGGACCCGTCTCCGGCAACGTAATCGCGTTCCCCGGCTCGAAGACCTGAGAGGGCGTAATGAGTGGCTGGTAGCCTCAAAATGCCAGTTCAAAGGCTGCCTAAGAGGTCCGCGAAAGCCTGGATCTCACGCGCTGCAGCGTGATCAAATAGGGGATGGCATCGTTCTGGACTGGTAAACGGGTACGCCTGCGCGGTATCGAGCCCGACGACTGGAGCGCGTTCATGCGCTTCGCCGAGGACGAGGAGCGGTTGGGAGACCTGCTCAACCCACCCCGTTCCGCCGAAGGCTTCCGTGCTTGGGTGAAGGAGCAGGCCACCGCTAAGCCCGACGGCGACTGCTTCCAGTTGGCTATCGAAGACGTCGGCACAGGGAAGATCGCCGGTGCTGTGGGCTCCCACCACGCTGATCCACGTGCGGGCTGGTTCGAGTACGGCGTCACGATTGGCGCTGAACATCGACGCAAAGGCTACGCGGCAGAAGCTGCGGTGATGCTGCTGCGCTTCATGTTCGCTGAGCGGCGATATCACAAGTGCGGAGCGCGGATCTTCGCACACAATGAGGCATCGTTGACACTTCAACGTCGGCTCGGCTTCATCGAGGAGGGCCGCCTCCGCGATCATGTGTTCTTCGCCGGTCAGCACCACGATCTCGTCATGATGGGCATCCTCGCTGACGAGTTCGCCCAACTGCACTCGATGAGCGAATGAGCTTGCACCAAGAGCGTCGATGTCGCTGCTGCCGGTCTGGCAACAGCGATTAGATACGTGGGCCTGTTCCGGCTGAGTCCGGAGCAAGCCCTGTGGCTTCTCACCGGCGAGTCAGGAGCTCAGGAAGCTGAACAGATCGACTTGACAGGGAAAACCGCCGCAGACGATCCTCCACACATGCCCGCCCCGGCCGCACTTGCGGTAGGCCGGACCTGCTCTGTGTGCGAGCGATCGCCTCGACGCACGAGGTCACCCCGGCCCTCTGGGCAACGACCGTGGCTGTCTGCCGTTCAGCTGCCGATGTGTTCCGACTCGGCCGTGTCGCCGCAGCGCGGGTTCTAGGATGGACCAGTGACCGAGACACTGCCCCCCGTGGGCATTGACCTCTTCGACGTTGAACGGCTCCTGCTCACCGAAGCTGCGGAGCCACCGCTGCCGCCCCAGGACGCCGCGGCCCGCGACCGGGTGTGGGACATGGCGGTCAAGGCCAACCCCACCCTCTTTGACGGGCCTGCGGTGGCGTGCGGGGAGCTGGAGCGGACTGGCCCAGGCGTCCTGCGCCTTTCATGGGTGCGTGTGACCTACCGGCACTACGCCCTGCGTCGCGTTCCCGGCGCCACCGCACTGCCCTCGCTGTTCGTGAACGTGGTTCAGCCGACAGACGATGGCCGCGTGCTGGCGGCGAGGATGTCGACCTCGACGGCCGCGCCAGGCCGTTGGCAGCTACCAGGTGGTTCTGTGGAGCCTCCCCAGGACGGGGCAGTGCTGGACGACGCGGCACTGGCCTGGCAGGCCGCACGCGAGCTGGCCGAGGAACTGGGAGTCGCCGCGGCTGCGGAGGACCTTGAGCTGTGGGTTGTCACCCGAGGTGAAAACGGCAGTGTCGGACTGACATACCTGGCCCCAGCCCTTCCCGAGGCAACGCTGCACGCTCACTTCACCGCTGCAGCGGCAGCCGAGCGCAGCCAGGGCCGCGAACCCGAACTCGACACCTTCGTGCCGGTGGGCTCACCAGACGAACTGGCCGGTCTGGACGGCCCGCACGCGGATTATCTGAAGCCGATCGTCCGCCGCTTCTTCGAACAGCGCTAAGTCATGCGCCGGCGAGGAAGTCCCGTCCCCGTTCGTCGAGCTCGACCACGCACCGCAGGCCCCGGGCCCTAAACCTCCTGAGGTCGCTGCGCATGCGGGAGACCGCCTTGCGGGTGCGGACGGAGCGGACACCGCCCATGTGGTCGATGGCCTTGTGCCACGTGAGGCAGGCCTGCTCGATGCTGCCGCGCTTGAGGTGCATTTCTGCGCCCGCGACCAGGTCCAGGGCGACGATGCGCGCGTAGGTGTCGGCCGGGCGTGCGGTGGCGGCCAGCGCGTATTGCTCGGCGGCGGCTTGGTGGTCGCCCACGGTCTCGTGGACCTTGGCGGTGCGGGAGTACACCGACGCCGCCGGCGGGCCCCAGGCCAGTGCCCAGAACGGCACCTCGTCGCCGGGGGCGCCGGTCAGCAGGGTGCGGGCGTGATCGGCCTCGGCCAGCGCTGCACGGTGCCGGCCGATTTTGGCCAGGGTGTGGGCGTGCACGACGCGGAAGAGGGCTTCGGTCTGGGCGTCCACTCTGCCCTTGGCCCGGTTCAGGCCGGTCTCGGCCAGGCCCAGGCAGTGTTCGGGGCGGTGGAGTTTGAGGCCTTGCATGGCCATCGTGCGCATTACGAATCCGTCGTGCCCGCGCAGACCGGATTCGGCGGCCAGGGCGTAGGACTGGAGGTACTAGAGATCGTCTTCAAAGGTCAGATCCAGAGCAGGATTGAGGCGATGGTGACGGCGGCTTGGTAGGACTCGCGGGTCTTGTCGTAGCGAGTGG
>NZ_JBVHVP010000049.1:0-12527 GCF_055564775.1 Streptomyces sp. NPDC028991 | reverse complement strand
TCGACCTCCCGGAAGGACCCCGGGTCCACCAGCAGCTCGATACGCTCCCGTGCCGTCAGCTTGCCCTTGGCGTGCTGCGCCGCCGTCGCCTTCTCACACGGCCCGGCCAGCGCCTGCGCACGGATCCCGTACAGCTCGGCGACGCACCCACGGTCGTCCGGCAGCTCTGCGGCCACCTGAGGAATGTCATTGAGGACTGTCACTGTGCCTCCCTCCCTGGGCGCGACCGGCACGGAGACCCCAAATTATCAAACCGTCTGTGCGGTTTACAGGGGGGCGGGGTGCGGTGCGCACATGAATCAGCTGGAAAAGGTGCCTGTCGGCCCCCGGGGACCTTGCGAGCGGTGCGCCCTACCGCCAGCAGTGCGGCGAGCGATAGGCCGATCCGGCACACTCCGGCGGCCGCCACGACGGAACGCCGGGCGGCTCCTGTTCCGCGGCCTTCGCGTCCCGCCCGGCCATCACCGCGAACAGCACTGCGGTCAGTGCGGCCAGTTCCTGTTCGTCGGCCCGGCCGCGCTCTATGCGCAACGCGAGGGCCGGGACGCCGGGTTCACCCATGTCCGCTCCTCTCCACTGCGGCCACCGTGCGGCACCGCGCTACAGACAGGCCTCAGCCCCGCTCGAGAGTCACTCGTAAGGGCGGCGGGAACGGCGAAGCGTCCTGAGGGGTGTGAGCTGGAGGAATGCCGGAGAGCGGGCTGAGGCGGAGGCGCCCGGTCGACCGGGCCTCGACGGCGGCTCCAAACAATCCTGGACGGAGATTGCGATTCCTCTGGAAACCAAACCGGGTGGACTGTATCTTTCGGGGCCTCCGTAGACATCTCCGATCTCGTTCTGGGGGAGCGATGACCGCGAGCACGTTCCGGTACGAAAGACCGTCGACCAAGCAGACGACAAAAGCCGACCTGTCGCCCTTCGGGGCGGCGCTCTGTCACGGGCCTCTGACCACCACGGTCCCCAGGGAACTGGTGCACCGAGCGGCCGTCGCCGAGGTCATGCTCACCGACTGGAGGCGACTGGGGGACACCCACTTCACGATGACCGCGCAGTGGCCGCGGGGCCACAGCTTCTTCACCCCGGTCGACGGGACCCACCACGACCCGCTGATCGCCGCTGAAACGATCCGTCAGGTTGGTGCCCTGCTCGCTCACGCCGAGTTCGGCGTGCCCTTCGGGCATCAGTTCCTGATGGAGGAACTGGCGCTCACGGTGTACCCCGAGGAGTTGCGCATCGGTCACGCGCCGGCCGCGCTGGACCTCGACGTCACGTGCGCGGAGGTCAAGAAGCGCGGCGGCAGGCTGGCCGGTATGCGTTACGAGACGACGGTCCAGCGCGAGGGAAGGCTCGCCGCGTCGGGGCGGTTCTCCTTCAGCGTCATCTCTCCGGCCGTCTACCGACGGCTGCGACCGGAGCGCGTGTTCGACCCCGGGCACTCTCCGATCGCCCTGACGGCTCCGGTGGCACCGCAGACCGTGGGGCGGCTCTCGCCCGCCGATGTGGTGCTCTCCCCCACCGGTGACACGAACCGGTGGCAACTGCGGGTGGACACCCGGCACCCCGTGCTCTTCGACCACCAGGTCGACCACGTTCCGGGCATGGTGCTGCTGGAGGCCGCCCGTCAGGCGGCGACCGCCGTCCTGGGCAGGCCCTCGGTCCTGCCGGTCGGCCTCGCCTGCGAGTTCACGAAGTACTCGGAACTGGACCGGCCCTGCCTGATCGACGCCCTGTGCCTGCCCAAGGGTGCCGCCGGTGACCCCGACACGGTCCTGGTCACCGGCCACCAGGACGGCGAGCCCGTCTTCAGCACGACCGTGACGGCTGCTTCGGGCGCCTGACCGCACCGGCCTTCGGCCTCACGGCGCCTTCCCCCACGAACGCAGAGCGACGGCGCCTTCCCCCCACGGCCGACGGCCCGCCCCACCGCCGCGCCTCTCTCGCTCTTGCTTCTCGACTGCGCCTCCGCCGCGCCTCTCTCGCTTTTGCCTCTCGGCCGTGCCTCCGCCGCGCCTCTCTCGCTCTCGCCTCTCGGCCGCGCCTCCGCCACGCCTCTCCGTGCTGTAGCCCGGCCCCTCCGCCAAGCCTCTTTCGCTCGCTGTCGCCCGCCCACTCCACAGCCCTCGGGGTGCGGACCACACCGGCCGGGCCCGCAGCCCGGGCCCGCAGCCCGGGCACCCGCATGTCGCCCGCCCGCCCGCCCGCCCGTCACGCTCCGCGAGAGCCGCGCGTGGCCGCGCGCCGTCCCGCCGTCACGGCCTGCGGCGGAACGCCTCGCGGTGGTCTTCGGCCCATGTGCGGAACGACCGGGCCGGACGGCCGGTCAGACGGAGGACCGTGTCCTCCACACCGGCCTTGGCTCCAGCACGCTGGCGTTCCGCACTGGCCAGCAACGCCTCGACGACCTCCTCCACGGGGTGACGCTCCCGCAGGCAGGCACGTGCCCGGTCGGGGGACAGCTCCTCCAGACGCAGCGGCCTGCCCAGCACACGCCCCAGCTCGGCCGTCTGCTCGACCGCGCTGATCGGCTGCGGTCCGGTCAGCGTGTGGATCCGCCCTTCGTGCCCGTCCTCGGTCAGCGCGCACACGGCCGCGTCCGCGATGTCACGCGGGTCGACACACGCGTTGACCGATGTCCCGTACAGCGCGTGGACGACCCCCTCGGAAGCGATGGATGCGGCCCAGCACAACGCGTTGGACATGAACGAGCGAGGCCGCAGCACGGTCCACAGCATTCCGGAGTCCATCAGCAGCCTTTCGGTCGTGCGCTGCCACTGGGTGATGAGGTCGTCCGCACCCTTGTCGGCGACGGCGGCCGCGGACACCTTGACCACGTGCCGCACCCCCGCCGCGCGTGCGGCGCGCAGGAAGAGCGCGTCGTCGTCCCCGCCGACCCGGCTGGTGACGACGAACGCACGGCGCACACCCCGCAGGGCACGGTCCAGAGAGGCGGAATCGGTGTAGTCACCCGCCACCACGTCCGTACCGGGGGCCGTTCCCTGCAACCGCGAGGGGTCCCTGGCCATGACCCGCACGGCCAGGTCGCGGGGGAGCCGGCGCACCAGCTCCCGTCCGACGGTTCCGGTGGCACCTGTCACGAGAATCACCGCTGTCTCCTTCTGCCGGAAGGGCCCGGGTCACCGAGGCAGCCGCCCCGCCTCTTGAGACCGCGCAGGACACCGCCTGTAAGATACATACTGGGCGGTTTTTTTGTGGGGTCGCTCCGGCTCCATCCGTCGAAGCGATCTTTAGGTAGGGAGGCCCGCACAGTGGTGAAACAGGACCGTGCCATCCGTACGCGCAGGACCATCCTCGAGGCAGCGGCGAAGGTCTTCGAGGAACGCGGCTACCAGTCCGCGACCATCGCCGAAATCCTCGGCACCGCCGGCGTGACCAAGGGTGCCTTGTACTTCCACTTCGAGTCGAAGGAGCAGTTGGCACAAGGCGTGCTCCATGAGCAGGACCAGCGGTTCGCCATTCCCGACCGGACTTGCAAACTGCAGGAACTCGCCGACGAAGTGCTGCTGCACGCCTACCGTCTGCAGTCCGACCCGATGGTGCGCGCGGGCGTCCGGCTGAGCATGGACCAGCACGCGGAGGGCCTCGACCGCAGTGGGCCCTTCCTGCGCTGGAGTCACGTCTGCCGGGAACTGCTGGTGAACGCGCAGGCCCAGGGCGAGCTGCTCCCCCATGTCGTGCCGTCCGTGACCGCCGACGTCGTGGTGGGCACCTTCGCGGGCGTGCAGTCCATGTCCCAGACCGTCAGTGACTACCAGGACCTGAGGTCCAGGAGTTCCGCACTGCTGCGCCATCTCTTCCCCAGTATCGCCGTGCCCTCCGTCCTTGCCTCGCTGGACCTGTCCGAACAGCGAGGCAAGTCGGTCTACGAGGAGATCCGGGGCCGGCTCCGGGAACAGTCGCCGGCCACCGTCAGCTGAGTACCCCCGCACCCGTCATGACAGGCTGTTTCCCGGTCCGGGACGACCGGCGGCCGAAGTACAGCGCCAGTACGTCGTCGAGCCGAGCACCGTCCGAGGCGGTGCTCTGTCCCGCCGGTCCGGAGGCCCAGGCCACGTAGCCGTCGGGGCGCACCAGCAGGGCATCGCACGGAATCTCGCCTACGGGATCGGCGTGGACCGGCCTCAGTACGTCCGTCCACTCCCCAGCCTGCCGCGCGTACCGGCTGCCCCCCTCCCCGAAGAGCAGCAGCAGCGGGCTGCCGGTGCGCAACAGCCCGACCACGTCGGTCCGGACGCCTCCCGTGCTGAGGGGCACATTGTGAAGAAACCTTCCTTCCAATCCTGCGGGCTGCTCGATGCATCCCGGGAGCACGATGTCCTGACCACTGACCAGGTCGCTGAGGTACCGGCTCTCCCGGTCGGCGGCCACCAGCCCGGCGAACAGCGCGCGCAGGGCGTCCGCCTCGGGTTGCGACCGCATGAGGGCCAGTTGCGCCAGAGTGTTGTCGATGACGCGCTGGGCGGCAGGGCGACGCTCCTGGTCGTAGGTGTCGAGGAGGTCCTCACCCGCGAGATTCCGCACGGCGAGCGCCAGCTTCCACCCCAGGTTCAGGGCGTCCTGTACGCCCGTGCTCAACCCCTGGGCCCCGACCGGGAAATGCATGTGAGCCGCGTCCCCGGCGAGAAGGATCCGTCCCCAGCGGTAGGAATGGGCGAGCCTGGCGAAGTCACTGAACCGGCTGAGCCAGCGCACCTGCCCGAACGCGATCTCTCTCCCGGCGATGCGGGCGAGTTCCCCGCGCAACTCCTGAGCGGTGGGCGGCACGTGACGCCCGGCATGAGGGCCGGAGCAGTCGAGGGTCCTGATGTGGGTGCCCTCCCCGGGGATGTCGTGCGCGACGATCCAGCCGCGCGGGGTGTGGTGCCAGCCCGGCCGCAGAGCCCCCGAGTCCTCCAGCCGGACCAGTCCGGACAGCCCGGACGTCGTGGCCCGGTAGGTGCGTGCCGGAACGCCCCCCAGTTCCCGCACGGTGCTGCGCCCGCCGTCCGCTCCCACGAGGTACCGGGCGGTGCACTCCACGGGCCCGAGCGGTCCCTGAGCCCGGACCCGGACACTCCCCCGGTCCTGGGACACCTGGGTGACACGGTGTTCACGCAGGACCCGAACGCCGGCCGCTCGCGCCCGCTGCTCGAACAGACGCTCAAGGTCGGCCTGCGGCCGTTTCAGAACGGGCCCCGGCTCCGAGGCCGGGGCCGTGATGGTCAGCCCGGGTACGCCACCGAAGCGGAAGGGCACTTCGGTCTCGGCCGCGCTCGAAACCCCCCTCGGCACGAGTTCCGTGAAGTACCCCCGCCTGGCGAGACCCTGCAGTGCCCTCGCGTGGAGGACCCTGGCTTTGGGCCGCTCGCAGACCGCGGCCTGCGCCTCCAGCAGGACGGTGCGGACTCCTCGGTCCCCCAGCTCGGCCGCCATCAGCATCCCGACCGGTCCTCCCCCGACGATCACGACCTGCGCGTGCAGACGACTCTCCACCGTAGGACCTCCCCTTGGTCTCTAAGGCGTTGCGGCAGGGACAGGGGCATGTCAGAGTCGCCGGGCCGATGATGAGAACCGACGGCGCACGCCCCTCCCCTGTATGGCGTACGGAAGACCACTCCACCCGCCTCCATGAGGTCGGCTGGCGCGTTGAGAAAATATACCGGATGGACGGTTCTTTTCAAGTCCTCCACATACTGCCTGAGTTCTACACCCTCGGACGGCCAGGAATCCCCGGGTTCCAGCGGAGGCCGCTCTCCTCCGTGGTCCCGCGCCCCGTGCGGGGTCGGCGACTCCTCAGCCCTGGCGGGCTTGCGGTGCCCCGACGGGGTGGCCAGGGCCCTTCGACGACTGCCGCACGGAGCCCCGGAAGGACGGCGACGACATGGCGGGCCCGCAGGGTGGCTGATCGAGGCATACGCGCGCCTCGGAGTCCACACCGCGGCCACGCCGTGGCGGGCTTTCGGTGGTGCAGGTTCGAGCGGGGTGCAGTCGTGCTCAAGGCCGTGTCCAGAAGCCCTGCACGGCGCAGCCCTGGGAGGCAGCGAAGAAGCCGGCGGTGTCCGCAACACCGGTACGAGCGTGGGCCCTCGGGGTCCGAGTCCGGCCGTCGGATAACAGCTAAAGAGCGCGCCAACGCCAAACCGCCTCCGACCTGCGAATACGTGCTCCGACACCCAGTTCCTGAGAACTGCCAGGCAGTTCCTGGGAACTGCCACCACGTCCACAGGAACTGAGTGCCACGATCCTGGGAACTCCCTAGATTGCTCTCAGGTCAATGAGCAGAACCCGGTGAACTGCCCTCCAGACCCTGTCAGGTGGGCAAGTGGCACGGCCTGTGAAGCCGAGTTGATTGACTTCCTGCTCATGTCCGTTAGGTTCATCAGGTCGGTGCCACCGCCGTCGTCCGAGATGTCCGCCACCCCCGTACACGGAGGGTCCGTTGGGAGCAGTACGCAGACTGGTCGACGCCGACACGGGCGAAGCGGTCCCCTATGCGCCGTACGCCTTCTCAGGCCGGCACACCCAGGTGGACAAGTCGCGCGTCGAGGCGATCACCGAGTCCAAGGCGTTCACCCCCAGCCAGAAGTTTCTGGTCCTGTGGTGGATCGGCGTCTCTCCGGAGGGCATGGACCCGCTGAGGGCGACGGGAGCGGACATCGCCCAACGCGTGGGAATGTCCACGGATGCGGTCGGCAAGATCAACCGTAAGCTGACCAAGCACCGTATCCTGATCGTGCGGGGGCGCATCGGCAACTACAACCTTTACAGGATCAGCCCCTACATCGCGTTTCACGGGACTGGTCTGGAGCAACGTGAAGCGGTGAAGACGTGCATGCCTCCGGACATCCCCGGCTTCAACGAAATGACCCCTGCACGGTGGGAGGCGCAGTGACCAGCGACCACAAGCAGAGGAACCTGGAGCTGCTGCAGGCCACGGCTGGCATGACCGCCAACCAGCGCCTCGTCGTCATGCTCTACGCCCTGCATCCCACGGACCGCGCGGGTGCGGTGGCGGAGACCGCGGCCAACCTCGCCGCCCTGGTGGGCATGTCCGCCCCCGTCTTCTCCCGCACCCGCAAGCAGGTCATCGAGGCCGGCTGGCTCGAGGAGTCCGACCGGCTCGCGCACATCCGCTACTACCGCCTCAGTCCCAAGGCTCTGGGCGAGAACGTCGTGGTCCCGCTGCGCCGCGCTACCTGACCGGTCTGCGAGAACGTCCCTCATTGACTTCTGAGCAATGAGGGACGTTCCCTGGGACGTCTTCGATGACCTGACGCACATGACGCCCGGCACAGATACGGCCTGGCACAGATACGGTCTGGCACGGTTGGGCCTGGCACGGTTGGGGGTGGCTGGAGCCCCGGACACCGCTGAGGCGACTCGCGGGCTACTCGGCTCGTGCCGCGACCTCTCCGGTGAAGGAGCGTGCCAGCTCTCGCAGCCGCTCCGGGTCCCTGGCTGTCGCCTTCATGTTCAGGAACTGCAGGAGCCGGAAGAAGACGTCGTCGTCCTCGATCTTCCTGTCCAACAGCATGGCGAGGGCGCCCGGCTCGTCATAGGGCACCCGACGCCCCTGCGCCTCGTCGTGGGCGGCAGCCGTGCCGTCGTCCGACGCGGACGAGTCCGTCCGCGGCTCCGGCACCGCATGGGTGACAGGCGGTGCGTCAGCATTACGGTCGTCAGCGGACCGATCGTCAGCGGACCGATCGTCAGCGTCCACGGTCGGTGGCCGAGGGTCCTCTATTACGTCGTAATAACTCGCGGTCCTCTCGGCGGTCCTCTGGGCGGCCTTCTCGCTCCGGGAGGCGGCATCGGGCTCCGCCTCGGTCCTGTTGCGGCGTTGCCGCTTCTCCGCTTCCTTCCGGACCCGCTCCTCCTTCAGCGTCTGCAGAGCCGTCTCCTGGTCCGCAGCGGGCCTGTTGCCCACCGCGCGCAGCAGGTCAATGGGCTCCTCGCCCACCCGCGCCTGGAGTTCAGGAGTGAGGTTCAGCAGGGCGAGACGCTGGGACACCCATCCCTGAGAGCGGTGGAGCCGCTTGGCCAGGGCGGTCTGGCTGCCGTGGATGGCCAGGAGCCGTTGCAGAGCGCGGGCTTCGTCCAGCTCCTCCAGGTCCTGGCGGTGGATGTTGGCCACGAGTGCGGACTCGAGGAGCTCCTCGGCCGAGTTGCCCTGGTCGTCGCTGACCATGACCTTGACGGTGGCGAGGCCGGCTTCGCGGGCCGCGGCCAGCCGGCTGCTGCCGTCGATCACCACATACCTGGTGTCGCTTTCGAGGTCGGCTTCGCGCTCGGGGTTGGCCTTGATGTAGGCATCGCGGTTCATGACCGTGATCGCCTGCTTCTGGCCGTGGGTCTTCAGGCTTCCGGCCAGGTCGGTGAGGTCACCGAGAGTGGAGCGGGGATTGTCGGGGTTGAGGCTGATGCTGTCGGGGGGAAGCACGGTCGGCGGGGCCGCGCCGTCAGTGGGGACCCCGGTGGCCGCGGCCACCGCCTGGCGGCGGGCGCTGATCGGGCGCCCTCCCCCGCCGAACCGACCGGTGCCCAGCTGTTCGGCCTTGCTCATGCGATCTCCCGGGCGAGCGCGCGCATGCTGATCGCCTGCTGGGACCTGGGTGCGTACGACAGCAGCGGTTGCTTCATCCGGACGGCTTCCTTCTGTTCCTTGAGGTCTCCGATGAGTCCGACGACGCGGGGGTCCTTTATGTCGACCCACCCCTGGAGTGAGGAGGTGGCGATGAAACCGCGGCGGGAGTCGTAGAGGTTGACGACGATGCCGAGGTAGTCGATGTCGATCTGGAGGTCACCGCGCAGGTCTTCGATCTGCGTGGTGAGGAGGTCGTAGGCGTCGGCGGAGCTGTCCTCGGCCTGGACGACGATGAGGGCGCCGGACTGACCGGGCTTCTCCCCTTCTCTGCGACGGCCGTAGTAGGAGGCGGCGTCCATGCTGAGTCCGAGGCTGGGCGGACAGTCGACGAGGATGACGTCGTAGTCGGCCTCGAGCGGAGCGAGCGCACGCTCCAGAGCCGCCTCCCGGGCCCTTACGGCGGACAGGCGCACATCGAGGAGGAAGGCGTCGTTGCAGGCGGGCAGGAGGTGGAGCCGGCCCTGGAAGGTGTCGTCATCGATGGAGACGACGAGGTCCCGGAGATGACCCTTGGGGTCCCCCGCCATGTGGTTGGTGAGGCTGTCACCGTTCATGGGCAGCGGGGCGGCGCCCAGCTGGTTGGTGAGGTGGCACTGCGGGTCGAAGTCGACGAGGAGTACGCGCAGTCCGAGCCCCGGCAGGTTCTCGATCTCCAGAGGGTCGGCGACGTGTTCTTCGGGCCGGGTGTCGCTGTCCCGCAGCGCTTTGGCGAGTGCCTTGGCGATCTGCACGGAGTGCAGGGCGTTGGGGTCCTCGGCCAGTGCTTCTCCGAGACCGGCGGTGATGGCCGTCTTCCCCACGCCGCCCTTCTGGTTGCAGACGACGATGCGTCGCGTGATCTCCGGCCGCTCCACATCGGGGACGGGGTTGGTGGAGAGCCACAGTTGGACGGACTGAGCCAGTCCCTGGATGAGGGAGACCCGGCGGTCCGCAGCGATCTGACGGAAGGTCTCCCACTGCCCCGGAGGCAGGAACGTGGAGAACGAGTCGGCGCCGGAGGTGTCGACAGGCTCCGGAGCGGAGGCCAGGTCGCACCAGTCCCTGATGCTCTGTTCTACGGCCGTCTGGATCTCGATGCCGTGCTGGGCCGCTCTGACCTTGAGGTTCTGGCGAAGCCAACCCGGTAGCTTGGAGACGACCTTCTCCCGGTCGCTGGAAGCGTCTGGCGAAGTCATGGAAGACACCATACTAACGCCCTTGATGCTTTGAACCGTCGACACGTTAGTTATCACTAGTTATTCCCAAGGGAGCGGGAAGACGCGCTGCCGACTGCGGGTCGTGGACGGCGGACGCCCCACATTGGCGTGGCTGGGCGAAGTGGGTGGTGGAGGTACCTCCGCTCGTGGGTGACCAGCAGTCCCAGCGCCGGGGTTGCTGTTCTGTGGCTCAGGTCAGTGAGGGGCGGTCAGGGGCGAGCAGGCGGAGTGAAAGGGTGCCGACGGGTGCCCCTCTTTTATAAGAGCAGCGACCGCGCAAAGGGCTGTGACCTGCGGCTTTAGGCACAACAGTGTGTCCTGGGGAGCACATTCGCCCCTTCGAAATGTCAACCTGGCGGTCACATTAGGGAGTAGAAATCAAGCTGTGCTTGTCTTTTCCGGACGACTGTCCCGCTCGGTATCGCAGCAGGTCACAGCCTCGCGCTCAGGCGGGCAACGCGGCCGAGGGCAGGGCACGGCACGAGCGAAACGTGCCGCCATCGCGACACAGGAAATCAAGCTGGGCTTGAGTAATCTTGCAGAACCGAAAAAATACTCAAGCTAGGGTTGAGTATCTGAACCGTCGATCCTCGCGAGCCGGGAGAAGGGGTGAACTCGGCGCGCTGGACCGGCAAAAGACAAGCCCTGCTTGAGTTTTGAGCTAGTCTCTGGACTGCCTGAGTATCAAGGGAGGTCCTGTGACAGCCGATCCACCAGCACACCGACGGCCCCGCGCCGTCCCTGACGCCGCATCGGGCGATCCGGGCTTCGACGACCTCCTCCAAGTCCTCGGAGAGCAACTCGGTGAAGCGACCCAGAGCAGCGACTCCCGCAGTCGCCGCAAGCTCAAGAACGTCACCTTCGAGTACGAGACCGACCACACGGCCGTGCACGACATGGCCGGAGACGCCGGCTACAGCTTGGCCTCGAACTGGTTCACCCAGCTCCTCGCCCAGCTCGCCGTCGCCAACTCCATCACCAAGTCCCAGCTGTGCGTCTTCCTCTACGTCGCGGGAGCACAGCAACGCGGCACCGGCGTCGCCCAGTACACCCAGCAAGAGATCACCGACGGCCTCAACAAGCTCGCCGCCCAGAAGGACGGCAAACGCATCACACGCTCCACGGTCAACCGCGCCATCAAAGCACTGGTGGGCTACAAGTGGATCGAGCAGCTCGGCAACGGCATGATCCAGCTGAACGTACGCCTGTGGTTCCACGGCAACAGCAACGCCCAGCACGCCGTCCTCGAGCAGCTCGCCGTCCAGCACGACCGCGACCCCGCGGCATTCCCCCACGGCATCGGCCCCGAGGTCCATCAGGAGCAGCTGGACCTCGGGCTCACCGATCACCCGCATTATGGAGCGGGAAGGCGGACCGGGTGATACACCACCAACAAGAGCTTCGCCCACCCGCACGAGGAAGGGGTACCGATGGCTGATGTCATGTCACCGGTCGTGTCCGAACGTATCTGGGCCCTGCCCGTGTCCGGGGCCACGGTCAAGTTCCTGCAGTACCTGCTCTACCGCAGCGACTTCGGAGGGCACCTCCCCGTACGCCAGAAGGACATGGCCACCGAATACCGCGTCACCCCCCAGGCCGTCAGCAACCTCATCGCTCCCCTGTGCGAGCTGAACATCGTGCTGCGGCCCAAGAACGAAGAGGGGAGCCGGGGCAAGGGAAACTCCTACCGGCTGCACCCCCTGGCGGCGAAGTACGCCTGCACCCAGGACATGGAAGCGGCATTCAGGTCCGCGATCGCCGGCATCAAGGCGGGAGACCTCCCCAACCTGAAGCTGCCCGCCTACGCCGCCGTCCCGCCCACAGCCGACGGCCGTCCGAACCTCCAAGTCGCCTGACACCAAGAAATCGGGGCCCCGCCGAGAACGGCGGGGCCCCGATTGCCTGAGTAGAGGTCGTACCCCCACTATACCCAGTCACCCCCGGGCCGTCGGCCGCACAGGGAAGACCGTCAGCTCACGGCCTGCTTCACCAGAGCGGCGATCCGCTCCTCGACCTCGGGCGTCACCTTGCTCAGCGCGAAGCCGGCCGCCCACATGTTGCCCTCGTCCAGGTTCGCGTTGTCGCTGAACCCGAGCGTCGCGTAACGCGCCTTGAACTTCGCTGCACTCTGGAAGAAGCAGATCAGCTTGCCGTCCAGCGCATAGGCGGGCATGCCGTACCAGAGCTTCGGCGCCAGCTCCGGGGCGCTCGCCGTGACGACGGCATGGACGCGCTCGGCCATGACCCGGTCCGAGTCCTGCATCTCGGCGATCTTGGCAAGCACGTCCTGCTCCGCCAACGCCGCCTTGTCCGCACGCGAGCTGCGCCGCGCAGTCGCCTTCTGCTCCTTCGCGTGGTCCTTCATCGCGGCCCGTTCCTCGGCCGTGAACCCCTCGTATGTGCTCTGCTCGGTGTTGCTCATGTTCCCTCCGTAGCCCGTGGGTCACGCTCGCCCGACCCGATATGCCACGACGAGCACGGTCACGTCTCTCAGTACAGCACCTGCCGTGCACACAGCCCTTGACATCCACTCGAGGCAGCCTCGAAACGGACCCACTGCATACGGAAGGCTGATCGGGCCCGGGCTATTACGACGTAATAGCCCGGGCCCAACCCAACCAAACTACCCCTCGCAAACCCCCCCAACGCGCCCCCGCCCCCCTGGTTTGGCAAAGTGTGGTGCGTCAGGG
>NZ_JBVHVP010000048.1:0-12795 GCF_055564775.1 Streptomyces sp. NPDC028991 | reverse complement strand
GCCACTCGCTACGACAAGACCCGCGAGTCCTACCAAGCCGCCGTCACCATCGCCTCAATCCTGCTCTGGATCTGACCTTTGAAGACGATCTCTAGTGCCCACAGGTGTCCTGCTCGCCGTCGCCGCAGGCTTCTTGGTGGTCGGCGCGGCTATCACACGGGCAATCACCCTCAGAAGGGCATGAGCCCTGCGACCGTGTGCCTGAACCGGCGCACGCCAGGTTGGAAAAGACTCAGTGTCTAGGCCGTGTGTCGAAAGTAGATCTTGGGTTGTGAATGATCACGGTTCATGGGGCGGGGAGATCTCACGGACGAGCAGTGGGCTGTGCTGGAGCCGTTGTTGCCGAAGGGCACGAAGGCGGGCCGACCGCCGGTCTGGCCCCGTCGGCGGTTGATCGACGGCATACGGTTTCGGGTCCGGACTGGTGTGCCGTGGCGGGATGTGCCCGTCGAGTACGGTCCGTGGGGCCGGGTCTACGACCTGTCCGTCGGTGGCAGCGTAACGGCACCTGGTACCGGATCCTGACCCGACTGCAGTCCCTGGCCGACACGAAGGGGGCGATCACGTGGGATCTGGGCGTCGACTCCACGGTGAGCCGCGCCCATCAGCACGCGGCCGGGGCCCGCAAGCACGGTGACCAGCAGAAGGAAAGGCCGGGCGGTGTGTTCGCCGAGCCTGATGATCACGGGCTGGGACGCTCACGAGGCGGGTTCACCACCAAGCTGCACCTGGCCGTCGAACAAGGCCAGAAGCCCATGGCGATCGTGATCACGGCCGGGCAGCGCGGCGACTCGCCGCAGTTCGAACCGGTGCTGGAGAAGGTCCGCGTGCCCCGCATCGGGCCGGCCACGTGTCCGCCCTAACCGCGTGCGGGCCGACAGGGCGTACGCCTCCCGCAAGAACCGCACCTACCTGCGGCGCCGAGGAATCCGATGCACCATCCCCGACAAGGCTGACCAGGCACGCAACCGGCAGCAGCTCGGCTCCCGCGGCGGCCGGCCTCCGCGTTTCGACCCGGCCGACTACCGCGAGCGCCATGCGGTCGAGTGCGGGATCAACCGTCTCAAGCGACATCGCGCCGTCGCCACGAGATACGACAAGCTTGCCGTTCGCTATGAGGCCGCCGTGCTGGTCGCGGCCATCGGAGAGTGGCTGCGACCAGCACCCTCCCGCCCCTTGCCCACACAGGCTCACCGACTCAGGCGAGGTGCTTGCTGAAGAACTCGACCAGCTTGGCGACGGCAGGAGTCACGTACTCGTCGCGGTCGTACAGGTCGACGTGGGTGGCGCCGTCGACAAGGAACAGCTCGGCGTTGCCGGGGCTGTCGGCGACGGCCTTCTCGGAGAACCCACGGGTCACCGCATCGGTGCCAGCGATCATGAGCAGCGGGCGAGGCGCGATCTTGGCGACGTCTGCGAAGGAGTCGAACTGGTCGAGGAGGTCCGCGCTGCGCACGACCAGATCGCCCGTGGAGCGCGGGTGCATGCCGCGGGGCGTCTTGTAGTAGTCGACGAACTCGGCCGTCGGGGCGGGGGTGTCGGCGTCGACCCTCTCCGGCAGCACGGCGAACGTCGCCGCGGGCTCGCCGGCGGCCTCGGCGCTGCGGAGGTTCCCGGAGCTCGCCACCATCTGCTGCCAGCCCTCAGGGTCGGCGCCGCGGAAGAAGCTGGGAACGTCCGTCCCGGACACACCGGCCACAGCCTTCATCCGGTGGTCGGTCTGGGCGGCGTAGGGCACGTAGGCGCCCGAGCCGCACACGCCCATCACACCGATGCGGTCGGAGTCGATCTCGGGGCGGGTGGTGAGGTAGGAGACCGCCGCACGGAAGTCCTCGGCACGCTGGAAGGGGTCCTCCAGACCGCGGGGCATGCCCTCGGAATCGCCCTGGAAGGCGGCGTCGAAGGTCAGGACGGCGAATCCCTCCTTGACCAGGCGGGTCGCGTACGCCGCCGGCGCCTGCTCCTTGACTCCAGTCGTGGGGTGGCCGACGACGATGCCGGCGAGCGGGCCGTCGACACCGTCGGGGAGGTAGAGGTGGCCGGCGAGCTGCAGGCCGTTGGTCGGGAAGCGGACGTCAGTCCTCATGTTCTGCTCCTGCGGGATCGTGGGTGGCCGGCGATCTGCGGGCCTGTATCCACTGTCCGGCCGATGACCTGGCGCAGGAAGGTCGCATTGCTTCCTAGGAAGGATTCTTCCCAGGCAGAGGCTTCTCCCCGGTGCCATGCTGAAGGAATGACTGGTTCCGCGCATCTTCGTGAGCTCGGTGAGTTCCTCAAGCACCGCCGTGGCGAGCTCACACCCGCGCAGGTGGGGCTTCCCGAGCGCGCGCACACCCAGCGCCGAGTGCAAGGACTGCGCCGCGAGGAGGTGGCCGAGCTCGCCGCGATCAGCACCGACTACTACGTACGCATCGAACAGGGACGGCTTGCACCGTCACCGCCGGTGCTCGACACCCTCGCGCGGGAGCTGCGGCTGGACGGCGACCAGAGGACGTACGCGGAAGGACTGGTCGCCCAGGCCGCGCGGGCCGGGCACCGCAAGACGCCGCGTCGGTCCGCCCGCCCCAAAGCGCACCCGCACCTGACCCGGCTACTCGCCCAGCTCACCGGCACACCCGCCATCGTCTTCGGCCCGCGACTCGACATCCTCGCGTGGAACCCGCTGGTGGCGGAGCTGCTGTGCGACTTCGCAGCCGTGCCCGAGCCCGAGCGCAACTACGTCCGCATGGTCTTCACCGACCCGGTGATGCGCGACATCTACCCGGACTGGGAGGACGTGGCCCGCACCTGCGTCGAGGTCCTGCGCATGGAGGCCGGAACGAACCCGACCGACCCGGCCCTCACCGCCCTCGTGGGCGAGCTGGCCGTCGCCGACCAGCATTTCCGGGCCTGGTGGGCCGAGCACCGCGTCGCGCACCAGGACTTCGGCAGCAAACGCATCGCGCACTCCACCGTCGGCGAACTCACCCTCGACTGGGACACCTTCCGCTACGCCGGTGCCCCCGAACAGCAGCTCGTGCTCTGGTCAGCCAATCCTGGCACTCCAGACGCGGAACGACTGGCCGATCTGGCCCGCGGCACGGCCCAGAGCCCGTGACCTTCCTGAGCATCACTGCAACTGAAACGTCCGAGGAGCAGTGGGCCATCACCACTTTCGACACACGGCCTACTGTAAGAAGTCATCTCATTTGGCGAGTCGGCGGTAGCAGATGAGGATGCCCGGATAGCCGCCGTGGGCGGACATCATGGTCTAGTCGACGGCGGCCTTCGCGCCGAACTCCTCCCACACCTTGCTGTCGTTGCGGTTGACGGGCAAGGGTCGGCCGACTGGCACGATGAGCCGGGCGTCGGCGTCAACCTGGTGGTTGGTGGAGTAGCGGTAGTTCTCGGACTGCTCGGCGACGGGTGTGGTCGCAGGTGGGAATCAGGGTGCCGTCCACGATGAGCACGGTGTTCTTGCGGAACCGCTTGCGGGGCTGCAGAGCGAGCGACCGGCGCACGGTGCCTTGCGGCGAAACTGTTACTGCTGCGTTGATGTCAGGTGGTCTGTCCACCGTCGACGACGAGGGCAGTCCCGGTGGTGAAGGCACCGCCGTCGGAGCAGAGCCACAGGACGGCGGAGGCGATTTCCTCGGGCTTGCCGAGGCGGCCGATTGGTTCGTCGGCGATGAGTCCTTCGCGTCCGCCGGGGCGGGTGTCGCCGAAGCGGCGGATCATCTCGGTGTCGATGATGCCGGGGCAGATGGCGTTGATGCGGACGCCTGCGGACGCGTAGTCCAGGGCGGCGGATTTGCTGAGGCCGATGACGCCGTGTTTGGCGGCGGCGTAGGCGGCCTGGCCCTTGAAGCCCTTGACTCCGGCTCCGGAGGAGGCGTTGACGATGGCGCCGCCGCCTTGTTGGACCATGTGGGGGATCTGGGCCTTGAGGCACAGGAAGACGCCGGTGAGGCTGACTCCGATGATGCGGTCCCAGTCGTCCTTGGAGATCTCGGTGGCGGGCCCCACGGGCTGCTCGATGCCCGCGTTATTGAAGGCGGCGTCGAGGCGGCCGAACTCCTCGACGGTCCTGTCCACTGCTGCCTGTACGTCGTGCTCGCTGGTGACGTCGCAGGTCAGGGTAAGGGCGCGATGCCCTCCTGCGGCGTGGATGAGGCGTGCGGATTCCTCAAGGCCGTCGGCGGAGCGGTCGGCCAGCGCCACGTGTGCACCGGCGCGGGCAAAGGCGAGCGCGGTGGCCCGGCCGATACCGGAAGCGGCTCCGGTCACGAAGGCCACCTTGCCGTCGTATCCCCTGGGGATCGCGTTCATCTGATCTGTCCTTCCTTGTCGGGTGGCCGGGCGGTGTCGCGTGGACGACGGGCAGCGGGCGCGGTCGCCTTCACTGAAGCAGGACCCGTAACTTGTTGCCAGGTGGAGCAGGATTCACCGGGTGGCTCTACCGGCGTCCGGTGTCGGGTTCGGCTCTGGCACCGTTGCCTGGTGTGTTTGGGGGCGCCGGTGTTCGTACTGTCGGGGTGACCGGTCTGAGCCGGGGGGGGGCGGTCAGGTCGGCATCGGTTCGGCGTAGTGGCGGAAGCCTTCGCGTTCCTGGTGGAGGGTGTAGAGGCGGTGGGCCAGGGCGGTGGGGCTGGAGTGCTCGGATTCTGGCTGGATCGCTCCGGGGACGATGAGCTGGGCGATGTGGATGTTCTCGCGGGCGAGGGCCTGGTGGAGCATGGCCGCGTAGGCGCTTTCGGCGGCGAAGGCGATGGAGGTGCCGGCCACGTTGGAGTTGGGGCGTACGGCGCTGCCGCCGTTGACGAAGAGCACAGTGCCGCGGCCCAGCTCGCGCATTCCCGGTAGCACGGTGTTGACGCTGGCCAGGGGGCCCTTGAGGGAGAAGGCGAGCGGGGCGTCCAGATCGGTGGGGCTGGTGTCGAGGACCGGCTTCATGAAGTCGCTGCGGGGCACGGGGCTGTACTGGAGGATTTCGATCGGCCCGAGTACGGCGGCTGCTTCTTCGAGAGCGCTGGTCAGGGAGTCGGCATCGAGGGCGTCGGCCGTGAAGCCGCGGGCGGTGATGTTCTCCCCGGCCAGTTCGGCGCGCAGGTTGTCCTGGTGCTGGGGGCTGCGGGAGATCAGGGCGATGCTGTGTCCGGCGGCGCCGAAGCGGCGGGCGGTGGCCAGACCGAGTCCGGGGCCTGCGCCGATCAGGGCGAGCGTGGTCATGGTGGGTCTTCTTCCGGTGTCGGTGGCTGCGCCTGGCTTCCGATGTGCACAGGCGGCTTTGTCACGGATCGAGATGGCTGTGCAGCGCTGTGGGGGCCGGTGTTCCGCCGAGTGACACCCGCCGTCCCGCGCCGTGGCGTGGGCACGGGCCTGTGTCCGGCAGCGGTCGGACTGTTACTTCCCGGCGGACGCCTTGGCCCGGGTGGCGGACTTCAGTGGGCGAAGCCGCCCCGGTCCACTGCTGCGGCCTGCCGTGGGCGGTGCGTCAGAGCCTGAGGAGGACTTTGAGGGCCTTGCGGTCGGCCATGTCCTGGTAGCCGGCCGGGATGCCGTCGAGGCCGGTGGTGACATCGAAGACGCGGCCCGGGTTGATGGTGCCGTCGAGGATGGCGGGCATCAGTTCCTCGATGTAGGCACGGGTGGGGGCGGGTCCGCCGGCCAGACGGATGTTGCGGCCGAAGAGGCTGTCGAACCCGACCGGGGCCTGCTCGTACTGCGGGACACCGACCCGACTGATCACTCCGCCGGGGCGGACGATGCCGACGGCCTGTTCGTAGGCGGGCATCGCGCCGACGCATTCCAGGACCACATGGGTGCCCTGCCCGCCGGTGAGGTCGCGCACCGCCTCGATGCCCTCCTCGCCGCGGGCGGAGACGATGTCGGTGGCGCCGAAGTCCCGGCCCAGGTCGGTGCGCGCCCGGTGGCGGCCCATGAGGATGATCTTCTCCGCGCCCAGGGGCCTGGCCGACAGGACTCCCAGGAGTCCGACGGCGCCGTCCCCGACGACGGTGACGCTGGTGCGTTCGCTGACCCCGCCCGCGACGGCGGCGTGGTGGCCGGTGCCGAAGACGTCCGAAAGGGTGAGGAGAGAGGACATGAGGGCGGAATCGGCGGCGACGGGGAGCTTGACGAGCGTGCCGTCGGCGAGCGGGACGCGGGTGGCTTCGGCCTGGCCGCCCTCTTCCGGCATCCCGTCCCAGAACCCCGCGTCAGGGTTCTCGCAGGAGGTGTGCAGGCCCTCGCGGCAGAAGACGCAGGTGTTGTCGGAGATGGCGAACGGCGCGACGACCAGGTCGCCCCGCTTGACGGTGGTGACCTCAGACCCGGTGTCCTCGACGATGCCGATGAACTCGTGGCCCATCCGCACCGGCCCGTCGGCCGCCGGCATCGAACCGTAGGGCCACAGGTCGCTGCCACAGATACAGGAGGCGGTGATACGGAGCAGGGCGTCGGTGGGTTCCCTGATGACCGAGTCGGGGACGTCCTCGACCCGGACGACGCCGGCTTCGTACATGAGGGCTGCACGCATGAGTCGCTTCTCCTGTCAGATGATGGGGGTCAAATCGGGCGAGGTGTGCCCGTGGCGGGTGCCGGCGGCCGCGGTCTGCTCACCGTCCCGTGTGGCCAGGTTCGGCTGTGATCGCGTCTGCGGCATCCGCCGAGCTCGGTACCGGCCGGGTGGGTGACAACGTCCCGATGCCGGGCGGGAGGGGGAGCGCCGGTGTCGTGTTCGGGCGGTGGGGTCGCCGAGCACTCCCGCTTTCCTCGTTGTTCAGTTCGGTTCGAACCGCAGGATGCGGTCGTCGCCCGGGCGGGGGTCGCCGCGTCCGTCGGTGTTGTTCGTGAGCACCCAGAGTGTGCCGTCGGGGGCGAGCACGGAATCGCGCAGTCGTCCGTACTCGCCGCTCAGGTGCTCCGTGGCGGTGGTGGGGTCGCTCAGCGGCACCTGGCGCAGCACGGTGCCTCGCAGGTTCGCGATCCAGAGGCTGTCGTCGGCGACGGTGATGCCGCTGGGACTGGCTTCGGCGGGTTTCCACTGCTGGACGGGGTCGATGAATCCGTCCTGATCGACGGCGCCTTCCGCGTCGGGCCAGCCGTAGTTCCCGCCGGCCTCGATGACGTTGAGTTCGTCCCAGTCGTCCTCGCCGAACTCGCTGGAGTACAGGGTGCCGTCCTTCGCCCACGCCAGGCCCTGGGGGTTGCGGTGGCCGTAGCTGTAGACGTAGGAGTCGTCGAACGGGTTGTCCTCGGGGACCTGGCCGTCCGGAGTCATCCGCAGGATCTTGCCCGAGAGCGCGTCGAGGTCCTGCGCGTTGTCCGGCGAGTAGACGTCGCCGACGGTCGCGTAGAGCATCCCGTCCGGACCGAAGGCGATGCGTCCACCGCCGTGCCAGTTCGCCACCGGAAGCCCGCCCAGGACCGTTTCCGCTTTCCCGAGGGCCAGCGAGCCGGGTTCCCCGCGGAGCGTGTGGCGCTGGATGCGGTTCTCGTCGTCGGCGGTGGAGTAGACGTAGAGGTCATCGCCCCGCACGGCGAGGCCGAGCAGCCCGGCCTCGCCCCCGGCGCTCACCCCGTCGATGACGCCGACCTCACGGGTGTCGCCGTCGGCGGTGGCTTCGAGGACACGCGCGGAGTCCCGCTCGCTGATCAAGGCGGTCTCTCCGTGGAACGCGATCGACCACGGGGCTTCCAGTCCCTCGGCGATCACTGTCGGCTCGCCCGGTTCGGCCTCTCGCCCGGCGGACGACGCCGACGGGGAGCGTTCCGCCGTGGGGCCGGCGGTGCAGGCGGTGAGCACGATCAGTGCGGCGGCTCCGGTAAACGCGAGGGAGCGTCGTTTCGGGCGCATCCGTGTCCTCTTTCATCGGGTGGTCTCGGCTCCCGGCGTGCTGAGCGGTGCTCCGGTTCGTCGGCGTCGCGTGCGGGGTGAGCGCTCCGGTGCCGGCGACGGCGGCCTTGGGTCGAGCGTCCCGTCGCCGGTGCGGAGGGCCGCTCGGGCCGGGTGCGGAGGGCCGCTCGGGCCGGGGCCGGCAGGCCGGTAGGGGCCGGCCTGCCGGGGCTTGTGTCAGGCGAGGTTCTTGGTGAAGAACGCGTCGAGCTTGTCGAAGGGGATGAGGTCCGTGCGGTCGTACAGGTCGACGTGGTCCGCGCCCGGGACGATCACGAGGTCGATGCTGTCGGGGGCCGTCTTCTGGACGTCCTGGGAGTAGTAGAGGGAGTGTGCGTCGGCACCGGCCACCAGGAGGGCCTTGCGGGGTGCCAGCAGGTCGATGTTCGTCATCTGCCGGAACGCGAAGAAGGACATCGGTGTGGTCGCGGTCCAGGCGGTGGTGGAGTTGATCGAGCGGGGGTGGTAGCCGCGCTCGGTGCGGTAGTAGTCGAAGAAGCTCTTCGTGACCGGGTCGGCGTCCGCCGGGAGAGTCTTGGGCAGGACGCGGTTCGATGGGGCGACGTCACCGTTCTCGTCGAAGGGGACCTCGTGGGATCCCCGCGCGAAGGCGCCTTTCTCGGCATCGGTCCACCGCTGGCGGCTGACGTAGTCCACCACCTTCTGGCGCTGCTCACGCGTGTAGGAGTCCTCATGGCCGCGGGAGATGCTGCGCGACATGTCGTACATCGAGGCCGTGGCGACCGCCTTGATACGGCTGTCCGCAGCCGCCGCGGTGAGCGCCATACCGCTCAGCCCGCAGACGGCCTGGACGCCGATCCGCTCGCGGTCGACCGTCTTTTGCAGGCCGAGGAAGTCGACGGCCGCGCTGAAGTCCTCGGTGAAGATGTCGGGCGAGGCCACGTCGCGCACCGTGCCGCCGCTCTCCCCGGTGAAGGAAGGGTCGAAGGCCAGGGCGACGTATCCGCGGCGGGCGAACTCGTTCGCGTAGAGCCCCGAGGACTGCTCCTTGACGGCGCCGAACGGGCCGCTGAGCACCAGGCCGGGCAGCCTGCCCCTGGCGTTCTTGGGAACATAGAGGTCCGCGGCGACCGTGATGCCATAGCGATTCTTGAACCGTACCGGGGTCCTGCGGACGTTCTGGTCCAGAGCGAAGGTGTAACGGCCCTTGGCCGCGGCCTTTCCCTGTCCTGCACCACCCGTGGCGCGGCCGGCCTCCGCGCCGAAGGCGGGCAGAGCCGTGAAGGACGCGGCGGCGACGCCGCCACCGGTGATCAGTCCGAGCGCTTTGCGACGTTCCATGGAAGGGACCTCATATTCGATCGGTGGATGAAGGAGGGTGCGGCAGTCGGCGGTGACCCCGCGGTTCCAGAAGACCGCTTTCGCGCCCGGTGTGACAGGTCGGGCTTGTGGGGGGTACAAACACAACCCCCCAATATGGCCGGGTGATGCGTCGGGGCACGCCGCGCAAGGGCTACCGTCCGGCGACCGAAAGGGGCGGTCGAGCAGGTCGACGGCGCTGCACGCCGACGGTGCACTACACCCCCGGCTGGGGCCACCGGCCGGGTGGCGCGTCCTAGACGGCTGCTGCCGTGCGGCGGCGCTGACCCAGCGCGATGAGGAGGGTGGGGACCAGGGTGAGGGCGGCGATGACGGTGCCGACCACCGCGGGGCCGGTGGTCCCGAGGGGCGAGTCGAGGGTGAGGCCGGCGGCCCAGGTGCTGATGGCGGTGCCGAGGTTGAACGCCGAGACGGTCAATGCGGAGGCGAGGGTGGGTGCCTGTTGGGCGAAGCGGACCGCCAGGGCCATCAGCACCGGGTTGGCGCCCAGACCGAAGAACCCCAGCAGCGCGACCAGGATGACGGTGGGCGCGGCATAGCCGGCCAGCAGGGAGATCGTCAGCAGCAGAAGGGCGGCTCCGGCGGGGGCCACGAGGGTGACGGTGTGCGGGCGGGAGTCGCCGAGGCGGCCTCCGACGAGCGAGCCGGCCAGGGCGCCGAGTCCGAAGCCGACCAGGACCAGGGGCACGATCCCGGACGGGATCCCGGACCGGTCGGTCAGCAGCGGGGCGATGTAGGAGTACGCGGCCAGGACGCCGCCGGTCGTGGTGGCGCAGGCCGCCAGCACCAGCCATACACGCCCCGAGCGCAGGGCGGTGAGCTCGGAGCGCACCGACACCGTCTGACGGGCCGGCCCGTCGTGGGCGACCGTACGGGCGATCAGCACCATGGCGGCGAGGGAGAGGACGGCGAGGGCCCAGAAGGGGCCGCGCCAGCCCATGAGCTGCCCGGCGAACGCGCCCAGCGGCACCCCGACGACGTTGGCGAGCATCGCGCCCGCGCCGACGAGGCCGAGGGCGCGCGAGGCGGCGGCGGGACCGGCGGCGTTCGCGGCGGCCACGTTGGCCACCGCCCAGAACGCCCCGGTAGCGATCGCGGTCAGGAACCGCGCCCCGAGGATCACCGTGAAGTCCGAGCCGAGGGCGACGATGACGTGTCCGACGGCGAAGACACCCAGGGCGAGCATCAGGGTGAGCCGCTTGGGCAGCCGCAGGGTGAGCATCGCCATCAGCGGTGCGCCGATGATCATGCCGACCGCGAAGACGGTGATCATCAGGCCGGTCCGGGCCACGCTCACGTTCAGATCGCCCGCGATCTCGGGCAGCAGGCCGGCCACGACGAACTCGGTCGTGCCCATCAGGAACGTGCCGAGCGCCAGAATGTGGACGACCAGCGGCAGCCGGGACGGCGGCGGTGTCCGCTCTGCCGGTTCGGACCGGACCTCGGCGGGAGCCTGGAGGGTCCCTCCTCGCATACTCACGGTGTATCTCCCATAGGGGTGGTGATCGGGGTGCGTCATCCAGGAGACCGGCGGCCCCGCTCTTGAGGAAGGTCGTCTTTATGGGGGGTACAACCTCGACCTCCCTCCCCGGGCGTCGATGGCTACCGTGGTAGGCATGGACGAGCAGCACGATCACCGCACCGAGATCCGGGACTTCCTCGCCAGCCGGCGCGCGAAGATCACCCCGGAGCAGGCCGGGCTGCCCACCAGCGGCCGGCGCCGGGTGCCGGGCCTGCGGCGCGAGGAGGTCGCCGTCCTCGCCGGGGTGAGCACCGAGTGGTACACCCGCCTGGAGAAGGGCCACATCAGCGGCGTCTCCGAAGACGTCCTCGCCGCGGTCGCCCAGGCCCTTCAGCTCGACGAGGACGAGCGCACCTACCTCTTCGACCTGGCCCGCGCCGCTCGCCCCGCACGCCGCACCCCCTCACGCCGCCGCGACGTCACCGTCCCGCCCCGCATCCACTGGCTCCTGGACACCATCACCATGTCCGCCGCCTTCGTCCGCAACGGCCGCCTCGACGTCATCGCCCACAACGCCCTCGCCCGCGCCCTGCACGCCCCCATGTTCGACAGCCCCACCACCGACAAGCGCGACCGCCCCAACTTCGCCCGCTACCACTTCCTCGACGACACCTCCCGCGACTTCTTCGTCGACTGGGAATCAGGCGCCGCCGCCACCGTCGCCCTGCTGCGCTCCGAGGCCGGCCGCGAACCGCACGACCGGACCCTGCGCGAACTGATCGGCGAACTCTCCACCCTCAGCCACGACTTCCGCACCCTGTGGGCCGCCCACGACGTCCGCATCCGCCACGAGGGCACCAAACGCCTCCAGCACCCCGCCGTCGGCGAACTGGAACTCACCTACCAGTCCGTGGACCTGCCCGTCTCCCAGCGAGCCGTCCATGACCTGAGCCTCTACACCGCCGAACCCGGAAGCACCTCCGAAGAACGCCTCAAGCTCCTTGCCAGCCTGGCCGCCACCCGCACCCCGGCTCCAGAACCCTCCGACCAACCACGCTGAGGAAACCGCGAGGGCCACGGTCCCACCCGGCCCCGAGGAAGGTGGAACCCCGCCTACAGTAAGAGGGCGACATCTGGCACTTATAAGGCGAGGGTGCGCGACGACTATCGCCGGTGTCGGTGTCCATCTGGGTTCAGGTGCTCGTCCCGCACCGGGTTCGGTTTCGGCGCGGTCGTCCTATCAGGTGTGGGAAGCGGCCGATTACCTGGTCAGCTCCCCCAGGCCGAGCCGTTGTTGAAGTTGCTCAATCGTCCGGTTAGGGTCCGCAGCCAGGATGGTGGTCATGCCGAGGGTACGTGCGGGTTGGAGATTGGCTTCGATGTCGTCCACGAAGATGCACGCCTCCCCACGGATGCCGAGGCGCATGAGAACGAGCTGGTAGATCTCTGTGTCGGGCTTGCGCATGCGGACTTCTTCGGACAGCACGACCACGTCGTGAGTCGCACGAAGGCGCCACGGTTCGTACGGGTTGAAGGGGCGGATGCCCATGCTGTTGGACAGCACCGCCGTTTTGAGCCCGGTCGCCCGGATGGCCCTAGCGGCGTCGACCATGGCTGGTTCGGGCTTGAGCGTGGCGAGCGCTCGGCGCATGAGATCCGTGCCGTCGATGCCCAGCAGGGCGGCGATGCCCTTGTTCCAGGTCTCCTGGGTGATGTCGCCGCGTTCGAGTTCGGCGTACAGGCGGCGCCCGGTGGGATGGACGGTGATGGCGTGGAGGTATGCGTCTTCGGGCAGTCCGCATTCCAGCGAGAAGTTGCGGGCGCAGTCGTCAAGGTTGGTGGTGAGGCAGGGCCCCGGCGAGTGCCTGGATCATCCCGGTCTGGGGTGTTGATCTCGGTGGTGGGCCCCGGAAGCAGGTGAACACGGCACCTGTGGATCATGGACTTCTCTACGCTGCAAGATCCACGAGGGTGCCGTGTTCGTTCCTCCATCACCCCCTGTCGCTGTCTCCGTGCCTCATGCCACCTACCTGCACGAACGCGGTGCCCACTACCTGCTGACCATCAAGAACAACCAGCGCGGCCAGGCCCGTCAGCTCCATGCCCTGCCCTGGAA
>NZ_JBVHVP010000047.1:0-16007 GCF_055564775.1 Streptomyces sp. NPDC028991 | reverse complement strand
TTGGCGGAGCTGTTGGCTCCGGTGGTGGCCCGGTCGTGTGAGGTGCCGTTCTATTCGACGGTGGTGGGGGAGGCCGTCGACACGGCCGTTTTGGACGGTTCGTATTGGTACCGGAATCTGCGGGGGGCGGTGGAGTTCGAGGCGGCGACGCGTGCGTTGCTGGCGGATGGTTTCCGGGTGTTCGTGGAGGTGAGTGCGCATCCGGTGGTGGTGACCGGGGTGCAGGAGACCATCGAGGACGCGGGTGTGCGGGCGGGTGTGGTGGGGACGCTGCGCCGTGACGAGGGCGGGCTGGAGCGGTTCGCTCTGTCGCTGGGCGAGGCGTGGGCGCTGGGCGCCGGCGTCGACTGGGACACGTACTACGAAGGCGTCCGGCCCCACCGCGTCGACCTCCCCACCTACCCCTTCCAACGGCAGCACTACTGGCCGCGCTTCGCCGACCTCGGAGGCGACGTGACCTCCGCAGGCCTCGACTCGCCCGACCATCCGCTGCTCGGCGCCGCCGTCGAACTCGCCGGCGGGGACGGCCTCGTGGCCACCGCACGCTGGTCGCTGCGCACCCACCCCTGGCTGGCCGACCACGCCGTGTCCGGCACCGTGATCGTGCCCGGCACCGCGCTCGTGGAGTCCGTGATCCGCGCCGGTGACGCACTGGGCTGCGGCCAGGTCGACGAACTCACCCTCCAGGCGCCCGTCGTCCTGCAAGAGCGCGGAGAGGTCCAGGTACAGATCGCGGTCGGCGAGCCCGACGCGTCCGGGCACCGCCCCGTCGGCGTCCACACCCGCTCCACCGGACCCGACGGCGGCACCGAGGAGCTGTGGACGCTCCGCGCCCAGGGAAGCCTCACCGAGCCCGGCGGGCCGGCCGTGGAGCGGCCCGAGGACTTCACCGTCTGGCCTCCCCGGGGCGCCACGACCGTCGCCGCCGAGGGCTTCTACGACCTCCTCGCGGGCCGCGGGTACGAGTTCGGTCCCGTCTTCCAGGGGGTGCGCGCCACCTGGAGCCGCGGCGACGACGTGTTCGCCGAGGTCGTCCTGCCCGAGCAGGTCCGCGGCGACGCCGGACGCTTCGGCATCCACCCCGCGCTCCTCGACGCCGCCCTGCACGCCGCCAACCTCACGTCCGGCGGCGACCGCACCGTCGTGCCGTTCGCCTGGTCCGGGGTGTCGCTGCACGCGACCGGCGCCACCGCGCTGCGCGTGCGGATCTCCCCGGCAGGACCGGACACGATCACCGTCCACATGACCGACCCGACGGGGGCACCGGTCGCCGTCATCGAGTCGCTGGCCGTCCGCGAGGTCGCCGCCGAGACCCTCGACCCGTCCGCGCGCGCCGCCCGCGACTGGCTGTTCCGGCTCGACTGGACCCCCGTCACCCCGCCGGCCACGGTGCCCGCCGCCACCGGCTGGACCGTCCTCGGCACGCCGCCCGCCCCGGCCACCGCCCCCGACGGCAGCGGCACCCCGCTGCCCGCCGTCGCCACCCCCGCCGAGCTGACCGAGCACACCGACGACACCGACGACACCGACGACACCGGGCGGCTCCCCGGCGCCGTCCTGCTGTTCGCCGACGGGCCGCGAGCGCGGGACGCGCGGGACGTGCCCGACGCCGTCCTCGACGACGTGCTCGCCGCCCTCCAGGGCTGGCTCGCCGACGACCGCACCGACGGCACCCCGCTGGTCGTCCTCACCCGCGGCGCCGTCGCCACCGGACCCGGCGACCCCGCCCACGACCTGCCCGGCGCCGCCGTGTGGGGTCTGGTGCGCTCCGCCCAGTCCCAGCACCCCGGCCGCCTCGTCCTCGTCGACCTCGACGTCCACGACGACTCCTGGCAGGCCCTGCCCGCCGCGCTCGCCACCGGCGAACCGCAGCTGGCGATCCGTCAGGGCGAGGTGTACGCGCCCCGCCTGGCCCGGCCCCGCACCGGCGACGTGCTCACCGTGCCGACCGGTGCCGGCGCATGGCGGCTGGACATCCCGGAGAAGGGCTCCGTCGACAAGCTGGACCTCGTCGCCTGCCCCGAGGCGACCGAGGCCCCCGCCGCCGGGCACCTGCTGATCGAGGTGCGCGCCGCCGGACTCAACTTCCGCGACGTGCTCAACACCCTGGGCATGTACCCCGGCCCGGCCGTACTCCTGGGCGCCGAGGCCGCCGGTGTGGTAACCGCCGTCGGCGACGGCGTCACCGACTTCGCCCCCGGCGACCGCGTCATGGGCCTGGTCACGGGCGGCTTCGCCACCCACGCCGTGGCCGACGCCCGCATGGTCGCCCCCGTACCCGACGGCTGGACCTGGGCGCAGGCGGCCTCCGTCCCCGTCGCCTTCCTCACCGCCTACTACGGCCTGCGCGACCTCGCCCGCCTGGAGGCGGGGGAGTCCGTGCTCGTGCACGCCGCGGCCGGCGGCGTCGGCATGGCCGCCGTCCAGCTCGCCCGCCACTGGGGCGCCGAGGTCTACGGCACGGCCGGCGAGCACAAGCGCGCCCTGCTGCGCGCCGACGGCTGGGACGACGCCCACCTCGCCTCGTCGCGGACCCTCGGCTTCGAGGACCGCTTCCGGGCCACCAGCGGCGGACGCGGCGTCGACGTCGTCCTCAACTCCCTGGCCGGCGAATTCGTCGACGCCTCGCTGCGGCTCCTCGCTCCCGGCGGGCGCCTGGTCGAGATGGGCAAGACCGACGTCCGCGACCCCGAGCAGGTCGTCCGCGACCACCCGGACGCCGCCCTCTACCAGGCGTACGAACTGCGCGAGGCGGGCGAGGACCGCATCCGGGAGATGTTCCGCGACCTGACCGGCCTGTTCGCCTCCGGCGCCCTGCGCCCGCTGCCCACCGTCACCTGGGACGTGCGCCACTCCCGCGAGGCCTTCCGCCACATGGCGCAGGCCAAGCACTACGGCAAGATCGTCCTCACCCTGCCGCGCGCCTGGGACCCCGAGGGCACCGTACTGATCACCGGCGGCGCCGGCGTCCTCGGCGGCATCCTCGCCCGCCACCTCGTCACCCGGCACGGCATGCGGCACCTGCTCCTCACCGGACGCCGCGGCGCGGACACCCCGGGCGCCGCCGAACTCCGGACCGAACTGGAAGAACTGGGCGCCCACGTCACCCTCGCCGCCTGCGACGCCGCCGACGCCGACGCGCTCTCCCGGGTCATCGCCGCCGTACCCGCCGAACACCCGCTCACCGCGGTCGTGCACGCGGCCGGCGTCCTCGACGACGGCGTCCTGGAACACCTCACCCCCGACCGGCTGCGTACCGTCCTGGCGCCGAAGGCCGACGCCGCCCGCCACCTGGACCGCCTCACCCGCGGCCTCGACCTCGCGGACCTCGTGCTGTTCTCCGCGGGCGCCGGCGTCTTCGGCAACGCCGGGCAGGCCAACTACGCCGCCGCCAACACCTACCTCGACGCCCTCGCCCACCGGCGCCGCGCCGAGGGCCTGCCCACCACCTCGCTGTCCTGGGGCCTGTGGGCCGACGCCAGCTCCCTGACTGGCCACCTCGACGACACCGACCTCGCCCGGGTACGCCGCTCCGGCGTCCTGCCGCTGTCCGCCGCCGACGGCACGGCCCTCTTCGACGCCGCCCTCGCCGAGCAGCGCCCCCACCTCGTGCCGGTCCGCCTCGACACCGGACAGCTGCGCGCCTCCGGCGGCGACGTCCCGCACCTGCTGCGCTCCCTGTACCGGGGCCCCGCCCGGCGCACCGCCGACGCGGGCGCCACCACCGGCACCGACGGGCTGCGGACGCGCCTGGCGGGCCTGTCCGCCGACGACCGGCTCGCCGCCCTGCGCGACCTGGTCGGCACCTACGCGGCGGCCGTCCTCGGCCACGCCGACCCCGCCCAGCTCCACGCGGGCCGCGCCTTCCGCGACCTCGGCTTCGACTCGCTGACCGCCGTCGAACTCCGCAACCGGCTCAACGGCGCCACCGGACTGCGACTGCCCGCCACCCTCGTCTTCGACCACCCGACCGTCACCGAACTCGCCGCCTTCCTGGACGGCGAACTCTCCGACGCGCCCCCCGCCGCGCTGCCCGCAACCCCTGCCCCGACCCCCACCGCGCACGGCGACGACGACGTCTTCGCCATCGTCGGCATGGCCTGCCGGCTGCCCGGCGGCATCCGTTCACCCGAGGACCTCTGGCGGCTGCTCACCGACGGCACCGACGCCATCGCGCCCTTCCCCGCCGACCGGGGCTGGGACCTCGACGGCCTCTACGACGCCGTGCCCGAACACCAGGGCAGCTCCCGCACCCGCGAGGGCGGCTTCCTGCACGACGCCGCCGACTTCGACGCCGACTTCTTCGGCATCTCCCCGCGCGAGGCCCTCGCCATGGACCCGCAGCAGCGCCTCCTCCTGGAAACGTCCTGGGAGGTCTTCGAACGGGCCGGCATCGACCCCCGTTCCGTGCGCGGCAGCCGCACCGGCGTCTTCGCCGGGCTGTCCTCCAGCGACTACCTCAAGCGCGTCACCCACGTCCCCGACGAGATCGCCGGCTACGTCAACAACGGCAACGCCAACAGCATCGTCTCCGGCCGGGTGGCCTACACCCTCGGCCTGGAGGGCCCCGCCGTCACCGTCGACACGGCCTGCTCCTCCTCCCTGGTCGCCCTGCACATGGCGCTCCAGGCGCTGCGCGGCGGCGAGTGCACCATGGCACTGGCCGGCGGCGTCACCGTGATGTGCTCGCCCGAGATCATCGTGGACTTCTCCCGCCAGCGCGGCCTGGCCGCCGACGGCCGCTGCAAGCCCTTCGCCGCCGCCGCCGACGGCACCGGTTTCTCCGAGGGCGTCGGCCTGGTCCTCGTCGAACGGCTCTCCGACGCCCGCCGCAACGGCCACCGGGTCCTGGCTCTCGTCCGCGGCTCCGCGGTCAACCAGGACGGCGCGAGCAACGGGCTCAGCGCCCCCAACGGCCCCGCCCAGCAGCGCGTCATCCGGCAGGCCCTCACCGACGCGGGCGTCCGCGCCGCCGACGTCGACGCCGTCGAGGCGCACGGCACCGGCACCCGGCTCGGCGACCCCATCGAGGCCCAGGCGCTGCTCGCCACCTACGGCCGCGACCGGGACGGCGCCCACCCCCTGCTGCTCGGCTCCGTCAAGTCCAACCTCGGCCACACCCAGGCCGCCGCCGGTGTGGCGGGCGTCATCAAGACGGTGCTGGCGCTGCGGCACGGCAGGCTCCCCAAGAGCCTCCACATCGACGCGCCCACCGAGCACGTGGACTGGCGCGGCGACGGCGTCCGGCTGCTGACCGAGGCCACCGAGTGGCCCGTGCCCACCGCGCCCCGGCCGCGCCGAGCCGCCGTCTCCTCCTTCGGCATCAGCGGCACCAACGCCCACGTCATCCTGGAACAGGCCCCGGCCGACGCCCCGGCCGCCCCGGCCGCCCCCGGAACCGACGACGCGTCCGTCCCCGTGTGGGTCGCCCCGTGGGCCGGACCCGCGGAGACCGACGCCACCGCGGACGCCGATGCCACCGCGGACGCCGGCACCGCCCGCGGGACCGCGCCCCTGCCCTGGACGCTGTCCGCCCGCAGCGACGCCGCCCTGCGCGGCCAGGCCAAGGCCCTCCTCGCCCACCTGGACGCGCACCCCGGGACCGCCCCGGCCGACATCGCCCACTCCCTGGTGACCCGCCGGGCCCTCCTGGAGAAGCGGGCGGTCGTCATCGGCGCCACCCCGGGCGACTTCCGCGCCGGACTCGCCTCCCTCGCCGAGGGCAGCCCCGCCGCGTCCGTCGTCAGCGGCGGCCGGGGCGCCGGCCGCGACCGCAGGACCGTCCTGGTCTTCCCCGGCCAGGGCACCCAGTGGGACGGCATGGGCGTCGAACTCCTCGACACGTCCCCGGCCTTCGCCCAGTCCATAGCGGCCTGCGAGGCAGCCCTCGCCCCGCACGTCGACTGGTCGCTCACCGAGGTACTGCGCCGGGCCGACGGCGCCCCCACCCTCGACCGGGTCGACGTCGCCCAGCCCGCCCTGTGGGCCGTGATGGTCGCCCTCGCCGAGATGTGGCGCGCCCACGGCCTCAAGCCCGCCGCCGTCCTCGGCCACTCCCAGGGCGAGATCGCCGCGGCCGCCGTCAGCGGCGCCCTGTCCCTCGCCGACGCCGCCACGGTCGTCGCCGTCCGCAGCCTCGCCATCGCCCGCGAACTCTCCGGGCACGGCGGCATGGTGGCCGTCGCCGTCTCGCACGAACAGGCGAACGCCCTCGTCGCCGACCTGCCCGGCGTCTCCGTCGCCGCCGTCAACGGCCCCGCCTCCGTGGTCGTCTCCGGTGCCCCCGAAGGACTCGACACCCTCCTCACCCGGTGCCGGGACCAGAGTGTGCGCGCCCGCCGCGTCCCCGTCGACTACGCCTCCCACTCGGCGCACGTCGACCGGCTCGCCGAGAGCCTGCCCGCCGCCCTCGCCGGCGTCGCACCCCGCGACGGCGACATCCCGTTCTTCTCCACCGTCACCGCCGACTGGCAGCCGGGAACCGGGCTCGACGCCGCGTACTGGCACCGCAACCTGCGCGGCACCGTGCGCCTGGAGGACTCCCTGCGGACTCTCCTCGACCAGGGTCACGACGTGTTCGTGGAGTGCAGCCCGCACCCCGTGCTCACCGTCGGCATCGAGGACACCGCGGCCTCCGCCGGGGCCGACGCCGTCACCCTGGGCTCCCTGCGCCGCGACGACGGCGGCGCCGCCCGCTTCCTGACCGCCCTCGCCACCGCCCACGTGGCGGGCGTGCCCGTCGACTGGCGGCCCGCCGTCGCCCACGGCCGCCCCACCGACCTGCCGACCTACGCCTTCCAGCGCGAGCGGTACTGGCTGGAGGCGGGCGGCGACCAGGCCGACCCGGCAGGCCTCGACACCGCCGTACCGCTCGCCGACGGCGGAGTGCTCCTGAGCGGCTCCCTCTCCCTCACCACCCAGCCCTGGCTGGACGCCCACCGCACGCACGGCACCGCCGTCGTCCCGGCCACCGCCCTCCTCGACTGGGCGGTGCGCGCCGGTGACGAGACCGGCCTGCCGCACGTGGCGGAACTCGACGAGCACATTCCGGTAGCCGTCCCCGACGAGGGCCGCGTCGAGATACAGCTCACCGTTTCCGCGCACGAGGGCACGGGCGCCGACCCCGAAGGCGCCGACCCCGAAGACGCCGATGGCCGCACCTTCACCGTCCACTCGCGCGTCCTCGGCCCCGACGACGACACGGCCGGCCACACACCCTGGACCCGCAACGCGACCGGCGTCCTCGCCCCCGCCCCGCACACCGGCGCCGCCCCGGCGAAACCCGGCCCCGAGCCGTCCACCGACGCGTCCGCCGCCGTCGACATCGACATCGACGTGGCCCACCACCTCGTCCACCGCGGCGGACTCGACCTGGACGCCCCGTTCCGCACCGTACGATCCCTGCGACGCTCCGGCGACACGCTCCTCGCCGACGTCGAACTGCCCGAGAGCGCCCACGCGGACGCCACCCGCTTCCGCCTCCACCCGGCGCTCCTGCAGACCGTCGTCGCCCTCGCCGCGACCACCGAGGACGCCACCGCCCCCGTGCTGCCCGCCGCCTGGCGGAACGTCACCGTGCACGCCACCGGTGCCGCGCGGCTCCAGGTCAGCCTGACGCCCGCCGGCGAGGACACCTGGACGGCCGACGCCCACGACACCGCCGGCGCCCCCGTCCTGACCGGCACCGTCACCACGCGGCGGGCCGGCCCGGAGCGGCTCCCGGCAACCCCCGGCCCCGACACCCTGCACCGCGTCACCTGGGCCCCGCTGACCGACGGCACCTGGAGTGCCACCCCGGAACTCGACGGTCCCTGGGCGGTCCTCGGCACCCCGGGACGGCTGACCGCCGCCCTGGAGCGGTCCGGCGCCACCGTCCAGGTCCACGCCGACCTGGCCGCCCTCACCGCGGCCCTCGACAGCGGAGCGGCCGAGCCTCCCGCCCTGGTCGTGGCCGTACACGGCCCCACCGTGGGCGACGACCCGACGGCCACCGCGCACACCTCCGCGCGGCAGGCCCTCACCCTGGCCAACGACTGGCTGCGCGACCCCCGCCACACCCGTGCCCGGCTGCTCGTGGTCACCGAAGGAGCCGTCGCCACCGGCCCGGACGACACCGTCCCCGGCCTCGCCGACGCCACCGTCTGGGGCCTGCTGCGCTCCGCGCAGACCGAACACCCCGGCCGCTTCCTCCTCGCCGACCTCGACCCGGCGGCCCGCGACGAAACCACCCCGGACGGACCCGACTCACCCACCGGTACGGAATCCCGGACCCCGGACGCCTCCGCCGACGCCCTGATCAGCGCCGTGACCGCGGCGGCCCGCACCGGCGAGACCCAGTTCGCCGTCCGGTCGGGCACCGTCACCGTGCCCCGCCTGGTGCGCGCCGACCACCCCGACGGCGCCCCCCAGCCCGCCACCACCGGCCCGTGGGGCGACGGCACCGGCGCCGGCACCGTCCTGATCACCGGCGGCACCGGTGTCCTGGGCGCACACGTCGCCCGCCACCTGGTCACCCGCCACGGCGTACGGCACCTGCTGCTCACCGGCCGGCGCGGACCCGACGCCCCCGGCGCGAACGCCCTGCGCGCGGAACTCACCGCCCTCGGCGCCGAGACCGAGATCGTCGCCTGCGACGCCGCCGACCGCGACGACCTGGCCCGCGTCCTCGCCGGCGTCCCCGCCGAGCACCCCCTGACCGCGGTGGTCCACGCGGCCGGCGTCCTCGACGACGGGCTCCTGGGCGACCTCACCCCCGACCGTGTCGACCGGGTCCTGCGGCCCAAGGCCGACGCCGCCTGGCACCTGCACGAACTCACCCGCGACAGCAAACTCACCGCGTTCGTCATGTTCTCCTCCTACGCCGGAGTCGCCGGCGGCCCCGGCCAGGCCAACTACGCCGCCGCCAACGCCTTCCTGGACGCCCTCGCCCAGTACCGGCGCGCCCGCGGCCTCACGGCGCACTCCCTGGCCTGGGGCTTCTGGGAGGACCGCAGCGAACTCACCGGAGCCCTCGACGGCGCCGACCTGGCCCGCCTGGCCCGCTCCGGCATCCGGCCCCTGACCGCGGACCAGGGACTCGGCCTGCTTTCCGCGGCCACCGGCCTCGACACCGGCCAGCTCGTCCCGGTAAGCCTCGACGCCCGCGCCCTGCGCGGCGACGAGGTGCCCCCGCTGCTGCGGGCCCTCGCCCGCCCGGCCACACGGCGCACCGCCGCCACCGGCACCACGGCCCCCACCGGCACCGGAACCTCCGGCGGCGAGGGACCGGCGGACCTCCGGCGACGACTGGCCGGCCTCGCCGGTCCCCAACAGCAGGCACTGCTGCACCGCATCGTCCTCGGCCACGTCGCCGCCGTCCTCGGCCATGCGTCCGCCGAGTCCCTCGACGCCGGCCGCGGCTTCCTCGACCTCGGGATGTCCTCGCTGACCGCGGTCGAACTCCGCAACCGGCTCAACGCCGAGACCGGCCTCTCCCTGCCCACCACTCTGATCTTCGACCACCCGGAGCCGGCAGCCCTCGTACGTCACCTGCGTACCGAACTGGGCACCGACACCGGTGAGGCGCAACAGCCCGTCTTCGCCGAACTTGCCGGCCTCGAAGCCGCCGTCGGCGGCGCAGAACTCGACGACCAGGAACGCGCCCACCTGGCCAAGCGCCTGAAAGCCCTCCAGTGGGCGCTCGACTCCACCCGGGACGCCGCCGAGCGCGACGACGACTCCGACCTCGACACCTCCACGGACGACGAGATGTTCGACCTGATCGACAACGAACTGGGGCTCTCCTAACCACCCCGTCCGCCGGCGCGCCACGAGCACGCCGGCGGACGCGACCCCCGCGCCCCGATCCGGTCACCGCGTCCTTCTCGAACCCAGAGGATCCACCCCATGGCAAGCTCCGAAGACAAGCTCCGCGACTACCTCAAGAAGGTCACCGCAGACCTGCGCCGCACCCGGCAACGGCTGGAGTCTGTCGAGGCCCGGGACAACGAGCCCATCGCCGTCATCGGCATGGCCTGCCGCTTCCCCGGCGGCGTCCGCTCCCCGGAGGACCTGTGGCGCCTGGTCGCCGCCGGCACCGACGCCGTCGGCCCCCTGCCCGAGGACCGCGGCTGGGACCTGGACTCCCTCTACGACCCCGACCCGGGCACCCCCGGCAAGAGCTACGTCCGCGAGGGCGGCTTCCTGGAGGACGCCGCCGACTTCGACGCCGACCTGTTCGGGATCGCCCCCCGCGAGGCCCTCGCCATGGACCCCCAGCAGCGACTCCTGCTGGAGACCGCCTGGGAGGCCGTCGAGCGCGCCCGCATCAGCCCCGCCGCCCTCCGCAACACCGACACCGGCGTCTTCGTCGGCGGTGCCGACACCAACTACGGCTCGCTCGCCCGCTCCGCCGAGGAGACCGAGGGCCACAACCTCACCGGCGGCGCCATGAGCGTCCTGTCCGGCCGCATCTCCTACATCCTCGGCCTGGAGGGCCCGGCCGTCACCGTCGACACGGCCTGCTCCTCCTCCCTCGTCGCCCTGCACCTCGCGGTCCGCGCCCTGCGCGCCGGTGAATGCTCCCTGGCCCTCACCGGCGGCGTCGCCATGATGCCGACCACCGAACTGTTCACCGAGTTCTCCCGCCAGCGCGGACTCGCCGCCGACGGCCGCTGCAAGCCCTTCGCCGAGGCCGCCGACGGCACCTCCTGGGGCGAGGGCGTCGGCGTCCTCCTCGTGGAACGCCTCTCCGACGCCCGCCGCAACGGCCACCCGGTGCTCGCCGTGGTCCGCGGCTCCGCCGTCAACCAGGACGGCGCCAGCAGCCGCCTCACGGCCCCCAACGGCCCCTCCCAGCGGCGCGTCATCGAAGCGGCCCTCGACGACGCTCGCCTCACCGCCGACCAGGTCGACGCCGTCGAGGCACACGGCACCGGCACCACCCTGGGCGACCCCATCGAGGCCCAGGCCCTCCTCGCCACGTACGGGCGCAGCCGCCCCGACGGACGCCCGCTGCTCCTGGGCGGCATCAAGTCCAACATCGGACACGCCCAGGCCGCCGCCGGTGCGGCGGGCGTCATCAAGATGGTCATGGCGATGCGCCACGGCCTGCTGCCCGCCACCCTCCACGTGGACACCCCCACCACGCACGTCGACTGGTCCGCCGGCTCCGTCGAACTCCTCACCGAGGCCCTCGACTGGCCCGAGGCCGAGCACCCCCGCCGGGCCGGCGTGTCCGCCTTCGGCATCAGCGGCACCAACGCCCACGTCGTTCTCGAGCAGGCCGACCCCGAGACCGCCGAGAACGCCGACGCCGACGCCGATGGGGGCGACGGCACGAACGCCGGTACCGGCACCACCGGGACACCGGCCGCGACGGACCTCACCCTCACTCCCTGGGTGCTCTCCGCCCGCTCGGAGACCGCGCTGCGCGCCCAGGCCGCCCGGCTCCTGACGCACCTCCGGGCCGCCCCCGGCACGCGCCCGGCCGACATCGCCCTCTCGCTGGCCACCAGCCGCGCCGCCCTCCCGCACCGCGCGGTGGTCCTGGCCACCGACCCCACGGCCACCGAGGCGGCCCTCACCGCCCTCGCCACCGCAGACCCCCACCCCGCCGTCCTGGAGGACAGCGTCCGCGCCGGCCTCACCGCCGCCCTCTTCTCGGGGCAGGGTGCGCAGCGGCTCGGTATGGGGCGTGAGCTGTATGCGCGGTTCCCGGTGTTCGCGGAGGCGTTCGATGCCGTGTGTGCGGGCTTGGACGGGCTCTTGGAGCGTCCGCTGCGTGAGGTGGTGTGGGGCGAGGACGTCGAGTTGTTGCATCGGACGGAGTTCGCTCAGGCGGGGCTGTTCGCCGTCGAGGTGGCGTTGTTCCGTCTGGTGGAGTCGTGGGGTGTCACTCCCGACTTGGTGGCCGGGCATTCGGTCGGTGAGGTGGTGGCGGCACATGTGGCCGGGGTGTTCTCACTCGCGGATGCTTGTGTGTTGCTGGCGGCTCGTGGCCGGTTGATGGGGGAGCTTCCGGCCGGGGGTGCGATGGTGGCGGTGGAGGCTGCCGAGGCGGAGGTGCTCGAGCAGCTGGGAGCTCTTGAGGGTGTGTCGGTCGCTGCGGTCAACGGCCCGGCTTCCGTGGTGGTCTCCGGTGTGGAGGCCGCGGTGGAGGCGGTGGCGGAGGTCTTCCGTGGGCGGGGACGGCGGGTCAGTCGGCTGCGGGTTTCGCACGCGTTCCACTCGCCGTTGATGGAGCCGATGCTCGGTGCGTTCCGTGAGGTCGTGGCGGGGCTGTCGTTCGGTGAGCCGCGGGTGCCGGTGGTGTCCAATGTGAGCGGCCGGATCGCGGAGGCCGGTGAGCTGGCCGGTCCGGATTACTGGGTGCGTCATGTCCGTGAGGCCGTGCGTTTCGGCGACGGTGTGCGGGTCCTGGTGGAGCAGGGTGTGTCGCGGTTCGTGGAGCTGGGTCCGGACGGTGTGCTTTGCGGCATGGCGCGGGAGAGTGCGGGTGAGGACGCGGTCCTGGTCCCGTTGCTGCGCAAGGACCGTGACGAGGAGAGCACCGCGCTGGCCGCACTCGGCCGGCTGCACACCACCGGTCTGGCCGTCGACTGGGCCGCCGTCCTCGCCGGCACCGGCGCCCGGCTCACCGACCTGCCGACCTACGCCTTCCAACACGAGCGCTACTGGCCCGCACCCACCCCTTCGGCCGCCGAGGACGTCGAGTCGGCGGGCCTGCGGTCCGCCGGACACCCCCTGCTCAGCGCCGCCGTCGAACTCTCGGACTCCGGCGGCCTGCTGCTCACCACCCGGCTGTCGCTGCGCACCCACCCCTGGCTCGCGGAACACGTCGTCATGGGCAACGCACTGCTGCCCGGCACCGCCTTCGTCGAACTGGCGGTCAGGGCCGGCGACGAGGTCGGCTGCGACCGCGTCGAGGAACTCACCCTCGCCGCCCCCCTCGTCGTACCCCAACAGGGCGGGGCCCAGCTCCACCTCCACGTCGGCCCGGCCGACGCCGAGGGCCGCCGTACGCTCACCGCCCGGTCCCGCCCCGAGGGCGCCGAGGGCATGCCCTGGACCGAGCACGCCACCGGCGTCCTCGCCCCGGGAGAGCGCACCGCCGACTTCGACACGACGGTCTGGCCGCCGACCGACGCCGAACCCCTGGACCTCACCGGGCTCTACGAGCGGATGGCGGAGGGCGGCTACCGCTACGGCCCGCTCTTCCAGGGTCTTCACGCCGCCTGGCGGCGCGGCGACGAAGTCTTCGCCGAGGTGGCGCTGCCCGAAGGCACCGAGCGCGAGACCGCCGGTTACGGGCTGCATCCGGCGCTGCTCGACGCCTCCCTGCACATCTCCGCCCTGGGCGGCCTCGCCAGGGGCGTGGTTCCGTTCTCCTGGGAAGGAGTGTGCCTGCACGCCTCCGGCGCCCGGGCGGTACGGGTCCGGATGACCCGTACCGGCGACGAGTCCGCAACGGTCGCCGTGGTCGATCCCGCCGGCGCCCCCGTCGCCAGCGTGGAGAACCTGGTGCTGCGCGCGGTCACCGCCGGGACGGCCGCTGTCGACACCTCGACCCGTGACGCGCTCTTCCAGGTGGAGTGGGTCACCGCACCGGCCGTGGAGGACGGGGCCGGCATCGGCCCGGTCGGCGTGCTGGGCGAGACCGCGCAGCTGCCGGGTGACGGGTTCGTGGCGTTCACGGATCTGGCGGATCTGGCTGGTGCCGGTGAGGTGCCGGGGACGGTGCTGGCCGACATCGGCGCGTTCGCCGATGGTGTCGATGTGGCCGCTTCCGTGCACGGTGCTGCGGCCGGGGCACTGGGGTTGATCCGTTCCTGGCTGGCGGAGGAGCGGTTCGCCGAGTCGCGGCTGGTGTTCGTGACGTCGGGCGCCGTGGACGGCTCGGACATGGCCGGAGCGTCGGTGTGGGGCTTGGTGCGGTCGGCGGTGTCCGAGCATCCGGGCCGTTTCGGTCTGCTCGACGTGCGGGGTGGCGTGGACGCCGCGTCGGTGGTGGCTGCTGTGGCGTCGGAGGAGCCGGAGGCGGTCGTCGTTGACGGCGAGGTGCGGGTGCCGCGGCTGGCTCGTGTGGTCGCGGACGGGGATGCGGGTCCGGAGTGGGGCCGTGGTCCGGTGCTGGTGACCGGTGGTACGGGTGGTGTGGGGCGGGTTGTGGCCCGGCATCTCGTGGTGGAGCACGGGGTTCGTGAGCTGTTGCTGGTGAGTCGGCGTGGTCCGGCCGCCGCGGGGGTCGAGGAACTGGTCGCGGAGTTGTCCGAGGCCGGCGCGCGTGTGTCGGTCGAGGCCTGTGACGTCGCGGATCCGGGTGCGGTCGCGGACTTGGTCTCGCGCTGTCCGGTCAGCGCGATAGTGCATTCGGCCGGTGTCCTGGACGACGGAACCGTGGAGTCGCTGACACCCGAGCGGTTGGCAGGCGTGCTGCGGGCCAAGGTGGACGCGGCGTGGAACCTGCACGAGGCCACCAAGAACCTCGACCTGGACGCCTTCGTCCTCTTCTCCTCGATGTCCGGCGTCCTCGGCGGCCCCGGCCAGGCCAACTACGCCGCGGGCAACACCTTCCTCGACGCCCTGGCCCGCCGCCGCCGCTCGCTGGGCCTGCCCGCCACCTCCCTGGCGTGGGGCCCGTGGACCCAGGACGCCGGCATGATCGGCACCCTCTCCGACACGGACGTACGGCGCATCGCCAGGGCCGGAATGCCCGAGCTGACCCCCGAACAGGGCACTGCGCTGTTCGACGCGGCCTTGGCCTCCGGTGAGCCGAACATCCTCCCCGTACGCCTCGATCTGGCCGCACTGCGCGAGCAGGGCGACGACCCGCACCCGATGATGCGCGGTCTCGTCCGCGGGCGCAGGCGTCGTTCGGCGGCCGGTGGTTCGGCGGCGACGGCGGGTCTGGTGCAGCGCCTGGAGGGTCTGGGCACCGAGGAGCGGCGTGAGGTGCTGCTGGATCTGGTGCGCGGCCAGATCGCGGTGGTACTCGGCCACGCGGGAGCACAGACGGTCGACCCGGCCCGGGCCTTCCAGGACCTGGGCTTCGATTCGCTGACGGCGGTGGAGCTGCGCAACCGGCTCGGCAAGGCTACGGGGCTGCGGCTGCCGGCCACGGTGGTCTTCGACTACCCGACGGCCCACGCGCTGGTGGGGTACCTGCTGGACGAACTGCTCGGTGCGGCGGAGCCGGCGGCCGTGGCGCCGGTGTCGGCGTTGCCGTCGGTGACGGACGATCCGGTGGTGATCGTCGGGATGGCCTGCCGTTACCCGGGCGGGATCGCTTCGCCCGAGGATCTGTGGCGAGCCGTGTCCGAAGGAGTGGACGCGGTCTCGGAGTTCCCCGTGAACCGCGGCTGGGACATCGACACCCTCTACGACCCGGACCGTGAGGCCTCCGGTACCACCTACACCAAGGCCGGCGGCTTCCTGCACGACGCAGGTGCCTTCGATCCGGAGTTCTTCGGGATGAGTCCGCGGGAGGCGGTGGCCACGGACGCGCAGCAGCGGTTGCTGCTGGAGACGACGTGGGAGGCCGTCGAGCGTGCCGGGATCGACCCGGTGTCGCTGCGGGGCAGCCAGACCGGTGTCTTCGCCGGCGTCATGTACAACGACTACGGCAACATGCTCACCGACGAGCAGTACGAAGGCTTCCGCAGCAACGGCAGTGCGCCCAGCATCGCGTCGGGCCGGGTGTCGTACACGTTCGGGTTCGAGGGTCCGGCGGTGACGGTGGACACGGCGTGTTCGTCGTCCCTTGTCGCCATGCACTGGGCGGCGCAGGCGTTGCGTTCGGGTGAGTGCTCGCTGGCGGTGGCTGGTGGTGTGACGGTGATGTCGACGCCGACGACGTTCGTGGAGTTCTCGCGGCAGGGTGGGTTGTCGGCGGATGGTCGGTGTCGTTCGTTCGCGGATGCGGCCGATGGGGTGGGCTGGTCCGAGGGTGTGGGGGTGGTGGTGCTGGAGCGTTTGTCGGATGCGCGGCGTCGTGGTCATCGGGTGTTGGCGGTGGTGCGGGGTTCGGC
>NZ_JBVHVP010000046.1:0-17243 GCF_055564775.1 Streptomyces sp. NPDC028991 | reverse complement strand
TCGGTGTACTTTCCGTCCCGGTCGCGGAGCAGGAAACGCAGCCACTCGACCCGCACACCCAACTCGACGGCAAGATTTCTCGCCTGCTGCACCGTCCACGCCCCCGTGGGATGGGCGGTCACGCCGGCGATGTGCAGCCGGCGTGTGCCGTGCTCGAGGAACACCAGCGCGTACACCCGACCAAGTCGATGTGCAGGAAGTCGCAGGCGATGATCCCTTCAGCCTGCGCGGTCAAGAACGCACGCCACGTCGGCCCGCTGCGTCTGGGGGCCGGATCGATGCCGGCCGCCGTCAGGATCTCCCAGACCGTCGTCGAGCCGACCGGATGCCCGAGCCGAGCCAGTTCGCCCTGGATCCGACGGCAGCCCCACCGCGGATTCTCCTTGGCCAGCCGCACCACCAGCGCCTTCACCGCTCTCGCCGTCGACGGTCTGCCAGACCTGGTCCGGCGCTTGCTATAGCCCCACTTCCAGACGGTCAGCCTGCGGTGCCACGCCAACAGCGTCGCGGGCGTCACCGGGAACACCTGCGCCCACCGGCGCCGCGGGACCAGCGAGGACAGTGCCGCGAACCACAGCCGATCCGCCGGCTCGTACCGCACCGGTGCCGACAGCTGTCTGCCCAGCACCGCATTCTCGTGGCGCAACAGCAGCAATTCCGCGTCCTTGGCCATGTCCCGGCGCAGCAGCACCGCCGGGACCGCGAGCAGCTTGCGTACCACCCGATACCCCAGTGAAACGATCACCCGGGCAGGCTTCCAGCAGACCGCGATGCCGCGCCAGACCGCCTCCGAGCAGCAGCGATGAGTTTCCGAACGGCACAGGTCCAACAGCCAGCGCCGGCCCCTTGACCGCGTCCTGCTGGTGGGCGGAGTCCGGCATCGCACGTGTGCGAGGAGGCGGAGCGAGCAGCCCGGATCCAGGCAGTGGCCCAGTTCCGGGGTTGCCGCACGCTGCGGGCGATACCGAGCGCTCCCGGCCCTGGCGGGCAGGGCAGGCCGAGCGTGGCCCGGTGCACGGCACGCGTCATGCGTCCGCGGGCCCCGCCAGGTCCAGGAGAAGCGCAGCCGCACGCCGGGTTCGCCCGGCTCCCGGGGGTGCGGTCTCCGGGCGCGAGAGCCGCGCCCCGTCCGGCGAGCAGCGCCGGGGTCGGGCCGCGCGGGGGTCGACGTCGTGCTGCCCTGAGCGGAGCCCGGGACGACGGCGGGACCCTCGAACGGCGCGGCGTCAGCGGTCCGCTGACGCGGTGCAGCCGTGCCTGAGGGGCAGATGAAGGCAACTTGGAGGCCGTGACAGGGCGTTGTAGTGGGCTGCGGCAGACAAGAGAGTGAGTGATCTGTATCACATCTCAGAACGGAGAGGCTATAGCGGCGACTTATCCACAGAAGGGGCGCTGGCCTGGGTTTTTCTTTGAAGCGGGATCGTGCACGGTTTCCTCCGTGGCCTGCTAGGCGGACGGGGACACGCGTCCCGGAGAGACGAGGAAGAGGCCGCCTCCGTACCGACGCTGGGCCAGAGCACCACCAAGCCACCAGTAACGTGGTTGGGCACCAAACGCCCTTCGGAACGACGAAGGGAGACCCGCATTGCGGAGCCGATGCTTGCCGGCCTGGCTCCGCTGGGATCTCCCACTCGCCTGCCGTCGGGTGCCCGCTCACTGCGAGGAGACCGGAAACCTTGACGACCATTGACCGTACCCCAAACGACTTACCGCGCCATCCAACCTGCTCGCGTGGGTGACCACCCTCACCGCCCTGGTGTCCATCGTGGCGGTGGTCGTTTTGGCGCTGACGCACAACACGGAGGCCGCAACTGCCGTCGGCACCATCGGCGGCACGGTGACCGCCCTCGGCGGCTCCTGGGTGAACCTCCGCAACCGCCGATAGACCGGCGCGGCCGCCCTCTGGTCACGGGGGCGGCCGTCCCGCCATGGGTCCTGCGGCCTACTCGCCCGGTGGCAGCAGCCGCCAGTTGCTGCTTCGCCAGGATCCCTTGAAGTCGCCACCCGGCGGCAGGCTCGTCACCGGCACGACGTGCGTGGCGTAGACGACGAACGCCACCGGAGTGTGCGCGGGCTCCCGAACCGGCCCCTGGCCGGCCTGGGTGACCCGCCATCCGTTACCCGGCACGACCCCGAGCGGCACTTCATCGGGCAGCTGCTCGATCTCCACAAACCCTTCCTGCTCCGCAGCCGGTACCACGCGGCCGTCCGTCGCCTGCAGCACCATCGCGGCGCCGTCCGACTCTCGCCACCCCACGACCGGCTGACTGACCACATCGTCCGGCCCGGCGTCCGCTGCGGGGTCCTTGAACCAGGCTGTGAAGCGCAGAGGTGAATGCATCCCGCCATTCTCGCGGCGATCACCATCCCCTGTCCCCCTTTGAAGAGACGGCGGCCTCATCCGGGCTCGGACTCCTCCGTGCCTCGGGACGTGCGGGCCCGCAACGCGCTCGCGCTCCAGCGGACGACAGCGACGGTGATGGTGGTGGCGACGCTGCCCAGAAACTCCGGCAGCGCGTCGACGAGCATGTTCATCACACCAGCTCCTTCGGCGTTGCGCGGGCCGGACGGTGCACCGCAGTGAACGCCCGGGCGACGGAGATCCGTTGTGCGTACCGGGCGCCGAGCCGCTTGAGCTTGCGCCGCACCCGCTCCCCTGTCGCCGGTGCCAGGCCCGCCGCGACTGCGCTCTCTGCCCAACTCTCTCCATCGAAGACCCACCTCAAGGCGAGAGCAGCTTCGCTCTCGTGCAGGCCGCGCAGCACTGAAGTGATCCGGGGGTCGGTGAACTCGGCAAGCTGGGCTTCGTGAGGGGAACGGCGGTCTCGGCGTCGACAGTCTCCTCCGCCCGGCGGCGCAGCTTCGACTTGAGGCTGACGAGTCTGCTCTTGATGTGGGGCGCGGCAACGGCCCCCAGCGTGACGCCCGTACCGAGGATCGCCAGGGCCACCTTGGTGCCGTCGAACAGCACGGCGTGCGTGACCAGCGTGTTGTCGTCATCCCGCGCCAGTGGGCTCTCTCCGCCAGAAGTGCTCGACTTCGAGAAGTGTGTGTCGGAAGGACGCTTCGTCAGCATCAGTTCCCAGGTCCAGTCACCCCGGTTGAACTCCATGAGGCAACTGTAGAGGCGACCAGGCACGCCGCGGCCCGGAACTCCATGTTCCCCACCTTGGTCAATGGACGGGGACTCGAAGACCTTGTACCCCTGTCAGTCGAGCTCTTCGGGCCCCTCACGGGGGGGGTATGCCGCCTGGCAATCCCCGGCTGTTGGGAACCGTTGCTTTCCCGGCTCCACCTGTGAGCGATGTCGACGGGCCCGTCGTACCTGACGCTTGAGCAAGGCCAGCAGACCGGCACCCTCCTCGTTGTCCTCCGCGACCAATGCAAGCAGCCGGGCCACGCCGACGTCGCCCAGGCGCTCGATGGTCCGGGCGCAGAACACCTTTTCCCACCGGTTGCGGGCGGCGACCAGTACCTTCTCGATCCGGGTCCGGCCCGGCGGCTCGATCTTCCTCGCCTGGCACTCGACCAGCAGCGCCTCCCGCTGCCGGTCCTCCACCAGCTCTACCGGGCACACCTCCACAGCCAGCCACGCGGTCAGCCGCTCCTCGTCGTCCAGCGTCGCAGGACGGAACTGCAGGGCTTCCCGGATCTGCTTACGGTGCCGCTTCGCCCTGCCAGGTCGTACTTCGCAAGCTCAGCCGCAGGGACCTTCACCAGACCGGCGACGTACTCGACAGCGGGCTGCGGGAACTCCTCGATGAACTCCGGGAACCGGCCCATCTCGAAGAACTTGAGCGTCAGGCAAAAGCCGAGCCGGGTCGGACCGGTCTTGTTCGCCACCAGGTCCCAGTCGCCGTCCACCAGTGTCCAGCACGCCACAACGTCTTCCGGCGACCACTCCTGCCGCACACCCGCCCCATTTCGTCGCCCCACCCTGGGATTCGCTCGTTCAGCCCAACGAGGCGCACGACGACGAGAAACGGAAGATCTGACCCACGGAAGGCTACCGACGGGTTACTTGCTCAGGCGGAGGCCAGACCGTCGGCTGAGGTCGCGGCCTGGCGGGCGGCGCAGAAGGCCCGCGCCACGGGCGAAGAGTCTGCCAAGAGTTCCACATCCCGCTCGGCGGCTGCTGCGGACGCCGCGGCGGCCGACTACCTGCCCGAGGGGCAGGGCGATGTGCCCTGGCACCAGATCCTCGACACCCGCCTGAACGACGCCCTCGTGGCACGCATGAACATCTCCAACGGCAACTTGATGCTCGCCGCGACCGACTTCGACATCGCCGGCGTCGGGCAGAAGCTCCAGCTCACCCGCACCTACAACTCCCTCGAGGCTCCGTGGGGGAAGGTGTCGCAGCGCTGGTGGCAGGCCTACGAGCGCTACCTGCAGGTGGGCGACGGCGAGGTCGACGTCTTCGACGCCACCGGCAACCTGCTCCGCTTCACCGCCAAAGCCGACGGCACGTACACCACCCCGGTCGGCTACTCGAAGGACCTGAAGAAGAACGCGGACGGCACCTACACCCTCACCGACCGCAAGTCCGGCACCAAGGACACCTACGACGAGCACGGCACCCTCACCAAGGTCACGGACAAGAACGACGGCACGATCACCGTCGACCAGCACGACGAAGGCAGCGAGCACAAGGGCTTCAAGCTCACCGAGACCCGCTCCGGCCGATGGATAGACCTGGTCAAGACCTACCCGAACCAGTGGCAGGCCAAGGACCACACCGGCCGCACCGCCGTCCTCGACCTCGACGCGGCCGGCAACCTGGCGAAGGTCACCGACACCGCCGCCAAGGCCACCGCCTACGAGTACGACTCCTCGCGCCGGGTGACGAAGGTGACCACCCCCGAGGGCACCGTCACCCTGTTCACCTACGACACCCACAACCGCGTCACCTCCATGCAACGCGCCACCGCGTCGTCGTCGAGCGGTCACACGGGCCCGACCTGGCGCTACGACTACAGCGCGGCCACACCCGCGGACGCGGGCACGACGACGGTCACCGACCCCGACGGCGACGCCACCAAGTACGTCCACAACGCCGACGGTGAGGTCACCAAGGTCACCGACCCCCTCGGGCACTCCCGCCACGCGACGTACAAGAACCACCTCACCCAGACCGCGACGGACGCGATGGGCACCGGCGCCGACGGCACCGGCGGCAACACGACGACGTACGGCTGGGACGGCCGCAACAACGCCGTCTCCCAGAAACTGCCGATGGGCGCGACGGCGTCGGTGACCCAGTACCAGACGATCGCCGGCACCGACCTGCCCAACGACTTCACCACCGCCGACGGCCGCAAGGACAGCTTCACGTACGACGCCAATGGCAACACGATGTCGGTGACCACGTCGGGCACCGCCGGTGCCACGCGTGAGTTCACCTACAACGAGGCCGATCCGAAGTGCGGCGGTTTCGAGGGCCAGCGCTGTACTGCGGAGGACGGTAACGGCAAGGTCACCTCGTTCACCTACGACGACCAGGGCAACCTGATCAGGGTGAAGCCGCCGGCGCCGCTGGGCGAGACGGCCTACACCTACGACGCGCTGGGCCGAGTGGAGACGGTCAAGGACGGCCGCGGCATCACCACCGTCTACGGCTACGACTCCCGCGACCGCGTCCGTGAGGTTTCCTCGACGAATTCCACGGTCACCTACGCCTACGACGGTGACGGCAACGTGAAGTCCCGCACCGACGCCTCGGGCACCACCAAGTGGGAGTACGACAAGCTCAACCGCGAGAAGCGCCGCACCCTGCAGAACGGCGCCCAGACGGCGCTGGCCTACACCCCCGGCGGTGACGTCGACTTCTACGCCGACCCGACCGGAAAGACGGACTACACCTGGGACAAGGCCGGCCGCCTCGACTACCTGACCGCGCCGGACGGCAAGAAGACCGACTTCGACTACAACAACAACGACAAGCGCACCAAGACCGTCTACCCCGGCGGCACCACCCAGGCCGTCACCATCGACGACAACGGCCGCCCTGAGCGGATCAAGACAACCTCGGGCACGCAGACCTTCGTCGACCTCGCCTACGGCTACAAGAACACCGCGGGCAAGGACACCACCAAGATCCGCGCACGCACCGACAACCTCACCAACTACAAGACCACCTACACCTACGACTCCCAGGACCGCCTCACCTACGCCTTGGAAGCCGACTCCGCCGGCGCGCGAAAGGCGTCGTGGCTGTACTGCTGGGACAAAGCCGGCAACCTCACCAGCCGGGACGGCAGCAAGAGCACCTGCCCCGGTGGCACCACGTACACCTACAACGACGCCTCCGAGCTGACCGGCAAGAACGGCTCCACCACGGGCTGGTCCTACGACAAGCTCGGCAACGAAACCGCCACAGCCGGCAACACTCCGCGCACAGGCGAGGCCTGGACGGATTAAGCCAGCTGTCCGGCATCACCGCGGGCGGCAAGACCTACGACCTGGTCCACGCCGGCACCACCAACGCCGAACGCACCAAGCTCGGCGCCACCTGGTTCCACCACACCGCCCTCGGCCTGGCCTCCACCACGACGAACGGTGTCGACACGGGATTCATTCGCGAGCCGGCGGGCACCCTGAACTCCATGACGACTGGGGGGAAGTCCTACTACTACCTCACCGACGCCACCGGCAATGTCCTCGGCCTCGTCGACGACGCGGGCAAGCGCACGCATACGTACGCGTACGGCCCCACCGGCCTGCCGCGCACGACGCCGACGGAGGCCGTCCCTCAGCCGTATCGCTACGCGGGTGCGTACGCCGACTCGACCGGCCTGTACAAGATGGGCCACCGCTACTACGACCCCACCTTCGGCCGCTTCACCCAGCCCGACCCCTCCGGCCAGGAAACCAACCCCTACCTCTACGCCGCCGGCGACCCCATCAACAACACCGACCCCACAGGTTTGGCCAGCGCCGGTGAGTGGACGATCGGCGTCCTTGGAGTCGTCGGAGGGGTGGCCACCGTCGCTGCCGCAGTGGCTACTGGCCCGGTTGCGCTCGTAGCCGGCGGTATCTCTCTTGCCACGGCTCCGGCCGCGACTATCGGCACCGTAGCCTGTCTTCTCAAGGAGTGCTGAATGGCGAGTAATGCTGCTTACGTACTACTTGCCGTTTCGGCCCTCATCGGGTTCGTGGCGTTGCTTCTGCAGTTCGTGGGCGAACCGAAAGCCCGTCACCGAGGGCGCCACAAGAAGGTCCTGGTGCTTGCCGGATGCGGCATGGTGATTGGAGCCGCAGGGGTGCTGTTGCTCTAAGCGGAGCGGATTCAGAGGGGTGCCCTTCCCGAACGGTCGGGCACCCCGCGCCTCGGGCGGGGCACTGAGCCCCAGGTCGAAGTGCCTGTAGTGCTTGTCCATGTCGGCCCCGTAGTCCTAGCTCGGACATCAGGGAGACTCCGGCGCCTTGATCGAGCCGGCCGGCGTCGCGGGAGCCTCGACCTTCGTCGGCTTCGTCCACGGACTCTCCGGCTCGGGCAGTCTCGGCTTCGGGCCGGCCGCCAGGCCGGGCGCGGCCGCGATCACCACGGCGGCCGTGGTGATCGCCGAGACGAGAGCGGTTCTGTGTGTTCTCCGGGCACGCCACATGGGCGTGCGCGCAGCACGCGAGTGCATCAGCTTCCCCCCACAGGAAGTCAGACCCGGCAACCCCAGCGGTCACCAGTGGCACACAAGCTGACACGAGAAGCACACAAACCGGCGCGGCGTCCCCCTGAACAGCACATCCATGCGGGCCGGAATCAGCCCCACCACTTCTGGCCAACAAATGGGGCTATTGATACGTGAGTCGCCCTTCACCTTGGGCTGAATTGATGCTTCTGGTGTCGATTCCGAGGGGCACGTTGACCGAAACCTTCCGACCTCACTCATTTCGCGGATGTCCGCGGTCAGTGGCAGTTCTCTTTCGGCCAGGTTCAGACCTGCTTCCTGAGCTGTCGGACACTCCTTCCCGGGGCGTCCTCGCCGGTCATGGCGGGGCAACGGCTGGCCGGGAAGTCGTCTCAGAGCGTGTGGTGGACATGAGACGTTCCCACGCGCTCGGCTTCACGGGATGCACACTTGCGGCGCCCTGCATGCGTGGTCCCCCAGCCCGCGGCAACCGCCCCTGCTGTGAAGGACGTTCACCGATGAACGCGTTGGGCAGACGCATGCCCTGCTCCCGCTCCACTCGTCGACGCTGCTCTGTTCCGTATCGGCTCGCGCTCGCCGTCCAGTGGGCCGGCCGCCTGCTGTGCTGGAGCCTCGCGGCCGGCATGACCACCGCCGCGCTCGGCCTCTTCCTCGACCCCCGAGCACCATGGTGGCGCACCGTCTGGCCGCTGCCCTGGTACCTCACCTGCCTGTCCACCCTGGCCTGGGCCGTCCTGCGCGCCTGCGAGAAGGCCTCGCAGCGCCTGCCCGACGAGGACACGCTCCCGGATCACTGGGACCAGGCGGCGTAGGGGCGGTCGGCCGTACACACGCCGCCGCGAAGTACCGCCGTCTGAACGGCCAGGGCCGGGGCCGGCTGCCGAACTCCGCCCGCCGACGGCACCGCGCATCTCAGCTCAAAGGCGACGGGCGGCGCGGGGGCGGCACCGCCCGCAGCAGTTCCCACAGCGGACGGGAGCCAGACGCCCACACGGCGAGCGTCTGGCGGTCGACGACGTGCAGCCGCTGCTGCTTGGCGAAGGCCACAGCAGGACCGGTCACCCGGCCGTTCGTGACGATCACGGCGACGTCCGCCCCGTGCACCTGCCGGGCCGTCCCGTTGAGCACCTGCAGATCCGGTGTGCCCACCGCCGAGCCCTGGGCGCCGTTGCGGCGGTGCTTGCACTGGATCACCCAGCGCCGCCCGAACGGATCCGTGGCCTTCACATCCGCGCCCAGGTCTCCGCGGCCGCCGACCCGCTGAGCATCCCGGCAGCCGTCCCGCCGCATCAGGTCTCGTATCGCGTCCTCGAACCGGGCATGGTGCAGTGCGTCCAGCTGCGGCAGCCCGTAGCGCAGGCCCTGCGCCCGCACGGCCTCCCACTGGGCCCGCTGCTGCCTGTTGTAGAGCCACCCGGCGCCCGCCAGCACGGCGAGCACCAGGACCACGACAAGAACCCACCAGTGCGCCAACAGCCAGTTGACCACCATCACCACCAGACCGATGGCAGCAGCCGCCACCACGGCGAAGACGATCAGCTGCGCGTCCCGCTGCTGCCTTCGGCTGGGCCGCCTCGTACGCCGCCGCGCCGGCGGCCGGCGCCGGGTCACCGCTCCCACCAGATCGGGTAGGACACCGTGGGACGTGGCTCCGGTGCAGCGGGAGCACTGTCGAACTGGATCGGGTACTGGACCGTGGAATGCGGCTGCGGAGCGCCCTCACCCCCCGCAGAGACGTTGCTGTTGCCCAGGCCGACCACGGCCAAGGCCACCAGACCGAAGATCATCGTTTCCCGTTTCGCCCCGGAGCCCACCGCGAATGTCCGCGAACCGGAGTCCCGTCAGAGCGCACGTACGGCCGCACCCAAGGCATACAAGCCCTCCCCCTCGTAACAACTCCCCGCACAACCGCTCATGCTGACAGGAGCCACTGACAACGCGTCAGCCCATCACCACCAGGCGTGATCAAGGAAGGAGAGAACAGGCCAGGTCAGGGAAGGCGCGGGGCCCTGCCCCGCACCCCGGCCACCCTGCGGAGGAGGGTGAGGGGGGCGGCATTTTGGGTGCGGGTCGTGGGTGGTGGAGACGGTGGTGGAGTCGTGGTGCGGCCCCCTCGTCGGACGGCACCCGGAGGGCACCACGCCGCCCGCCGGCCGTCCAGGACGCCCAAGGGCGCCGCTTCGCGGTCGGCCAAGGCCGATCCTGGACAGCCGACGAACGACGCGGTAGGGCTACGCCTGCCGCCCAACGAGGGAACCACCCCACTCGGCACAGACCCAGAGCGAACCGCCGGAGCAAGGCCGGCGCCGCATAGGTGACCGAGCTGGGCCAGATGTGCCAGGTGAGCTGGAGCGTCAACGCCGTCTCAACAGGCGGGCCTACCAGTCTCGTCCCGCCCCTACTCATGTCCCCCTGAGCTCGGCGCGAGCCTGCTGCAACTGCTCGACGGAGACGGCGCCGGAGTCCGGCAGGCCGGCCTCGGCCCACGCGGCCTGTGCACGGGGGACGGCGCCGTCGGCGTCGTCGAGCAGGATCTTCTTCGCCAGGTTCACGGCGATGGCACCGTCGCCCAGATCCATGAGGTGGGCGAGCATGCGCACGCTCTTGGTCGCGGAGGCCTTCTCGTTGTACCGGAAGACCAGCACCCATCGGCCTTGCAGGCTGCGGGCCCGCTCGATGAGGTCGCGGCCGCGGTCGGTCTCCTGCTGCTCGGTGCGGATGTGCTCGGTCTCCCCGGCCGGTGAGCGCAGGGTGAGCAGGCCCCGGCGGCTGGACTCCTCGATCTCGAGGTTCTCCAGGAACGCCACGAACCGCGAGGCGCTCTCCAACCGGTCGATGTCCTGCGCAGCCTGCTGGGCGATCAGGTGCAGGTCGACGGTCAGTGCGTGCACCCGGCGGCCCCAGGACGGTTCTTCTCCCACCGGGCAGGGGCCGGCGGCCTGGGCGGCTGCGATGACAAGGCTGTAGTCCACGCCCCCATCATGACGGCCGCCACCGACAACTCCCGGTTTTCATGCCGCGCTCCGGTGGAGGGCCGGGCACCCGAGGCCTGCCGCCCACCCCCCGTCGCGTGCCGGCCTGCACCAGTTCGGGGCCGCGGTACGTGTCGCGGTGATGAAGTGCCGCGCGGCTCCGACGCGATCTCCAGCGGCCGACACTCCGTCCACTGCACGAGACGGCCGGTGTGATCACTATCGCGTTTCAGGGCGAAGTCCCGGCTCAGCCCGCCACCCGGCTGGAGGCCGGTCAGCCGGGGCCGATAACTGCCTTTCCGCAGACCTCACTTGTGCCTAGTGTCCTGCGCTCGTGACGCTATTCGTACACGCGTCGCATTTTCCTACAGGGAAGGACATGCGCTTTCGTGTCTCCATACAGACAACAAGCGCCACGGCGCAGGGCACGCTTCGCGACCGGGGCCGCGCTGCTCCTGGTCGCCGAGACCGCGCTCGTGGCCGGGGCCTCGCTGCCTGCCGGCGCCGCGGCGCCCACTGCGGAGCCCGACGTGCCGAAGGCGGTGCAGCCGTCGAAGGACGAGATCCTCAAGTCGGACATCGCATGGGCAGCCGCGCACGCGAAGGGCTCGAAGGCATGGGCGATCACCCAGGCGAAGAAGACCGGGGAGAAGGTGGTGGTCACGGACGAGACGACGGCCACCACCTACACCGTCGCCAACCCCGACGGCACGCTGACCACCGAACTCACCACCGGCCCCGAGCGGGTGTGGCGTGACGGGAAGTGGCACAAGGTCGACGTGACCCTCACCGCGAGCGCGGACGGCGCGGTACGGGCGAAGAACCACCCCGAAGGGCTACGCCTGGCCGGGAAGACTGGCAAGGCCCCGGCGTCGCTGAGCGCCGCGCAGAAGGCTGCTCCGAAAGACCTGGTCACGCTCGGCAGCGGAGAGCAGGCGGTGACCCTGCAGTGGAAGGGTGGCCTGCCGAAGCCGGAGCTCGACGGCACGACCGCCCGGTACAGCGATGCCGTGCCGGGCGCGGATGTGATCGTCGAGGCGACCCGGACCGGCTTCGAGCAGTTCGTCGAGATCGCGCAGAAGCCGAGCGTCGACGGCTACTCGTACACGCTGCCGGTCAAGGCCAAGGGCCTGAACGCGAAGGCCAACCAGGACGGGTCGGTGTCCTTCACCGACGCCAAGACAGGCGTGGTGCGCGCGACGATGCCCGCTCCGGTCATGTGGGACGCCTCGGTCGACCAGCGGTCCGGGAAGCACGAGAACCGGGCCCGCGTCGGGATGAAGGTCGTCAACAAGGGCCAGGGCGTCGTGGACCTCGTGGTCACCCCCGATGCCGGCTTCCTCTCCGATCCGGGAACGCAGTACCCGGTGACGGTGGACCCGTCGACCTCGACCCTGGGCAGCCTGTTCGACACCTACGTCCAGCGCGGCGAGACGGTCGACTGGTCCGGCGACACAGAACTCGACCTCGGCAACCCCGGCACCAAGAACGGCGACGGCACCTACCGCACGGCCCGTTCCTTCATCACCTGGAACACGGCGCCGATCGCGGACGCACTGGTGTCCAAGGCCACCCTCTCCCTGTGGAACTTCCACTCGGGCAACACCGACTGCACCGCCCAGCCGTGGGAGGTGTGGACGGCGAGCAATGCCAGCACCTCGAGCCGATGGACGAACCAGCCCGTCATGGACGCGAAGTACGCCACCTCGACCGCCACGCGCGGCAACCCGGGCTGCACGGCCGCCGACGGGTGGATCACCGCCGACGTGACCACCCTGGCCCAGTACTGGGCGGGCAAGCAGTGGGGCCATGCCGGTATGGGGCTTCGCGCCTCCAGCGAGTCCGACATCCACGAGTGGAAGCGCGTCAACTCGGCCAACAACGCGGCCAACCAGCCGAAGCTGACGGTCACCTACAACTTCCGACCGGGTGACGGCACCGCACAGCAGGCCGGCGCGCCCTTCAAGTCGTATGCAGGTGTGTGGGCGGTGAACACCACGACCCCCACTCTGCGGGACAAGTTCACCGACGCCGACGGCGACCAGGTCAACGGCACCTTCCAGGTATACGACGCCGCCACCAACAAGCCCATCACGACCCCTGCCGGTGAAGGACTGATCGTTTCCGACTACGCCGCCCCGGGCGAGTGGGCCTCCGTGAAGGTGCCCGCCGGGCAGCTGGTCGATGGCAAGACATACAAGTTCCGCACCAACTCCTACGACGGCACCCACTACAACCTGAACTGGTCACCATGGCGTCAGTTCGTCGTGGACACCACAGCGCCGGGCGCACCAGCCATGTCCTCGACCACCTATCCCGAAGGGCAGTGGGGGGGCGGAGCGGGCACTCCGGGCCAGTTCGACGTCCAAACGGGCGATGACGGTGCCCGCGAGGTCCGCTACCGGGTGGACGGTATCGCCGACCTCCCCGACGACGACGCGCTGGACGACTCCGAGAACGCACTGCGGTCTCCCGCCCTGCGTGCGGAAACCTGGCAGTCGACCCCGACCGACAGCACCAGCAGCGCATCGTTCGAGGTCACTCCTGCCTCCACGGGCTCTCACTACGTCGAGGCGGCCACCGTCGACCGTGCCGACAACGTTGGTGCAGTCCGTGCCTTCGGATTCAGGGCGGGCACCGGCCCACGCCGGACGAACCATGTCATCGACATCGCCCTGCCCAAGCCGAAGAAGAGCGACGGCACCTGGCGGCAGGTGGAGGAGTATCAGAGCATCCCCGACTGGAGCCCCGAGGGCACCGTCCTAGACATCGCCCGTGCAGCCGGCGGCAAGACCGCTGCTGGAAGGGTCGCTGGTGGCAATGCGAAGGAGCAGTGCGAGGAGTCCGGCACAACTCGAATCTGCTCGACGGTCAAGCTACGGGATGTTCGCAAGCCTGGCTCCAAGGCACCTCAGCCCGGCAACGCGCCCAGCGGCGATGCTCGGGCCGAGGTGACGCCCGCGCCGATCGTCCCGTATTGCTCAACGACGGGCCTGTCGGCAGACGGCAGCTTCACCCGCACCCAGGCCTGCCTGGGCTACCAGTACGTCTACCGTGCCTTCGAAATATCGAACAACAAGCCGCCCCAGCTCAAGGGCGTGGCGGCCTTCAATATTGAGGCACAGGTACTGACCGACACCAAGTCCAAGGACATCAGGTTCTGGACAAGGTGGACCCCGCAGCCGCTGTTGCCCTCTGAACCGCCGGTCAAGGGCAGCATCAAGGTTAAGTTCGACCCCGCCTGTGACTTCGGATGCGCCAGCGCACCCGAACACGACTGGGACGGGCCGATGACCTGGAACGGCTCGTACGCCACCGACCCGCACCAGCAGACCGGCACCGCGGTAATGACATGGGACACCTCCCTCGACGACCTCGACAACGCGGGTTCCCATGACCGCGACCGGCAGCGCTCCTTCCCGATCAACTTCTACATGGAGATCGATACCAGCCTCGATGGCGTCAGGAAACAGGCCGTCAAATTCGAGAACGGGACGTTCTCGGCACGCTGCGACGCGGCGATGATCAACAACATGCCGCCGGGATGCGTCTTTCCCGCCTTCAACCCCGGCTGGGTCATCGATCCGGCCACGTATCCGGCCGCGGCCGTACATGCCACGTTGATGGCGAACAAGCTGCCGGGGCATGAGGGCCATGACTCCAGTCATCCGCTGCACTACCTGCCGATGACCAAGAAGGGACAGCCACAGCGCAACCGCTTCGACCGTCACAACAGGGAAAACCGCGCGGTGGTCTGCGGCCGTTCCGGCCCGACGGGCTGGGTCGCGCACGACAAGACCGCGTTGTTCGACTACCTGCTGACGCCCAAGCCCAGCAAGCCCGAGCCGAAGGACAAGCCTTCGTGCGACGAGTACACCTTCAACTCCACATACGAGTCCGGTGGTATGCCCAAGACGCCGGACGGCAACGCCAACCCGTACCTGGTCAGTGACGGTGAGGAATGTGTACTGACCTACGAGGGCCTCAGCCCCGACGGCACGCTTCACTTGCGTGACGACGGGAATTACCCGGAACCGGACTGGTCGAAGGTCAAGTGCGGCCGGTCGTCGATGTCGCTGGAGGTCAATTCGGGGGCAATGCGCCTGTTCAGTCAGTTCTCGTCGGCGAATCGACTGCTGGACGCAGACGGCTACTACGTCTGGACAGGCCTGAACGCCGCCGGATGCAACTGGTCCGCGGAGAAGGTTATCTGCGACGACTGGGCCAACGGCTTCCCCGAGCGAAGCCAGTCTGCGGTGAAGCTCAGCGCGCCTCGCCGCTGACACGACCGCGATCGGAAACCGGATAGCAGACACCCCGCCCGTTGCAAGATCGACTACTCAACGGGCGGGGTGTCTTGCCATCGTCAGTGGATGATCTGAAGTTCGTTAGCCACCTCGGTGAGGTAGTCGGTCAAGGTGCTGCCATCCGCGTAGAGGTGCGAGTAATCCTGTCTGTCCCACGACCCGGTCAACCCCGTCGCGGCGTCGATGAACGTCCCGGTGAACGGGTCGTCGGGTTCGTCGGCCGTGAACGGGACCCATGTCGTCTCCCAGACACCCGGGTGATTCAGCAGGTCGTAAGCGTCTAGGGCCTGGCGCACTCCGAGCAGCACCTCGCCTTCGGGTATCAATGGCCCGACAGGCCCGCCGCACCGCAGCCACAGCGTGCGCAGGTCGCCAGGGAGGCGGAACCCGAGATCGGCCTCTGCCTCGGCAATCAGCTCGACGGAAGCGCCGGGAGGCGCTGGGAAAACAGGCGGGTGGAGTCTCAGCCAGGACTCAATACGATCCCAGGCTTCGATCACATCATCACTCATATGCTCATGGTATGGGCGGCGAAGGATGCGGAGTTCTGAACAGAAACAGCACTCAGATCGCCCTACATGGCTGTCCCGTGATCTTGGGCGGGCGGGCTGGCTAATAAACCGTTTCCCTATCAACCAACTGGAACACCGTGTACGGCTACTTCGCCGCATGGGCGGACGAGGGCGTGTTCGCCCAGCTCAACGGCCTGCTCCGGCAACTCCTACGGGAGAAGGAAGGACGCGATGCCGAGCCATCGGCCTGCGTGATCGACGCCCAGGGCGTCAAGACCTCCACCAGTGTTCACGCTTCCGGCCAGGGCATCAACGCGGGCAAGAGGATCGTTGGCAGGAAGCGAAGCATCGTCACCGACACAATCGGTCTCCTCCTTGCGGTTCTGGTGACCGCGGCCAGCGTGCAGGACTCGATCGCCGGCACTGCGCTACTCGACCCGGTCGCCGCCGCCACCCCCGCGTCCGCAAGGTATGGGTCGACGGCGGCTACCGCCAGCACCTCGTCGAGCACGCCGCCACCCTCGGCATCGACATGGAGATCACCGCCCGCAAGCCCGGGACCAAGGGCTTCACCCCGATCCCGAAACGGTGGGCGGTCGAGCGGACCTACGGATGGCTCATGCTCCACCGACGCCTCGCCCGCGACTACGAAACCCTGCCCGCCCGCTCCGAAGCCGTCATCCACATCGCCATGGCCCGCCGCCTCACCGGCGAGAACACCATCTCCTGACGCAACCCGAAGAAGGACACCAAACACCCCATCTCGGGATGAAACATCGGACGAAAACGACCTCTGAAGCAGTGGCGAGGGGGGAGGGAGGGAGGGAACCTCAGACCCGCTGGCCAGGCCAAACCTTCCATCACTTGTCAAAGTGCTTCGTCCCCGGCGACTCACATGCCGGGGACGAAGCGCTTTTCGGACGATCTCCTGAGTAGGGCAGTAACTTCCAGGGAGCGATCCCGGTCGAGCGGGAGTGCATGTGCGGAACATCAGGGTCCATTTACCAGCGTCGCCCCGCTTTAGCCCTCATCGGCCGGCGATCAACTTCTCTACCTCGGGCGGCAGTTCGCTGCCGGAGTAGACGGCAACGAACTGTACGTCGTCGGGTGTCTCTCCGACAGCGATAGCAGCGGTCGGAGAGACGCCATGCACCGCGTAGGCGGTCTCCGTCGTGGGGGGTTCCTCGTCCTCGTCTTGGCCGGTGTCGCCGCAGGGCGGCATGGTCGCTGCACCGAGTTTGGCTCCGACCGTGAACTCCACGTTGGCGACATCCTGGTAGGTGCGCCCGTCATAGTTCACCTGATAGACGCACGAGGCTGTGTCATCCGCGCTGTTGTCCTCCGACGTGCAGGCGGTAGCTGACGCCGCCACCACCGCCGTCAGCAGCGCGCTCGCCGATCGCTTGCCCCAGCTCATGAGTGGCCTCCTCAGTAGACGCTGCGCAGGGCGAGGACGTCGCCCTTGCCGAGTGTCCGTCCTGGCCTTCGTCGTGCACTTGAACGAGTGGGTGTACATGGTGAGGTTCTCGTGTCCCGAACCAACGTGGCTCAGCCCGAAGACGTGTCCGGCCTCATGAGTACCGACGGAGCGGATGTCGTAAAGGTTCGAGCATTTACTGGTCGGCTTGTTCGTGAAGTCGTAGTCGCGGGTGTTGTAACGGACGTCGGCCTCGCGAAGGTCGTTCTTGACGCCGGGGTACACCCAGGTTGTGCCGTTCGGAAACTCGTCGCTGCTGGTCAGGCCGCGTATCTGTACTCGTTGATCACTCCGCCGAGCACTCGGGTGCGTAGGAGCCGGTGAGC
>NZ_JBVHVP010000045.1:0-19761 GCF_055564775.1 Streptomyces sp. NPDC028991 | reverse complement strand
CTGGCGCAGCGGCGTGCGGCCGAGGGTCTGCCGGGTCTGTCGCTGGCCTGGGGTGCCTGGGAACAGTCGGCCGGCATGACCGGCACCCTCACCGACACGGACGCGCGCCGTATGACGGCGGCCGCCGCGCCGCCGCTCACCGTCGAGCAGGGCCTCGCCCTGTGGGACGCCGCGACGGTCTCCCACGAGCCGTACCTCGTGCCGATCGGCGCATCCGGCAGCAGCCGGATGCCCGGTGAGGTCCCGCCGCTCCTGCGCAACCTGGTACGCGGCACCCGCCGCTCCGCCGCGACGGCCGTCGGCGGCGCGAGCACCGCCGCGGCCGTCACCCGGCAACTCCTCGACCTGCGCGAGGAGGAGCGCCTGCGCTTCGCGGTCAACCTGGTCCGCGCCGAGGCCGCCCCGGTCCTCGGTCACTCCTCGGTCAAGGCCATCGACGCCGACCGCGACTTCCACGACCTCGGCTTCGACTCGCTCACCGCGGTCGAACTGCGCAATCGCCTGACCACGGCCACCGGCCTGCGGCTCCCCGCCACCCTGGTCTTCGACTACCCCACGCCCACCGTTCTCGCCGAGCACCTGGTCTCCGCCCTGCTCGACGAGCAGCGCGCCACCGGCCCGGCCACCCCGGTCGCCGTCTCCGCGGCCCTGGCCGAGGACCCGGTCGTCATCGTCGGCATGGCCTGCCGGATGCCCGGCGGCGTCAGCTCTCCCGAGGAGCTGTGGCAATTGGTAGTCGAGGGCGGCGAAGGCATCTCCGCCTTCCCGACCGATCGAGGGTGGGACCTGGAAACCCTCCGGCGGGGCGGCGAGGGCGGACACGGCCGCAGCGCCACCTCCGAGGGTGGCTTCCTTTACGACGTGGCCGACTTCGACGCCGGGTTCTTCGGGATCTCCCCGCGCGAGGCCCTCGCGATGGACCCGCAGCAGCGCCTGCTCCTGGAGACCTCCTGGGAGGCCTTCGAACGCGCCGGCATCGACCCCGCCACCGTGCGCGGCAGCCGCACCGGAGTCTTCGTCGGCACCAGTGGCCAGGACTACACCACCCTCGTCATGAACTCCCGCCAGGACGCCGAAGGCCACGCCCCCACCGGCCTCGCCACCAGCGTCATCTCCGGACGCCTGTCCTACACCTTCGGCCTGGAGGGCCCGGCGGTCACCATCGACACCGCCTGCTCCTCCTCCCTGGTCGCCCTCCACTGGGCGGCGCACGCGCTGCGCTCCGGCGAGGCCGACCTGGCCCTCGCCGGCGGCGTCACCGTGATGTCCACCGCCATGGGCTACGCGGGCTTCACCCGGCAGGGCGGCCTCGCCCCCGACGGCCGCTGCAAGGCCTTCGCGGACGCCGCCGACGGCACCGGCTGGTCCGAGGGCGTCGGCATGCTGGTCGTGGAGCGGCTGTCCGACGCCCGCCGCAACGGCCACCCGGTCCTCGCGGTCCTGCGCGGCTCGGCCGTCAACCAGGACGGCGCGTCCAACGGTCTCACGGCGCCCAACGGCCCCTCCCAGCAGCGCGTCATCCGGCAGGCCCTGGCCGGCGCAGGACTCACCACCGCCGACGTCGACGCCGTCGAGGCGCACGGCACCGGCACCACCCTCGGCGACCCCATCGAAGCCCAGGCGCTGCTCGCGACGTACGGCCAGGACCGGCCCGAGGACCGGCCGCTGCTGCTGGGCTCCATCAAGTCGAACATCGGGCACGCCCAGGCCGCCGCCGGTGTCGCCGGCGTCATCAAGACCGTCATGGCGCTCCGGCACGGCATCCTGCCCAAGTCCCTGCACGTCGACCGGCCGTCCACGCACGTCGACTGGACCGAGGGCGACGTCCGCCTGCTGACCGAGACCACCGTCTGGCCGGAGACCGGGCGTCCGCGCCGTGCCGCCGTGTCGTCCTTCGGCATCAGCGGGACCAACGCGCACACCATCATCGAGCAGGCCCCCGACGCCGACGAGCCGGTGCCCGCCGCCGAACCGGAGGCCGCCCCCGCCGTCGTCCCGTGGCCGGTCTCCGCGAAGTCCCCGGAGGCGCTGGACGCCCAGCTCGCCCGGCTCGCCTCCGTCACCGGCCCCACCTCACTGGGCGTGGGCCTGACGCTCGCCACCGAGCGCTCCACCTTCGAGTACCGCGCGGTCCTGCTGGCCCCTGTCGACGGTGCGGGGGAGCCGGTGGAGGTGGCCCGGGGCCGGGCCACCGAGCGGGCCCTGGCCGTGCTGTTCTCCGGTCAGGGGGCGCAGCGGGTGGGGATGGGGCGTGAGCTGTACGCCCGTTTCCCGGTGTTCGCGGCGGCCCTGGACGAGGTGCTCGTCCTGCTGGACGCGCAGCTGGATCGCCCGTTGCGTGAGGTGTTGTTCGCGCAGGAGGGCAGTGACGACGCGGCCCTTCTCGACACGACCGGGTACACGCAGCCCGCACTGTTCGCGGTGGAGGTGGCGTTGTTCCGGCTGGTGGAGTCGTGGGGTGTGACTGCCGGGTTTGTCGCGGGTCATTCCGTCGGTGAGATCGTGGCCGCGCATGTGGCGGGGGTGTTCTCGCTGGAGGATGCGTGCGCGTTGGTGGCGGCCCGGGCCCGGTTGATGCAGGATCTGCCGGCGGGTGGCGCGATGGTTGCCGTGCAGGCGGCTGAGGCGGAGATCGTCGGGCGGTTGGCCGAGGGTGTGTCTGTGGCGGCGGTCAACGGTCCGGAGTCCGTGGTCGTCGCGGGTCCTGAGGCTGAAGTGGTCGCGCTGGCGGACGAGTTCGCGGGCGAGGGGCGTGAGGTCCGGCGTCTGTCGGTCAGTCATGCTTTCCACTCGGCGCTGATGGAGCCGATGCTGGAGGCGTTCCGTCAGGTGGCGGAGGGGCTGACGTATGCCGAACCCCGTATCCCGGTCGTCTCGAACGTCACGGGTGCGGTCGCCGGGCCGGGGCAGCTGGCCACTCCGGCTTATTGGGTGGAGCACGTCCGCGCGACCGTCCGGTTCGCCGACGGCGTGGGCGCCCTCGCCGATGCCGGTGCCGACGCCTTCCTGGAGATCGGCCCCGGCGGCGTCCTGACCGCCCTCGCCCAGCAGAGCATCGACGCCGCCGCCGGAGCGGTGGTCGTCCCCGTCCTGCGCAAGGACTGGGACGAGGAGTCCGCGCTGCTCACCGCGCTGGCCCGGCTCCACGTCGAGGGAGTCCGGGTCGACTGGGCCCGCGCCTTCGACGGCACCGGCGCCCGCCGGGCCGACCTGCCCACCTACGCCTTCCAGCGCGCCCGCTACTGGCCCGACACCCGGCGCCCCGCCGAAGGTGCCGGGGGCGCCGATCCGCTGGACCGCGCCTTCTGGACGGCTGTCGAGGGGGAGGACCTGACCGGTCTCGCCTCCGACCTGGACGTGGACACCGACGCGCTGGGCGCCGTGCTGCCCGCCCTGTCCACCTGGCGGCGCAGGCGGCGCGACCAGGCGATGGTCGACTCCCACCGGCACCAGGAGACGTGGAAGCCGCTGTCGCTGCCCGCCGACGCGCCCGTCCCTTCCGGCACCTGGCTGGCCGTGGTGCCCGCCGCGCTGGCCGAGGACCCGTGGGCGGCCGCCGTGCTCGACGCCGTCGGCACCGACGTCGTACGCCTCACCCTCGGCCCCGAGGACACCGCCGGGCGCGAGGCGCTCGCCGGACGGCTGCGCGGCCTCTCGGCCGGCGGCTCCGCTCTGACGGGCGTGGTGTCCCTGCTGGCCCTCGCCGACTCGTCGGAGGCCGCCGTGCTGCCCGACGGGTCCGGTGTCCCCGCCGTCCCGACCGCGGTCCTGTTCCAGGCTCTTCTCGACGCCGGCGTCGCCGCACCGCTGTGGTGCGTGACCCGGGGGGCCGTGACCGTGGCCGCCTCCGAGGCACTCACCGATCCCGTCCAGGCGGCCGTGTGGGGCATCGGGCGGGTCGCCGCGCTGGAACACCCCGCCGCGTGGGGCGGTCTCGTCGACCTGCCCGCCGAGCTGGACGCGCGGGCCGCCCGTCGGTTCGCCGCCGTGCTCGCCGGCCACGACGGTGAGGACCAGGTCGCCGTCCGTGCCTCCGCGGTATTCGGCCGCCGCCTGGTTCCGGCACCGGACACGGCCCCCGACACGGGTTGGGAACCGCGCGGCACGGTCCTCGTCACCGGCGGCACCGGCGGCCGGGGCGCCCACATGGCCCGCCGGTTCGCGGCTGCGGGCGCCGAGCACCTGGTGCTGCTCAGCCGGCGGGGGCCGGAGGCGCCCGGCGCCGGCGACCTCCGCGCCGAACTGGAGGGACTGGGCGTCCGGGTCACCCTCACCGCCTGCGACGCGGCCGACCGTGAGGCACTGGCCGCCGTCCTCGCGGACGTCACGGCCGACGCCGACACCCCGCTCACCGCGGTGGTGCACGCCGCGGGGGCCGCCGACGACGGCGTCCTCGACGAACTCACCCCCGAGCGGTACGCCGCCCCGCACCGTGCCAGGGCCGTGCCCGCCCTCCACCTGCACGAACTGACCCAGGGCCTGGACCTGGACGCGTTCGTCCTGTGCTCGTCCGTCGCCGGCACCGTCGGCACCGCCGGCCGCGCCAACCTCGCCGCGGCCACCGCCGTCCTCGACGCGCTCGCCCGGCACCGCCGCGACGCGGGCCTGCCCGCCACCTCGGTGGCCTGGGGCGCCTGGGTCGGCGACGAGCCCGAAGGCGCCGAGGACGCGCAGGGGTCCGAGGGCGAGGGGAGGCCCGCGCGGCGCGCCTCCGGCCACCCGGCCGTCCACCCCGACCTGGCGGTGGCCGCACTGCGGCAGGCCGTCACCCGGCCGGAGGCCGTGACCGTGCTCCTCGACCCGCGCCAGCCGCAGGTCCTGGACGGTCTCATCGGGATGCGCGGCAACGCGCTCCTGCGCGACCTGCCGGAGGCCCGGCAGGCACTGGCCGACGCGGAGGACACCCGGGACCGGACCAGGAGCACCGCGTCCGGGCTCGCCGGCCGGCTGCGCGACCTGCCCGCCGGCGAACGGACCGGGCTCATGACGGACATGGTGCGCACCCACGCGGCCTTCGTCCTCGGCCACCCCGGCCCGCAGGCCGTCGCGCCCGACCGGAACTTCCGCGACCTGGGCTTCGACTCGCTCACCGCGATCGAGCTGCCGAACCGGCTCGCCCTCGCCACCGGGCTGCGGCTGCCCGCCACCACCGTGTACGACTACCCGACCGCGCAGGCACTCGCCGAGCACCTCGTGGCCGAACTGCTGGGCGAGCAGGACGGTCCGGACCTCCGCCCGGCCACCGCGGCCGCCCTGGCCGAGGACCCCGTCGTCATCGTCGGCATGGCCTGCCGGCTGCCCGGCGGGGTGCGCTCCCCACACGACCTGTGGGAGATGCTCAGCGAGGGACGTGACGGGATCGAGGCGTTCCCCGAGGACCGCGGCTGGGACCTCGCCACACTGCTGTCCGGTGGCGCCGACGGCCGCGGCCGCAGCGCCACCCTGCGCGGCGGTTTCCTCGCCGGGGCCGCCGAGTTCGACGCCGCATTCTTCGGCATCTCGCCGCGCGAGGCTCTGGCGATGGACCCGCAGCAGCGGCTCCTCCTGGAGACCACCTGGGAGGCGTTCGAACGGTCGGGCATCGACCCCGACGGGCTGCGCGGCAGCCGTACGGGCGTGTTCGTCGGCACCAACGGCCAGGACTACTCCACCCTCGTCATGAACAGCCGCGAAGACCTGGAGGGGCACGCCGGCACCGGCCTGGCCGCGAGCGTGGTCTCCGGCCGCCTCGCCTACACCTTCGGTCTGGAGGGCCCGGCGGTCACCGTCGACACCGCCTGCTCCTCCTCCCTGGTCGCCCTGCACTGGGCGATGCAGGCCCTGCGCGCCGGCGAGTGCGACCTGGCCGTGGCGGGCGGCATCACCATGATGAGCACGCCGTCCGCGTTCTCCGGATTCACCCTCCAGAACGGCCTGGCCACCGACGGCCGTTGCAAGGCGTACGCGGACGCGGCCGACGGCACCGGCTGGTCCGAGGGCGTCGGCCTGCTCGTCGTGGAGCGTCTTTCGGACGCCCGGCGGGGCGGACACGAGGTTCTGGCCGTCGTCCGGGGCTCGGCCGTCAACCAGGACGGCGCCTCCAACGGTCTGACCGCCCCGAACGGGCCTTCCCAGCAGCGCGTCATCCGCCAGGCCCTGTCCGCCGCCGGACTGACCACCGCCGACGTGGACGCCGTCGAGGGCCACGGCACCGGCACCCCGCTCGGCGACCCCATCGAAGCCCAGGCACTCCTCGCCACCTACGGCCAGGACCGCGACCCCGAGCGGCCGCTGCTGCTCGGCTCCGTCAAGTCGAACATCGGCCACACCCAGGCCGCCGCCGGTGCCGCCGGCATCATCAAGACGGTCATGGCGATGCGCCACGGCGTCCTGCCCAGGTCCCTGCACATCGACCGGCCGTCGACGCACGTCGACTGGGAGGCCGGGGCCATCCGGCTGCTCACCGAGGAGGCCGCCTGGCCCGAGACGGGGCGCCCCTGGCGGGCGGGTATCTCGTCCTTCGGCATCAGCGGGACCAACGCGCACACCATCATCGAACAGGCCCCCGAGGCCGACGAACCGGTGGCCGCCGAGGTCCCGAAGGCCACCCCGTCCGTCGTGCCGTGGCTGGTGTCGGCCAAGTCCGAGCAGGCCCTGAACGCCCAGGCCGCGGGTATCACGGCGCTCACCGGCGCCGAGCCGCTCGACGTGGGGTTCTCCCTCGCCACCGGCCGCGCCCTGTTCGAGCACCGTGCGGTGCTGCTCGCCGGGCCCGACGGCGCCCCGGCCGAGGTAGCCCGCGGCCGGGCCGCCCTCCGCGGCCTCGCGATGCTGTTCTCCGGTCAGGGCTCCCAGCGAGCCGGCATGGGACGCGAACTGCACGCCCGTTTCCCGGTGTTCGCCGACGCGCTGGACGAGGCCATGGCCCGCCTCGACACCGACCTCGCCCGTCCGCTGCGGGAGGTGCTGTTCGCTCCGGAGGGAACGGCCGAGGCCGCTCTCCTGGACACCACCGGCTACACCCAGCCCGCGCTGTTCGCGGTCGAGGTGGCGCTGTACCGCTTGCTGGAGTCCTGGGGCGTCCGGCCCGAGCAGGTGGCGGGCCACTCCGTCGGTGAGATCGCGGCCGCGCACGTGGCGGGGGTGTTCTCCCTGGAGGATGCCTGCACGCTGGTGGCGGCCCGGGCCCGGCTGATGGAGGGACTCCCGGCCGGCGGTGCCATGGTGGCCGTGCAGGCGACCGAGGCCGAGGTCGTGCCGAGGCTGACGGGGGGAGTCGCCCTGGCCGCGGTCAACGGCCCGGACTCCGTCGTCCTGTCCGGTGCGGAGAGCGAAGTCCTGGCTCTGGCCGCCGCGTTCGACGCCGAGGGCCGCAAGACGCAGCGGCTGTCGGTCAGTCACGCCTTCCACTCGCCGCTGATGGAGCCGATGCTCGCGGAGTTCCGCCGCGTCGCCGAGACGTTGCAGTACGCCGAACCCCGCCTCCCGGTCGTCTCGAACGTCACCGGCGCCCTCGCCGAGCCCGGGCAGCTCACCACCCCCGAGTACTGGGTGGAGCACGTCCGGGGCACCGTCCGGTTCGCCGACGGAGTACGCGCCCTCGCCGGCGCCGGTGCCGGCGCCTACCTGGAGATCGGCCCCGGCGGCGTCCTCACCGCCCTCACCCAGCGCGTCCTGGACGCCGACGAGCGGGACGAGGCGGTCGCCGTCCCGGCACTGCGAAAGGACCGAGACGAGGAGACCGCCCTGCTCACCGCGCTCGCCGGTCTCCACGTCACCGGCGTGCACGTCGACTGGGCCGCCTGGTTCCACGGCACCGGAGCCCGCCGCACCGAACTGCCGACGTACGCCTTCCAGCGCGAACGCTACTGGCCGCGCCCGGCCGCCCTCACCGGCGACGTCAGCACGGCGGGTCTCATCTCCGCCGACCACCCGCTCCTCGGCGCGGCCGTCCCCCTCGCCGACTCCGAGGGAGCCCTGTTCACCAGTCAGATCTCCTTGCAGGTACACCCCTGGCTGCTCGACCACAAGGTCGGCGGAACGGTCATCATGCCCGGTACCGGCTACCTGGAGATGGCGATCCGCGCCGCCGACCAGGTCGGCTGCGCCCGCGTCGAGGAACTCGTCCTGGCCGCCCCGATGGTCCTCGACGAGAAGGTGCCCACCTCCGTCCAGGTCGTCATCGGCGCGCCCGGCGAGGACGGCTCCCGCTCGCTCACCCTCTACTCCCGGCCCTCCGATGCCGTCGACGGCCCCTGGACCCGGCACGCCGACGGTGTCCTCGCCGTCGAAGAGCACAGCGACCCCTTCGAGGCACCCGTCTGGCCGCCGGCCGACGCCGTGTCCGTGGAGTTCGACGGCGACTACAGCCGCACCGAGTACGGGCCGTCCTTCCACGGACTGCGCCAGGTGTGGGTCCGCGGGGAGGAGGCGTTCGCGGAGGTCGCCCTCCCCGAAGAGGTCGCCGGGGACGCCCAGTACTTCGGGATGCACCCGGCCCTGCTGGACGCCGTCCAGCACGCCAACGGCTACCTCGGCGTCGGCAGCGCGGACCGTCCGCTGCTGCCGTTCGCCTGGAACGGCGTCTCCCTGCACGCCGGCGGTGCGACCACGCTGCGGGTGCGGATCACCCGGCTCGGCGACGAGTCGGTCCGGCTGACCGCCGCCGACGCCGAGGGCGCCCCGGTGCTCTCCGCCCGGTCCCTGGTGCTGCGCGCCCCGAGCGTGCCCCGTGCCCCGGTGGCCACCGGCGGTCAGGAGCCGGTGTTCCGCCTCGACTGGACCGCGGCCCCCGAGGTCAAGCCCACCGAAGGCCTGACCGCCACGGTCCTGGGCGAGGACGTGTTCGGCACCGGCCGCAGCCTGACCTCCCTCGCCGACCTCACCGGCGCCGGCGCGGACACCTCCGCCGCCCCGGACCTGGTCCTCGTGCCGCTCGGCGGAACGTACGACGGCCCTTCGGACGCCGGTCATCCGTACGCGACCGGGATCGACGTGCCCGGCACGGTCCACGCGCTGACCACCCGCACCCTGAGCCTGGTCCAGGAGTGGCTGGACACCCGCGGACTCGAGCACTCCCGGCTGGTGTTCGTCACCCGGGGAGCGGTCGCCGCCGACGACACCGAGACGGTCCACGACCTCGCGGCGGCCGCCGCCTGGGGCCTGGTGCGCTCCGCGCAGTCCGAGAACCCCGACCGGTTCGTCCTGCTGGACCTGGACCTGGACCCGAACCCGGCCGTGGACCCGGGCGCGCCGGACGCACCCGGACGGTCCGGCGCACCGGCCGCCCCCGACGCCCTGCGCTCCCTGCTGCCCCGCCTGCCAGGGCTGCTCGCCACCGGTGACGCCCAGTTCGCCGTGCGCGGAGGCACCGCCCTCGTCGGCCGGCTCGACCGGCTCACCACCGCGCCCGGCCTGCTCGCGCCGGCCGGGGTGCCGTGGCGCCTCGACACCACCGGCAAGGGCAGCCTGGACAACCTCGTCCTGGCTCCCTGCCCGGAGGTCCTCGAACCGCTCGGCGCCCACGAGGTACGCATCGACGTGGACGCCACCGGCCTGAACTTCCGTGACGTGCTGAACGCGCTCGGCATGTACCCCGGCGAGTCCGGCCCGATGGGCACCGAGGCCACCGGCACGGTCACCGCCGTCGGCCAGGCCGTCACCGGCCTCGCGCCCGGTGACCGCGTCCTGGGAACCGTGCCCGGCGGCTTCGGCCCCGTCGTCGTCGCCGACGAGCACTACCTGGCCCGCGTCCCCGAGGGCTGGACCAAGGAGGAGGCGGCCTCGGTGCCGCTGGTGTTCCTCACCGCGCTGTACGCCTTCCGTGACCTGGCCGGTCTGTCGGCGGGGGAGCGGGTGCTGGTGCATGCCGGTGCCGGTGGTGTGGGTATGGCGGCGATCCAGTTGGCGCGTCATGTGGGTGCCGAGGTGTTCGCGACGGCCGGTGAGGGCAAGTGGGAGGTCTTGCGGGGGCTGGGTCTGGACGAGGAGCACATCGCGTCCTCGCGTGATGTGGGCTTCGAGGAGAAGTTCCGTACGGTCACCGGTGGCCGTGGGATGGATGTGGTGCTGAACGCGCTGGCGGGTGAGTTCGTGGACGCCTCGCTGCGGATCACCGCGCCCGGTGGCCGGTTCCTGGAGATGGGCAAGACCGACGTGCGTGATCCGGAGTCGGTCGGTGGCGGTGTGCGTTATCGCGCCTTCGACCTCGGCGAGGCCGGACCCGAGCGCAACAAGGGCCTTCTCGGCGAACTGCTGGACCTGTTCGCCGAAGGCGCGCTCCAGCCGCTGCCGGTGCGCACCTGGGACGTGCGCAGGGCGCGCGACGCCTTCCGGTTCATGAGCCAGGCCAAGCACGTGGGCAAGATCGTGCTCACCATGCCGCCCCGCTGGAACCCCGAGGGCACCGTCCTCATCACCGGCGGCACCGGCGCCCTCGGCGGACACCTCGCCCGCCGCCTCGCCGCCGCCGGCATGCGCCACCTGCTGCTCACCAGCCGCCGCGGCCCGGACGCCCCCGGCGCCGCCGAACTCGCGGAGGAACTGCGCGAACTGGGCGCGGAGGTGACCGTCGCCGCCTGCGACACCACCGACCGCGACGCCACCGCCGCCCTCATCGGCTCCGTACCGGCACAGCACCCGCTCACCGCGGTCGTCCACACCGCGGGCGTCCTCGACGACGGCGTGATCGCCTCGCTCACGCCCGAACGCCTCGCGGCCGTCCTGCGGCCCAAGGTGGACGCGGCCTGGCACCTGCACGAGCTGACCCGCGACCTCGGACTCGCCGCGTTCCTGCCCTTCTCGTCCATCGCGGGCGTCATGGGCAGCCCCGGCCAGGGCAACTACGCCGCGGCCAACTCGTTCCTGGACGCGCTCACCCGCCACCGTCGCGAACTCGGCCTGGCCGGCACCTCCCTCGCCTGGGGGCCGTGGGCCCACGACGGCGGCATGACGAGCACCCTGTCCGACACCGACATGCGCCGCATGCAGTCCGGCGGCCTCCCGCCGCTCGCCGTCGAACAGGGCCTGAACCTGTTCGACATCGCCCGCGGCTCGGACGAGACCTTCCTCGTCCTGGTGGGCCTCGCCCCCGGAGCCATGCGCGGCGCCGCCCCCGAGGACCTGCCACCGCTGTTCCGCTCCATGGTCCGCAGCGGCCGCCGCACCGCGGCCGCCACCGACGCGGCCGGCGCCGCGGCGGCGCTCGCCGCCGAACTCGCCCGACTCGACGCCGCCGACCGCGTCCGCCACGTCACCGACCTCGTTCGCGAACAGACCGCCCGGGTTCTCGGCCACGCCTCCCCGAAGACCGTCGACGTCACCCAGGAGTTCCGCGAACTGGGCCTGGACTCGCTGACCGCGCTGGAACTGCGCAACCACCTCTCCACCGCGACCGGACTGCGCCTCCCGGCCACCCTGGTCTTCGACTACCCGACCCCCACGGCCCTGGCCGAGCACTTCGTCTCGGAACTGACCGGCGACGACACCCCGCAGGGGCCGCCCCTGCTCGCCGAACTCGACCGGCTCGACGCGCTCCTCGCGGCGGACGAGCCGGACGAGATCACCCGCGCGGGCCTCGCCCTGCGCCTGGGCCGGATGCTGGACAAGGTGCGCGGCGCCGCACCGGATCCCACCGGCCGGGGTGTCGCCGACGACATCGAGTCGGCCAGCGCCGACGAGGTCCTCGCGTTCATCGACAACGAGCTCGGCCGCCTGGGCGACCGCTGAGACGAGCTTGATCCACCACAGGAAGGTTTCCCACCGTCATGCCCGATGACAAGAAGCTCGTCGACTACCTCAAGTGGGTCACGGCCGATCTGCACAAGACCCGGCGCCGTCTGGAGGAGACCGAGGCGGAACGCCGCGAGCCCATCGCCGTCGTCGGCATGGCCTGCCGCCTGCCCGGCGGCGTGAACTCCCCCGAGGAGTACTGGCGGCTCCTCGACGAGGGCCGCGACGGCATCACACCCTTCCCCGACGACCGCGGCTGGGACCTCGACGCCCTGAACGGCGACGGCGCCGGCAGCAGTGCCGCCGCCGAGGGCGGATTCGTCGACGCCGCAGCCTTCGACGCCGGCTTCTTCGGGATCTCGCCCCGCGAGGCCGTCGCCATGGACCCCCAGCAGCGCATCCTCCTGGAGACCTCCTGGGAGGCCGTCGAGCGGGCCGGCATCGACCCGGTCTCGCTGCGCGGCAGCCGTACCGGCGTCTTCGTCGGCACCGCCGGCGTCGACTACGTCGGCGTCGTGATGAACTCCCGCGAGGACGCCGAGGGACACGCCACCACCGGACTCACCGCCAGTGTCGTCTCCGGCCGCCTGTCCTACGCCTTCGACCTCGCGGGGCCCGCCGTCACCGTCGACACCGCCTGCTCGGCGTCCCTGGTCGCCATCCACCTGGCCGCCCAGGCCCTGCGCAACGGCGAGTGCGGCCTCGCCCTCGCCGGCGGCGTCACCGTGATGTCCACACCCATGGGCTTCTCCGGCTTCACCCGCCAGGGCGGCATCTCCACCAGCGGCCGGTGCAAGGCCTTCGCGGACGCCGCCGACGGCACCGGCTGGTCCGAGGGCGCCGGCGTGCTCGTCCTGGAGCGCCTCTCCGACGCGCGCCGCAACGGCCACCGGGTCCTCGCCGTGGTCCGGGGCTCCGCCGTCAACCAGGACGGCGCCTCCAACGGGCTCACCGCGCCCAACGGGCCGTCCCAGCAGCGCGTCATCCGGCAGGCCCTCGCCGGGGCCGGACTCTCCGCCGCCGACGTGGACGCCGTCGAGGCGCACGGCACCGGCACCCCGCTCGGCGACCCCATCGAAGCCCAGGCCCTGCTCGCCACCTACGGCCAGGACCGGCCCGCGGACCGCCCCCTGCTGCTGGGCTCCGTGAAGTCGAACATCGGCCACTCCCAGGCCGCCGCCGGTGTCGCCGGCGTCATCAAGACCGTCCTCTCCATCCGGCACGGCGTCCTGCCCGAGTCCCTGCACATCGAACGGCCGTCGACGCACGTCGACTGGGAGGCCGGCAACATACGACTGCTCACCGAGGCCACCCCGTGGCCGGAGACCGGGCGGCCACGGCGCGCCGGCGTCTCCTCCTTCGGCATCAGCGGCACCAACGCCCACCTCGTCATCGAGCAGGCACCCGAGGCCGAGGAGTCCACCGGAGACGGGACGCAGGAGCCGGAAGCCACACCCGCCGTGGACCCCACCGTCGTTCCCTGGGCGGTGTCGGCCAAGACCCGGGGCTCCCTGGACGCCCAGCTCGCCCGGCTCACCGGTGTCACCGACGCCACCGCCCTGGACATCGGCTTCTCCCTGGCCTCCGGCCGCTCGGCCTTCGAGTACCGCGCGGTCCTGCTGGCCCCTGTCGACGGTGCGGGGGAGCCGGTGGAGGTGGCCCGGGGCCGGGCCACCGAGCGGGCCCTGGCCGTGCTGTTCTCCGGTCAGGGGTCGCAGCGGGTGGGGATGGGGCGTGAGCTGTACGCCCGTTTCCCCGCCTTTGCGCAGGCGCTCGACGAGGTGCTCGTCCTGCTCGACCCGCAGCTCGACCGCCCGTTGCGTGAGGTGCTGTTCGCGCAGGAGGGCAGTGACGACGCGGCCCTTCTCGACACGACCGGGTACACGCAGCCCGCACTGTTCGCGGTGGAGGTGGCGTTGTTCCGGCTGGTGGAGTCGTGGGGCGTGACTGCCGGGTTCGTCGCGGGTCATTCCGTCGGTGAGATCGTGGCCGCGCATGTGGCGGGGGTGTTCTCGCTGGAGGATGCCTGTGCGCTGGTGGCGGCCCGGGCCCGGTTGATGCAGGATCTGCCGGCGGGTGGCGCGATGGTCGCCGTGCAGGCGGCTGAGGCGGAGATCGCCGACAGGTTGGCCGAGGGTGTGTCTGTGGCGGCGGTCAACGGTCCGGAGTCCGTGGTCGTCGCGGGTCCTGAGGCTGAAGTGGCTGCGCTGGCGGGCGAGTTCGCGGGCGAGGGGCGTGAGACTCAGCGTCTGTCGGTCAGTCATGCTTTCCACTCGGCGCTGATGGAGCCGATGCTGGAGGCGTTCCGTCAGGTGGCGGAGGGGCTGACGTATGCCGAACCCCGTATCCCGGTCGTCTCGAACGTCACGGGTGCGGTCGCCGGGCCGGGGCAGCTGGCCACTCCGGCTTATTGGGTGGAGCACGTCCGCGCGACCGTCCGGTTCGCCGACGGCGTGCGCGCCCTCGCGGATGCCGGTGCCGACGCCTTCCTGGAGATCGGCCCCGGCGGCGTCCTGACCGCCCTCACGCGGCAGACTCTCGACAGCGGTGACGGTGCCACGGACACCGTCGCGGTGCCCGCCCTGCGCTCCAAGCGCCCGGAGCAGCACGCCCTGCTGACCGGTCTCGCCCAGCTGCACATCGCCGGTGTACGCGTCGACTGGGCCGCCTGGTTCCACGGTACCGGCGCCCGCCGTACCGATCTGCCCACCTACGCCTGGCAGCACCGCCGTTACTGGCCGCGTCCCCTCGCCCACGCCGCCGACATCCCCGGCGCCGGCCTCACCCCGGCCGGACACCCCTTCCTCGGAGCCGCGGTCACCCTCGCCGGCGCCGAGGACGTCCTCCTCACCGGACGCCTCGCTCCGCGCACCCACCCCTGGCTGGCCGACCACACCATGGGCGGGATCGTCCTCTTCCCCGCCACCGGCTTCCTGGAACTGGCCGTCCGCGCGGGCGACCAGGTCGGCTGCGGACACGTGCAGGAACTCACCCTCACCACCCCTCTCGGTCTCGACCCCAAGGGCGCCGTCGCCGTCCAGGTCCGCGTCGGCGCCCCCGACGCCTCCGGCGGACGTCCGCTCGGCATCCACTGCCGGCCCGCCGACGCCGCCGCCGACGCACCCTGGACCCAGCACGCCACCGGCATGCTCGGCCCCGGCGAGCACGTCGTCCCCTTCGAAGCCCCTGCCTGGCCGCCCGCCGGCGCCGACCCCGTCGACCTGACCGGGTTCTACGAGCGCACCGAGTACGGCCCCCTCTTCCAGGGCCTGCGCGGCGCCTGGACGCGCGGCGACGAGGTCTTCGCCGAACTGGAACTGCCCGGCCGCACCGACGACGCCGCCCTGTTCGGCCTCCACCCCGCGCTGCTCACCGCCGCCCTGCACGCGGTGGAGTACGTCGACCTCAAGGACGCCGACCAGGGGCTGCTCCCGTTCTCCTGGGCCGGTGTCACCCTGCACGCCTCCGGTGCCGCCCGGCTGCGGGTCCGCATCACCAAGGCCGGCGAGGACACCGTGTCCATCGCCGCCGCCGACACCGCGGGACGTCCCGTCCTCTCCGTCGAGTCGCTGGCCCTGCGGCCCTCGTCCGCCGCCCGCCTCCTGGGACCCGGTGCCGTGGACCGCGCCTCTCTGCTCGGCCTCGAGTGGGTCCCCGCCGAACCCGGGCACGTCCCCGTCGGCACCGGCCCCCGCGTCGCCCTCGGCACCGGCCCCCGCGTCGCCCTCGGCACCGACCCCTTCGCCACCGGTACCACCCTCGCCTCGCTCTCGCAGGTCACCGAGGACGACACCCTCGTCCTCGTGCCCGTCATCGGCTGTGGCGGGCACGAGGACGCCTGCTCCGGCGACGATCCGGCCGCCGTCACCCACGCAGCGGCCCAGGCCGTCCTCGCGCTCCTCCAGGAGTGGCTCGGCACCCCGCGGCCCACCGGGTCCCGCCTCGTCTTCATCGCCCGCGGCGCCGTCGCCGCCCGGCCCGGCGACCCGGCCGTCGATCCCGCGGGCGCCGCCGTGTGGGGCCTGATCCGCACCGCCCAGGTCGAACACCCCGGTGCCTTCACCCTCGTCGACCTCGAACCCGGCGCCCGGCTCCCCCTGGACGACGTGCTCGCCGTGGACGAACCACAGACCGCCGTCCGCGACGGGCGGGTGCTCGTCGCGCGGCTCACCCCGCTGGCCCCGCCCGCCGCCCAGGACGGCCCCGAACTCCCCGACGCCTTCGGTGGCGCCCGGGACGGCACCGTCCTCGTCACCGGCGGCACCGGCACCCTCGGTGCGGCCACCGCCCGCCACCTGGTCACCCGCCACGGCGTCACCCGGCTCCTGCTGGCCGGCCGCCGCGGCCCGGACGCCCCCGGCGCCGACCGGCTCCGTGCCGAACTGGAGGCGCTGGGCGCCCACGTCACCCTCACCGCCTGCGACGTCGCGGACCGCGACGCCCTGGCCGCGCTGCTCGCGGACATCCCCGCCGACCACCCCCTCACCGGCGTCGTGCACGCGGCCGGTGTCCTGGACGACACCGTGCTCACCGCGCTCACGCCCGAACGCCTCGCGGCCGTCCTGCGGCCCAAGGCGGACGCCGCCTGGCACCTGCACGACCTCACCCGGAACCTCGGCCTCGACGCCTTCGTCCTCTACTCATCCATCTCCGGCGTCACCGCCCGCGCCGGGCAGGCCAACCACGTCGCCGCCAGCTGCTTCCTCGACGCCCTAGCCCAGCACCGCACCGCCCAGGGACTGCCCGCCCTTTCCGTCGCCTGGGGAGCCTGGGACCTCGACGACGGCATGGCCGGCGACCTCCTCACCGACTCCGGCCGACAGCGCACCCGCTCCGACGGCATGGACACCCTGTCCCGCGACCGTGCCCTCGCACTCCTCGACACCGCCCTGCGCCTCGACACACCGCTGGTGGTCGCCACCGCCCTGGCGACACCCCCGGGCATCGCCCACCCCGACGAGGTACCACCGCTCATGCGCGGCCTGGCCCGCGCCCCGCGCAACGCCACCTCAGCCGCGACCCCGCACCCGGCCCGCCCTGCCGAACCGGCCTCCTTCCGGAAGCACTTCGCCTCCCTGAGCGCCGCCGAGCAGGAGACCGCCCTCCTCGACCTGGTCGTCGCGTGCGCCGCGGAACTCCTCGGACACACCGACACCGCCGACGTCGACCCCGACCGCGACTTCCTCGAACTCGGCTTCGACTCCCTGATCGGCATCGAACTGCGCCGCAAGCTCAGCGAGGCCACCGGACTCCAGCTCCCCGCGAGCATCGTCTACGACAGCGGCTCCCCGAGCGGTCTCACCGCCTGGCTGCGCACCGAACTCGGCGCCCAGGGCGGTGCCGCCCCGCAGACCGGCGCCACCGGAGGCCCCGCCGAGAACGACTCGATGGAGCGCCTCTTCCTCGACGGCCTCGCCCAGGGCAAGCTCCGCGAGGCCCAGCGGATGCTCGCCACCGTCGCCGCGCTCCGCCCCTCCTTCGAGGTCACCGCCGAACTCGAGGACCTGCCCTGGCCGGTGACGCTCGCCGAGGGCCCCGCCCCGTCCCGGCTCGTCTGCGTCAGCGCCCCCACCGCCAACGGCGGCGTGCACCAGTACGCCACCCTGTCCGGCCACTTCCGAGGCAAGCGGGACGTCACCGCCCTGCCCCTCATCGGCTTCAACACCGGCGAGGCCCTGCCCGCCCACCCCGAGGCGGCCGCCCGGATCATCGCGGAGAGCACCCTCCAGGCCGCCGACGGCAAGCCCTTCGTCCTCGTCGGCCACTCCTCCGGCGGCTCCCTCGCCTACGCGGCGGCCGGCGTCCTGGAGAGCACCTGGGGCATCCGCCCCACCGCCGTCGTCCTCCTCGACACCCTCAGCATCCGGCACAACAGCGACGAGGGCGTCGACTACAACGGCATGATGAAGTTCAACTTCACCGCCGTGGACGACTCCCCGGTGCGCCTCACCAACTCCCGGCTGTCCGCCATGGGCCGCTGGATGGTGCTGCTCAACGCCCTCGACGTGCACCCCACCACCGCGCCCGTCCTGGAGATCAAGTGCACCCGGGCGCTCATCGAGGGCGTTCCCGCTCCCGACCCCGAGCGCCTGCACGAGCCGGTAGTCCCGGACGCCGCCGTGCGCCCCCTGGACGCCGACCACCTCTCCCTCATCCGCGAGGACTCCGGCCCCGCGGCCGACCTCATGGAGGAGTGGCTCACCACCCTGGAGAGCACGGTCACCTCCGACGCCGCCGCCGAGCAGGAAACGGCCGTGGCCGGCTGACCGCACTCCGTTCGCAAGGCCCCGGTCCGTGCCCGACCACCACGGACCGGGGCCTTCCGGCTTGGCACACCCCCGGCGCACTTTAGGGAAACCCGCAGTCCGGGACGGCCAGACTGGCCCTCGGACCGGGTCGGCCTGTCGCCCCGGACCGGATCTGCCGGACGGGCGCCGCGCCCGCCGGAACATCCAGCAGTGTCGGGGCGTGGAATCCGGAAATCGCCGCTCTCCGCTTTTCGCGAGTTCCGGAATCTCATGGAGAGGTGGGCACCTGATGTCGAACGAGGACAAGCTCCGCGCGTACCTCAAGCGGGCCGTGGCCGACCTTCAGGAGGCCCGTGAGCAACTCGGCGAGGCCGAGAACCGGGACCGCGAGCCCATCGCCGTCGTCGCCATGGCCTGCCGCTACCCCGGCGGCGTGCGCTCACCCGAGGAACTGTGGGAGCTGGCCAGGGGCGGCGTGGACGCCATCTCGGACTTCCCCACCAACCGCGGCTGGGACCTCGACCGCCTGTTCCACCCCGATCCCGCCCACCACGGCACCACCTACGCGCGCGAAGGCGGCTTCCTGCACGACGCCGGCGAGTTCGACCCGGCGTTCTTCGGGATCTCCCCGCGTGAGGCCCTCGCCATGGACCCGCAGCAGCGGCTGCTCCTGGAGACCTCCTGGGAGACCCTGGAGCGCGCCGGGATCGCGCCCGGCACACTGGCCGGCAGCACCACCGGCGTCTTCGTCGGCACCGGGCACGGCGACTACGACGGTGCCGCACGGGGACGCCAGGAAGAGGTCGCCGGACACCTGCTCACCGGCAACACGGTCGCCGTCGCCTCCGGCCGCCTGTCCTACACGTACGGCTTCGAGGGCCCCGCCGTCACGGTGGACACCGCCTGCTCCTCCTCACTGGTCGCGCTGCACCTGGCCGTGCGCTCCCTGCGCCAGGGGGAGTGCTCCCTCGCCCTGGCCGGCGGCGCCACGGTCATGTCGACGCCGAAGATGTTCACCGAGTTCGCCCGGCAGCGCGGCCTCGCCGCCGACGGCCGCTGCAAGGCCTTCGCCGCCGCCGCCGACGGAACCGCCTGGTCCGAGGGCGCCGGCCTGATCCTGCTGGAGCGCCTGTCCGACGCCCGCCGCAACGGCCACCCCGTCCTCGCCGTGGTACGCGGCTCCGCCATCAACCAGGACGGCGCGTCCAACGGCCTGACCGCGCCCAACGGCCCCTCCCAGCAGCGACTGATCCGGCAGGCGCTCATCGACTCCGGCCTCACCTCCGCCGAGGTCGACGCCGTCGAGGCGCACGGCACCGGCACCACCCTCGGCGACCCCATCGAGGCGCAGGCACTCCTCGCCACCTACGGCCGCGACCGCGGCGACGGACGACCGCTGCTGCTCGGCTCGTTGAAGTCCAACACCGGTCACACCCAGGCCGCGTCCGGCGTCGCCGGCGTGATCAAGATGGTGCAGGCCATGCGCCACGGTGTCCTGCCCAAGAGCCTCCACATCGACGCGCCCACCCCGAACGCGGACTGGGAGGATGGCGGAGTCGAACTGCTCACCGAGCACACCGCCTGGCCGGAGACCGGCCGTCCGCGCCGCGCCGCCGTCTCGTCCTTCGGCGTCAGCGGCACCAACGCCCACCTCGTGCTCGAGCAGGCCCCGGCCGAGGACGCACCCGAGGCCCCCGCCTCCGTTCAGGCCGAGGGTGTGTGGTGGCCGTGGGTGGTGTCGGGTAAGTCGCGTGTGGCGGTGGGGGAGCAGGCGGCGCGGTTGGCGGCTTCGGTGCGCGGGTCC
>NZ_JBVHVP010000044.1:0-21174 GCF_055564775.1 Streptomyces sp. NPDC028991 | reverse complement strand
GGCCGGCCGCGACAAGCCGCTCAACGACCTCACGGATCTGCATGGTGGTCACTACGGCGACGTCGACACCGGGCTCCAGACGGACCGCGTCCAGCACCGCCGTCCAGGACGTGCGGCCGGTCTCCAGCGCGACCACCACCGAGTACGGCCAGCCGGGCACCATCTGATGCTTGCCCACATCTCGGCCGAAGGTGTGGCAAAAGGACCGGTCAGCGCAGGTGTTGGCGTCCGGTCGCAGCCACGGTGATACATCCACCGCCAGCACGAGCCGACCGTCCGCCGCCCTCGGCAACGGCACCTCAGCCAGGGCACGACGCAGCCGTGCGACGTCAATCCGGCCCTGGTTGAGCCCGCCGTACAGACCTCCGTGCCCACGGCGGTGCTCGGGAGTAAGCGCGAGATCAACCAGCGTGCGGACCGGCCCGTCCGTACACAGCAGCGCGTCGCATAACTCGAACAAGGCGTCACCCCGTGCGGTCAGGCTCCCGTACAGCTCCGACCGGAAGTGTGACACTTCCGCGAACGCATCCCGCAGGACGCCCTGATGCACCAAACTCACGACCACGGCCTTCGCGCTGATCCACTCTGTGACGGAGCACAGGATCAGACGAAGGCCGCCTACACGTCCGCCGAACTGCGAAAACGTCGATTAAGTTCGAGCCGCGTTCGACGCCGTTCGTTAAATGACAAGGTGAGTGCCTGTTTGGATACCTGCGCCGCCTCGACGCCGGGGCCTTGCTCCGGAGCTGGCGTCGGGGTTGAAGAACATCGGAGCAAGAGCTGGCGCTTGCACTCTCCGTGATCGGGCGTGTGTGACTGCGCTGGTCGGATCGACAGCACCATAATGATCTGTCATGAAGCGAACACTCACTGTGATGACCCTGGTGGTCTCGTCCACAATCCTGGCCATGGGCGCCGCCTCTGCCGCGCCCGCATCCCCCTCCAGCACTTTGGCGGCGGACGAACCCCCGCCCTCGGAGGGCGCCGACCTGGATTGCATCGTGAAGGCTGGCCGCGACGTCACCGCCACCGACCCCAGTAAGGCGACGGTAGAGCTCCACGAGGCCGTCGCCGCGCGCGGCTGTCGTATTAGTTAAATGCCGTCTTTCAGTCGGCCTGCTGTGGCGACTGAAGGGTGAAGCGCTCGGTGCCCTGCTTGCGCAGCGGGGCACCGAGCGTTGCCGTGCAGCCCCCGGTTGGCCACGCCGCGTCTGAGCAGGCGGCGCCCGGTCCCGCCGCAGATAGTTTCGATCCGATGTTCCTCAACCCCCGCGTCAGGGCTGTACTGGTAATTGGACCGGCCTGGACGAAGACGGTGGTCACCGTGATCATCGGCCTTCTCGGCATAACTCCATTCCGGGTGCGCGAGCCGTTCTGGTCTGCCGCCACCGTGACGTTTTCCCGGAACGGCGACTCGTGCCGCATCAGGCGAGAAGCGGCCTTGATCTGGGCTTCTGAGGTACCCAAACAGGCACTGAACTTGTTGTTTAACCTCGGCGTGAGATGACACGAACGAGCGACTCGGTGGGCCAGCAGAGCCATGCGAACAGGGAACTGGTGACCACGAACCAGTGGATGCTGACCCTGCCCTGTTCTTTTTCCAGGATCGGTGGGGCCTCGTCCCGGTAGATGTAGCGAAGGTATCGGCGGCGGATCGGCGCTCCGGCGATCAGCAGTACCGGTGAGGAGATGAAAACAGCCACCGGGACAAGAACTCTCACGATGGCGATCTTCGCCTTCTCCTCATATCGCATGCGCTCAGTGTGCTGACGTCTGTGTTGCCTGTCAGCCTGCCCTGCGGGGTTTGGTGCCGACCTTGTGATGGGGCCGGTCGCTGGTATGCCTCGCCGCCGGCGAGGACTCGTCCCACGTCGTGGCGGGTTGCGGGGCGCCGGTTCTCCAAGCCTGGCGGGCGTCCGGGTCCGGGTGTGGTGGGTTTCGGTGCCCCGGCCGGAGAGCCCGTCGTCGTGCGGAGGTTCCGGAACCCGCGCCGGACGCGGGCGGGGGTGAGTTTGTGCGGCGGTGCCGGCTTCTCCCACGGCCGCCGGAGGTCAGTAGCGAGGGGCCGGGCGAGGCGGAGCTGGGTGTGGGCGGCGAGGACCAGCCAGGTCCAGCGGTCGGCGCCGGCCGAGTCGCGCAGGCGGGGCCGCGTCCAGCCGAGGGTCTGCTTGAGCATCCGGAAGGTGTGCTCGATGTCGAACCTTCGCAGGAACGCCTGCCAGCACCGGTCGACGTCAGCGGGTGTGGCGTCGGTGCGTGACCACCAGAGCCAGACCGGCTTGTTGATTCCGCCGGAGGGCAGGTGTTCGACGGCCAGGCGGATGACGGTGCCCTCGATAACGGGCAGCGGCCCGTCGTGCTCCAGCCAGGCGGCCCGCTGGGTCAGACGCGGGTGCAGCCGGTCCCATGCCTGGGTGGTGGCCTTGCCGTAGAGGCGGGTGGCGGTGACCGTGGCGGCTTGCTCGGTGCCCCAGGTGGTGGGGTCGCCGAAGACGAACTCCCCGCCGTGCTTGGGCGGCCGTCCGCCCTTCGGGTTGGACCGGAGGAACTCCTCCCGCGAGGGTGCGGGGCGGCGCATCACTCGGTCCGAACGGGTCCGGCCCGGGACCTCGACGGGCAGGCCGGACAGCAGATAGGCGATGCGCGGGGCGTCGTAGCCGGCGTCCAGCACGACCAGGATCTCCGGGTCTCCTTCGTCCACTGGCCTGCGGCGACGAGCCGTTCGACCACCTCGCGGACCTGGTCGGCGGTGACAGCGGCCAGGTCGGCGCCGGGGGCCAGGCGGACCGAATCCAGGAACGCGGTCCAGGAGGTGCGTCCGCTTTCGAGGGCGACGACGACAGAGTATGGCCAGCCGGGCATCATCTGGTGCTTCGCGCTGCCGCGGCCGTAGGTGTGGCAGAACGAGCGGTCCGGCACGGTGCCGGCGCCCGGCCGAAGCCACGGCGAGACGTCCACCGCCAGGACCAGCCGACCGTCCGCGGTCCTCGGCAGCGGCACCTCGGCCAGGACCCGCCGCAGCCGGGCGACGTCCACCCGGCCGCGGTTGAGACCGGCGTAGAGGGCGCCGTGACCCCGGCGGTGCTCGGGCGCCAGCGCGAGGTCGACCAGCGACCGCACCGGCCCGTCGGTGCACAGCACCGCGTCGGTCAGCTCGAACAACGCGTCCGCGCGGGCAGTCAGGCAGTCGTAGAAGTCGGTCCGGAACCGGGACAACACGGTCAGGGACTCGACGCGAACAGCGTCGTACAGCAGACTCACCCTCGCGGCCTTGGCATGATCAACAGCGTCTCGACAACGCACATGATCACACCAAGGCCGCACTGCTGTCGCATCAGCCCTTGCAGGGCAGCGGGCACTCAACTCGGTTGCGCGGCACGGTCGTTGAAAAACAAGCTGAAGAACACCGATGCCGAGCTGATCAGACCAGGCATAGACCTCGACACCGCAGGTGACGGCATCGGCCACGCCAGGGCAGTGCTCCACGAGGGGTTCGCCGACGCCCATGCAACTGTGGAGATCGAAGGGCCGGAGAAGCTGGCGCGCATGGCGGGAGAGCTGTCCCAATCCCTCTCGGCCTGTATTGCTGCTCTGGATGCGACCACGCTCGGGGGAAGTTCCGGCACCCCGGTAGCCGTTCCGGAGTCACAGCGGATCAGACGGTTCCCGGACCACGCATCCACAAAGCGCAGCCAGTTCGTTGAGCACGCCAGAAGGACCATCGACGTGTGAACGGGCCACCGGAACGGCTTCGGTGGACCAGGTCGATTGAGACGAGCACCAGCATCCGCATACGACGATCCAGATCACTTGAGATTCGAGATCACCGACCGTCTCAAATGATGTGGTCGCCGCAGGTCGCAGCCCTGGGCGTGGACCAGATCATTTGAGACGGGACACGGATGCCCACGGTGCTGCATGTGCGCTGCCCAGATCGTCTCCGGGAGGAGGCCTACCAGCAGGTCTGGAGCTGTTGGCGGACTTGTCTCCGGTGGTGCAGGCGCTGCCGCCGACCGCGGCTCTCGTGAAGCTGAAGGGAGCACTGTGCATGCGGGAAGGGCTTTGACATCCCCTGCCCAACACGCCCCGACGAATCGCCAGGGAACGGGCGTCCGAACGAGGCTGCCACGGGCTCTGGCGGTAGTGGCGCAGACAGTGAGCCTTTCCAACCTGCGTCGGCAGCTTGCCAGTTGGCCTGACAACGTGGTGAAGCCCCTGGTAGACGGGTTTTCGACCAAGAGAACCATGTCCACCAGAGGCATAGCGTGATTGTCTACCCGTCCGGCGTCGGGCATGTCCAGCTCTGCCCGCTCGACGACAAGACCGCGATGCGGTAGGCGGACTCCGCGCGAGCACTACTGGAACAGGCCGCTGAACAGCAGCTTCGATGATGTCCGGGCTTCTGCCGTCAGTTTTCGGGGGGCCCCGGCGGCGCAGGTTTCAGTCCGTCCAGGGTGAGGTCGAGGAGGCGTTCGGCCTGCTCTCGCTGCTCGGGCTTGGCCGAGGTGAGGGCGATACCAGCGAGGGCGGCGAACATGTCGGTCGCGCTGATGTCGGACCGGATCGTTCCGGCGTCGGCATTGGCGTCCATGAGGGAGGAGAGGGCGGCCTGAATCATCTCGTGGCTGTCGGCGTAGGGATTGGTTCCCGAGTTGACGACGGCTCGCAGGGCGTCGGCCATGCCGAGTTTGGCGGTGGCGTAGTCGATGAAGCGGCGAGTCCAGGCTCGCAGGGCATCAGGCGGCGACATCGCAGCAAGGAGGTCGGGGACGGCGTCGCACAGCCGGGCCACCTCGTTGCGGTACGCCGTCTCGATCAGAGCTTCCCTGGTCGGGAAGTTGCGGTAAAGGGTACCGGTTCCCACACCCGCTTCTCTGGCGATGCGCTCGAAGTGGGCATCCAGTCCCTCCTCAGTGAACACGCGCACCGCGGCGGCCAGGATCTTGTCCCGGTTCCGCTGTGCGTCAGCCCTCAGCGGGCGCCCTGCATCTCGGGCCATCAATGGTTCTCCCCTGTCCCCATTTGCTAAGTGGAGGCGCCGCCACTTAGTGTGGATGAAGTGGCGGCTCCTCCACTTTCACTGTAGGGCATACCCGCCCCCATTCCTCTCCTGGAAGGACTGTCCATCATGTCGGGAATCGATGGCAAAGTCGTGGCGATCACGGGCGCCAGCAGCGGCATCGGCGAGGCAACCGCGCTCCTGCTCGCCGAGCGCGGCGCGAAGATCGTCCTCGGGGCACGCCGCCCGGAGCGTCTTGAGGCCCTGGCTGCCCGCATCGAAGAGGCTGGCGGTGAAGCCGCCTGGGCCCGCACGGATGTGACGCGACATGAGGACCTTTCCGGCCTCGTCAAGCTGGCACGCGATCGATACGGCAAGCTCGACGTCCTCGTCAGCAATGCCGGGATCGGTCTGATCTCCCGTCTGGATGACCTGCGCGTCGAGGACTGGGAGGAGATGATCGACGTCAACCTCAAAGGGGTCCTGTACGGGATCGCCGCTGCCCTCCCCGTCTTCCGGATGCAGGGCTTCGGGCACTTCGTCAACATCGTGTCCACCGCCGGACTGCGCATCGTGCCGCTCCAGTCGGTGTACGCCGGCACGAAAAACGCCGTGCGCACCATCTCCGAGGGTCTGCGCCAGGAGGCCGGCGACAGCCTGCGCGTGACCGTCGTCTCGCCCGGCGCCGTCCGCACGGACTTCGCAGAGCGCATGGATCCGGCTGTGAAAACCCAGATCGACAAGATGATGGAAACCGCTCTTTCGCCGGACGCGGTGGCCCGCGCCATCGCCTTCGCCATCGAACAGCCGGACGGTGTCGATGTAGGTGACATCGTCGTTCGCCCCACTGCCCAGGGATAGGCCGCCTGCGCAGCCACGCCGCACCACACACATTCCTATCGCACCCACGGATACCCCCAGCTGACGCACACGGACCGACCCCCGAGTTCCCCCTGAAAAAGCTTCAGTTCAGCTGAACCCACGGGCCTTTAGGGGACCGATACTGGTGGGCTCGCGTATTCAACTGTCGCCAGTTGATCAGTCTGGCTCCGGAATCACTACTGACCGTGACCCTCCTGGCGGGGATCTGGGTGTGGAGCCCCCGACGACGGGACGTAGCACCGCGACGTAATGGTGATGGCCGGGCCGCGTTGGCGTCCTTATCCTCAGTGGGTGAGCCTGATCGAGGTGGTTCCTGGGCAGGTCGAGCTCGTCGTTCGGGGGGCGGGGTCGCAAGCACCCTCTATCCGGTTGCTCGACTGGTCGCGGACAGATGAGTTCGAGGTCGTATGCGCCGTGGAGGCTGTCGATGACGGCCTACGCGCACGAATCGGTGCTGTGACCGTGTCTGCCTGGGACGGTGCGGGATACCTGACCGAGTTTCTCGACGGTCTTGTGCGCGACTTCCGCGGTTGGGAGGGCGAGCGGTCTTGGGTCAACAACGAGCTGGTCGTGACAGCGACTTTCGGTTCGGGCGGTCACGTGTGTCTGAGCTGGACCCTGCGAGCCGACCTCTTCTCCAGCGGCTGGGAGTGCACTGTAACGACCGTGATTGACGCTGGTGAAGAGCTGAAGACCGTCGCTGCCGAAGCGCAGGAATTCTTCCGCCAGGGGTAGCCGTCCCAGTAGCCCCGAAGCAAGCACTCATGCGCGCTCAGGCTCTCGGAACTGGAGGGCTTCCAACTTCTCTGGTTCCGGGAGGAACCCAGCCTGTTGGTGACCTTGCGTGATCTCCTGGAGAGTATCGGCTCCAGATCCCACCGCTCTCTCTGAGGACGCGGCTGGTGGTCTGGGGACGGACTTGGAGTGTGGGCAGCGGCGGCTCTGCTTGGCCCAGTTGAGGACGGCCCTCAGACAGGTGCGGCCGTGTTCGGTGTTCTCGGCGAACCAGGCGTCGATGTCGAGCTGGCCGCAGGACGAGAGGGTGCTGTCCCGGGTGCTGAGCCACCGCAGGAAGGCGGTCGCGTGCTTGATCTGCTCGGCTGCGAAGCAGCGGACGCTCGGCGTGATGTGACTCCGATCGGCCCGTTGCCGTAGGTGGGGAAGGACGTGCCAGGTCGCGAAGAGCTCGATCGTCTTGACGTGCTCGGGATCGGCGATGTCTGTCAGGTGGCCGGGCAGCCATCGCTGGAAGGAGCAAATGTACTTGTCGGCGGCGGGCAGGACTCCGCTGGCCATCAGGAGTCCTTCCAGGTGAGCTGCTGCCCGCCCAGGGCTGGAGTTCGTGGAAGGCGTCGTGGGTCAGAGGGACCTCGCCGAGCCCGAGCCGCCGCAGTAGCTGGGAGGCGTTTCCCGGCTGGCCGCGGGGCATCTCCAGCCAAGCCAGCCCGCTTCTGGGCTTGTCCATCGCCACCAGCAGGGTGAGCAGGGGCGTCAGCGCGGGGCGGACGCGGCCTGTGCCGTCGTCCAGGAGGGCGGTCAGCCGGTCGGTGAGGGTGCAGCGTTCGCAGAGTCGGCCGCCGAGGAGTTTGCCTTCGAAGCCGCAGCGCGAGCAGTCGAAGGTCTGGGAGAAGCCGGCGCAGGTCGTGCAGATCGCGGAGCCGTCGACGGGGCGAAGTCCGGGGCGGGCACGGTCCTGGCCGCATCCGGGGCAGGTGCCTCGTGTCCGCAGCGCGCGGTCCGAACAGGTCCGGCAGACGTAGCCGTCCGGCCAGGTGCCGGCCTTGTGTCTGCGCTGGCCGCAGCGGCAGCACTCGGTCATGTACCAGCGTTCGTACTGCTCGTCGGTGGCGTAGGGGCGGCTCATGCCTCGGGCAGGATGCGGGCCGCGCGGGGCCGGAGCTTCGCGACATTGGAGGGCGGGGTGGGCAGGTCGCCGGTGGCGGTCTTTCGGACGCCGGCGTTCTCGGCGGTGGTGGCCACCAGGTCCGCCGGGGTGCAGGAGAGGATGTCACAGAGCGCGGACAGGGCCCGTAACGACAGCCTTTCCGGTGTGCCGGAGACCATGCGGTGGACCTGGGAGGCGGAAAGGTCGATGCCGCGCTCGCGCAGCAGCGGCACAAGCTCGGTCGCGGTGAAGATGTGGCGCTGGGCCATCAGCTCACGCAACCGCCAGGTGTAGCCGACCTTGCGCTTCATGCCTGCTTCCCGTTCTGGGCGTGGAGGGCGGCGGCGACGGTGGCGTCCAGGTGCCGGCGCAGGGTGCGGGTGCGGAAGTCCGAGGAGACGCAGGTGTAGATGGACGTGGTGCTGGCGTGCTCGTGGCCGCCCTGTTCCTGGACGAAGCGAGGGTCCCAGCCGTCCTCGATCAGGTGGGTGACGTAGGACTTTCGGAAGGAGTGGTAGTCCAGCCCGTCGTCCAGGCTCAGGGCCTTGCGGTAGGCGATGAAGCGGGAGTTGATGCGCTGGCAGCCGATCCGCAGTCCGCGTTCGGAGGGCCAGGCCGCGGGGTTGCCGTCGGTGCCCAGCAGCGGGCGGCCCTCGGTGATCCACTCGTCCAGGACATCGGGGGTCCAGCCGAACACGGTCAGTACGCCGCGGCGCTTGGGCGGGGAGCCCTTCTTGACCTTGCCGAACCGGACCTGGCAGCGGCCGAACTCGCCGTATTCGGCGCCGTGCGGGTTGCGGCCGAAGGCGGCGGCGTGGAGCATCCGCGTCTCGTTGCGCCGCAGCCCGTAGGCGTAGGCGGTCTTGAACAGGGTGGCGTCACGGAATGCCGGCAGCCAGCCCTTGCGGCCGAAGGCCCTGATCCGGGCGACCTCGTCGTCGCAGTGTTTGAAGAACGCGTGCAGCCCGGCCTTGGTGAACGCCCGCTTCTTCGCGTCGGCCTCGTTGTCCTGGACGTGCACGGCGGTGTTCCACTCGTGAACGACCTGGACAGGGTGGGTGCCGAACCGTTCCTCGCACGTGGTCGCCCAGTCGTAGACCGGGTCGGTGACGAAGTGGCAGAACGCCCGGACCGCCTCCGAGTAGGACCGGATCGTGGAACGGCGCAGGTCCCGCAGTGATCGCAGGTCGCCGAGCCACTCGTCGACCATCGCCGGCGTCCAGTGGCATGGGTAGGTGTTCACGTACGCGGCGAACGCTTTGACCGGTGTTCTCCCGGCCCTCCACCGTCGTCCGGGCCAGGTTCCGCGCGAGCTGCTGGTTGGCGAACCCGGTCAGTATCGCGGTGAAGACCTGTTCCTCCGGCCGCAGCAGCGCGACTCCGTCCACCAGGTGCAGCCGTGCCGCACCTGGGATCGACCCGTTGAACCCCACCGGCCCACCATCCTTCCATCCTTCGTCACTCGCGTCGTTTGCGAGAAAACCGCATCTGACGCGAGTCGACGGACAAACGCAGGTCAGTCAGCCAGACGAGTGACACGGACTGGCGCCATCACCACGCCCATCGCTACCGTCGCCACCAGCAGGCGGGGCCAAAATCCATGGTCAGCACGCTGGTGGCTGCCGTTGACTACGACGATTCGCGAACCGTCGCGAGTTCGCATCAGATGCAATTGGCGGCGCTTGGAACATCGGTACAGCAGTTATCGGTAAGAACGATCTTGGTGGGTGTGAGGGCGCCGATCAGCGCGTTGCAAGGTCTGCACGACGTGTCTTAATCTCGCCGCCGTCGTCCTCGTCCAGCTCCGGCGCGTCCGGATCGCGCAGCGGTCGCAGGGCGCCGGTGGCCGGGACGCTGGCGGCGAAGCTGTAGCGGCAGCGGCCGAGCAGGTTCAGGTTGCGGTGCTTGAGCTGGACCGCGCTGTGAACTGGGGTGCCGACGTCGGCTTTTGCCCGGTGGGATAGGCTGTGCGGCCATGACGACCGGGACGGCATTGCGCCACACACGGATTGGTGACCCGGCGCTCCTCTGAGCGCCGTACGGGCCGGTGCGGGCCCGCTGTTCGATCGAGGCACTTGCGCTGCTGCGCGGGCTCCGCCTCTGTCGTGTTGATCACAGGCTCTACACATCAACCACGACAGGAGAATTCATGCCCATCAAGACGCTGCAGATTCCCACCACGGACGGTCAGGCCGACGCCTTCGCCGCCTTCCCCGACAACGGCGGGCAGCACCCAGGTGTACTGATGTACGCGGACGGCTTCGGCATCCGGCCCGTGCTGAGGGAGATGGCCCATGAACTGGCCGGGCACGGGTACTACGTGCTTGTCCCCAACACCTTCTACCGGCACGGCCCGGCACCGGTGATCGACCTTCCCGAGCACATCGGAGAAGAGGTCCGGCCCGCGATCATGGCCCAGTTGATGCCGTTGATCGAGGCGCACACCGCCGAACGCGGCCTGAGTGACACCGACGCCTACCTCAGGTTCCTCACCACCCAGCCCGAGGTCGCCGCCGGGCCGGTCGCGGTGACCGGTTACTGCATAGGCGGCCTCCTGGCGATGCGCACCACAGCGGCTCACCCCGGCCAGGTGGCCGCTGTCGCCGCATTCCACGGTCCCGTGGGCGCGGACGGGCTCGACGCCCTCGCCGAGATCACCGCCCAGGTCCACTTCGGCCATGCCGAAAGCGATCTGACACCCGAGGCCCTGGGCGAGCTCAACCAGGCACTGGACGCCGCGAAGGTCGACTACACCTCCGAGATCTACCCCGGCACCGTCCACGGGTTCACCATGTCCGACACCGACGCCTTCAACCCCGCCGGGCTGCAGCGCCACTGGGACCGCCTGCTCCCCCTTCTCGACCGCGCACTGGCCAACAGCTGAGGTTCCGGATCGGAAACCTGAAGTACACGGCGGCGACCAACAGACGGCCCGGCAGGCCGCACCGATGTCGGCATGGCCGGCCGCTGGTCCGCCCGGCCACCGAACGCTGGATGGCCGGGCGGACCAGCCGACTTCGTTCGGGAGCTTTCGGCCGGCCCGGCGCAATTGTTCGCCGTCGCCGCCGGGGCGTCCCCGGCGAGTGGGGCATCCCAGGACGCGACGGCTGTCTCAGTCAATCAAGCCCACACAGGTCAGCGGCATCCGTGGCAACTGCCTTCACTGAGAGAAGACAACTCGCGGTCGGTCAGGCAGCCTGAACGAGACCGGCGGCGGTCAGGTCCTGCTCGCGCAGCGGGGTGAAGTCGACGCCGAAGCGCGCCGAGCGGCCCGGTCGGAGACCAGGGTGGCGATGGCCAGGTGGGTTTCGGCGTAGGTCTCGCGGCGCCCGGTGTACCGCCGTAGTGGGTGCCACTGGCGGAGGTCGGCGTTGGCGTGCTCGACGCAGATCCGACGAGAAGATTGCCGGCGTCGCAACTCGCGCCATCCGTACCCTTGAGTAAGGGACGCATTGTCGATGTCCTTCGGCTTGCTCGGGGGTGCGCTGACCTGGTCGGGAAACTCGTTGGCCAGACCGCGGTACCCGTCGTCGACCTCGGCCTTCACCGCCGGATGCATCCGGAACCGCTCGGCGATGCCCTCGGTGCGGACCGCCGTCTGGTCGTGCATCCGGCCGGGCCGTACGGCGCCGGACCACAGAGTGCGCCCCTGGTGGTCGCTGATCGTGGTGGTCTTGATCGTGTTCTGCTTGCGTTTGCCGGAGACGAACGCCCGCCGTCCCGGAGAGTGGGCCTTCGGGCGGCGGACCTGGGTTTCGGTCCCGTCGATGCGCCACGTGATGTTCTCGGCCGCGGCGTAGGCGAACACGTCGTCCAGCGTGTGCAGCCGGATGCCGGGCCGGTCGGGCACGGCGAACCCACGCGCCGCCAACAGTGGACGGATCTCGCCGATCGCCCGCCCGATCGTGGAAGAGCCCACCTCGTAGATCACACCGAGCGCCTCATGAGTCAGCCCAGTCCGCAGGTGAACAAGCGTCACCAGGACCCGGTCGGTGAAGACCAGCACGTACTTCGGCCCGGCGCCGGCCTTCCGCCTCCGGGCCCCGTGCCGCCGCTGCTGCCGTCCTGACTCGCACCGTGCGTCCCAGCGCGGTGCGAGCGATGCTGGGCCGAAAGCCCGCAGAACGCACGGTGGGACATGGCGTCACGAGCCTTCTTGATCTGGACACCCCAAGAACCCACACGGGCGTCGTCATGTCACGGCAGACTCCAGTGGGTCGCTCCTGCCTACCCTCACCCGTATGACGATCGACTGGATAGCGGAAGCCCAACGCCTGGCCCATGGGCGACGCTTTGACGAGTTCAGCAACCCGTCCTTGGGGCAGGAGTCCTCCCCAGCGCCGCTGTCCGAAGCACAGGTCTGCGAGGCGGAGGCGGAACTGGGCATTATCTTTCCCGTCGAGTACCGGGAGTACTTGCTCCGACAGAGCGCTGGCGGCGTGATGAACCGCCTATGCCGAACCGCGGCAGGCTGAGGCTGGCAGGGAGACTCAAGCACCAACTACGACCTGCTCACCATTGCCTTCCCACATCCTGACTCCTACCGCGCTTACGAAGACGAGCTGGACGCACGCGAGCCGCTGGAAGAGAACTTCCCGGACCATGATGCCTACCAGCAGGCATGGAAACAGTGGGATGCGGAGTACGAGGTGTTCCAGGGACGCAAGACGTCCGGCGCCGTGTTCATCCGGGACAATGGCTGTGGCTTCTCGACCCTGCTCGTCGTCACTGGTCCGAACCGAGGCACCATGTGGTTCGACGGCCGCGCGACCTGTGACCAGATCCTCCCGCTCTACCTGGACGGTCGGCCTGTGTCGTTCACGGACTGGCTCGGTCGGAATTCCATGGATCTGCTCGACTGGTGAACGTGCCGAGCGGACGCCCGGCCAGGTCAGGAGCCGTCGGATCAATCGCGAGTCAGGTCGTTAGGGCTCGCAGAGAAACAAGGTGTTGCTTCCCGTGATGCGGATCGTTGTTGTGGTATGGGCGTCTCTGACGAGGTCCGCCGTCAACTCGTTGTGAAGTTCGGGGTGTTGTTCCCGTATCTGGACGAGCGGCAGCGGCGGCTGGTGTTGGGGGCCGAGGCCCGGATCCTGGGGCACGGCGGGATCCGGGCGGTCGCGAGGGCAGCTGAGGTCAGCGAGACGACGGTCCGCAAGGGCGTCGACGAGCTGGAGGCCGGCGAGGAACCTCTTGGCCGAATGCGCAGGCCCGGTGGTGGCCGGAAGAAGGCCGTGGACCTTAATCCGGGTGCGGCCCGCGCTGCTGGCGCTGGTGGAACCCGGCGAGCGGGGCGGTCCGATGTCGCCGCTGCGCTGGACGGTGAAATCAACCAGGAGCCTGGCGGCCGAGCTCACCCACGGCGGGCACCGGGTGAGCGCGGACACGGTCGGGGACCTGCTGCGGGAGGGGGGCTTCAGCCTGCAGGCCGGAGCCAAGACCATCGAGGGCAGGCAGTATCCGGACCGTGACGCCCAGTTCCGCTACATCAACGAGCAGGCCAGAGGGCACATGGGCGCCGGCCAGCCGGTGATCAGCGTGGAGGCGAAGAAGAAGGAACTCGTCGGCGACTACAAGAACGCGGGCCACCAGTGGCGGCCGGCCGGTGAGCCGGTCCTGGTCAAGATGCACGACTTCCTGGACCGGCAGGGACCGGGCAAGGCGATCCCCTACGGGATCTATGACCTCGCCGCGAACACCGGCTGGGTCGGCGTCGGCAGTGATCACGGCACCGCCGCGTTCGCCGTCGCCTCCATCCGCCGCTGGTGGCAGGCCCGGGGCCGGCACGACTATCCGGCCGCCACCCGTCTTCTGATCACTGCGGACGCAGGCGGGTCCAACGGCTACTGCACCCGCGCCTGGAAGACCGAACTCGCCGCCCTGGCCGCCGAGACGGGCTTGGACATCACGGTCTGCCACATGCCGCCGGGCACCTCAAAGTGGAACAAGATCGAGCACAGGCTGTTCTCCCACCTCTCCATGAACTGGCGCGGCCGGCCGCTGACCAGCCACGACGTCGTCGTGAACAGCATCGCGGCGACCACCACCCGCGCCGGCCTGACCGTCCACGCCCAACTCGATCCGGGCACCTACGACACCGGCATCAAGGTCACCGACAGCGAAATCGACGCCCTGGCCATGCACCGGCACCAATTCCACGGCGACTGGAACTACACCCTCCACTCCCGACCTCGCGACCCCACCAGTGCACCCACGTCCCCAGGGCCGGCTGGCAGCACGTCCCCGCAGCCTTGCACCGGGTGCCTACGCAACCCGGAGCTGACCGGAATGCCCGAACCGGCGCTGGCCGAACTCGTCGACCAACTGACCGAGAAGGTGGACGAGTTACGTGAGCAAGACCGGCTCCGACAGCGAGCAGGCGAACGCATCCGTGCCCGGGGCGCTGGGGCCAAAAACAAGCTGACAACCGCCGACAGAGTCCTGGCCACCGTGCTCTACCTGCGCAAACTCGGCACCCGCGACTTCCTTTCCCAGCTCTTCGGAGTCAACACCAGCACCCTCACCAGGGCCGTTCACCAGGTCCAGCCTCTCCTGACCGAACACGGCTACACCGTTCGACCCTCGACGGCCAGGTTCTGGACACCCGCTGACGTCACCGCGTTCCTCGCCAGCAGCAACCCTACGAAGATCAAACCAGCATGTTGATTCTCTGCGAGCCCTTAGAGGTCGTACAGTAGGCCCTGCGGAGCAGCCAGGGCCCCTGTGCTTGCAGCCATTCCTCGGCGCCCGCTGGCTAGGCGCCGGCACACATGGACGGAGAGGCCAGCCTTCATATCGCGAGTTCCCTGCCCGGTAGTGTCTGAATCGCGGCCGCGGAAAGGAATCACGCATGGTGTTGCTGAGGCGTCAGGAGCTCGCAGTCGACGTTGAGTTCTACGCGCTGTGGGCCGAAGATGCTGACGAGGCGGATCCTGGTGAGAGCCCTGACCCAGTGGAGGCGGGCCTTCTCCTCTCTACGGATCGGCATCTGCGTATCGGCACCGGTGGTCACACGCACCAGGCCGCGTTCGTTACGGAGGTCTGGGACGAGGAGCCCCCTCAGGCGGAAGTGGGCGCTTGGGAGGGGAGCGCGGATGCTGAGTGGTACTGCAGGTCTGGTGAGGTGATGTTGTGGTCGTACGGTGGGCCGAGCGAACCGGTGATCGAGCTGGGAAGGCCCGACACGTGGTGGCGCGTGCGGGTTCAGGTGGCCGGCCGACGGCGTGTGCGGGAACTGGCGCAGCAGGAAGGTCCAGTCGGGGTGGAGCGGTTCCTGCTGCAGTTCTGGCCCGTCTGAGCCGGGGGCGGGCTGTGCGCCTGTCTCCCCACAGCCCGCCCCCGGAACTGTTCAGGTGATTTTGATGAGGAACCCGTCGTCGGATCCGTCGATGATGCGGTTGAGACGGTAGAAGTCAGCCATGAGCCGGCCACCCGCGCCGTTGTCTTCCTTGGGTATGGGCCTGGCCGAAAAGTTGTCCTTTGGTGCCTTTTGCTGGGGGTCGTACTTCTTCAACGCCTGTGCGGCGCCCTGGTAGGTGGTGGCGAAGGGAAACTCGTCGCATTCCTTGCCGCCACTGGCGTAGTTGTTGCCCCAGTACTTCTTGCAGGTTTTGATGGCTTCGTTTCGGTTGTCCTTGCGCCGCTGCGCATCGTGGTACAAGCGGTTCAGCGGCCGGTCAGCAGTGAGTCCGGGCAGGCTTTTGGCGTTGTTGACTGGTTTGGTCGCCTTCGGCGTGGTGTAGGCATCCTTGATGTGCTGGGCGGCCAACCGTTCCTTGGCACCGGCCTTGGTGCTGAACGGCATGGCAACCACATAGCTGAAGACAGCGCCACCGCTGCTGGAGATGTACCTGGCGGAATCCCAGCCGGGTGCCAGGAAGAACAGTGTGCCGGAGAGCGCGCCCGTCATCCTCCAGCCTCCGGTGGGCTTGAGGCTCACCGACGGCTGGTAGACCGCGAAGACAGTGTCGTCCGGCTTGGAGCCCTGACCCTTGTTGACCGTCAGAGTGTGAAGGAAGCCTGGCGTCGGCTGGGCCTTGAGCGCGGCCCAGCTCTGCGCTCCTGGTATCAGACCGCCCTGGTGTGTCTGAGCGGTGGCCGGCCACTTCTGCGGCACGACCACCGAAGGCGTGATCATCAGTCCGCTCACACCTGTGACGCCCGTCTGGTCCAGGTGGGTGTAGGGGCACTGGACCTCCATCGTGCGACTGCCCTTCGCCACAGTGCCGATGGCGAGCAGTACGAAGGAGCTCTGGCCGACAGGCGTGCCGTTGCGGACCCAGGTCTGCATGAACTGGGCCCCCGAGCAGACAGCAAAACGCGACTTGATGAAGAACTTCTTATCCCTCCCCAGCCCCTTCTCACACTCTGCCGCTGTCATCGTGTGGGCAGGTTCCGGGTACAGGCCGGCAGCCGCCGTAGTGGTGCTCAAGGCTCGCGGTGCAGGGGCCGTTCCCCCGATGGGCTTGAGGATTTCGGTGCGTACGAGGCTGCAGGCCCCACCGTTTCCATGGCCGCCATGGGTTCATCACCGAGATGACTCGGCTGTATGAGCTGACGGCCGGAGTCGAACTCCTGCTGGGCCTGTTCCAAGCTGGGCAGGTCAGCGCCTACGGGTGCCACAGAAGACACCATCTCCAGGTCAGCCGTCCCCTCTTCGGCATGGACGGGAGCACCACTCATCTGTGACATCAGCAAAGCTGCCGCCACGGCGCCGATGAGCAGTCTGGCTTTCGGTCTGGTACGCGAGAAGACAGAGTCGAGCCGCAATGTTCCCCCAAGGGTCTCGGTCAGTGAGGTTTTCTCAGTGAAGGTCATTTCCAGTGCCCGTTGAGGACGAGTGCGGCGCGGGCTATGTCACCGATTCTGCTGGGGCTGAGGGTGACATGCTTGAGGGTTCGCCAGCGTTCCTTCAGTTCCGCCGCGGTCCGCTCGCCGCGAGCCCTCACGTGTCTGATCAGCGCTTTCGTGGCGCGAGTTCCTCGGTCCAGGGCGGTCTCGGAGTGGCCTTTGGGGCGGCGTACCGGCACGTGAATGCCGATGCCAGCACCGATGTAGCCCTTGTCGGCGAGCGTGGGAAGCCCGTCGGCGGCGGCCTTGTACAGCGCGGGCAGCACGTGGATACGGGCTGCGGTGATATCCGGGGTAGAACCCGGCTTGACATCGGAGACCCACAACGGGGTGCCGTCCGGCGCGGCCAGGAACTGAATGTTGCCGCCGAAGCTCTTGTGCTTCTGGGAGAACCACAGGTCGTTGCCGTTCTCCCGGACCCCGGCCAGCCGGTCGCAGGCGATCAGCGTGCCGTCCAGCACCACGTGTGTCATCCCCTCGGCGCGGCAGTGGTCCAACACCTCGTGCAGATCAGGAGCTTGGGCGGTCAGCACGCCGATGCCCTCATGGAGGTAGCGGTAGCCGGTGGCCTGCGAGATCCCGGCGTCCCGGGCCAGGCAGTGCACGCAGCCGTGTTCTCGGAACCAGCGCAGCACCAGTACTGCCTGGCGGAACGGGCTCAGGGCGCGAGAGCCCTTCGGCGTGCCGATCCCGCGCCGGTGGGCGGCCAGCAACCGGGCGAGGAACTCCACGATGTGGCGCGGGACGTCGAGCGCGGCAGCATAGGTGACCAACGTGAAGCCTCTGGTTCGAGCGGACATGATCTTGGCGGACAGTCCTACCAGGGCTTCACGCCTGCCCGGCCTTGTGGCTCTTACCCACTGGCGAAGCCTCAGTGGGTAAGAGCCACGCTGGGCTCAGCCCCAGGTCTTGCCAGCCGGTTCGTTGATGGTGCGGTTGATCCGGTTGAAGAAGTTGGTCAGCGCGATCTCCAGGTTGATCGCGCCGATCTGCTCCTCGGTGAAGTGGGCGTTGACCTCTTCCCAGATCTCGTCGGTGACGCCCGGCGCACCGTCCTGCAGCCGGGTGGCGGCCTCGGCCAGCGCCAGTGCCGCGCGTTCCGCATCGGTGTAGAACGGCGCCTCGCGCCACGCTGCGACGTTGTGCAGCCTCTCGTCGGTGTCACCAGCCTTCTTCCCTCCGGAGACACTGGCGTAGACGCACGCCGAGCAGCTGTTGATCTGGCTGGCGCGCAGGTGGACCAGCGCGAGCAGCTTTGGGTCGACGCCCCCGGCGGCGATCGCCTTCTGGAGGTGCTGGATCGCGGTCCACACATCGGGGTTGTTCGTGTTCTTGTTCTTGAGCCGGTTCTCCATACGGGAGTGCTCTCCTTCATCGGGTTACGTTGCGGCGCCTGCGCGCGTCATCCCTATGACGGAGCAGCTTCCAGAGAGGTAACAACATGGCCGGCACCCACCCCACGGACCCGATCGCCGATGCCTTCGAGTCCCACCGTGCACGGCTCCGCGCCGTCGCCTACCGCATGCTCGGATCACATGCCGATGCGGAAGACGTGGTCCAAGAGGCGTGGCTGCGTCTGTCCCGCCAGGACACCGCCACCATCGACAACCTCGGCGGCTGGCTGACCACCGTGGTCGGCCGCATCAGCCTCGATGTCCTGCGGTCGGGCCGGACACGCCCAGAAATCTCCTTCGACGACCAGCTACCCGAATTCACCGTGACGCTCGACGACGCTCCCGCCCCGGAAGACCTCGCGGCAATCGGGGACTCCGTCGGCCTCGCGCTTCTCACGGTCCTCGACTCGCTGCGCCCTGACGAACGACTGGCGTTCGTGCTGCACGACGTATTCGCCGTGCCCTTCGCGGAGATCGGCACCATTCTCGGCAAATCCGCCGACGCGACCAAAATGCTCGCCAGCCGAGCCCGCAGGAAGGTACAGGCCACCCAGCAGCCGGCAAGCGCCGGACGACAACAACGCGAGGTGGTCCAAGCCTTCCTGGCCGCAGCCCACGACGGCCGGTTCGAGCAGTTGCTGCAGGTTCTCCACCCTGAAGTGAAGTTCACCGTCCACACCCCGAACGGCACGTTCGTCACGCTCGGGGCCACCGAAGTCGCCACCCGCGCGCGAGTGGCCGGTAGCGCGGCACGAGGACATGCGGCGACCGTCAACGGCCACCCCGGCGTCATCTGCTGGCGCGAAGACGGCACCCCGCTCTCGCTCCTCGTCTTCACCGTCGCCGATGGCCACATCACGGCGATCACCGCCGTGGTCGACCCGGCCAAACTCGCGCTCATGGACCTGCCGGACCCGGTGTGACTCCATAGCCTCTGAGGAAACCTCAGTGGCCCTCGATCGATTTCTGGCACCCTCGACTCGATCACCAGGACACGAACCCGATCAAGCCGGTTATGAGCCAGTCACAGCGGCGCGAGTGGCCGAGCTCGTCAGCTGCTCTCTCGCGGCGGGTCGGCACTGAAGGGACGGCTTCCGAGCCCAGGTCGGCCGCTAGTGTCCTGCGCCAGAGATCCGTCGACAGAAGCGGGCGAGGGAGTCGAGGATCTCTTCGGCTGTCTTGGTCCAGATGAACGGCTTGGGGTCTTCGTTCCAGTCCTTGACCCAGGCGCGGATGTCGGCTTCGAGGGCCTGGATGTTCTTGTGTGCACCGCGGCGGATCATCTGGTGGGCGAGGTAGCCGAACCACCGCTCGACCTGGTTGATCCAGGACGAGCCGGTCGGGGTGAAGTGCAGCTCGAACCGCGGGTGTTTGGCCAGCCAGGCCCTGATCGCCGGGGTCTTGTGGGTGCCGTAGTTGTCCACGATCAAGTGGACCTGCAGGTGAGCGGGCACCTCCTTGTCGATCCGGATCAGGAACTTCTTGAACTCCACGGCCCGGTGCCGGCGGTGCAGGGCCGTGATGACTTCGCCCGTGGCGACGCCGAAGGCGGCGAACAAGGTGGTCAGGCCGTTGCGGACGTAGTCGTGGGTGCGCCGCTCGGGCATGCCCGGCATTATCGGCAACACCGGCTGGGACCGGTCCAGGGCCTGAATCTGCGACTTCTCGTCCACCGAGAGCACCACCGCATGCTCGGGCGGGTTGAAGTACAGCCCCACAACGTCGTAGACCTTCTCCACGAACAACGGGTCCGTCGACAGCTTGAACGTGTCCGCCAGATGCGGCCTGAGCTGGAACTGGCGCCAGATCCGGCCGACCGTGGACTTCGACAGGCCACTGTGCTCGGCCATCGACTTCCGCGACCAGTGCGTGGCGTTCTTCGGCACCTGTTCCAGCGTGGTGACCACCACCGCTTCCACCTGATCGACGCTGATGATGGGCGGCCGGCCCGGCCTCGGCTCGTCGGCCAGACCCTCCAGCCGTTCGGCAAGGAAGCGCCGCCGCCACTTGCGGACGGTGTCCGCGGTCACCCGCAGATCACGGGCGACCGCGACAATCGGCGGCACTTGCGGCCCCGCGCACGCCAGCACAATCCGCGCCCGCAGGGCCAGCGCCTGGGCCGATGTCGACCGACGCGTCCACCGCTCCAACACTGCCCGCTCGTCATCAGACAGCAGCAACGGTTCGAGCTTCGGGCCCCGACGAGGAACTGACGCACCAGCAGCAGAAGTCATACAACTACTAACGATCAACTACTGGCGCAGGACACTAGCGGAGGTGCAGCTCGACCGGCGGCAGATGGGGCGAGTGGGCGCGGACCGTGCTTGGGGCCTCCAGCGGGAGGCTGGCGTGCACGGCCCCGGCCAGGACCAGCTGTCCGGCACGCAGCCTGTCGCCGCAGCGGTGCAGCCGCCCGGCGAGCCAGGCCAGAGCGTGGAGCGGGTGGCCGAGGACGGCTCGGCCTTCCCCGGTGGCGACGGCAATGCCGTCGACGCTGACGACCAGCTGCTCGGCAGCCAGGTCCATGTCCGCGCTGAGCGGCACCTTCGGCCCGGTGACGACCCGGGCGCAGGACGCGTTGTCGGCGATGCTGTCCGCGACCCTGAGGGGCCAGCCGGTGAACCGGGTGTCGATCACCTCCAGGGCGAGGAACACCTCCTTCACCGCCGCCCGCGCCTCCTCGAAGCCCACGTTCTCGCCCGTCAGGTCGCAGCCGACCCGGAACGCGATCTCCGCCTCGACCCGCGGCTGCATCAGCGCGCACCGGGCCAGCGTGCTGCCGGCGGGCAGCATCATGTGATCCAGCAGGACGCCCGAATCCGGCTCGCCGACGCCCATCTGCTCCTGCATGGCCCGGGAGGTCAGCCCGGCCTTGTGGCCGACGACGCGGGCGCCGTCCGCGACCTGCCGGGCCACCACCGCCACCTGCACCCGGTAGACCATCGCCAGCGACAGATCCGGCCGCCGGACGGTCAAAGCTTCGATCGGGACCCGCCCCCACTCCGCCGCCAACAAAGCCGGCGCCGTAGCATCGATCCACTGGTCGTCCTGCTCGTCCAAGGCGATCCCTCCTAGGAGTCGTCTTCAAAGGTGCTCAAGTGATGAGGGATCATGCTTGTCGTGGTGCGTCGTCATGAGCTTTCGGATGCTGAGTGGGCTGTGTT
>NZ_JBVHVP010000043.1:0-22557 GCF_055564775.1 Streptomyces sp. NPDC028991 | reverse complement strand
TCCCCCCCCCCCCCCCCTTTTGGAGTGATGCGGGGACCCTAGGGGCCTACACTCCGTGGTAGCCATCCTTCCCCCCCACGACGCTCTTCCGATCTCCCCTCCGGGCTGCGCCCGGAGGCAGCGAACCCCCGTGCTGCGCACGGGGGTTGCGCTCCCGCTCCGCGTGAGCGCCGGCGGGTGACTGCGTCACCCGCTCACCCTGCCTGCTGCGCAGGCAGGGTGACGGTCCGTCCGCTGCGCTCCCGGACCGCCGGGACTCCGTCCCGTTACCAGGCTTTCGCTTCGCTCCAGCCTGAGTCGGCGGGTCCGCTGCGCTCCCCCGCCTGACGGTCCTTCCGGCTGCGCCTCCAGAACCTCGGGGCCCGCTGGCGCGGGCCGGGCTGGCTACAGGGGAGTGGGGGTCGCTCGTTCGTGTGGGTTCTAGTGTAGCGCGTGAATCAGTTTGATGCAGCATGTACCTTTGGCGAAAACACGGGACACCCCCCAACCACCCCTTCCGGGCGCGGCTTTTGAGGCTGCATCAGTGCCGGTATTCGGCCCACCAATTAGGCGAGGGATTACGAAATTGGGAAGCCTCGGACCTCAGCCACAGAACGGCACCCCGGAAATCGGAAAGTCGAAATTCCGGCGTGCGGAGGTATCGAAGCCGAACGGCCCCCCGGGCCGGGCGGCGAAACCGCCCACCGGCACCGGCTGCGCTTCGTCGCTTTTGATCGTCGCGGCCGGTACCACCCGAGACTCAGAGCCGCTGATGCCACCTACGGTCCGCACCCGAGCTGCGGAGCCGCACGCGAAGCCGCCTCAGCCACCACGCCCCAGCCCCGGGACGGGCGTGAGCGAGGTCAGACACGCCCGGCTTCCAGCTGCTGCCCAGCCCAGGAAAGCCGGGGCCGGCGCCCGCCCTACGGGCCCGGAGGGTGTCTTACAGACACCTAAGAGTGCTCGCGCCTCCAAAACGCGCTGACCTGGGCAAACGCCAAACGGTGTGTTCTAGATTTCCAGAACAAAGGGGGGTCGGTTTGTTCTGGAGACCTAGAACAAACTCCGGGCGTGTCGAGGCGGCGCAGCGGCCCGCTGGAGGCAGGGCGTGTTCTACCCCTCTGAAACAAGACGGTTCCCCTAGTGATACCGTTCGGCCCACACTTGATGATCTTCCTGGAGGCTTTGATGGAGCAGCTGCCCGTCGTTCGGCCTGGCCAGCGCGTTGTTGCGCGGTCCGACGGCAAGGGCGGCATGGTCGTCAGTGTCGAGAAGATCCAGGGCCGCGAGTTCGCGGTCAGCGCGGAGGTGAAGGGCTACGTCCTGGACGCCCGGCTGCTGATGGACGTCCTGGGCAGCCTGAAGATGCCGGGCAGCTGGTTCCAGGTGTGGTGCAAGCTCGTGGCCGCCCAGGACCCTGCGTACCGCGGCGTGGACCGGACGAAGGCGCCGCGCGGGTACGTCCGGATCAACCAGCGCGACCTCCAGAAGCTGTGCAGCCTGTCAGCGGCCTCGGTGAGCGAGCCTGCGCAGTTCTTCCACCACATCGGCTGGATGCGGACCGCGAAGCCCGGAGTGCTCCAACTGAACCCGTGGCTCACGGTGGCCGGCACCTCCGCCGAGCAGGAGCAGTGGCAGAAGGAGTGGAACGCTGCCGAGGGCCCGGCCTGCATCATCCCGGCCCCGGACTACCCAGCCGAGTGGCGCGCGGAGCGGGCGAAGGCGAAGAAGGAAGCCGAGGCCGCCCGCCGCAGCGAGAAGGTCGTGACGCTGTCGCGCCGCCGCCTGCCCGCCCGGAAGGCGAGCGCGTGACACGCGCGGGCATATCCTCAGAGCCAGACGACAACGACCAGGAGGCCCTCGTGAGCACCACTTACGTACCTGGCCCCCCGTCCAACGAGCCGGTCACGCTCACCCGCGACGCCCTGCGGATGCTCGCCCTCGTGGACATCTCCCTGACCGCTCGCCGCGTGCTCGACGTGCTCCTGGCCTTCCAAGACCCGGACAACGGTGCTGTCGGCATCAGCCAAGCCGAGATGGCCGCCGAACTCGGAGCCGGGAAGCCCGCAGTGAACCGCGGCTTCAAGGAGCTGAGGGAGGCCGGCCTCGTCTGGCTCCTGCGCCGCGGCTGCTACCAGCTCCACCCCGTCCTCACCGGTGGGCGGGTCGCTGGCACCGCGATGGCCGTCCCCGAGATCAACACGACGCCCGCAGAGGACTTCACCGAGCAGCGACGGACCCGCTTCGCCGCGCAGGTCGCCAACCTCGCGCAAAGCGCCTGAGCATCCCCACAGGGCCCCTTCGACGCCACGGCGCCGCAACCAAGGTGCGGCGCCGTTCGCACGCCCAGGGGATTCACTCGGGGCTTCCAGGGGGCGGTATATCGTTCCCGCCCAGGGGAAACCGCAGGTCGCCGCACTGCCGCCCAGGATGTCGGTATCACCAGGGGTACCGACATGTTCTAGTTCTCCAGAACACGCGCCGCCGTGAGCGGGACGCCGGGCGTACGCCATTCCCCCTCCAGCGGAAAGGTGCTGGGCAGCGGAGCGCGGCCCGAGTTTCGGTAGCACCAGGGAAACCGTCTTGTTCTGGAGCAGTAGAACAAACCGACTGCTGCTCGCGGTGCGCACGCTGCATGCAGCAGCTGTGCATCGATCTCGCCGGAACATCGCAGATCTGACCGTACGTGCGTGGGGCGACTCGAGTTCCGGGGCCTCGGTGTAGGCGAGCCGGAGTGGCTAAGACGGGCTTCGGTGGGAACATCAGGGCGGACCGGCGTGGACCACCTGCGAGTGAGGTCTTCGTCGTCCTGATAGGAGAAGGTCACCATAGGAATGGGCGCTGTATGAGCGGGCCGGCTAAGCGCTCAAGGAGCACCGTGCGGAGATCCGCCGGTACTTCAGGTTCCGGGGTGCGCGCTGGCTGACTCGGACAAGGCGGACGGCAAGCTGACGGAGGAGGGCCGTGCCGACACCTCAGGTACTCGATGAGTTGCTGCGTCAACTGAGGCCACGTGTCTGCCAGGATGCCGATCTTGTTCCGCAGACGTTGATTGACTGGCTGGGCCGACAGCTCGGCGCGGAGATCGCCCTGGTCGACCGCGCGGGCACGGTGGAGGTGTCCACTGCCCACCTCGCGCCAGACATCGTTGCCGGTCTCCAGCCGGTACTGGCGCAGTTAGCGAGCGGACAGCTGGCCGCCGCGGCCTTGCAGGTGGGCGTGTTCCACGTGCGGTGCGAAGCGCTCGGACGGCAGGCGCCGCGTCCGGTGCTGGTGGTGGGCAGTCCGATACCGCTGACGCCGCAGGCGCTGGCGTTGGCGTCCCATGCCGGCGCCATAGTCGAGGTGTTACGACGAGCCCGGCAGGCCGACGACCTCGCACTGCGCTACCAGCAGGCGGCAGCGCGACTGCGCCTGGCGGTCTTCACGGCCCTGATGGCCGGAGAACCGACGCTGGCCCGCAGGATGACGGCTGGCGCCGTTCCGCCGCTGCTGGACGCTGAACGTCTGCGCATCCACCTGCTGCGCTGCCCGCCCTCGGACCGCGGCAGGATCATCGACGCCTACCAGGACGCGTCCGGCTACCACGGTCGCGGCCTGATGGTGCGCTGCCCTGTCTACGACCACCACCTCATCTGCCTCCTGCCCATGGACCACGACGACGACAGCGTGGACGGCAGCCTGGCCGCGCCCTTGCGGGCGCTGGTACGAGACAACCCGCACTACGCGCTCGGCATCAGCGCCCCCGTGCCCCTGCCGGCCACTGCGCGGGCCTACGATCAAGCCCGCCATGCCCTGGCCGTCGCCGGCCACACACTCGAACGGGTCGCCGACTACCACGGCCAGCCACCGCTGGCCGGGCTGCTCCCCCGGCGGCAAGCCCTCGCCTGGGCCCATGCCTTCCTGGAGCCGATCAGGGACGCCCCCCGGCTCACCCTCGACATCACCAGCCTTGCCCTGAACTTCCCCCGCTCCGGTGTGGCGCGGCTGCTCGACATCAGCCGCAACACCGTCACCGCCCACCTAAAGCGTGTCCAAGACGCCCTCGGCCTCAACCTGCAGGACCCCCGCAGCCGCGCCGAACTCGCCCTGGCCCTGGCGATCAACGACCTCCCGCCACCCGCCGGCAACGCCGTAGCCGAGCCTGCGCCAACCTCTTCGGTGGACCGTCTGCTGTCCACCGAAGCGGCCATCATCTGGGCCCACGCCTTCCTCCGGCCCCTGCGGCTCGGCACGGACCGCACTGTGCACCAGACCCTGCGCGCCTGGATCGAGGCCGGCACCGATGCCCAGCGAACGGCCCACAACCTCGGCATCAGCCGTACCACCGTCCGCGCCCACCTGCGCACCGCCGAACAGCACCTGAAACGAAGCCTCCAGACCCCAGGCCCCGGCCCTCACGAACTCATCCACGCGTTCCGCATCGCCGACCGTGCACCGTGAACAGCCGCCACCCCGCAACTGTGCACCGTGTGCATTGCCGCTACCCACAGCCCTCCCTACAGTCTGCTTCACCCGGCTACGACTGCGCCTGGGGCGATCTGCAGACGACAACAACGAAATGTGAGCTCCGCGGCCTCTCGTCGTCCCCTCTGCCCGAGGGAGAGGCAGCCCGGCTGATCTGCCGCTGACTACGTTTGCGCAGTGCCCGAACCCGCTGATCAACTGGCGTCGCCTCCACCCGACGTGACACGACAGGACGAGACTTCATGGAGATCGACCGCACCCTCCGCATCAGGCGACGGCTCTCGCCGTAGGAGTGACGACCCTGCTGTCCGGCGCCGCCGTGGTCGGCACCGCCGGGACGGCCGCGGCTGCAACTCGACGTACACCAGCTCCAAGAGCTTCACCGAGTGGCGCGGGGAGGCGCGCATCCCCGCCTGGAGCAACGGCACCTACCTGAGTCTCAACTGCTCGATGCAGCTGGGGTCCTCCGGCTCGGCCGTCAAGGCTCTGCAGACGTCCCTCAACAAGTGCTACCGCGAATCGCTGGATGTGGACGGGGAGTTCGGTCCGCAGACCCTGGGCGCCCTCGCCTGGTACTACAAGCCCGTCACTCCCGGCTACGACGAGTGCAGCCGGCTCTGACGAGCCGCACTCCGAGCGCTGCGACGATCCACACGCGCGGGAGCGGCCGGCCGCTCCCGCGCGCCGACCAGACGAACCTGAACCGTGGAGGATGTAGATGGCGCAAGACCCGAACATCCGGGCCGTCCAGGACTGGGTCAACGCGACCTATGCCGACGTGGACGGGTACGAGCCGTGCATACCGGACGGCCGTACCGGCTGGGCGACGGTCGACTGCCTCGTCCAGGGGCTCCAGCACGAGCTGGGGATCACTCCCACCGTCAAGAACTTCGGACCGGGCACGCTCGCGGCGGTGCGTGCCCGCTACCGGCTCCCCGCGCAGGAGACCAACAAGAACATCGTCCGTATCTACAACGGTGCGCTGTGGTGCAAGGGCTACTACGGCTCGGCCGATCCCGCGGTGTGGGACGCGAGGGCTCAGGACTCCCTGTCCGATGCCCTGTACGACCTGCTCACAGCCGGCTTCGTGAACCTCGACGCCGACCTGTGGGCTCGAATCACCCGCTCGCTGCTGCGCATGGACCAGTTCCTCCTCGTGCCGGGCGGCAAGCTCATCACCAAGCAGATCCAGCAGTACCTGAACAGCAAATACGTCCAGCAGGTGCGTATTCCCGCGATGAACCTGGTGCCGTCCGACGGCATCTACTCGCGCGATGTGCAGCAAGGCCTGATGCTGGCCCTCCAGTTCGAGCTCGGCCTGGACAAGAACACCATCAACGGACACTTCGGGGACGGCACGAAGGCGGCCCTCAAGTCGTATGGCACCGGCATCCGCCTGACGAAGCCGCTGGAGCTGCTGTTCCGCTTCGCGTGCTGGTTCAACTCCCCCACCTGGGACAGCGACGGCAACGCGGTCCATTTCAACGAAGACCACGTGTTCAGCAACCAGAACGAGGCGGTCCCCACGGCCTGGGTAGACGCCTTCCAGGAGTTCTCACAGCTGCCCACCGGCACGCTCGCCGGCACGTTCAACTACACGACCTGGGCCCAATTGCTCGTCTCCTGCGGCGACTCCACCCGCCCCGCGCAGGGCTGCGACACCGCCGCCTACACCAGCCGCGAGCGCGCCACGGCGCTACGGGCCGCGGACTACCGGATCATCGGCCGGTACCTGGACGAGCACCTGGAGCCCGACGACCCGTACTACATCGGCAAGGCGCTCAAGCCCGGCGAGGCGCAGGCCATCATCGACAGCGGGATGCGCCTGTTCCCGCTGTTCCAGTACAACGGCACCGTGCTGGACAACTTCAACGAGGCCAAGGGGTACAACCAGGGCCTCAAGGCCGACGAGAAGGCCAGGGAGCACGGCCTCCCGCTCGGCACCTGCATCTACTTCGCCGTGGACTACGACGCCCAGGACGAACACATCACCTCGCACGTCGTGCCCTATTTCGACGGCGTCCGCAACGCCCTCTCCCAGAGCGGCTCCCGCTATGTCTTCGGCGTGTACGGGACCCGCAATGTCTGCGAACGCGTCTCGCGCGAGGCCGGCGCCCGCTGGTCGTTCGTCTCGGGCATGTCCTGGGGGTACTCCGGGAACCTCGGCTTCCCGATGCCGCGCAACTGGTCGCTCAACCAGATCCGCGAGTACGAGTTCCAGGAAGGCTACGGCCTCGACCACAACGTCTGGCGGATCAACAGCGACGAAGGGGTGTCCAGCCTCAACTGGACCGGCCCCAACGACGAGAGCCTGCAGAAGTACATCGACTATGTGAAGCGCGTCGAGGGCGCCATCTCCGCGATGGGATCCGGACCTCCCGGGCACGCGGTGATCGACAACACGCTCGCCTTCCTGCGCTGGGGCGAACCCAATTACCGCACAGCGATATGGCAGATCGTCCTCGGCGACCCCTGGAAGGAGGTCCTGGACGCCTGCGCGGCCGCGGGCCTCGAGCCGGGCGACATGCCCACCTACTACGACCCGCGGGCGAACCACCGCATCACCCTCGCGCACTTCGGCGCCGCCACCGAGGGCCACTACGCCTACCCCGGCGGCAGCGGCACCGACGTGACGATCGGAGAAGGCTGCGGATGGGCGGGGGACATCCTCAACGCCTACACGCAGTGGCGTGAGAACCACCGTTCGATGTCCGGCAAGGACTTCTGCGTCCAGGTCGTCGGATCCGCCACGGTGGAATCCCGGTTCGGCAGTGACAACCTCATCGCCGACGTGGACGCCTACAACATCTCCCAGTATCTGCACGGCACGGACGGCGAGAACGGCGGCAACGACGACGACAGGCTGCTGTCCGACGCCCTGTTCACGTATCACTTCTGGGATGGACCGAACCGCTCGGCGAAACGGTTCACCCACTTCTTCAAGAGCCGGTTCGGCAACAGCCCCAGCGCGTTCCGGACGACCGTGCGGAACATCCTGCTGGATTCCCGCTGGTCCGGGTCCGCGTTCGACTTGGGCAAGGGCAATTTCCTGCCCGCGGACAAAGAGCAGTGGCCGGCCAAGATTCCCTCGGACGAGCTCACCTCGTTCGTCGAGGGAATGCTCACCGTGTTCGTCAAGCGTACGGAAGGGGAATAGCATGCGCCGCACCCTCACCCGCCGGGGTGTCCTCGCCGCCGGCGCGGGCACCGTCGCCACCGCCTGGATCGGACAGACTGCATCGGCCGCCGCCGCGCCGGCCGTGCCGTCCGGAAAACAGGCCGCGTGGACCAAGGAGAGATCCGCGAACGGCTGGACCATCGATCCCGGCGCCGTCAGCAGGCATCAGGTGGAGGGTTCGTCGGCTGCCGTGGAGCTGCGGGACGGGCCCGTGGCCGCTGTGCTGCTGCATGTCGCGCGGCGCTGGCACTACGAGATCGCGCCCCTCGACACCGGGGAGGGCGGCGGTGTCAGCGGGCACACCACGCGGCGGGCCGTCGCCGCCGCGTACGAGTCGAACTATCTCTCGGGGACGGGCCTGTGCCTGCATCCCTCCGCGTACCCGCTCGGCGGGTCCGAAGGGCTGTGGCCGCACCACGAGTTGATCGTGCGGGACATTCTTCTGGACTGCGAGGGCACGGTCGTGTGGGGCGGGGACCTCTCTCCCGTGAAGCCGTCGCACTTCCACGTCGACGTGGGGCCGGGGAGGGATGCCCTGGCGCGCGTTGCCGGGCGGCTCTCTCCGCCGCCCGGCGCCTTGCGGACGCCCGTGGCGGGGGCGGCGGAGGATCCCGCCCACCCCGCGCGGCGGGTCAAGGCGCTTCGCCTCTCGCGTACGCAGAGGCGCTGACCTGGCGGCGGATGCCGCCGGAGCTCCACATTTCCTAACCAACAAGAAGGGCAACAATGCGCACCAGAGCAATGGCCACGGCCTTCTCCCTCGGAATGGCTGCCACGTTCACCGGGTTCTCCGCGAGCACGGCGAACGCCTACACCAACTCGGACCTGTCGGTCTCCAGCTGGTCCCGCTACACCGTCGAATGCCCCTGCTCGGACAACAGCGGCCTCGACTTTACTGAGTTCAAGTACGACAGCGGCGGCAAGGGCCTGAAGCTGGTCGTCAAGAAGAACAACAGCCCTGTGGCGCAGGTCGAGTTCCACCCGTCCGACGAGATCCTGTACGTCTACGACGGCAAGAACGACGGCGACACGATCTACGTCCGGGCGATGTGGTGGGAGGGCTCGGGCTTCATCAAGGAGGAGGGGACCTACTGGGCGCCGGGGACGTCCGCGGAACTCGACATGAATAAGATTGAGATGGACGACAACGACGACATCGACGAGGGCACGGTCGTGTACTTCCGGCTCTTCGACGACAAGGCCCTGACCGACCCGATCACTGACTGGTACCAGTACAACGGGAAGGCTTGACGGGTCCCTGGTGCCCCGCCGCGCGGTGGTCGCGGGTGCGGCGGGGCGTCCGGGGGCTGCGCGGCCGTGTGGGTGGGGCGGGGGTTGCCCTCCGGGTGCCGCCCGGTGGCGGGTGCCGCGTTCACGGGGTTCTCCGCGACCACGTGGAGTGCCTACACCGACTCGAAGAGGAGGCCGGGGGTGTGTCGGACTCGGCGGCGAGGTCGAGGTATGCGGCGAGCAGTCGGATGAGCGCCGTATCCAGCACGTCGCAGCGCAGCAGGGCCATTTCCAGCTTGTGGGCCGCGCGCTCCAGGGCTGGGTTGCTCCGCCCACTTGTCCTTGCTGGCCTTCACCCGGGGCAGGTCGACGTGCGACAGGTCCGGGCGCTGTTGCTGCTAAAGGCCGATGTCCACCCGGTCGATGTCGGTGAACTCCACTCCCAGGCCGTGGGCGCGCGTGTTGTTGGCGCGGAAGTACATCTCCGCAAGGCCCTCGGCCGCGATGCGCTGGAGTTGTTGTTCGGTGGCGCCCTGCTCGCGGGCGGTGAAGAGGCGGTCCGCCCAGTCGGGCGGGAGGGCCTGGGTGATGTCGCGGACGCGGGCGTCGTCGGTGGTGCCCGGGGCGGCCGAGAAGCCGAAGCGGGCCCGCGTGGAGAGGATCAGGCCGTCGGTGGTGGACGCTTTCTTCCTGGCCCTCTCCCGTACCTTCGGCTGCCAGCGTTTCCTGACCTCGCGTTCCATGCGGTCGCGCAGTTCGCGGCGGGGTCGTTTGAGCTGTCCTTTGACGTAGCGCTCCACGGTGCGCTGGGAGATTCCGAGGAGCTGGGCGACGGCTCTGGTGCCTTTGAGCTGCTTCACCAGGTACTTCATCTGGGCCTGGGCGCTCTTGGGGAGGGGGCGGGTGAACGCTTCCTCCAGTGAGCGGTCCAGGCCGTCTCCGACCGGGTCGACCATCGTCGGCTATTCCCCTTCTCCGGCGGCCGGGTCGGTTTTGATGTGGTTGGCGATGTTGAAGACGCCGCCTTGTTCCTCGAACTGCTTTTCGGCCCACAGGACCGTCTGGGTGCCCTGGTGCTTGACCATTCCCGGGGAGATGCCGAGCCGGAAGGTGCCGGGGGCCGGCTTGCCCTCGGGCGTGTGGGGCAGGACGTCCAGCGGGGAGGGCCCGGGTGAGGGGTAGACGACGGCGTCGGTGCCGATGGCCACCGGGTAGAGATCGGCCGCGGCGGCGGTCTTCATCAGCTTGCGGTGCAGGCCGATGCGCTGGTTGGCCAGGACGGCGGCCCGGATGTCGGGGCGCCACGTCTCCCGTTCGAGGGCCGGCCACGGCTCGTAGTACGGCACCTGGCCCCGGTTGCGCTGGCGGAGCTTGCCGATGCCGCCCTTCGCGGTCGCCTTGATGGCGCCGGCCAGCAGTGCCATCGTCGGGTCGGTCTGCCGGGAGCGGGCCATCGCCTGGAGGAACTCGGCGCCGCCCATGCCGGTGGTGACGCCGAGGTCGGCCATCGTGGTGACGTAGGCGTCGCGCAGTCGCTTGTACCAGGCGTCCAGGTAGCGGCCGGTGCGGGTGCGCACGTACGCCTCGACGGGCGCGACCTCGTAGCCGAGTTCCACCGCGTAGGCGACGGTGGGGGTGGCGTACCAGGCCGGGCCGGTGGGGCGGTCGCCCTTGGGGGTGAACGGGGAGGGGAGCCGGTCGCCGTCGACCCGGCGGCCGTTGACCTCGACGCGGGAGAGGTCGACGTGGCTGAGGTCGACCAGCCAGGAGCCGGGCAGGGACGGGTCGAAGGGCGGGTTGCCCGTGAGGTGGGTCGGGCCGTTCAGGCCGACGGTCAGGCCGTTGGCGGCCGCGGCGAAGGACATGTTGATGTCGATCGCGACCAGGTACGGCCGCATGCACTCCTCGTCGGTGAGGGGCCGGCACCAGTCGTAGGGCTCCTCCATCAGCATCTCGGCCGGTGTGCGCAGGTGGTGGCGGGCGAACCTGCCCTTGAGGAGGGGGTGTTCGTCGGGGACCTCGCATTCCACGGCGTCGTACACGGCGGTGAGCGCGTCGTCGTTGTAGGCCCGGGTGAACTCGCCGGTGGCCGGGTCCTTCTCCGCGCGGGTCGGCGGGCGCAGTGCGGTCATCAGCTCCAGGCCGGTGACCGCCGCGGTGCCGCGCGGTGTCATCACCCGCTGCGCGTACGCGCCGAGGTAGCGGGCGAGGTCGGCCGGGTGCATCGAGGGCAGCCGCGGGGTGTTCCTGTCGTCCCACTCGCGGGCGTCCAGGGCGTTCCAGGCCGGGATGCACAGCTGGACGCAGTTGCGCTTCGATCCTTCGGCGGGGCGGTAGATCCTCGCCCAGGGGCCCAGTCCGCGCCGGGTCAGTTTCCAGCCGGCCCGGGTGAGCTGCTTGACCGCCTTGTGGCCGTCCGGGAGGCGTCCGGCACGGCGTTCCTCGTCGGACAGGGCGGTGGGCAGGCCGTAGCGCTCCAGGGCGGCCGTGGTGAGGACGAGAAGCGGGTCGCCGTCGCGGCCGTTGCGGTGGTGGCGGGCCTGGCCGAGTCCGGCTTCGGTCAGGGCCCATCCGACCAGTGACGGGAGGGACTTGGCGGGTACGTCCAGGACCAGGCCGCCGACGCAGTACGCGAGGACATCGCCGTCCTCGACGTCGACGACGGCGAGGGGGCCGTTCTCGAAGCGCTGGTCCGTGGCGGGTGGCGTCGGCTTCCGTGCTCCTCTCGTCGCTTCCGGGGTCCGGGGCGACGCGGTCGGCGGGGTGGTGTGCCGTGCCGGTGCGGCGGGGGCCGGTGCGGCGGGGGTCTGCCGCGTCACCGGGTCGGGCGCGGGGGCCGCGGGGGCCGTGGGGGCCGCGGCGGCGTCCGGGGCTGTGCCGGGAACCGCGTCCGCCGGGACGGTGGTGGCCGTCGCGTCGGGGCCGGTGCCTTCAGGGGCGTCGTCGGGCGGGAACTGCTGCGCCCAGCCGTCGAGGAGGCGCTGGTATGCCTGGCGTCGAGGGGGGCGGGGCTCGGCGCGGCCGGTCTCCCAGTTCTTCACCGTCTGCGTCGTGGTCTGCAGTACCTGCGCGAGCCGTGCCTGGGTGATCCCGGCCGCCTCTCTCAGGCGGGCTCGTTCGGCGGGGTCGGGCATCCGCGGCTCGCCTGCGAGCAGGGTGTCAACGGCCGCGAGCAGCTCTTCTTCCGTCGGCATGGGACCGGTTCACCTCCGGCCGTCACCGTACCATTGGTTACCCTCCGATTTTGGGTCCCATTTAGCCCTGGATTTATCCCGTACGGGCTGAGGGCCGCCGGAACGCGGGGGATGTCGTTCCGGCGGCCCGGTCCGGTCAGACCGCGCTCAGGACGGCCGCCGAGTTGAAGCCACCGCGGCCGCGGGCCAGGACGAGGGCGTGCCGGACGGCGGTCTCGCGGGGGGCGGTGACAAGGTCCACGGGGCAGTCGGCGGCGGGCTCGGTGGTCCCGACGGTCGGCGGGACCACCTGGTCGCGCAGGGTCAGCAGGGCGGCGGCCACGTCGAGGGAGGCGCCCCCCGCGAGCAGCCGCCCGGTCATCGACTTCGGCGCGGTGACGGGCACGCCTCGCGGGCCGAACAGGGCGGCGAGTGCCTCCGCCTCGGCGCGGTCCGCGGCGCGCGCGCCGGCCGCGTCGGCGAACACCACGTCGATGTCGCCGGCGTTCACCCCGGCGTCGGCGAGGGCCAGCCGGGCCGCGTCGGCCAGGCGCGGAGTGCCCGGCCCGTCGAAGGTGGCCGCGTAGCCGGTGAACGAACCGTACGCGTGGGCGTCGCGCTCACGGGCGGCCGCGGCGCTCTCCAGGACGAACAGGGCACCGCCCTCGCCGACCACGTGGCCGTCGGCCGCCGCGTCGAACGGCAGATAGGCGCGGGCCGGGTCGGGGACGCGGCTCAGCTCACCGGCGGCGAGATGGGCGGCCCAGCCCCACGGGCAGAGCGCGGAGTCGACGCCGCCGGTGACCATCAGCCGGGCGCCCTTGCGGATCTGGCGCCGGGCGTGGGCCACGGCGTCCAGTCCGCCCGCCTGCTCGGCGACGACGACGCCGCTGGAGCCGCGCAGTCCGTGCCGGATGGAGATCTGACCGGTGTTCACGGCGTAGAACCAGGCGAAGGACTGGTACGCGCTGACGTGCTGCCCGCCCTTGGACCACAGGGCCTGCAGCTCGCGCTGACCGAACTCGAAGCCGCCCGCGGAGGAGGCGGTGACCACGCCGGCGCCGTACTCGGGCAGGGAGGAGGGGTCGCTGCCGGAGTCGTCGAGGGCTTCCTTGGCCGCGGTCAGCGACAGCCGGGTGACCCGGTCGGTCTGCGGCAGCAGCCGGCTGGGCAGGTGCTCCTCGTCGACGAAGCCGGGGACCTCGCCGGCGACGCGCACCGGGTAGCGGGAGGCGTCGAAGCGGGTCACCGGGCGGATGCCGCTCTCACCGCGCAGGGTCGCCGCCCACCATGCCTCGGTGCCCAGCCCGTTGGGGGCGGTGACGCCGATGCCGGTGACGACGGAGTCGGTGCTGATGGGGGCGCCGCGCCGTGCGGCGGGACGGTCCAGCGTGGCCGTGGTCATGCCGCCTCCTGAAGTCGCGGCCGGGTGAGGACGATGGCGCTCTGGAAGCCGCCGAAGCCGCTGCCGACGCTGAGCACGGTGTCCGTGCGCTGCTCGCGCGCGGTGAGCGGGGTGTAGTCGAGGTCGCAGGCCGGGTCGGCGTCGTGCAGGTTGGCCGTCGGGGGCACGGTGTTGTGCTCGATGGCCAGGGCGCTCGCGGCCACCTCGAGCGAGCCGATCGCGCCGAGCGAGTGGCCGACCATGGATTTGATGGAACTCACCGGCACTCGGTAGGCATGGTCGCCGAGGCTGCGCTTGAACGCTGCGGTCTCGTGCCGGTCGTTTTGCTTGGTTCCGGAGCCGTGGGCGTTGATGTAGTCGATCGCGGTGGCGTCCAGGCGGGCCTCGTCGAGTGCCGCGCGGATCGCCTCGGCCATCTCCACGCCGTCGGTCTTCAGCCCGGTCATGTGGTACGCGTTGCTGCGGCCGGCGAACCCCGCGATCTCGGCGTAGATGTGGGCGCCGCGCCGGCGGGCGTGCTCGAACTCCTCCAGGACCAGGACGGCGGAGCCCTCCCCGAGGACGAAGCCGTTGCGCGAGCGGTCGAAGGGGCGCGAGGCGGTCTCCGGCTCGTCGTTGCGCGGGCTGGTGGCCTTGATGGCGTCGAAGCAGGCCACGGTGATCGGCGAGATCGGTGCCTCGGTCGCGCCGGTCACCATGACGTCGGCGCTGCCCTCGCGGATCAGGTCCACGGCGTGGCAGACGGAGTCGATGCCGGAGGTGCAGCCGGTGGAGACCAGCGAGACCGGTCCCTGGGCACCGACCGCGCCGGCCACCTCGGCGGCCATGGAACTGGGCACGAAGTAGTCGAAGAGGTGCGCGACCGCCCGGGTGTGGTCGACCTCCCAGGCACTGCCGTTCTCGCTGACCACGCCGTACTCGTTGTCGAGGCCCGTGGTGCAGCCGACGGCGCTGCCGAGCGTGACGCCCGTGCGGACCGGGTCGAGGACACCGGACAGCCCACTGTCCTCGACCGCCTCCCGGGCGCTGACGAGGGCGAACTGGGCGGCGCGGTCGAGGCGGGCGGCCTCGGCGGGGCCGAATCCGTGTGCGGCGGGATCGAAGTCCGCCTCGGCGGCGATGCGCGACCGGAACGCGCTCGCGTCGAACAGTGTGATGCCGCGCGTGGCGGTGCGGCCCGCGGTGAGCGTGCTCCAGAACGCGCGGGTGCCCACGCCGCCCGGGGCCACGACCCCGATGCCGGTGATGACGACCCGCCTCATCGGTTGTCCCTCACAGTTGTCCTCCAGATATGAGCCCAGGTACGCGCCGGGTGCGCCGCAGCACGCGGCAGGCGCGTCCGATCAGTCGGGGTGCGTGGGGGCCGCGGACGAAGAAGTGGTCGCCGGGGACGGTGCGCCGGACGAACCGGTCGGTGGTCCAGCGCGCCCAGCCGTCCAGCGCGGCCGCGCCGACGACGGGGTCGTCCCGGCCGTCGACGGCCAGGACGGGCACGGGGAGGGGGCTGTGCGCCGCCTCGGCGAGCGCGGTGGTGCGCAGGGCCGCGGCGAGCAGGAGGTCGTCCCGCAGCACGGGCAGCACGGAGCGGTACCAGAGGCTGCCGGGCGTGGCGAGCTGTCCGCCCGGCGCTGCTCCGAGGTCGTCCGCGAACCGCAGCAGCCGTTCGTCGGTGATGTCGTTCCGGCGCAGTGCCGCGGCGTGCGGTGGGGGACTGGCGCCGACCGCGAGGAGGCCGGGGGCGGGCAGTCCGCGGTCGATGAGCGCGCGGGCGAGGGTGTGGGCCACGACTCCGCCCAGGCTGTGTCCGTACAGTGCGTACGGGCGGCCGTCGGTGACCTGGTCGGCGAGCGGGCCCAGGAGTGCGTCGAGCAGTTGGCCGCGTGACGTCGCGCGCGCCTCGCGGCGCCGGGCGCCCCGTCCGGGCAGCAGTACGGGCACGACGGTGACCCCGGGGCCGGTGCCGGTGCGCCAGTGCGCGAACCCTGAGACGCCGGCGCCGGCGTGTGCGAAGCAGTAGAGCGTGACCGGTGTGTCGTCCCGCATGGTGTCGCACCTCCTCGGCCGCCGTGGCGGTGGCGCATCGGTTGTGCCGAGCCTCGCCGACGTACCTGGAGAACGACTCGAATCGGCCACGTGCGCGTCGGATCCGGGCGGCCGGAGGCCCCGCCCTCCGCGTTCCGTCGCCGGTTTCACACCGCGCACGTGGTGGTGAAGGTGACGGGCGGGGTTCTCGCCGGCGGGGGCTGGGCGCACGCGCGCGCGGCCAGGGCCGGTGCGTCGCCCACGTAGGCGGTGGGGTCGAGCAGCCGTCCGAGTTCTTCCGCGGTGTGGTGTGCGGTGACTTCCGGCAGGGTACGCAGCACGTCCAGCAGGGGACGCCGTTGCCGGTCGGCGGTGAGCGAGGCCCGGGTCAGCAGGTCCTTCGCGCGGGCCCTGCCGAGACTCGGGGCGAGCAGGGCGGCCAGGCGTTCGCTGACCACCTGGCTTCCGGTCAGTGCGAGGTTGTGCAGCATGCGTGCGGGGTCCGGGGTCAGGCCCTCGGCCAGCTCGGCGGCGGTCCGCGCGGCCCCGCCGGCCAGGCGCAGCGCCTCGCGCAGCAGCAGCCACTCGGCGTGCCACACTCCCGCCGAGCGCTCGTCCTCGGTCACCAGGCACTGGGTGAGGCCCGCGGCCAGCAGGGGCACCTGCAGGGCCGCGCTGCGGATCAGGGTGGACAGGACGGGGTTGCGTTTGTGCGGCATGGCGGAGGAGCCGCCCCGTCCGGCGACGGCGGGCTCGGCGGCCTCGGCGATCTCCGTACGGGTCAGGACCTGGACGTCGGCGGCGAGTTTGCCGAGGGCGCCGGTGGTGAAGGCGAGGGCCGCGGCGGTGTCCGCGACCGGGGTGCGCAGCGCGTGCCAGGGCAGGCCGGGGCGGGCCAGTCCGGTCTCGTCGGCGAAGGCGGCCACGAGCCTTTCCCGGTATCCGTCCGGGCGCTCCGTGCCGTTGTGCGGGCCGGCGAACTCCAGGTATCCGGCGAGGGTGCCGGCCGCCCCGCCGAGGGAGACCGGCAGGCCGCGGCGTGCGGTTCCGATCCGGTCGGCGGCGTCCAGGACCAGCCGGTGCCAGCCGGCCGCCTTGAGCCCGAACGTGGTGGGGACCGCGTGCAGGGTGAGGGTGCGGCCGGCCATGACGGTCCCCCGGTGCCGGTCCGCCAGCCCGGCCAGTGCGGCGGCGGTGCGGTCCAGGTCCACCTGGATCAGGCCGAGCGCCCGCCGGCACACCAGCATCGTGCCGGTGTCCAGTACGTCCTGGCTGGTGGAACCGCGGTGAACGTACTCGGCGGCCTGCCGGTCCTCGGCCGCCACCGCTTCGGTGAGGGCATGTACGAGGCCCACGACGGGGTTGGCGGTCTCCCGGGCCTGCAGCGCCAGCGCTCGCGGATCGAAGCGTTCCGCGCGGGCGGCGCGGGTGATGGCGCGGGCCGCGTGGTCCGGGACGGTGCCCAGGGCCGCCTGGGCGCGGGCGAGTGCCGCCTCGGCGTCCAGCATGGCCTGGAGCCACGCTGTCTCGCAGACGGCCTCCTCCACGGGCGTCCCGGCCCGCACGGGGGAGAACAGACCGGCGTCCGGGCCGCCGTCGAAGGGGGTCGTCCGCTGCGTCATGTCGTCATCTCCACTAGGTCGGCCGGGCGTTGGGGGAGGGGGACGGCCGGCCGGGCCCGGGTGAGGCGCAGTACGGCGCGGGCGATGGCGTCGGAGTCGCCGAGGATGACGGAGTCGACCCCCGGCCGGATACCGGCCGCCGTCACCCAGTGCACGGACTCGGTGGGGACTCCGTAGGCGAACCGCCGCGGGTGGGCCCGGCCGTGGGCGTCCACGGTGTGGTACGGGCGTCGGGTGACGGCGAGGCCGCCCGACTCGTAGGCCCCGTCGGTGCCTTCGATCCGGTAGGGCGCCGCCTGACCGGTGGCGAGGAGGCACCGCAGCAGGGGGTCGGCGGTCCGGCGCAGGTCGGGTTCCGGGAGCCGGGCCTCGATCAGCACCGATGCGCGGACGGGCGCCGCCTCCACGTGGTCGGCCGTGGCCACGAACGCGGCCCGGTCCTCCCGCGTGCTCAGGGCGACCCGGGTGCCGGGGCCCAGGAGCCGTACGACTCCGGCCTCGATCAGCGCGCTCAGCTCCTCGATGCGGGAGACGGGAGGGCCGATGGAGAGGAAGGCGTTGAGCGGGGTGTACCAGCCGGTCAGCTCGTCGCGGTGGGAGGCGCCGTCCAGGCCGCCGTGGTCGACCGCGAGGCGGACTTCGTTGCGTAGGTCGCGCAGGACGTCGAGCGCCGCCTTCAGCGGTCCGTCGACGTTGCCGGCCCGTGCCTGGCGCACGTCCTCGGCCAGGTGGCCGAGGAGCCAGTGCTGGAAGTCGGCCCGGTCGGCGAAGCGCCGCCCCCCGGTGGGGCGTTGGATCAGGTCCCAGTCCCACCGTCTGCCGCGGTCGACACCGTAGGAGTCCAGGACGTCCGCGCGGTCCTTCGCGGTGGTGGCCGCGAGGTAGGACGCCACGAAGCCCGGTGCCTGCGAGGCGCGGTCTTCCGCGCGCAGCAGCGTCTCGTAGTAGACGCTTTCCACCTCGAGGCGGATCAGCGGCCACAGGTGGGTGCGGAAGCGGACCGGTTCCCCCTCCAGCCGCCGGCGCCGCAGCCGGTCGAGGGTCCCGGGGGTGAGCAGCCGGGGCTCGTGACGGCCGCTGGGGCCCTTCTGGTTCTCGCCCCGCGCGTGATGGGGGACGCCGCGCCGGGAGCCGGCGTAGATGCGCGGCTCCCGGCCGGAGGGGAGGTAGACCGTACGTCCCGAGCGGCGGACGAACCGGCCGCCACGGCCGAGGGTGAGCAGTGCCATCCCGTCGAAGAAGTTGAGTCCCAGCCCGCGCATCAGCACGGTCTGTCCCGGTGGGATCGTGTCGAGGTCCTGGTCGGCGGGGTTGGCCGGTGTGACGTACGTGAGTCTGTGCCGCGCTGCCGCCCGGGCCCAGGCCGACTCCTCGGCGGACGGGCGCCGCGGAAGGTGGCCCTGGGCGAGGACGACGGCGTCGAGGGCGCGCAGCCGGGTCCCGTCCGCGAGGGTGAGGACCTGCGGGCCGCCGGGTGCGCCGGTCTGGTCCCGCAGAGCCACGGCGTGGGTGCGGTGCTCGACGATGCGGCAGTGGGCGGGTGCCCGCTCCCTGATGCGCCGGTAGGCGTCCTCCAGGTAGCTGCCGTAGAAGGCGCGCGTGGGGTAGCTGTCCGGACGCAGTGTGCGCGCTTCGGCGCGCACGGCCTCGCCGAATCGGCCGGGGGGTGCGGCCAGGACGACGGAGCGGGCCCATTCGTGCAGGTCGGGTCCGGGGTCCACCGGTCCCTTCATCGTGACCGTGTCGTCGGTGAACACCGTCACCTGGGAGGCGACGGTGTTCATCAGCAGCAGCCGCGACTGGTCCGTGCGCCAGACGCGTCCGGCGCCGGGCCGGAAGGGGTCCACGAGGTGGATCGTGACCCGGCGGGGCGAGGGGGCGGCCCGTTCGTTGGCGCAGATCCGTTCCAGCACGGACAGGCCGCGGGGTCCGGCTCCCACGACGCCGATCCGGAGGTGGCCGGTGTCCATCACGCGTCCTCGGGTCCGGGCGCGGGGGCGGCCGTTCGCTCGCCGGGCGCGTCAAGGGTGCCGGCCGGGGTGTCGCGCCGGCGGAGGGTGGTCATGGTCGGGGCTCTCCTCGGGTCGGTTCACTGCAAGCGGTCGCCGCGGGCGCCCGGGCCATCCGCACCCGCGGCTCTCGGGCGAGGGACGCCAGCGCGTCGGCCACGCTCGCCGAACCGCCCTTCAGGCCGGGCAGTTCGCACAGCAGACGGGCGCACTGGGCGACGAGGCGTGACGCCTCGCCGTCGGCGAGCCGGGAACGGTCGTGAACGGCGGTCAGGACGAGGCTGTCGTCGACGTCCCGGTGGGCGTGCAGGGTGACCGGGAACATGCTCCGCACGCCGGTCGCGCGGGGCCGTCCGACGCTGATGCCCTGCGCGGCGAGGGCGGAGCGCAGGCCGTCGGAGCCGCGCCGCCGGTTCTCGAAGACGATGAGGCTCTCCGCGAGCCTGTCGTCCGCGCGGCGCCCGCTCCACCGGTGGATCTGCCCGAGCGACACCCATTCGTAGGAGGCGATGTCCAGGGCCCGGTCGCGCAGGTCGGACAGGAGGCGGGGCACGGTCTCGGCGGGGTCGACCCGTACGGTCATGGGCAGCGAGTTCATGAGCAGCCCGGGCAGGCGCTCGACGGAGTCGAGGGCGATGCCGCGGCCGGGAACGGTGACGCCGAAGCCCACCGCGGCGGGACCGGTGGTGCCGGCGGCCCGGTACAGCAGCAGCGCCCACGCCGCCTGCAGGGCACCGGCCTCGGTGGCCGCGCAGGACGCCGCCCAGGCGCGCAGCCGGTCGGCCTGGCCCGCGCCGAGGCGGGCCTGGGCCCGGCCGGTCCCGCTCAGCCCGGTGGCCGGGCCGGGCGTCGCGGGCAGCAGCAGGGCGGCGCCGGGCGGAACGGCCGAGGCCCAGAAGTCGCGGGCGGGGCCGGTGTCCTGGCCGGCGAGCCAGCGTGCGTAGTCGCGGATGTCGGGGCGCCGTTCTCCGCCGGGCAGCCGACCGCCGGCGAGGTAGGCGCGGTAGAACTCCTGGAGCAGGACCGACACGCTCCAGCCGTCCAGCATGACGTGGTGGAAGGTGAGCAGGACTCGCACACACGGGTGGCCCCCCTCGACGGGGGCCGCCTCGTCGACGAGGTTCAGCCGCAGCAGGCCGGGGCGTCGCAGGTCGAAGCCGCGCAGCCGGTCCTGTTCCCGCAGGTTCTCGAAGTCCACGGAACCGGCCGGGTGCCGGACGACTTCGACGTCGGCGTGCCCGTGCAGCACCAGGCGCGGTCCGGACTCCCAGGCGAAGGCGGCGCGCAGGACGATCTCCCGGTCGAACACCGACTGCCAGGCGGCGGTGAACCGGTCGGTGTCCAGCGGACCGCGCCAGCGCCAGAGCAGCTGCTCCACGTGCCGGCCGGCGTCACGGTGGGCGAGCGCGTCCAGGAGCAGGGTGTGCTGCTGCGGGGTGACCGGCACGGTCTGCGGCGGCCCCTGAGGCGCGTCGGTGTCGTGTCGCGCGGGTCCTCCGGGCTCGGTCTCCGGCGTCGCGGCGGCGTTCGGCTCCGGCTCCGGCTCCCGCTCCGGTCCCGGTCCCGGCTCCGGCTCCCGCTCCGGTCCCGGCTCCCGCTCCGGTCCCGGTCCCGGCTCCCGCTCCGGTCCCGGTCCCGGCTCCCGCTCAGGCTCCGGCTCCGGTCCCGGCTCCCGCTCCGGCGAGGTCAGTTCCGCCAGTGCGCGCCGGTCGGTGCTGCCGTCGGGGAGCAGGGGAATGTGCGGCACTCGGTGGAAGCGGGCCGGGACCAGGTGGGAGGGGAGCCTCGACTCCAGGGCGGCCCGCAACTCGGCCAGCGGGGTGCGCGTCACCATGTGCGCGACGATCCGCCGGCTGCCCGGGACGTGCCGGGCCACGTGTACGGCCGCGTCCCGCACACCGGGCAGTGACATGAGGGCGGCGTGCACCTGGCCGAGTTCGACCCGGTTGCGCATGTCGGTCTCCCGGTGTTCGGCGGCAGGACGGACGGGACGGGGCCCGGACCACTGTCGCCGCCGGCGCCGACAGAGGACTGACGCGCCGCTGACGGCTGCCACCGCGCCTCACCTCGCCACTGTCATGACAAGGCCGAGGAGTCGAATCCCGCTGTGGCCCGGCTCGCGGGCGGCTGGTGCGCGCGGGACGAGGGCGACGCGGCGGCCACGGACGCGGCCGGTGCCGTCGGCGGACGACCACGGCACAGGGGTCCTGCGACCGGTCCTCGACCCGTGATCCAGGGGAGCGCCCGAGGATGCCGCCAGACGGGGAGGTGAGAGCACCTCCGTTCGGCGTGAGGAGTGCGTGATGCGCAAGGTCGTTTCCCGGGACGGCACGACGATCGCTTACGAGAAGGCCGGCGACGGGCCGCCGATCGTGCTCCTCAACGGCTCGTTCCGCGACCACACCATCTTCGACGCGCTCGTTCCCGAGCTGGCGCCGCACTGCACCACCTACGTCTACGACCGCCGCGGGCGCGGCGAGAGCGGCGACTGCCCCGAGTACGCGGTGGCCCGCGAGATCGAGGACCTCGAGGCGGTGATCCAGGAGGCCGGCGGTTCGGCGGTCGTATTCGCCGGTTCCTCGGGGGCGAACCTGGCGATCGAGGCGGCGCTCGCCGGGGCCCCGATCACCCGACTGGCGCTGCACGAGCCGTTCTACCGCGTCGACGGGTTCCCGAAGCCCCCGTGGAACGTCGCCAAGACGCTCCGGGTCCTCATGGAGGAGGACCGGCGTCAGGAGGCGGTCGAGTACTACCTGGGCAGCTTCCTGGGGCTGACCCCGGACACGGTCGCCGAGTGGCGCAACGGTCCGATCTGGGCGATGAACGAGGCGAACGCCCACACCCTCGCCTATGACGTGGCGATCTGCGGCGACTGCGGCGTCCCGGCCGACCGGCTCGCCGGATACACCACGCGGACCCTCGTCCTGAACAGCACCGGCACCAGTGAATGGCTGCGCGCCGCGGCACGGGCGACCGCGGCGGCACTGCCGGACGGCCGGTCGCTGGAGCTGCCCGGCTCCTGGCACCGGATCGACATGGACGTACTCGGCCGGACCCTCGCCGAGTTCGCCACGGCCTGAGACTTCCTCGCTCCATCGCGCCATCCCACGTTCAGGAGGGCATCACCGTGACCACAGCCCACAAACCGGCCACCGGGGCCGTCGCCGGGGCCGTCGCCGGGGCCGTCGGAGCGGCCACCTGTGAACGCGGCGCCACCGTGTGGCTGACCGGGTTGCCGAGCGCGGGCAAGACCACCGTGGCCCGTGCCGTCGCGGAGCGGCTGCGCGTGGGCGGCCGCAGGGTCGAGGTGCTCGACGGGGACGAGATCCGCGAGTTCCTCTCGGCGGGCCTCGGGTTCAGCCGCGCGGACCGGCACGCCAACGTGCAGCGCATCGGCTTCGTCGCCGAACTGCTCGCCCGCAACGGCGTCACGGCGCTGGTCCCGGTGATCGCCCCGTACGCGGACAGCCGG
>NZ_JBVHVP010000042.1:18033-25520 GCF_055564775.1 Streptomyces sp. NPDC028991 | reverse complement strand
GACCGTCGACGAACCCGGCGCCATGCGCAAAATGACCGGCCTCGGCGTCGACGGCATCATCACCGACTACCCCCAGTCCCTCACCCAGCACTGACACCGACCGGAGCCGTCCGGTCCCCGACTTCTCCCAGCTCCGTCCCCGAGACCGACTCCGGGCGTGACCCACGCCGGGGGTTGCCCCGGCCACGCGGGGGTACCCCGTCGATCTTGGGAGGAGAGAGGAGAGTCGTGTCTGACGAGAATGTCAAGAACGTCTTCGTGGTCGGTCTCGACGAGGCCAATCTTCCGACGCTCAAGGCCGTGCCGGGCGCCGATTCGCTGCGCTTCCACGGCCTTCTGACGGTCGAGGAGCTTCAGGACGGGGAGGTATCGCTACCGAAGGTGATCGAGAAGGCGCAGGAGGTGCTGGACGGTTTCGACGGAAGCATCGACGCGATCGTCGGCTACTGGGACTTCCCGGTCAGCACGCTGGTGCCGATCCTCGGAGCACGCTACGGCACTCGCACCACGAGCCTCGAGTCGGTGGTCAAGTGCGAGCACAAGTACTGGAGCAGGATCGAGCAACAGCAGGTGACGGACCGGCATCCGCGCTTCGGCCGGGTCGACCTGGAGGCCGACCCCCCGCGGCCTCCGGAGGGCATGCGGTTCCCGATGTGGCTCAAGCCCGCGTTGTCCTACTCCTCCGAGCTGGCCTTCGGTGTCGACGACGAGGAGCAGTTCCGCGCCGCCGTCGCCGAGATACGCAAGGGCATCTCCCGCATCGGCCGCCCGTTCGAGCACATCCTCGACCAGGTCGACCTGCCGCCGGACATGGACGGCGTCGGCGGCCGGGTGTGTCTGGCGGAGGAGTCGCTGTCCGGTGTCCAGGTCGCCGTGGAGGGCTACGTCCACCAGGGCGAGGTGACCGTTTACGGCACGCTGGACTCGATCGACTACCCGGGGTCACCGTGCTTCCTGCGCCACCAGTACCCCTCGATGCTGCCCCCGCAGGTCATCGACCGGCTGCATGATGTCACCGAGCGGGTGATGCGCCGGATCGGCTTCGACTCCGCGACGTTCAGCGTCGAGTACTTCTACGACCCGGGAAGCCAGGACATCAGCCTGCTGGAGATCAATCCGCGCCACTCCCAGTCGCACGCCGAGCTGTTCCAGTACGTGGACGGCGCGCCCAACCACCACTGCATGCTCGCCCTCGCCCTCGGTGAGGACCCGCGCATGCCACACCGGCAGGGCCCGTACGCGATGGCGGCGAAGTGGTACTACCGGTGGTTCACGGACGGGGTCGTGCGCCACGTGCCCTCCGTCGAGGAGGTCGCCCGTATCGAGCGGGAGATCCCCGGCGTACGGATCGAAGTCCTGCCCGAGCGGGGGCAGCGGTTGTCGGACCTTTCCCAGCAGGACAGTTACAGCTACGAGCTCGCGCACATCTTCACCGGCGGCGACGACGAAGAGGACATGCGCAGGAAGTACGACCAGTGCGTCGCCGCCCTGGGCCTCGCCTTCGACGAGCCCCCGCGAGAAGCGCGAGCGTAAGGAGCGCCGACCATGCGTCACGTGACCCATCTGCCCTGTACGACGAAGGAAGAGGAGCACGTAGTCATTCCCATGTCCGACGGCGTCCGCCTGTCGGCACGCATCTGGCGCCCCACCTCGTCGGACCACGAACCCGTGCCCGCGGTGCTGGAGTACATCCCCTACCGGAAGCGGGACCTCACCGCCGAACGCGACTCCATCCACCACCCCTACATCGCCGGGCACGGCTACGCCTGTGTCCGCGTCGACGTGCGGGGCACCGGCGAGTCGGAGGGTGTGCTGCGGGACGAGTACCTGGAGGTGGAGCAGCGCGATGCCGAGGAGGTGCTGGCCTGGCTCGCCGAACAGCCCTGGTGCGACGGCAACACGGGCATGATGGGCCTGTCCTGGGGGGCGTTCGCGGCCCTCCAGGTGGCGGCCAGGCGTCCGCCGAGCCTGAAGGCCGTCGTCATCGCGTCGTTCACCGACGACCGGCACGCGGACGACATGCACTACATGGGCGGGGCCATGCTCTCGGACAACCTGGCCGAGGCGGGCACCATGTTCGCCTACGCCACCTGTCCGCCCGATCCTGCCGTGGTCGGCGACCGTTGGCGCGACATGTGGCTCGAGCGCCTGGAGCACTCCCGGCCCTGGGTCCTGGAATGGCTGCGCCATCAGCGTCTCGACGACTACTGGCGGCACGCCTCGGTCGCCGAGAACTACCAGGACGTACAGTGCCCGGTGCTGGCGTCCAGCGGCTGGGCGGACGGCTACTCCAACGCCGTGACGCGGCTGCTCGCCCACCTGGACGTGCCCCGCAAGGGGCTCATCGGCCCCTGGTCGCACAAGTTCCCCCACCTCGGGGAACCCGGTCCCGCGATCGGCTACCTCCAGGAGGTCGTGCGCTGGTGGGACCACTGGCTCAAGGGCGTCGACAACGGCGTGATGGACGGCCCGATGCTGCGGACGTGGATGCAGGACAGCGTGCCGCCGTCCACGTCGTACGAGGAACGGCCCGGGCGCTGGGTGGCGGAACCGTGCTGGCCCTCTCCGCAGGTCCGTCCGACCACGCACGCACTCACCCGGCACCGGATCGCGCCTGCGGACGAGCCGCGGGGGCAGACGGCAGGGGACGGGGAGGGCGACGGGGACGGGGACACGCTGACCGTGCGGTCGCCGCTGTCCGTCGGTCAGTTCGCGGGCAAGTGGGCCTCCTACAACGCGCCGCCCGACCTGCCCTACGACCAGCGTGAGGAGGACGGCGGCTCGCTCGTCTTCGAGACCGAACCGCTCACCGAGCGGCTGGAGATCCTCGGATCGCCGACCGTCGACCTCGATCTGTCGGTCGACGAGCCGGTCGCGATGGTGGCCGCGCGTCTGTCGGACGTCCGTCCCGGCGGAGCCGCCACCCGGGTCACCTACGGCTTGCTCAACCTGACCCGCCTGGACAGCGTGGAGCGGCCCGAACCCTTGGAGCCCGGCCGTCGCTACCGCGCCACCGTCCACCTCAACGGAGTGGCGCAGAGCTTTCCGCCCGGGCACCGCATCCGCCTCTCCCTGTCCACGTCCTACTGGCCGCTCGCCTGGCCGGCGCCGAAGCCGGCGATGCTGAGCGTCCACGACGGCTCCAGCACGCTCACCCTTCCGGTCCGTCCGCCGGAGAAGGCCGACGACACACAGGCCGCGCCGTTCGGCGAACCGGAGGGCACCCCGCCCATCGTCACGACCACGCTGACGCCGCCGGAGGTACGCTGGGACGTGAAACGCGACCTGGTCGGCTACCACGCCGAGCTGGACACCGTGAAGGACCGGGGCACGGTCCGCTTCGAGGAGATCGGCCTCGACGTCGGCCGCCGCGCCCACGAACGCTACGCCTCCGTAGCCGACGACTTCACCTCCGTCAGCGGCGAGTCCACCTGGACCATGAGCTTCCGGCGCGACAGCCCCGACAGCCCCGACAGCCCCGACAGCCGCGACAGCCGCGACGCCTGGGACGTGCGCGTGGTCACCCACACGCGCCTCACCTGCGACGAGGACAGCTTTTTCGTCGACGCCACTCTGGACGGCTACGAGGGCGGCCGACGCGTGTTCTCCCGTACCTGGAACGAGTCGGTACCACGTGATCTGCTCTAGGCGGTCGAGGTGGCGGGGTGCGCCTTCGTCGTGCGCGCTTTCCAGCGTGGGCGGCGGTGCGCAAGGGGCCGCCGGCCGTGGCCCGGCCACGTGAGGCCGGCCGGGCCACGGCCCGCGTCGGCGCCGGACCGGGCCCGCGGTGGCTTCCGACGGCCCCTCCGGTGTGGAATGGACGGGTGAACTCTCGCCCGCCCGGCGCCGAGCGCCCCGAACGCGCCCGCCCCGCTTCCCACAGCCTCACCGGTGTCGGCCTCGCCGTCCTCGATCCCGCCGGACGAGTGCTGCTCGGCCTCGGCCACGACGGCCGCTGGGAACTTCCGGGTGGCAAAGTCGACGCCGGGGAGGATTTCGAAGCGGCCGCCGCCCGTGAACTCGCGGAGGAGACCGGACTCTCGGTGGCCGCGACGGACGTCCGGGTACTGGCGGTTCTCGTCGACGGCCTCAACGGGCTGACCCGGGTGACGGCCGCGGCCGTCACCCGGCGGACGACGGGTGAGCCCCGGGTCACCGAGCCGGACAAGATCGTGCGCTGGGAGTGGTTCGCCCGCCGGGCGGTCCCCGTCTCCCTCTTTGCGCCGTCCGCCTCCGTCCTGGACTGCCTGTGGCCGGAAGCGGCACGGCGAGGGGCCGCCGAGGTGCGTCACTACGGCGTGCTGGCGGCCGCTGGGCCGTGGTCGCCTCGCGCGAGCCCTCCACGAGGGTGATCACCGCGGGCTCGTCCCCGACCCCGGAAAACCGAACCGGAAAAGATTCGGCGGCGATGTCGAGAACCCGTGTCCGGCTCCGTCCCCGGGGTGAACGCGACCACAATGGGTCGTACCAGCACCGAGGAGAACACCATGGCCAAGTACCTGCTGCTCAAGCACTACCGCGGCGCCCCGGCCCCGGCCAACGACGTGCCCATGGACCGGTGGACGCCGGAGGAGGTCTCGGCGCACATGCAGTACATGAACGACTTCGCGGCCCGGCTCGAGAAGACCGGTGAGTTCGTCGACGGCCAGGCCCTCGCTCCCGAGGGCACGTTCGTCCGCTACGACGGTGAGGGGCGCCCGCCGGTCACCGACGGCCCGTTCCCCGAGACCAAGGACCTCATCGCCGGCTGGATGGTGATCGACGTCGACGGCTACGACCGCGCCGTCGAGCTGGCCGGGGAGCTGTCGGCCGCGCCCGGAGCCGGCGGGAAGCCGATCCACGAGTGGCTGGAGCTGCGTCCGTTCCTCACCGCGCCGCCCACCATCACGGAGTGACCTCGTCGATGACATCGATGAACGAGGCCCTGCTGAAGAGCCTCACGCCCAGCGTGCTCGCGATCCTCGTCCGCCGCGGAGCCGACTTCGCGGCGGCCGAGGACGCGGTGCAGGAGGCGCTGGTCGAGGCGGTCCGCGTCTGGCCGGCCGAACCTCCGCGGGACGCGAAGGGCTGGCTGATCACCGTGGCCTGGCGCCGGTTCCTCGACGCGACCCGGGCGGACGCCGCCCGCCGCCGGCGTGAGGACCTCGTCGAAGAGGAACCGGCGCCAGGGCCCACGCCCGCGGTGGACGACACGCTTCAGCTGTACTTCCTGTGCGCCCACCCATCGCTGACGCCGTCGTCCGCGGTCGCGCTCACACTGCGCGCCGTCGGCGGTCTCAGCACCCGCCAGATCGCTCAGGCCTACCTGGTGCCCGAGGCGACGATGGCGCAGCGGATCAGCCGGGCCAAGCGCACCGTCTCCGGCGTGCGGTTCGACCAGCCCGGCGACGTCGCCACCGTGCTGCGGGTCCTCTACCTGGTCTTCAACGAGGGCTACTCCGGTGACGTGGACCTCGCCGCCGAGGCCATCCGGCTCACCCGGCAGCTCGCCGCCGCCGCCGACCATCCCGAGGTGGCGGGGCTGCTCGCCCTGATGGTGCTGCACCACGCCCGGCGGGCCGCCCGGACCGCGCCCGACGGCAGCCTGGTGCCGCTCGCCGAACAGGACCGCGGCCGGTGGGACACGGAGGCGATCACCGAGGGCGTCACGATCCTGCGGGCGGCCCTCGCCCGCGACCGGCTCGGCGAATACCAGGCCCAGGCGGCCGTCGCGGCGCTCCACGCCGACGCGCCCACCGCCGAGGAGACAGACTGGGTGCAGATCGTCGAGTGGTACGACGAGCTCGCGCGCCTGACCGACAGCCCGGTCGTCCGGCTCAACCGCGCGGTGGCCGTGGGCGAGGCGGACGGACCGCGCGCAGGCCTGGCGGCGCTCGCGGAGCTGGACGGCTCACTGCCCCGCCACACCGCGGCGGCGGCGTACCTGCACGAGCGCGACGGCGATCTGCCGACGGCGGCACGGCTCTACGCCGAAGCGGCCGGCCAAGCGTCCAACCTCGCCGAACGCGCCCACCTGACGCGCCAGGCAGCACGGCTCAATTCCGAGCCGAGCGGCTGACGCAGCGCACAGGCCCCGTCACCGTTCGTTTTACCCGCTCCCCACTCATTGACATGAACGCGCCCCAGCGTAACTCTGAGAGCGCTCTCAGAATCGGTACGGACCAATTCCCTCCCCCCACACCGCACGGAGGTGGAGAGTGCTCTCAAGCCTCAAACACCGTCTACTCGCCGTGGCCACGGCCGCAGGCCTGGCAGGCGCCCTGCTCACGTTCGGCGCTTCACCGCCGGCGGACGCCGCGGTGCCCGCCACCATCCCACTGAAGATCACCAACAACGCCGGTCGCGGCGAACCGGTCCACATCTACAACCTGGGCACCTCGCTGACGACGGGTCAGCAGGGCTGGGCCGACGCGAACGGCACCTTCCACGCCTGGCCCGCCGGCGGCACTCCCCCGACCCCCGCACCGGACGCCTCCATCCCCGGACCGGCCGCCGGACAGACCAAGACGATCCGGATCCCCAAGCTGTCGGGGCGCATCTACTTCTCGTACGGCCAGAAGCTCGACTTCCGGCTGACCACGGGCGGCCTGGTGCAGCCGGCCGTGCAGAATCCGAGCGACCCCAACCGCGACATCCTGTTCAACTGGTCCGAGTACACACTCAACGACTCCGGGCTGTGGCTGAACAGCACACAGGTCGACATGTTCTCCGCGCCCTACACGGTCGGGGTACAGCGCGCCGACGGCAGCGTGAGCAGCGCCGGGCGGCTCAAGCCGGGCGGCTACAGCGCGGTGTTCGGCGCGCTGCGCGGGCAGCCCGGCTGGGGCGGGCTGATCCAGACCCGGCCCGACGGCACCGTCCTGCGGGCCCTGTCGCCGCTTTACGGGCTGGAGACCGGTGCGCTGCCGGCGTCGGTCATGGACGACTACATCGACCGGGTCTGGCAGAAGTACACGTCGGCGACCCTCACCGTCACCCCGTTCGCGGACCGGCCGGGCACCAAGTACTTCGGGCGTGTCTCGGGCGGTGTCATGAACTTCACCAACGGCGCGGGGGCGGTCGTCACCAGCTTCCAGAAGCCGGACGCCTCCAGCGTCTTCGGCTGTCACAGGCTCCTGGACGCCCCCAACGACCAGGTACGCGGACCCATCTCGCGCACGCTGTGCGCCGGCTTCAACCGCTCGACGCTGCTGAGCAACCCCGACCAGCCCGACACCTCGGCGGCGAACTTCTACAAGGAGTCCGTGACCAACCACTACGCGCGGATCATCCACGACCGGATGGCCGACGGAAAGGCGTACGCCTTCGCCTTCGACGACGTCGGCCACCACGAATCGCTGGTGCACGACGGCGACCCGGTCCAGGCACAGCTCACGCTGGACCCGCTGAACTGACCCGGTGACCGGGCCCGGGGGGGGGGGGGGGGGAGGGGGGGGGGGGGGGGGGGGGGAGGGGGGGGGGGGGGGGGGGGCGGGGGGGGGGGGGGT
>NZ_JBVHVP010000042.1:0-18023 GCF_055564775.1 Streptomyces sp. NPDC028991 | reverse complement strand
GGAGGACCCGCCGGGGGGCTGGTTCCCCCCTTTCCCATGGGGGGGGGGGGGGGGGTGTCCCGGGCCCACGGGTGCGGCACCGCGCGGCGCGACCGTGCCGTGCCGTGCCGTGCCGTGCCGCACTGACCTGATCAGACGCCGGGCAGTACGCCGGTGCGGGCGACCTGGGAGTACCAGCGGGCGCTGGCCTTGGGGATGCGCGTGCCGGTCGGGTAGTCCACGTAGACGGCACCGAAGCGCTTGCCGTAGCCGTGGGCCCACTCGAAGTTGTCCAGCAACGACCAGAGGAAGTAGCCGCGCACGTCCGCGCCGTCCACGATGGCCTGGTGCACGGCGGCCAGGTGGTCGCGTACGTAGGCGATGCGGGCGGGGTCGTTGACCTGTCCCGCGGGGTCGGCGTAGTCGTCGAACGCCGCCCCGTTCTCGGTGATGACCAAAGGCAGCCTCGGGAAGTCGGACGCCAGCCGGCTCAGCAGGTCGTACAGGCCGGTGGGGTCGACGGCCCAGCCCATGGCGGTGGTGTCGCCGGGCGGCTGGTGGAAGGCGACCCGGTCGGCCCCCGGCCAGGGGCTGTGGGTGCTCCCGCCGTGTCCGTCGGAGGTGTGGGTGCCGCTGCCGTCGGCCTCGGAGACGAGGGTGGGCGTGTAGTAGTTGACGCCCAGGAAGTCCAGGGGCTGGTGGATCTGCCGCAGGTCGCCGTCCCGCACGAAGGACCAGTCGGTCAGCTCCGCGGTGTCCTTGAACAGGTCCTCCGGGTAGGCGCCTTGAAGCATCGGGCCGGTGAAGACCCGGTTGGCGAGCGCGTCGATCCGGCGGACCGCGTCGGCGTCGGCGTCGCTGCCGGTGAGCGGGCGGACGTGGTGGATGTTGAGCGTGACCGAGCACTGGGTGCCGGCCCGGACACGGTCGCGCAGCACCTGGACGGCCAGGCCGTGGGCCAGGTTGAGGTGGTGGGCGGCGCGCAGCGCGGCGACCGGGTCGGTGCGGCCGGGAGCGTGCACGCCGGAGCCGTAGCCGAGGAAGGCGCTGCACCAGGGCTCGTTGAGGGTCGTCCAGGTCTTCACCCGGTCGCCGAGGGCGTCCGCGGCGAGGGCCGCGTACTCGGCGAACCGCTCGGCCGTGGCCCGCTCCGGCCAGCCCCCGGCGTCCTCCAACTCCTGCGGCAGGTCCCAGTGGTACAGGGTGGCGACGGGCTGGATGCCCTTGTCCAGGAGGTCGTCGACGAGGCGCCGGTAGAAGTCCAGGCCCTTCTGCACGGCCGGGCCGCGGCCGGTGGGCTGGATCCGGGGCCAGGCGAGGGAGAAGCGGTACGCGCCGAGCCCGAGCTCGGCCATCAGGGCCACGTCCTCCCGCCGGCGGTGGTAGTGGTCGGTGGCGATTTCACCGGTGTCGCCGTTGCGGACCCGGCCGGGGGTGCGGGCGTAGGTGTCCCAGATGGACGGCGTACGCCCGTCCTCCGCGGCGGCCCCCTCGATCTGGTACGAGGCGGTCGCGGAGCCCCAGAGGAAGCCCTTGGGGAAGGTTCGCGCGGTGTCCGGGGCGGACGCCGTCTGCTGTGCTGCGGTGACCACGTAAGTCCTTTCGTGGAGGGGGTGTTCGCGAGCGCGCGGATGCCTCGGGGTGCGCGCCCGCGGCTGGGGGACGTGGGGCAGCCCGGCAACTCGGTTCCGGGCCGCCGCGGTGGCGGGTCAGGTCAGCCCTTCACGGCACCCGCCATGATCCCGCTGACGATCTGCCTGCCGAAGACGATGAACATCGCCAGCAGCGGCAGCGTGCCGAGCAGCGCGCCCGCCATGATCAGGGACTGGTCGCGGACGTATCCCGCGCTGAGCTGGGTGAGCGCGACGGGGACCGTCGGGTTGGTCATGTCGAGCACCACGAAGGGCCAGAAGAAGTCGTTCCACGCGTGCACGAAGGTGATCATGAACAGGACGGCCATGGCGGGCCGTGCGACGGGCAGCACGATGCTCCAGAAGATCCGCAGCGAGTGCGCCCCGTCCACGCGTCCGGCCTCGACGAGCTCGTCCGGCAGCGCCTCCGCCAGGTACTGCCGCATGAAGAAGACCCCGACCGCGCTCACCAGCGTGGGGAAGATGACGGCGGGCAGCTGCTGCGACCAGCCCAGCTCGGACATCATCATGAACAGCGGTACGACGGCGAGCTGCGGCGGCACCATCATCGTGCCGATCACCAGCATCAGCAGGACGTTGCGCCCCTTGAACCGCAGCTTGGCGAAGGCGAATCCGGCCAGGGTCGCGAACATCACCGTGGACAGGGCGATCACCCCGGCCACGATGAGGCTGTTCACCATGGCCTTGCCCATCGCCGCCTCGTCCCAGGCCCGGGCGAGGTTGCTGAACAGGTTCGGGCCGGGCAGGAACGGCGGCGGGGTCTGGCTGACCCGGGTGTTGTCCGTGGAGGCGGCCACCATCGTCCAGTACAGCGGGAAGATCGACAGTACCGCCATGAGGGCGAGCAGGACGTAGGCGAGCGGGCCCGCGTGGTGCTGGCGGCCGGCGCCCTGGCGCAGCAGCCGGCGGCCGCCGCGGCCGGCCGGCTTCGTGGCGGGGGTCCGGGCCGGGGCGTCCGTCCGGGCCGGGAGGCTTTGAGTGGTCATGGCGACTCCAGGTCAGGACGATCGGGAACGCACGCGCTTGATCAGACGCTGTGCCACGAAGACGAGGACGAGCAGCATGAACATCGCCCAGGCGACGGTCGCCGACCGGCCCATCTGGTAGTTCTTCCAGCCCTCCTCGTACAGCAGCAGGCCGAGCGTCTGGTACTGGTTGTCCGCGCCGCCGGTGATGCCGTTGGGCCCCTGGCCGAAGATCAGCGGCTCACCGAAGAGCTGGGTGGCGCCGATGGTGGAGAGCACGATGGTGAAGACGATGGTGGAGCGGATCCCGGGGACGGTGACATGGGTGAACTGCTGCCACCGGGAGGCCCCGTCGAGGGAGGCCGCCTCGTACCGGTCGGCGGGGATGGCCTGCATGGCGGCCAGGTAGAGCAGGGCGTTGTAGCCGGTCCAGCGCCAGATGACGATGGTGGAGATCGCGACCTGGGCCGGCCACTTGTCGGCCTCCCAGTTCACCGGGTCGATGCCGACCGTGCCGAGCGCCCAGTTGATCATGCCGAAGTCGCGTTCGAAGATCATGGTGAACACGAGGGCGGCGGCGGCGACCGAGGTGGCGTAGGGGACCAGCGAGGCGACGCGGAAGAACAGCGAGGCGCGCATCCGGTAGTTGAGCAGGTGCGCCAGGCCGAGCGCCATCATCAGCTGCGGCACCGTGGAGATGACGCCGATGGTGATGGTGTTCCGCAGCGCGTTCCAGAAACGTGAGTCGCCCCAGAGTTCGACGTAGTTGTCGAACGCCACCCATTCCATGACGTCGAGGGTGGCCAGTTCCACGTCGTGCAGGGAGATCCACGAGGTGTAGACGAGAGGATAGAAACTGAAGGCGGCGAAGACGACGAAGAACGGTGCGACGAACGCGTACGGGGCGCCCTTGATGTCCAGCCGGTGCAGCAGTGCGCCGCGCCGCCGGGCGGCGCCCCCGCCGCCCGTCCTGGGGGACGGACCGGGAGGCTCGTCCCCGGTCAGGGCCTTGGTGGTGGAGGTGGCCACCGGACTTCCTTCCTGAAAGGCGAACGTGTGAGCCGGGCCCCGGGCCCGCCGGCGGCATGCGTCGGCGGGCCCGGGGAGCCGCGGGGGCGGCGGGTCAGCCGACCGCCTTCTCGATGCGCTCCGCGGTGGTCTTCCACGCCTCGTCACGCGCGGTGTCCTGCTGCTCGATCAGCGTCAGGCCCTGGGAGAAGAGATCCTTGATCGTGCCGTCCTTGCGGCCGAGGACCTGCTTGTCCGGGATCTCCTGGGCAGCGGCGCCGAAGATCCGGCCGATCGGCGCGTCGCTGAAGTACTCGGACTTGGCGTTCTTCACGTCGGCGCTGTCCAGCGCCTGGAGTGAGGAGGGGATGTTGCCGATCTCCTTGAAGATGTGGGCCTGCTGCTCCGGCGCGGTCAGCCAGGCGACGAGCTTCTTGGCCTCCTCCTTCACCGGGCTCTGCTCGATCACGCCGAGGAAGGACCCGCCCCAGTTGGCGCCCTTGGGGGCCTTGGCCACGTCCCACTTGCCCTTGTTCGCCTCGCCGGCCTTCTCACTGATGTGGCTGAGCATCCACGCCGGGCAGACGGCGGTGGCGAACGTGCCGTTGGCCAGGCCCGGGTCCCAGCCCGGCTGGAACTGCCGGAGCTCGGCCGTCAACTCGTCGTCCGCGGCGTCGGCGGCGAGGTTCCACGCCTCCTTGACGGCCGGGTTCTTCTCGTGGATCAGCTCGCCCCTGTCGTTGTAGTACTGCTCGGGGTAGCCGTAGACCATGGCGTTGAACAGGCCGCTGGCGGCGTCCATGTAGGCCACGTCGTCACCCTTGAACCCCTTCTTGAAGGTACGGCCGACCTCGACGTACTTCTTCCAGTCGCCCTCCCAGAGCTTGGCGACCTCCTCGCGGTCGGTGGGCAGGCCGGCCTTCTCGAAGTAGTCCTTGCGGTAACAGACGGCCATCGGGCCGATGTCAGTGCCCAGGCCCAGCACCTTGCCGTCCCCGGTGCTGATCTGGGACTCCTTCCACGGCAGGAAGTGGTCGGTGCCCGACATCCCGGAGAAATCCGCGAACTTGTCCGCCTGGGTCTCGGTGATCTCCTTGGCCCGGCCGATCTCTATGCCCTGGATGTCCTTCAGGCCCTTGCCCGCGGCGAGCCTGGTCTGCAGTGCGGTGTAGTACGTCTGCTCGTCACCGGCGATCTCGGCCTTGATGTCGACATCGGGGTTCTCCTTCTCGTACTGCTCGAGAAGGCCCGTCTCCTTGATGCCCATGACGCCGAACAGGCCCATCGTGATGACGGTCTTGCCGTCCTCCTTGCCACCACCGGTGACCGAGTCGTCACTGCTGCTGCAGCCCACGACGAGTGCCAGCGCACCGGCGGCCGCGACCGCCGCCACCGCCCTCGTGCGCAACGAACCGAGACTGCCCATGGATCTCCTCCTAGCGACGGCGCTGACACATCGGCGTGACGAGTTCTGCGATGACTACAGCGGCTCTGACGGGAGTGGGAACGTGCCCAAACTTGGATGGGCACGTTCCCACCGGCGCAACGAAGACTCGTGGGAGCGGGCCCATCTGTCAATGACTTGAACGCAAGTCGGCGGATGACTCCGGGCCCCGCCTTCGCTTCCCATGCTTCGGGGGGTGCTCTGCCGACGGCGGCGTCTGCAAGAATTGCCGCAGGTCACCTCCGCGGCAGGCAGCGCCGCCGCGGCCGCCGAGGGGGGAGTGCATGACCGGCAACCGCCGTCCCACGATCAAAACGGTCGCCGCCCACGCCGGCGTGGGGCGCACCACGGTCTCCCGCGTCGTCAACGGCTCGGAACTGGTCAGCGCCGACGCACGCGCCCGGGTCCTCGCGGCGATCAAGGAGCTCAACTATGTTCCCAACTCGGTCGCCCGGGGCCTGGTGACCAACCGCACCAACGCCGTGGCCCTGGTGATCCCGGAATCGGAGAGCCGACTCGGCTCGGAGCCGTTCTTCGCCGCGCTGATCCGGGGCGTCAGCGGCGCCCTCGCCGAGAGCCGGACCCAGTTGCAGCTGATGCTCGTCCGCGACCAGGCCGAGCGGGACCAGCTGACCGAGTCGGTGGCGACCCGCCGCGTGGACGGTGTCCTGCTGGTATCCGTGCACGCCGAGGACCGGCTGCCGGGCATGCTCGAGGAGATGGGCCTGCCCACCGTGCTGGCCGGCCGCCGCGACGCCGGCGAGCGGCTGAGCTATGTCGACTCCGACAACGCCGGCGGGGCCGCCGCGGCGGTCCGGCACCTGCTGGACGGCGGCAGGAGGAGGATCGCCACGATCACCGGTCCCCAGGACATGGACGTAGGCCGCAGCCGGCTCGCGGGCTGGCGGGCCGCGCACGAGGAGGCGGGGGCGGACGCGAGGGAACTCCTGGTCGAGGCGGGCGACTTCACCGAGGAGGGCGGGCGCCGCGCCATGCGTTTGCTTCTTGAACGCGCCCCGGACCTGGATGCCGTCTTCGCCGCCTCCGACCTCATGGCGGTCGGCGCCCTGGCCGAACTGCGCCGGCGCAAACGGCGGGTTCCCGGTGATGTCGCCGTCGTGGGATTCGAGGACTCCGTCCTCGCCCGCCACACCGACCCGCCTCTGACGACGGTGCGTCAGCCGGTGGAGGAACTGGGCCGGACCATGGCCCGCATCCTCACCGACATCACGCAGCACGGGGCGTCCCGGCGGCAGATGACCCTGCCGACCGAGCTGGTGGTGCGCGAGTCGTCCTGACGCAAGGCCCGGACTCGCCACTCGGCTTCCAGCCCTTGGGGCGGGCTCGCGAAGCGGCCGGGACGACCGGATCGGTGTCCTCGCCGGAGATCACCGGCGCGGTGGTCGACGACGGACAGGAGTGGTGTCAGGCAGCCGAAGTCGCCGCCGCGCCACCGACGCGGGCGGTGCGTCGTATCCCCTCGGGCATCACCCTGCCGGGGTGGTGCACCTCCTCGGCGGCGTCCCCGCAGGCCTCGGAACCGCAGTACGGGAGTGCAGGTGCTCGGCACCGGGGAGGGGCAGGTGAAGCCGAGGGCGTCGTTCGCCCACGGTCCCGTCTCCTCGCGGAACTCCGAGGCCCGCTGCCCGCGGCCCGCGTCCGCGGTGCCGCCCGGCGTTCCGGATCGCCATCGGGGCTACCCTTCCAGGGCCGGCGGCCGCGGAGCCGGCCGGGCGGTGATGAGGTCCGCCGCGCGTTCGGCGGCGAGCAGCACGGTGACCATCGGGTTGATGGTCGGCATGGTGGGGAAGACGGACGCGTCCACGACCCGCAGCCCGTCGTGTCCGCGCAGCCGCAGCTGGGGATCGAGCACCGCCATGGGATCGTCCTCGGCGCCCATCCGGCAGGTCCCGGCCGGATGGTAGACGGTGTGCGCGGCGCGGCGTCCGTACTCGGACAGGTCGGCGTCCGAGCGTACGTCCGGGCCCGGCGCCACCTCGCGCAGCAGCCAGTCGCTGAGCGGGGCGGTGGACGCCACCTCGCGGGCGATCCGCAGTCCGTCGACGATCGCGCGCTCGTCGTGCCCGTCCGGGTCGGTGAAGTAGCGGAAGTCCAGTGCGGGTTTGACCTCCGGGTCGGCGCTGCGCAGCCACATGCGGCCGACGGACCGGGCCCGCGGCACGTTCGGGGTCATGCAGACGCCGTGCTCGGGGACCGGGTAGCCCAGCCGTTCGGTGTTGGTGGTGAACGGCACCTGGTAGAAGTGGAACATCAGGTCCGGGCGCGGACCGCCCGCCGGGTCGCGGCGCAGGAAGAGGCCGGCGTCGGAGTCCATGGCCGAGTTGGGCGGCAGCGGTTCACGGGTCTCCCACACCATCACCGACTCGGGGTGGTCCAGCAGGTTCTCGCCCACCCCGGGCAGGTCGGCGCGGACCTCGATGCCCAGGTCCCGCAGCTGACCGGCCGGGCCGATACCGGAGAGCATGAGCAGCCGCGGCGTGTCGATCGCTCCGGCGCACAGGAGCACTTCGGCGTCCGCCTCCAGTGTCGACAGTGAGCCGTCGGGGTTGCGGACCAGGACGCGGGTGAAGCGGCCCTCGCTGTCGGGCTGCAGCCGGTACGCCCAGGTCTCCAGGCGCAGGGTCAGGTTCGGGCGGTCCAGTACGGGGTGCAGGTAGGCGACGGAGGCGGAGGAGCGGGTGTTGGTCTCCGGGTCGTAGGCGAGGGAGAAGAAGCCGGCGCCGTCGGTGAAGGGGCGGGCGTTGAAGTCCTCGACGCGCTGGACGCCGAGCCGGGTGGTGGCCGCCGTGACGAAGTCCTCGGCGATCGCGTTGCGGTCGGCGGCGCCGACGGGCACGATCGTGTTCTGCAGCCGTGTACGGTACGGCAGGATCGTGTCCGGTTCCCAGCCGGTGCAGCCGAGCTCCACCCACTCGTCGAGGTCCTGCGGGAACGGCAGGAAGCTGATCAGCGTGTTGTGCGAGGAGCAGCCGCCGAGCACGCGGGCGCGGGAGTGCAGGATGTGCGAGTTGCCGCGCGGCTGCTCCTCGGTGGTGTAGCCGTAGTCGAACTCGGAGCCGAGCAGGTTGATCCAGTTGCGCAGTCGCAGGATCCGTTCGTCGCCGACATCGCTGGGTCCGCCCTCCACCACGCACACCCGGCAGGCCGGGTCCTCGCTGAGCCGGGCGGCCAGTACGCAGCCGGCCGTGCCGCCGCCGATGATCACGTAGTCGTAGGTCGTCGTCTCGTCGTCCATCGCGTCGCCTTCTCTCTCGCCCTGCCCGCTCAGCCCTTGAACCAGCCGGAGGGAGCCGGCCTGAGGTTCTGGTAGACGTGCTTGGCCTCCTGGTATTCGCGCAGGCCGGTGGGCCCGAGTTCCCGGCCGAAGCCGGAGCGGCCGAAGCCGCCCCACTCGGCCTGCGGCACGTAGGGGTGGAAGTCGTTGATCCAGACCGTTCCGTGCCGCAGCCGGCCCCCGACCCGCTGGGCGCGGCTCGCGTCGTTCGTCCACACGCCGCCGGCCAGGCCGTAGCGGGTGTCGTTGGCCAGTTCGACGGCCTCCTCCTCGGTGCCGAAGCGTTCCACCGTGACGACCGGGCCGAAGACCTCCTCCTGCACGATGCGCATGGCCCGGTCGCAGTCGGCGTAGACGGTGGGGAGCAGGAAGAAGCCGCGGGACAGCTCGGGGTCGTCCGGGCGGCGGCCGCCGCAGACCAGTCGGGCGCCCTCGTCCCGGGCGATCTCCAGGTAGGCCTCGACCTTCGCCCGGTGTTCCGCCGAGCTGAGCGGCCCGCTCTCGGTCGTCGGTTCGAGTCCGCTGCCGAGCCGGATGGCCTGCGCACGGGTGGCCAGCCGCTCCACGAACCGGTCGTGCAGGCCGTCCTCCACGAGCAGCCGCGAGCCGGCCGAGCAGACCTGCCCCGAGTGCAGGAACGAGGCCTCCAGGGCGTGGTCGACGGCGGCGTCGAAGTCGCAGTCGGCGAAGACCACGTTGGGGTTCTTGCCGCCGAGCTCCAGCGCGATGTTCTTCACGCTCGGCGCGCACGCCTCCATGATCCGGCGCCCGGTGGCCAGGCCGCCGGTGAAGGAGACGAGGTCCACCTCGGGGTGGGAGGACATGGCCGCGCCCACGGTGCCGCCGGGGCCGAGGACCAGGTTGGCGACCCCGGGCGGCGCTCCCGCCTCGGCGATCAGCCGGATCATGTGGATCGTGGAGAGGGGTGTCGTCTCACTGGGTTTGAGGACGAGGGTGTTGCCCGCCGCGAGGGCCGGGGCCACCTTCCAGGAGGCTTGCAGCAGGGGGTAGTTCCACGGCGCGATGAGGGCGCAGACGCCGATGGGGTGGTAGGTGACCCGGCTGAGCACATCGGGGCCGACGTCCACCACCCGGCCGCCGTCCTTGTCGGCGATCTCGGCGAAGTAGCGGAACGCGTTGGAGACGTCCTCGACGTCGATGCGTGCCTCGGCGAGCGTCTTGCCGGTGTCGAGGGTTTCGACTCGGGCGATCTCCTCCTGGTCGCGCAGGAGGAACCGCGACACCCTGAGCAGCACGTCGGCCCGCTCCCGGGTGGGCGCCGACGACCAGTCGCCCCGGTCGAAGGCCCGCCGGGCGGCTCGTACGGCCAGGTCGACGTCGGCCTCGTCCGCGTCGTCCACCTGTTGGACGACGGACGCGTCGAAGGGGTTGATCACGTCCCGCCGCGCGCCGCCCACGGCGCCCGTCCACTCGCCGTCGATGAACAGTTCCGGCATCGCTGGCTCCCTCGCTCGTACCTGTCCGGTGCCGACGCGACCCACGGCGCGGCACACCTGGCACCAACATCGTCCGAGGGCCCGGCGCCGGTCATGCGGACGCACCGGCCGAGGGAGGGTTGGGCGGGGATGTGACCTGGTTGGGCTAGCTGGTGCGTCGCTGCGGCGGCTCACGGGTCGCCGGGGGCGGGTATGGCGAGGGGCGCGCGCCTGCTCCCGGCGAGGGTCTCCGGCCGGTGACGTTTCCCCCTCAGCCGGCGTCGGGCAGCGCCGCCGGGTAGCCGTCCTCGTCCGCCTGCCGCCGCGCCCGGCGCGCGTTCTCCCCGCGCACCGCGTCCAGCCACCGCCACGGCTTGATCTCGTCCAGGGTGAGATCCGGGCACGCGAGCTGGTGCGGGACGCGGCATGTGGTGCCGGGCGGTGGTTCGTTCAGACCGCTGTTCCAGGCCTGCCCGCCGGAGTCGATGTGCCAGCGGTGGCCGCCGGGGACGAGGTGGGCGGGGACGGTGAGCTGGGGCTCGAGCAGGACGTGCTGACCGGTGTAGGTGAGACGGCGTTCGCCGGCCAGGCCGCAGTTCGGGCAGATCGGCCGGGCCGGCGGTTCCGGCCCGGTGGCGCCGTCGCGGGCGGCCTGTCTCCGGTCGACGCCGTCCCAGGGCCGTGGGGCGTCGTCGGGCGGCTGCCGGTGGCTGTCGGGGCCGGGTACCGGGAAACGGCTCGGTTCGTGTGTGTCCCCCATGGATGCGAGCGTGCGGTGACGGAAGGAAGCGGGACAGGGCGCAGGACGGGCGCAACGGCGGCATGCGGGCGGATCGTACGGGCGCGGAACCTCGGCGCGGCCGGGTGCGGCCCGAAACCTGCCTTCACATGTCCGGTTCGCGGACCGGAGGGTGACGCACGCGGCGGAAGCCGCGGGCGAACGCGGTCACCGCGCCGAAGAGCCCGCCCGTGGCCGAGGAGGACGTCCCGGCCGAGGACCGGGACGTCACGCGGCCATGACCGCATGCCTCCTCGCCCGCTTCCGGTGAGCGGCGCGGGCCTCTCCGGGTTCGCGAACTGCGGGCGTCTGCGATGTTTCATGTGAAACCACCCACTACGTCACCGGCAGTACGGTCCGACACACGATGACACCGAGCGCGGGCAGGCCGGGACGGGCTTCGGGGCCGGCCGGGCCTGGCACACTGGCGGACGTGACTGCTCATGAGACGGTGCGCGCACCAGCGTTCGCACAGATCACCCGTGCTCAGGACGCCACGCCGGCCGTACGGCGGGATCTCCGGGACTGCTGGACGGCGGTCATCGCTGCCGGAGGTGCGGTCGTCCCCATGGACTGCCCGCTGCCGCCCGCGTCCTCGCCGGACGTCGAACCGGCGCTGGACGAGATCATCCAGGGGCTCGCCCCGCGGCGCAGCCGGATCCTCCTGGCCGGCGTCGACGGGGCACTCGCGGGCTGGGTACTCCTGCGCCGCGAGCCGCACCCTCTTGGCGCGCACTGCGGAACGGTGAATCACCTGCAGACACATGTTCGTTTCCGCGGCATCGGCGTCGGTGCCGCGCTGATGCGCCGCCTGCCGGAGATCGCCCGCGGCGAGATGGGCCTGGAGAGACTGCGGCTCACCGCGCGGGCCGGTCTGGGACTCGAGGACTTCTACCGCAGGGCCGGGTGGACCGAGGTCGGCCGATGGCCGGGTGCGTTGCGCGTGGCGCCCGGTGACGACCGGGACGAGATCCTGATGAGCCTCGCCCTGTGAACGGGTCCGGGATCAGCCGCCCTTGACCGCCACCAGCACGGCGCTGTCGCCGAACTGCCAGACCGGCGCGACGTGGCGGAAGCCCGCCCGGCGCAGCAGCTCCGTGTGGCGGTCCGCCGCCAGGTCCGCGCCGGCCCCGCCCCCGCCGTGGGCCGCGTGGCGCTGGGCACGTTCGGCGAGCAGGTCGGCCAGCTCGGGATCCCGGGCGGCGGCGGTCCACCACTCCCGCCAGTCCTCGTGGGCGTCGCCGCCCGTCCGATCGGCGCGGCGGCGCCCCACGTACGCGGTGATGTCCGAGCAGGGCGCCTCGGCAGGCGGGAAATGGTCGCCGTTGACGAGTACGCCGCCGGGGCGCAGCAGCGCGGCGAGGCGGCGGTAGGTGTCCAGCAGCACCGGCTCGGGCAGGTAGTGCAGAGCCGTCGTCGAGACGGCGGCGTCCAGGGGGCGTGCCAGCCCGAGGTCACCGGTCCAGCCATCGGCTCCGATCACGGTGTCGACGTAGCGGGCGGCGTTGGCGTGGTGGGTCCGGCCCAGTTCCAGCAGCAGGGGGTCCATGTCGGCGGCGACGATCTCCGCGTGCGGCAGCCGGCCGGCGAGCCTGGCCGCCAGGGAGCCGGGGCCGCAGCCCAGGTCGAGCAGGAGCGGCCGGGGACGGCCGGCCGTGGCGTACTCGACGACATCCGTGATCACTGTGAACCGCTCCTCGCGGTCCACGGCGTAACGCTGCTGCTGTCGCTCCCAGCGTTCCACCCACGTCCTGGCCACCGCCATGCTGATGCCCATCTGGTCGCGCCACCTCTTCCGTTGCTCACCCGTCGTGGACGCGTCCGAATCTACAGGTGGAAACGGTTATCACTTGCCATGTCTCTGGTCCTTCACGCCAATGACGTCAGTACGGTGAGCAGGCGATCGATTTCCTCCGCCGTGTTGTAGACGTGCAGGCTCACGCGCACCGACCCGTCCTTCTCGCCCGCGCCGGACTGGCACAGGCCGTCGGCCCGCACCATGAAGCCGTGGCTGTAGAGGATGAACCCGAGGTCGTCGGACGGGATGTCGCGGTGCCGGAAGGTGACGATGCCGTGGCGGCGCTGGGCCGCGGGAAGCGCGGAGCCGGCGGCGAGGCTGACGGGGCAGCCGAGGATCTCGTACGCGTCGAGGTGCCTCAGCCGGTCGGTCAGCCGGGTCGTGAGGCCGCCCGTCCAGCCGGCGATCCGGTCGGGGCCGGCCGTGTCGAGCCAGTCGAGTGCGGCCCGCAGCGACACGATGCCCACCGTGTTGGGGGTGCCCTGCCAACCGGCCGGCCGGAAGGCGGGGCCCCGTGCGTTGCGCGCCCAGACCGCTCCCGTACCCGGCAGGGCCATCGCCTTGTGCCCCGAGAAGACCACGAAGTCGACGTCGAGCGCGGGATCGGCCAGGTCGACGGGCAGGTGGCCGACGCTCTGCGCCGCGTCCAGGCAGATCGGCACGTCCGGGCCCACCGCCGCGCGGACGCGGTGCACGTTCATGTCGCCGCCGTAGACGTGGTGCACGTGCGTGGCGGCCACGAAGCGGGTCCGCGGACCGACGAGGGCGCCGAGGGCGCGGTGGTCGTAGTCGCCGGAGACCGCCTGGTACGGCAGGGCGCGCAGGTGTACGTGGACGCCGCGGGCGGCCAGCAGTCGCTGCGCTTCGAGCCAGGGGTCGAGATTGGCCCGGTGGTCGGCGAACGGCACGAGGATCTCGTCGCCGTCGGTGAGGTACGGCGCGAGCCAGTCGCGGGCGACGGCGCGCAGGCCATCGGTGGTGCCGCTGGTGAAGTGGACCGTGGAGTGGTCCGGTTCCGGATCGCCGAGGAACTCCTTGACCCGCTGCCGGGTCGTCTCCACCAGCTCCGTGGTCAGGTTCGCCCACGGGTAGGTGCCGCGGCCCGCGTTGGCGTTCGACGTCGTGAGGTAGGTCTGGACGGCCTCCAGTACGGCTCGCGGCTTCTGGGACGTGGCCGCGCTGTCGAGGTACGCCGACTCCGGGTGTGCGGTGACGATGGGGAACTGCTCCCTCAGTTCCCGCTGCCACCGGTCCGCGCTCACTCGCGCACCAGCGGTGCGCCCGCGTCCCGCCAGGCGACGATCCCGCCGGCCAGGCTGCGTACGTCGGGGTGTCCCCTGCCCGTCAGCAGGGCGGCGTAGCGCAGTGACCTCTCGCCGACGGGACAGGCCAGCAGCACGGGCGTCCGCTTGCTGAAGGGGAGCCCGCCCCGCACGAGTTCCTCGAACAGATCGTCGACGATGTTGAGCGAGCCCTCGATGTGCAGGGCGGCGTAGGCGTGCGGGCTGCGCAGATCGACGACGAGCGGGCGGGGATCGCCCTCCGAGATCCACCGGCGGGCCTCGTCCACGGTCGCGGACCTCGCGCCCGCCCGTACCTCGTCGTCGGTGAGTGTCGCGAGGGTGGGCCCCCGGCTCGCCCTGCCCAGCAGCTCCGGGCGGCGGTCGCGCACGTAGCTCAGGTAGCTCTCCGCCCGGTCGCACACGATGAACACCGCGGTCTCGCGACGCCCCGACCCCTCCAACGCCGCGTCGGCGGCCCGCAGATGGCGTACCGCCCCTTGGTAGGCGGCGCCGCCGGTCGGTCCCGTCAGCAGTCCGCAGCGGCGGATGAGGGTGAGCATCCCGTCGATGGCTTCGCCGGAGGTGACGGACTCGATGGTGTCGTACGTCCCCGGATCGAACAGGCCGACCTGATGCACCTCGTCGATGGTGCGGATGCCGGGGACGAAGTCCGACTTGTGGGCGACCAGGCCGAGCACCCGCACCTCCGGATCGTGTTCGCGCAGCACCCTGGCGACACCGGTCGACGAACCGGCCGTGCCCACGCAGGCGACGAACCAGTCCGGCGCCCGCCCGTCCAGATCCTTGACTATCTCGGGTCCGGTGCCCTCGGCATGCGCCTCGACGTTGCGCGGGTTGAAATACTGGTCGGTGTGCAGGTAGGTGCTGCCGGGATCCGAGAGCGCCTGGTGGAAGTGGGTCAGCGGGTCGTCCGTGTCGGTCGGGTCGAGGCACTCGCTCCGACCGGGCAGCTCCTCGATCTCGGCGCCGAGCAGCAGGAGCAGGTCCTTGATCTCCGGTACCCGCATCCGGTTGGTGACGCTCTTGAACCTGAGGCCGTGCAGGCCGGCCAGCAGGGCGAGGGCCTTGGCCGTGTTCCCGCTGGAGAGCTCCACGACCGTCCCCTCCCCCTCGGCCGCGCCCTCCAGGTGAGGGCGCGCCATGTGCCAGGCGGGCCGGTCCTTGACGGAGCCGAACGGGTTGAGCATCTCCAGCTTCGCGTAGAGGTCGATGTTGCGCAGCCCGTGCACGGCGGGGTCGATGCGCACCAGCGGTGTGTTGCCGATGGCCTCCGTGATGCTGTCGTACCTCATGCGGGCGTTCCCCCCGGGTGTGTGATCGGCCAGTAGTCCTCGTCCAGGCACCAGCGCCAGGAGTCACCCTCCTTCTCCACCGCCACCGTCCGTGCCAGGGGCTGCCGTTGCGCGTGGTGGGCGTGGAAGTCCATCGCGTACCCGGCGGTGTTGACGAAGGCCAGCAGGTCGCCGGCGCGCGGCAGCCTGGGGAGGAACACCAGGCGGCGAGTGATCAGATCGGCCTCCAGGCACAGATTGCCGACGAGGTGGACGCCGACCGGCCCCCCGTCGCCCTCCTCGGGGCCGCCGCGCGGCAGCAGTACGGGGTCCACGAGGACTCCGTGCTCCTCCAGGCTCACGTCCCCGGCGTTCATCCCGAGGCGCACCAGGTAGGGGGCCGAGTCCTCGCCCGTGCCCCGCACGTCCAGTACCCGGGCCAGCGACAGTCCGCACTGGTCGACCAGGGAGCGGCCGGGTTCGATGTGGAGATCGTGGAGGTGCTCCAGGAGAAGGGTGCCCGGCCCCCGGCCCAGCACCGGTGCGGGCAGCGAGAGGAGTTCGTCGAGGTAGCCGGGGCCGGCGTTGGGGCGGTGGCCGGGGTACAGCGCGACGGACCCGCGCACCGTGCCGCCCTCGTTGCGCAGCCCGTAGCCGTGACCGCGCCAGGTCAGGGGCGGGCGGCCGCCCAGGACCGCCTCGCTCAGGGCGGTCGTCCAGCGCCGCCACTCCTCGGCGTCGGCGACGTAGCCCACGCCGAAGCCGCCGCCGATGTCCACGGCACGCGGCGCCAGCCCCCGGGCCCGGCACTTGTCCATGAGCAGCACGCACTGCTCCAGGGCCCGGCCCTTCTCTTCGAGGCCGGTGGTGTCCAAGTGGTAGGCGAGGCCTGTCAGTTCCACGGCGTCCGCGTGCCGTTCCACGGCCGTCAGGAGCTCCTCCGCGTCCCGTACCGGGGTGCCGAAGCGGCTGCGGCGCGACAGCATCCGGGTGCCCGCTCCCCCGTGGCCGGCGGACTCGAACCCAGACAGGCGCACCAGCACCTCGACCCGGCCGAGGCCGTACCTGCGTACCAGGCCGGCGAGTTGTTCCAGCTCGTGGAGCGAGTCCAGGTTCACCGTCGCGCCCACGCGTGCCGCCAGCCACAGGAACTCCGGGTCCTTGGGGCCGGTGGCCATGACCCGGTCCCCGGTGAAACCGCAGCCCAGGGCGTGCCGCAGTTCTTCCAGCGAGGCGACGTCGACACCGACGCCGGCCGGTTCCCCGGCGGCCAGCCGCCGCACCAGGGCGCTGGACCGGTTCGCCTTGTGCGCGAAGTACACCCGCCCGGCGAGACGGTGACGGCGGTAGACGGCGCGGAATCGTTCCGCGTTGGCGGCGACGGTCTCGGGGAGCAGCACGTTGAGCGGAGATCCGAGCGCGTCGACGAGCGAGTGCAGGAATGGCGCGGCCCCCAGCAGTGAGGCGAGCGGTTGATCCACCCGCGGCCTCAGATACAAGGGCACATCCACGAAAGACCCCTCCCCGTGTCGGCCGACGGTCGTTGCGACGACCGTTCGGGAGTAGTCGTTTCCAGGTACACACGCCGCTAAGCCTCCGGGCCCGGTCAGGGGCGGCCGCCGCGCCCCGCTGCCGACCGGTTCGGCGCCCGGTACGCCGGGTGCGCCTCCCAGCCGCTCGTACCCGCCGGAGAGCCCGGCGGCTCGGCGGCCGGACAAGGCCGGCGGAAGTCGCCGGTGCACGCCCTCACGGGGCGCAGGCCTCGGCGATGGACAGGCTGTTCTCGTAGAGGTGGTGGCGGGTGATCCGGCCGCCCTCGACGGTGAGGCGGAGGGCGAACGGGCCCTCGAAGGACTTTCCCGTCACCCGTACTGTCCCCGACACGTGTCCCATCAGCACGGCGTCGGTGCCGTCGACGAGGAAGGTGTCGAGGGAGGCACGCGCGTCCTCGGGCACGGTGTGCTCCATCAACTCCGTGAACTGGGCGGCGCACTCGGCGGCCGTCGACCGCGGCCGTATCCACGGAACGGCCGGGTTGTCGGCGAGCAGCCAGTCGACTTCGTCGGCGAAGAGTTCGGCGAGCCGCCCGGTGTCCCCGGCGATGCGGGCGGCAAGGAATTCCCGCACCACGGCCCGGGTGTCCTCGGTGACCGAACTCGTGGTGGTGGCGGAACTGGTGGTGGTGGCGGAACTGGTAGTGGTGGCGGCGGAACTCATCGTGCCGGTGGTGGACTTGACGGACATACTGCTCTCCTCACGACTGCGGCCGGCTCCCGGCGGGGGCTCCCGTCGATGCGCCTGGTCCTGTCGGTGATCCTGCCGGGGCAGCGGAGAACGGTCGATTACCCCGGGGGTAAGCACCGGCGGCGCGCCCTCTCTCTCCGGGTGTTCTCGCCGCACCAGTGATCCAGCCGTACCAGGTCTTCCCCCGGGCGCTCACCGCCACCGCCTGTGGCAGTCTCGGCATCCGCGTGGTTCCGACTGGGCCAACCGGCTGACAGCGGGCGTTGCCCCACGGGACGTCATTCGTTAAGGCGGACATGATCAAGAAGCTTGCCTGTGCCTCCGTCATGGCCACCGCTCTGCTGGCGTCCGCTCCTGCCGCCGAGGCGGCTCCCGTGCCCGGCGCGTCCGCCGGGGTCCCCGGTGGACCTCTTCTGGACGGACTCCTCGGATCGCTGGAAGTGGGCCACCCGGCCACGTCCCCGCAGTCGCTGCTGCCCGAGGGCCTCCTCGGAAGGTGACGGGCGGCACCGCTCCCGACCGCCTTCGTCACTGACCGACGCCCCTCTCGCGTCGCCCCGTTCGTGTGGAGGGACGGGCGCGATGCGCGTAATCGCCCCTTCGACCTCGGATCAGCCGGTTCACCGTTCCGGTCCACCGGCTGATCCCGGCGCCGCCAGACCGCGGCAGGTTTCCCGTAACCGCCGTCCGACAGCCTCCAGGAACGCATTCGAACGCGGGAGGCTGCAGTGAAGTACGCGAGCAACAGGCGTGTCGGTGTCGTCGTGGCGGTGCTGAGCGGTCTGGCGCTGGCCGCGGCGACATCGACGGCCGCGCACGCCGACGAGCACACCGACACCGGACCCGACG
>NZ_JBVHVP010000041.1:0-27777 GCF_055564775.1 Streptomyces sp. NPDC028991 | reverse complement strand
GTGGCGTGCCGCAGGTTCCCGCGCAGCGTCGGATCGTGCACCGCCGCACGCGCCGCCTCGGGAAAGGCCGGCATCCCCAGATACGTCCCGCTCATCGCAGCGGCTCCTCTTCCGTACTCGCGAGGATCTCCGCGAGGTGCAGTGCCCTCTGTGGTGCGTCCCGGCGGCGCAGCATGCCGCCGATGTGCATCAGGCACGAGTTGTCGGCGCCGCACAGCACGTCCGCGTCCGTGGACAGCGCGTTGCGGACCTTGTCGTCGCCCATCGCCTCGGACACGTCGGCGTTCTTCACGGCGAAGGTGCCGCCGAAACCGCAGCACTCCTCGGCGCCCGGCAGTTCGACGAGTTCCAGCCCCCTGACCGCTTCCAGCAGCCGCCGCGGCCGGTCGCCCAGGCCGAGCATGCGCAGCCCGTGGCACGAGGGGTGATAGGTGACCGTATGGGGGAAGCAGGCGCCCACGTCCGTCACCCCGAGCACGTCCACGAGGAACTCGGTCAGCTCGTAGACGTTCGGAACGAGGCACGCGGCGGCGTCGGCCAGTTCCCGGCCCCGGCCCTCGGCCACCGCCCTGGCCCCGATCCGGGGGTAGTTGTCGCGGACCATGGCGACGCAGGAACCGGAGGGCGTGACGACGTGGTCGTAGCCTTCGAAGGCGCGGGCCGTGCGGCGCACCAGTGGTTCGGTCGCGCGCCGGTAGCCGGTGTTGTACTGCGGCTGGCCGCAGCAGGTCTGGGCGGCGGGGAAGTCCACCTCGACCCCGAGGCGCTCGAGCACCTTGACGGTGGCGATCGCCGTGGACGGGTAGAGGGCGTCGTTGACGCAGGTGGCGAAGAGGGCTACGCGCATCAGGGCTCCGTTCGGGCGGGGGTGAGCCTGGCGGCTGCCGCGTCCCAGGCCGAGCTGTCGCCGCGTGGGGTGTAGTGCCTGAGGTGTTGGGTCGAGGCGACCAGTCGGCGCATCGCCGCCAGGTCGGCCACCAGCCCGGCGGTTCTGGCCTGGACGAGGATGTTGCCGAGGGCGGTGGCTTCGGTGGGCCCGGCGATGACGGGCAGTCCGGTGGCGTCGGCGGTGAACCGGCAGAGCAGGTCGTTGCGGGAGCCGCCGCCGACGAGGTGGATGTGGGTGATGTCGCGGCCGGCGAGTTCGGCCGCCTGCCGCAGGGTGCGGCGGTGGGCCAGTGCCAGGCTCTCCAGGATGCAGCGGACGACGGCACCCTGACTGCCGGGGACCGGCTGGCCCGTACGGCGGCAGTGCTCGCGGATCCGTTCCGGCATGTCGCCCGGGGCGAGGAACTCCGGGTCGTCCGGGTCGATGACCGCGTCGAACGCCTTGGCGCGCGCGGCCTCGGCGAGGAGTGCGGGGATGTGGGCGGGCAGCCCCCGCGCCCGCCAGATCCGGCGGCACTCCTCCAGCAGCCACATGCCCATGATGTTGCGGAGGTAGCGGACGCTGCCGTCCACGCCCAGTTCGTTGGTGAAGTTCGCGGCCCGGGAGGCTTCGGTCAGCACCGGGGCGTCCAGTTCGAGGCCGGCCAGGGACCAGGTGCCGCACGAGATGTAGGCGAAGTGCGGTTCGGTGGCCGGGACGGCGGCGACGGCGGAGGCCGTGTCGTGCGAGGCGACGGTGACGACCGGGGTGCTCGCGTCCAGACCGGTGTGGGCGGCGACGTGCGGCAGGAGGGTTCCGGCCGGGTCGCCGGGGCGGCGCAGGGGCGGCAGCAGAGCCGGGTCGATGGAGAGCCGGTCGAGGAGTTCACCGGACCAGGTGCCCGTGCGGGCGTCGAAGAGGCCCGTGGTGGAGGCGTTGGTCGCCTCCGCGCCGATGGTTCCGGTCAGCCAGTGGACCAGCAGGTCCGGGATCAGCAGCAGCGTGCGGGCAGCGTCCAACTGGCTGCTGCCGACCGCCGAGGCGAGTTGGAAGACGGTGTTGAACGGCAGATGCTGCAGTCCGGTGATCCGGTACAGCTCCTCGGGCCCGACGCGGGGCCAGACCCGCCGGGCGGCGGCGTCGGTGCGGCTGTCCCGGTAGTGGTACGGGGTGCCGAGGAGGACCCCGTCGGCGTCGAGGAGCCCGTAGTCCACCGCCCACGTGTCCACTCCGATGGAGGCGACCGAACCGGCCCTGGCAGCCGCCCGCAGTCCGTCGACCGTTCCCTGGAAGAGCGCGAGCAGGTTCCAGTGCAGTCCGTCGGGCAGGCGAACGGGAGTGTTGGCGAACCGGTGCGCCTCGCTCAGGTCGAGGCGGTCCGGCCCTACCCGGCCGAGGATCACCCGTCCGCTGGTGGCCCCGAGGTCGACCGCGGCGAACGCCGAGGGGAGGCCTGAGGGGGCCGGGGTGCTGGTCACGTGGTGTTACCTCCGCTGTGCGCGGCGAGGAGTGGTGAGGCGAGGGCTGTGGCGATGCGGGGTCGCGGACGACACCCACCAGGTGTGGTGGTGCGAAGGGGCGCGAAAGCGCGGTCGGCGGGTGGGCCGGCTCGGCGTGGCGTGCACCATGCGGCGCCGGTCGCCGGCCCGCGTTGCGCCCTGATGCCGCCGCGCGGCCGGCACCGGCATCGGGGCGGGCCGGTGGCTCAGCGCAGGAAGGCCGCGGCGACACCCGCGTCCACCGGGATGTGCAGGCCGGTGGTGTGGGTCAGGTCACCGCCGGTGAGGGCGAAGACCGCGTTCGCCACGTGCTCGGGCAGCACCTCGCGTTTGAGCAGCGTGCGCTGGGCGTAGAACTCACCGAGCTTCTCCTCCGCCACGCCGTACACGGCGGCCCGCTTGGCGCCCCAGCCTCCGGCGAAGATGCCGGAGCCCCGGACGACTCCGTCGGGGTTGACGCCGTTGACACGGATGCCGTACTCGCCGAGCTCGGCCGCCAGCAGCCGCACCTGGTGGGCCTGGTCGGCCTTGGTCGCCCCGTAGGCGATGTTGTTGGGCCCCGCGAAGACACCGTTCTTGGAGGCGATGTAGACGATGTCGCCGCCGAGCTGCTGCGCGGTCATCACCCGGGCGGCCTCCCGGGAGACGAGGAAGGAGCCGCGGGCCATGATGTCGTGCTGGAGGTCCCAGTCCTCGGCCGTGGTCTCCAGCAGCGGCTTGGAGATGGAGATGCCGGCGTTGTTGACGACGAGGTCGACGCCACCGAAGGCGAGCACGGCCTCGGCGAACGCGGCGGCGATCTGTTCCTCGCTGGTGACGTCCACGGCCACGGCCACGGCCTTGTCGGGGCCGCCGAGTTCCTCGGCGACCGCCGCCGCGCCCGTGGCGTCGAGGTCGGCGACGACGACGCAGGCGCCCTCGGCGGCGAGCCGGTGGGCGATGGCCTTGCCGATGCCGGAGCCGGCGCCCGTGACGAGCGCGACCCGGGTGGCCAGCGGCTTGGGCGCGGGCATCCGCCGCAGCTTGGCCTCCTCCAGCTCCCAGTACTCGATGCGGAACTTCTCCGACTCCTCGATGGGGCTGTAGGAGGAGACGGCCTCGGCGCCGCGCATCACGTTGATCGCGTTGACGTAGAACTCACCGGCGACCCGGGCGGTCTGCTTGTCCTTGCCGAAGGAGAACATGCCGACGCCGGGCACCAGGACGATCGCGGGGTCGGCGCCGCGCATGGCCGGCGAGCCGGGGACGGCGTGCCGCTCGTAGTACGCCCGGTACTCGGCGCGGTACTCGGTGTGCAGCTCCGCCAGCCGAGCGATCGCCTGCTCCAGGGGCGCCCCGGCCGGTAGGTCGAGGACCAGCGGGCGGACCTTGGTGCGCAGGAAGTGGTCGGGGCAGGACGTGCCGAGGGCCGCGAGGCGCGGGTGCTCGGTGCGGGAGAGGAAGTCCAGCACCGCCCCGGAGTCCGTGAAGTGGCCGACCTGCGGCAGGTCGGCGGACGCGATCGCACGGACGTGGGGGGCGAGCGCGGCGGCACGGGCGCGCCGCTCCCCGTCGGGCAGCGGCTCGTAGCCGTCCCGCACCGGGCCGAACGGTTCGGGGCGGCCCTTCTCGGCGAGGAAGGCCTCGGCGGTGCGGATGATGTGCAGCGAGTTGGCCTCGCACTCCTGCGAGGTCGCACCCCACGCGGTGACACCGTGGCCGCCGAGGACGCAGCCGACGGCCTGCGGGTTGGCCTCCTTGATCGCGGCGATGTCCAGACCGAGCTGGAATCCGGGCCGCCGCCACGGCACCCACACGACCGTGTCGCCGAAGCACTCGGCGGTCAGCTTCTCGCCGTCGGCCGCGCAGGCCAGCGCGATTCCGGAGTCGGGGTGCAGGTGGTCCACGTGGGCCGCGTCGACCAGGCCGTGCATGGCGGTGTCGATGGACGGCGCGGCGCCGCCCTTGCCGTGCAGGCAGTAGTCGAACGCGGCGACCATCTCGTCCTCGCGCTCGACGCCCGGGTAGACGCCCTTCAGGGCGTGCAGCCGGTCCAGGCGCAGCGCGGCCAGTCCCCCGGCCTTCAGCGTGCCCAGGTCGCCGCCGGAGCCCTTGACCCACAGCAGCTCCAGCTCGCCGCCGGTGACGGGGTCGGTGGTGGTGCCCTTGGCGGACGTGTTCCCGCCCGCGTAGTTGGTGTTGCGCGGATCGGAGCCCAGCCGGTGCGAGCGCGCCAGGAGCCCGGCGACTTCGGGATGGATGGCGGAGGCCATGTTGATCTTTCCTTCGGGGTGAGGTGACGACGGAGGATGCCCGGGGGCCGCGCGGCCCGGAGCGGCGGCTACGCGCCCCAGCCGGCCTGCTCGCCGCCCACGCGTTCGGCGGCGATCCGCTCCTGCCAGCCGCTGGCGCGGTAGGCGGCGACCGGGTCGGGGTTCAGGCCCTTCTCCTCGCGGACCTGGGCCAGCAGGGGCCGGACGTCGGTGTTGTACGCGTCCATCAGGACGGCGTTGGCCGCCAGGACGTCGCCCTCCTCCTGGGCCGCGGCCAGCGCCTCGTCATCGACCAGCAGCGCCTTGGCGGTGGCTTCCTGGACGTTCATCACCGAACGGATGATCGCCGGGATCTTCGCCTCGATGTTGTGGCACTGGTCGAGCATGAAGGCCACGCCGGCGGCGGGGTCCAGGCCGCCGTTCCTGACGACCTCGCGGAGGATGCGGAAGAGCTGGAAGGGGTCGGCGGCGCCGACCATCAGGTCGTCGTCGGCGTAGAAGCGGGAGTTGAAGTCGAAGCCTCCGAGCTTTCCCTCGCGGAGCAGGACGGCCACGATGAACTCGATGTTGGTGCCGGGGGCGTGGTGGCCGGTGTCCACGACGACCTGTGCCTTGGCACCGAGCTTCAGGCAGTGTGCGTAGGCCGTGCCCCAGTCGGGGACGTCGGTCGTGTAGAAGGCGGGCTCGAAGAACTTGTACTCCAGGAGCATTCGCTGGTTGTCGCCCAGGCGCTCGTAGACGGCTCGGAGGGCCTCGGCGAGCCGCTCCTGGCGGGCCGTGATGTCGTCCTGGCCGGGATAGTTCGTGCCGTCGGCGAACCACAGCTTCAGGTCGCGGGAACCGGTGGCGTCCATGATGTCGACGCACTCCATGAGGTGCGCGAGCGCCTTGCGCCGCACCGCGGCGTCCGGGTGGCAGACACTGCCGAGCTTGTAGTCGTCTTCCTGGAAGACGTTGGCGTTGATGGTGCCCAGTTCCAGGCCCCGGTCCCTCGCGTGCGCGGCCAGCGCCGCGTAGTCGTCCACCTTGTCCCAGGGGATGTGCAGCGCCACCCGGGGCGTGACACCGGTGAACTCGAGCACCCTGGCCGCGTCGTCCAGCTTCTCACGCGGGGTCCGCGGCACGCCGGGCTGCGCGAACACCTTGAAACGCGTTCCGGAGTTGCCGTAGCCCCAGGAAGGCGTCTCGACCCGCTGGTCGGCGAGTGCGGTTCTCACGGCAGTGATGTCAGGCATGTCCACCTCTGGATGCGCAAGTTGCCCCGTCGCGGAGCACTTGAATGACCTGTTCGTGTGAATCGATTCAGGCTGCGCCGAAACTAACCCGTGACACAACCCCCGTCAAGGGCTCCCGCGGGGCTCGGCCCGGCTGTTCGCTGCCACTCCCACCACGGGCACCGGAATCGCGTGAACCCGGACCCTTGACGCCCCGGACGGGCTGAAGCTAGCTTCCCGGCAATCCCGTTTGAAACATTTCATAGCGGGGTTCCCGCTCGGCACACGTACTGGGGAGAACTCATGACTCATCCCGAACCGGAGACCACTCCGGTGCTCGCCCTGGAGGGAGTGAGTAAAGCCTTCGGCGCCGTCCGGGCCCTGCGTGACGTCTCCCTGCGGCTGTACGCGGGCGAAGCCCATGCCCTGGCGGGCGAGAACGGCGCCGGCAAGTCCACCCTGATCAAGACGCTCGCGGGCGTGCACCGCCCGGACACCGGAACGGTCCTCCTCGACGGCAGGCCGGTGGACTTCCACAACCCGGCGGACGCCCGCGACGCGGGGATCGCCGTGATCTACCAGGAGCCCACGCTCTTTCCCGATCTGTCCGTCGCGGAGAACATCTTCATCGGACGGCAGCCCCGGCGCTCACTGGGCAGGGTGGACCACCGTGCGGTCAGGGCGGCCGCGGCCGAGCTCTTCGCCCGCCTCGGTGTCGCCCTCGATCCGGACCAGCCGGCCCGCGGCCTCTCCATCGCCGACCAGCAGCTGGTGGAGATCGCCAAGGCCCTGTCCTTCGACGCCCGCGTCCTGATCATGGACGAGCCGACGGCGGCGCTCACCGGCAGCGAGGTGTCCCGGCTGTTCGGGGTGGTCAGGACGCTGCGCGAGCAGGGGGCGGCGGTGCTGTTCATCTCGCACCGTCTGGAGGAGATCTTCGAACTGTGCCAGCGGGTCACCACCCTTCGGGACGGTGCCTGGATCGCCAGTGAGCCCCTCTCCGACCTGGACGAGGACGGCCTGGTGCGCCGCATGGTCGGCCGCGATCTGGAGGAGCTCTACCCCAAGCAGGAGACCCGGATCGGCGAGGCCGCCCTCAGCGTGCGCCGGCTGACGCGCGAGGGCGTGTTCACCGACGTCTCCTTCGACGTCCGACGCGGCGAGATCCTCGGTCTCGCCGGTCTGGTCGGGGCGGGGCGCAGTGAAGTGGCCCGGGCGGTCTTCGGCGTCGACAGGTTCGACGGCGGTGAGGTGGAGGTGCTCGGCCGCAAGCTGCCCCCGGGAGCCCCGAGCCTGGCCATGGCCGCCGGCCTCGCCCTGGTGCCCGAGGACCGCCGCGCCCAGGGTCTGGTGATGGACATGTCCATCGAGCGGAACATCGGCCTCACCGGTTTCGCGGCCACCTCCCGGGCCGGGCTGATGAACCGGCGGGCCGAGCGCAGCCGCGCCGTGGACTGGGCGACCAGGCTCCAGGTGAAGTACGCGCGCCTGGCCGATGTCGTGGGGACGCTGTCGGGCGGCAACCAGCAGAAGGTCGTCCTGGCCAAGTGGCTCGCCACGGCTCCCCAGGTGCTGATCGTGGACGAGCCGACCCGCGGTATCGACGTGGGGACGAAGGCGGAGGTGCACCGTCTGCTGTCCTCACTCGCCGCCGACGGCGTGGCGGTGCTGATGATCTCGTCCGACCTGCCGGAGATCCTCGGTATGGCCGACCGGGTCCTGGTGATGCACGAGGGCCGGCTGACCGCGGAGATCCCCCGGGCGGAAGCGACCGAGGAGACCGTGATGGCAGCCGCCACCGGCCGCGCCGACCGAGAGGGGAAGGCGGCATGACCACGACCGTCGAGCCGGTACGGCAGGAGGTCCCACCGGAGTCCGTCGCCGCACGGCGGCTCATGGACAAGCTGTTCAAGGCCCGTGAACTGGCCGTGATCGCCGTGCTGGTGGTGATGCTCGGCGCGACCCAGCTGTCCAACTCCGAGTTCCTGTCGCAGCAGGGCATCCGGGACCTGATGCTGAACGCGACCATCCTCGTGCTGGTCGCGATCGGCCAGGCGATGGTGGTGATCACCCGCAACGTCGACCTGTCGGTCGGTTCCGTGCTGGGCATCTCCGCTTTCGCCGCGGGGCTCTACCTCAAGGACGGCGGCCACCCGCTCGTCGCCGTGCTGCTGGCCGTGGGGGTCGGCGCGCTGTTCGGCGTGGTCAACGGCGCACTGGTGAGTCTGGGCAAGGTGCCGGCACTGGTGGTGACCCTGGGCACTCTCTACATCATCCGCGGCATCGACTCGATCTGGGTCGGCTCCCGCCAGATCACGGCGAGCGCCCTGCCCGACGGCTTCGTGGACTTCGGCAGCGACGGCATCTCCGTGGTGCCCTACCTCGCACTGCTCACCCTGGCCGTGCTGGTCGTCGTGGCCTACTACCTCCGCGGTTACCGCAGCGGACGGGACATGTACGCCCTGGGCTCCAACCCCGAGGCCGCCCGGCTCGCCGGCGTCCCGGTCCGGGCCCGGGTCATGACGGCCTACGTGGTGTGCGGGGCGCTCGCCGGGCTCGCCGGCGCCCTGTACCTCGCCCGGTTCGGCAACGTCGACTCCAACACCGGCAGCGGGTACGAACTCATCGTGGTCAGCGCCGTGGTCGTCGGCGGCGTCGCCTTCACCGGCGGATCGGGCACCGTGTACGGCGCCGCGCTCGGCGCCGTACTGCTGACCTCCATCAACGGTGTGCTTCCCGCCCTCGGCGTGAGTTCGGTCTGGGTCACCGCCATCAACGGCTTCCTGCTGCTGCTCGCCATCGCCGTCGACCGGATTCTGGCGCTCAGAGTCTCCGGAGCCCTGCGCAAGAAGGCCGCACAGTCGAGGAGTGCCCGTCATGCCTGACACCACCGTCAAGTCTCCCGTGCTCTCCCGTCTCGGCGGAGCGGTGCGCTGGGACACCTCGGTCGGCGTTCTGCTGGTCGTCCTGCTGATCTGTTCGTTCTCCTTCGTGGAGAACTTCGGCAACGCCCTGAACGTGTCGTTCCTCATCGGCAACACCCTGCCCATCGCCCTGATCGCCCTGCCGATGGCGATGCTCGTGGTCTCCGGCGAGGTGGACCTCTCGGTGGCCTCGACGGCCGGCCTCTCCAGTGCCGTGATGGGCGCGCTGTGGAACGCCGGCATGGCGATCGAGACGATCATTCCGCTCTGCGTTCTGCTCGGGGTGGTGTGCGGCCTGGTCAACGGCCTGCTCGTCACCCGGCTCGGGCTGCCCTCACTGGCCGTCACCATCGGCACCCTGGGCGCCTATCGCGGTATCGCGCAGATCGTGCTCGGCTCCGACTCCGTGACCGACTTCCCGGCCCAGTACCTGGACTTCGGCGCCGGCCGGTTCGGGGACACGTTCCTCCCCTACGCCGTCGTTCCCTTCGTCATCCTGCTGGCGATCGCCGTCGTGGTGCTGCACGCCACGCGCTTGGGACGTTCGCTGTTCGCCATCGGCGCCTCCGAGGAGGCCGCCCGCTTCGCAGGTGTCCGGGTCAGGCGGCTCAAGCTGGCCATGTTCGTGTCCACGGGTGTCGTCTCCGCTCTGACCGGTGTCTTCTGGACCCTGCACTACGCCAGCGCCCGCTACGACAACGCCACCGGACTGGAACTGTCCGTCATCGCCGCGGTGCTGCTCGGCGGCATCGACTTCGACGGCGGCAAGGGCACGCTCGGCGGTGCCGTCGCCGGTGTGTTCCTGCTCGGCACGATGCAGAACGTCATGAGTCTGCTGAACGTCTCCGCCCAGTCCCAGACCGTGGCGACCGGCGTCCTGCTGGTCATCTCGGTTCTCGCGCCGCGGATCGGCAGGCGGGTCTCCCAGGCACGGGCCAGGGGGAGAACGGCCGCTCCTCCGCCCCTGACAGCCCCCTCCCCCTAGTCCCCCGGTCCTTCCTCCCCCTAGTCCCCGGTCCTTCCTCCCAGTCCGTAGTCCTCCCCCCCCCGGCTCCTCTCGGCCCCTCCCGACCGGCCCTCCGCGCCAGGACGGCTCCTCTCCCCCACCTCCCGCCCGCACAGGTAAAGGAACCTCCCATGCCCGGTACCACCGCCAGATCCCGACGTCTGACCCTCGCACTCGCCGCCGCCACCGCGCTCGCGCTCGGCGCCACCGCGTGCGGCGGCACCACCAAGGACGACGCGTCCAAGGACGGCGGCAGCGCGGCCGTCGGCAAGGCCGACCCCGACGCCAAGACCAAGAAGGGCCTGACCGTCGCCTTCCTGCCCAAGCAGGTCAACAACCCCTACTTCACCACCGCCGACAAGGGCGGCGAGAAGGCGCTGCGGGAACTGGGCTCCGCCTACAAGGAGGTCGGCACCAGCAGCGGCACCGACACCGCCGGCCAGGTCAGCTACGTCAACACCCTGACCCAGCAGCAGGTCGACGCCATGGCCGTCTCCGCGCAGGACCCCGGCGCCCTGTGCACCGCCCTCAAGCAGGCCATGCGCAACGGCGTCAGTGTCGTCACCTACGACTCCGACACCAACAAGGACTGCCGCCAGGTGTTCGTCTCCCCGGCCTCCGCCGAGGACCTCGGGCGCACCCAGGTCGAGTTGCTGGCCAAGCAGATCGGGGGCAAGGGCCGGATCGCGATCCTGTCCGCGGCACAGACCGCGACCAACCAGAACACCTGGATCGACGTCATGAAGGAGGAGCTGAAGAAGCCCGCCTACAAGGACATCGAGCTCGTCAAGGTCGCCTACGGGGACGACGACGCCCAGAAGTCCTTCCAGCAGACCCAGGGCCTGCTGCAGGAGTACCCGGATCTGAAAGGCATCATCTCCCCCACCACCGTCGGCATCAAGGCCGCCGCCCAGTACCTGTCCGGCTCCAAGTACAAGGGCAAGGTCAAGCTCACGGGCCTCGGCACCCCGAACGACATGCGCGCCTACGTGAAGAACGGCACCGTCGAGGAGTTCGAGCTGTGGGACCCGGCCAAGCTCGGCGCGCTCGCCGCCCACGTCGCGGTCGCCCTCGAGTCCGGCCAGATCACCGGCCGGAAGGGTGAGACCTTCACCGCCGGCGACCTCGGCACCATGACCATCGGAGCGGACGGTGTCGTCTCCCCCGGTGAGCCCACCGTCTTCGACAAGGCCAACATCGACGAGTACGACTTCTGATCCGCACGACAGTCGTGGGGCCCCGGCGATCACCGGGGCCCCACGCTCGGCAGCAGGGTGGTCCGATGCAACGTGTCTGCTTTCTTCTGAAGGTCCGCTCCGAGAGGGTCGCCGAATACCGCGAGCGCCATCAGGACGTGTGGGCCGACATGCTCGCCGCGCTCTCCGAAGCCGGCTGGCGCAACTACTCCCTCTTCCTGCGGGAGGACGGCCTGCTCGTCGGCTATCTCGAGACCGACGACTTCGAGGCGGCCCGGGCGGCCATGGAGGCGACGGAGGTGAACGCGCGCTGGCAGGCCGAAATGGCGGACTTCTTCGAGGAACTGGACGGGCGGGCCCCCGATGCCGCCATGCGCCCTCTCACCGAGGTCTTCCATCTGGCGTGAACCGGAGTCGCGGCTTCGCAGGATGAACGCTTCCCCCGGACCGGCCTCCTTGGACGGGGGACAGAACAGCAGGAGACACGCATGACGCACCCCACGCCGGCCGTCGGGATCAAGGACGTGGCACGGGAGGCCGGCGTCTCCGTGGGCACGGTCTCCAATGTGCTCAACCGGCCCGGCCGTGTGTCGCAGCGGACGCGACGTCATGTGGAGCAGGTGATCGCGCGTCTGGGCTACGTGCGCAGTGAGTCCGCCCGGCAACTGCGAGCGGGCCGCAGCCGTGTCCTGGCGCTGCTCGTCCTCGACATGGGTAATCCGTTCTTCGTCGACCTGGCCCAGGGAGCCGAGCGCACGGCCCGGGACGCGGGACTCGCCGTCGCCCTGTGCAACAGTGCGCAGAGCGCGCAGAAGGAGGCGGAGTACCTCGAACTCTTCGCCGAACAGCGGGTCCGCGGAGTGCTGGTCACCCCTGCCGACCCGAGTGGGCGCAGCCTGGGCGAGTTCCGGCGGCACGGCATTCCGTACGTGCTCGTGGACCGGGTGGCGGGCGACGAGGAGGGCTGCTCCGTCTCGGTCGACGACGTCACCGGCGGTGCCCTGGCGATCCGTCACCTGACCGGCGCCGGGCACCGCTCCATCGCCTACGTCAGCGGTCCGCCGCACCTGAGGCAGGTGCAGGATCGCCGGACCGGGGCACTGGAGGCCGTCGCCCGGGCCGGCCTGCCCTCCACGGCGTTGCGGGAGATCCCCACGGACCGCCTCGACGTGTCCGCCGGACGTGACGCGGGAGCCAGGCTGCTGGGTCTGGCGGAGCGGCCCACCGCCGTCTTCTGCGCCAACGACCTGCTGGCCCTCGGGGTTCTCCAGTTCATGTACACGGCCGGGGTCAAGGTCCCCGACGACCTGGCCATCGTCGGGTACGACGACATCGAGTTCGCTGCGGCGGCGACCGTACCGCTGACGTCCGTCCGCCAGCCCGCACGCGCGATGGGCGCCATGGCCGCCGGCCTGCTGCTCCAGGAAGCCGGTGACCGGGCGGACGAGCACCGTCACGAGCACGTCGTGCTCCAGCCGGAGTTGGTCGTCCGCGGTTCGAGCCTGCCCAGGCGCTGAGGCCCCGCCGCGTCCCTCGGGACGCCGGAGGCGCCGGCCCCGCGCGCGGCCGCTATGTTCATCGAAGGGGAAACCCGGCCGGAGATCAGCGTTCTTCGCCCATCGGCGAACAGAGTTTGTACTCACTGATGACAAACTTATAGACGCGATCGGCAAAAGGCTTCTAGGGTATGCGACGCCCGGTCGATTCCAGGCATCTCGCACACACCACGCGTCACTTCGGGTCGGCAGGACGCCGACCGCACCACCTCGTCGTCCCGTACCACCGTCATGGGCGGCCCTTTCACGGGTGGCCCCCGGGGAGGATGCATGAGTTCACGGTCCCGCTCCAGAACTCGCGGACGACTGGCGGGTCTGGTCGCCGTGTCGTTCCTGTTCGGCTGCCTCGGCTCGGCGCCCGCAGGCGCCGCAGGTGCCGCCGACGACCTGCCACCGCAGGAACCGGGCGTCACACTGCGCGTCTTCGACATCGGACAGCCGATGAACGAGATCTGCGCGCTCAAGCCCGGACAGACCCCGAACGTCGACAAACTGATGCCCGTCATCGACTTCTCCACGGCCGAGGACTTCGGTGTCGGTGACAACTTCGTCTCGCAAGTGATCGCGAACATCGAGGCACCCGAGGACGGGGCCTACACCTTCCGTCTGACCAGCGACGACGGCTCACGCCTGACCATCGACGGCCGGACGGTCATCGATCACGACGGTCTCCACGCGGCCGAGCCCAAGGACGGCACGGCCACCCTGACGGCCGGTCACCACGCCCTGCGCGTCGATCACTTCGACCGGGCGAACGACCAGCGGGTGACGCTGGAGTGGAAGCCGCCCGGCGCCGCCGGCTTCTCCCTCGTACCGAACTCCGCCCTGAGCACCGACGCCGACGTCGTGCGGGTCACGGCCCCCGGCCGCAAGCAGTGCGAGAGCGGCACCGACACCCCCGGCGACGGACTGCCGCTGGACGGCGTGCATCCCGACTACACACTGACGGACCTGCGGCCCGACGGTTTCGAACCCCAGGTCACCGGCATGGACTGGCTCCCGGACGGCCGAATGGCCATCACCACGTGGGGCGGCACCGACAACACCGAGGGCGAGGTGTACCTCCTCGACAACGTCACCGGCGCGACCGGCCCGGACAAGGTGACGGTGAAGAAGGTGGCGAGCGGCCTCAAGGAGCCCATGGGCATCAAGGCGCTCGACGGAGCCCTGTACGTGTCGCAGAAGCACGAGCTCACCGAGCTGCGCGACACCGACGGCGACGACGTCACCGACGCGCGGCGCACCGTGGCGACCTGGCCGTACGGCGGGAACTTCCACGAGTTCGCCTTCGGCCTGCTCTACCGCGACGGGCACTTCTACCTCAACCTCTCCGTCGCGATCGACTACGGGGGCGCGACGACGAATCCGCAGCCGGCGCCGAACCGCGGCACCACGATCAAGGTGAACAGGAAGACGGGCGAGGTGACCTACCTCGCCGGCGGCCTGCGCACCCCGAACGGCATCGGCTGGGGCCCCGGTGGCGATCTCTTCGTCGCCGACAACCAGGGCGGCTGGCTCCCGGCCTCCAAGCTGGTCCGCATCAAGCCCGACCGCTTCTTCAACCACTACACCAACCCGGCCGGCCCGTTCGACGACCAGCCGGTGACCGAACCGGTGCTGTGGCTGCCGCAGAACGAGATCGCCAACTCCCCCAGCACCCCGATCCTCTTGAAGAAGGGCCCGTACGCCGGCCAGATGCTGTTCGGCGACGTGACCTACGGCGGACTGCAGCGCGCCTTCCTGGAGAAGGTGAAGGGCAGGGACCAGGGCGCGGTCTTCCGCCACACCCAGGGCCTCGAGGCGGGCGTCAACCGCATCACCCAGGGTCCGGACGGCGCGATCTACGCGGGCGGCCTGGGCGCCGGGGGCAACTGGGGCCAGGAGGGCAAGCTGACCCACGGTCTGCAGAAGCTCGCCCCGAACGGCGGCAAGGCGTTCGACATCCGGGCCATGCGCGCCGAGCGGGGCGGTTTCGAGCTCGAGTACACCCGGCCGCTGTCCCAGGAGACGGCGGACAAGCTCGCCGAGAGCTACCGGGTCGAGCAGTGGCGCTACGTGCCCACACCGGCGTACGGCGGTCCCAAGGTCGACGAGGAGACCCTCGCCGTGACCTCCGCACGGCTGTCCGAGGACCGGAAGAAGGTCACGCTGCGGATCGCGGGCCTCAAGCCCGACCGTGTGGTGCACGTCCGCTCACCGCGTCCGTTCAGCTCGGCCGAGGGCGAGACGCTGTGGAGCACCGAAGCCTGGTACACGCTCAACGCCATGCCGGGCAAGCAGCCCCCGACGACGTCGTACGAGGCGGAGGAGGCGCGGCGCTCCGGCGGGGCCGGCGTCAACACCGACCACACGGGCTACTCCGGCAGCGGCTTCGTGGACGGCTACGGCACCCAGGGCGCGGCCACCTCGTTCACCGTCGACGTGGACAAGAAGGGCACCTACAACGTGGCCCTGCGGTACGCGAACGGGCCGAACCCCTTCACCGGCACCAAGACGGTGAGCGTGTACGTGGACGGCACGAAGGTGAAGCAGTCGAGCCTGCTCAGTACGGGCGGCTGGGACGACTGGTCCACGCGGAGCGAGTCGCTGAGGCTGCGCAAGGGCGCCAACACCATCACCTACCGGGTGGACGAGGGCGACACCGGACACGTCAATCTCGACATGATCAGTGTGCACCCCCAGGGTGAGCGCATCGTCCTGTTCGACGGCGCCGACCGAGCGGCCTGGCAGCAGACGGACGGCCGTACCGCGCAGTGGCCGCTGACGGACGGCGGGATGGAGGTCTGCTGCGGCGACCTGCGCACGAAGCAGGCGTTCGGTGACTTCAAGCTGCACGCCGAGTTCTGGCTGCCCGAGCTGCCCCCGGACGTCACGGGCCAGGACCGGGCCAACAGCGGCATCTACCTCCAGGACCGCTACGAGATCCAGATCCTGGACTCGTTCGGTGACACCACGCCCGCGGACAACGAGGCCGCCGCGATCTACCAGCAGAAGGCCGCCGACGCCAACGCGGCCCGCCCGCCGGGCACCTGGCAGACGTACGACATCACCTTCCGCGCGGCGCGCTTCGACGACCAGGGCGTCAAGACGCAGGACGCGCGCGTCACGGTGGTGTGGAACGGCGTGACCGTGCACAAGGACGTGGCGCTCGGCGGCGCGACCGCCGGGGGCGCTCAGGAGGCCCCGACGGCCGGTGCGCTCCGACTGCAGGACCACGGCAACAAGGTGCGGTACCGCGACATCTGGATCGAGCCGCTGTCGTAGCGGCTCAGGAGGCGGCGAGGACGGAGGTGGCCGCGCCACCCGCGGCGCGGTGCCGCCCCCGCCGCGTCCGCCACCGTCAAAGACGCCCGCGCGTCCGGCGCACGGCGAGCCAGCCGGTGGCCGCGCCGACCGCGTACCAGAAGAGGTCCGGTGCGTTGAATGTGGAACCGAGGACCAGGCGGGCAACCGCGCTCTGCCGGGAGAGATCGGCCGGCACGCCACTGAGCTGCGAGAACTCGACACCCCAGCTGACAGCCAGGGCGACCGCGGCGGCTCTCGGCGGCGTCACCCGGGGCGCCGCCAGGATGACGAGGGCAAACACCAAAAGGGTGTAGAGGGCGTCTCCGCCGTACTTGGCCACGTCTCCCGACGCCACGGTCCTGAGCCCTGTTCCGGCGCCGGCGATCACCAGGGCTGTCACCGCCGCGGCAAGACGTACCCGCAGGAGACCGCCCTCGTCGTCGGCACGGGTTCCGGAAGTAGCGGTCATGCGGTCATTGTGCTGGGTTTCGAGGGGTGACTCGGCCGACGACCGCGCCCCTGGCGGGAGCGGGCGCGGTACTTCGAGCGGAGTCCACCGAGACCGCGTGGGACCGGGTGGACGTGGCACGCCGCACCGGCCCCCTGTGGGAGGCGGTACCGAGTGGGAACCGCCCGGTCCGCGCCACCGGTCGCCCGCCGGAGCCGTCCGCGGGCTCAGCAGGCGGGTACGCCCGGGAGCCGGGATTCGGCGGCGTCGACGAAGACGTTGGAGACGTGGCCGCCGTAGTCGGGCAGACAGGACCACGCGTCGTTGCCGCGGCCGGCGTGGTTCACGAGCCGGCCGCGGACCTGGCACCGCACCCGCACGGTGGTGGCTCCGGGCAGGATCGCCACGCGGGTGGAGGCGGTCGTCGGCTGCTGCCGGACGCTCACGTCGGTGCCCCGGGTCGGGAACGACTTGGTGTCACCGCCGGTCCAGAGGTAGGTGACGGTCACCCAGCCGTTGTCGTCGAGGCCGATGTCGTGGAAGGTTCCGTCCGCCAGGTCGATGCCGGCCGGGTTGGCGACCTGCCTGCCGAACTCGTCCCGTCCGCCGTTGTGGCCGTCCTCGTAGGCCGCCTGTGCCTGGGGCAGGCCCCGTGGCAGGTCCTGCCACTGTTCGCGCTGCGCGGAGGGGTTCCAGTGGTCGTCGTGCGTGTTCCACGGGCCGACGTCCCACACCGGCGCCGTCTCGCAGCGCACCGGCCCGCAGACCTGTACCGAGTACTGGCCGCTGTCCTTGGGCGACAGGGCCCTTCGCGAGGGGAGGGCCACGAAGTGGTCGTTCTCGCGGATGACGTGGCCGTTGGCCGTGGTGTGCCCGACCAGGCCGACGCGGGTGGCGTAGACCCGCGCCGAGAAGGCGGAGACCGCCTTCGGCGCGGGCCCGGCGGGGGCGCTGCCCATGTCGTCCGCCGTCAGCGTCAGGGCTCTCACGGCCGCCGCTGCCCCGCCCCCGGCGTTCCACAGGGTGAGCCGGGCCTGGACGTCGAGGACGTCACGCGGCAGGTCCACCGCGGTGCCGGTCGCCACCTGGCGCCACTCGGTCCAGGTCCCGTCGGCCGCCCGTCCCCGTACGTCGACCTCGACGCTCGCGGCCGCGGGCACCGTCGCGTCGAGGTCCGCGGAGACCCGGTTCACCGGCCGGTCCACGCGGTGTGCCTCCAGCACGGCGGAGGCGTAGCCACGGTCCCGTCCCAGGGAGGCGGGGGTGACGGAGCCGTCCCGCACCCGCAGGGCGCCCGCCTCGTACGCGACGTTGACGTCGTCGGCGCCGGCCGGGGACAGGTCCGGACGCCAGGAGAACAGGGCGTGCGTGGACGCGGCGCCGACGGCCGGAGCCGGAGCCGTGGCCGACGCCGTCCCGGCGAGGACGAGCAGGCACACCGTGCCGCTCAGCGCGCGTGGGGACCTCGTTCCGGGGCGCCAGGCGGAACTCCGGCGCCGGGTGGTGGGGGTCGGCATGGTGGGCACTCCCGGGAGCGAGGGGCGTCATTGACGTCGACGAAGGTGTTCGAGCTCCGGTCGCCGTGGTCGGGCGGGTACGACCGGGCGTCGTTGCTGTAGCCGTCGTACTGCACGAGTCCGCCGCGGACGCGGCAGGCCACGCGGAGGGACGTCACTCCGGGCGGGCTCGCCACCCGGGCGGAGTCCGCCGACGCCGCTGCCGGACGCTCACGTCCGTGCTCCGCGCCGGGAAGGGGGTTCCGGTGGCGCGGCGCCGCCGTCACCGAAGCGGTTCGCGACCCGGGGCGGCGTGCTGCGGACGCGCGACGACGCCCGACCGGGCTCGCCGGTGGGTGGGGTGGCTTTTCGGACGGGCCGGCCAGGGAACACGGTCGCTGACCTCGTCCCGCGAGACACAGGAGGCCGACGTGGCGGACGATCAGCGTGACCAGCAGGACCCGACCGAGCAGTACCCCCGCCCCGACTTCGCCGCGCAGGACCAGCCGCACCCCGGCTGGACCGGGCCGATGGACCCGCCGCCCGACCACGGCGAGGAGTCCTACCGCGGGTCGGGCCGTCTGGTGGGCCGCAGGACCGTCGTCACGGGCGGTGACTCCGGCATCGGCCGGGCGGTGGCTCTGGCCTTCGCGCGCGAGGGTGCCGATGTGCTGTTCACCCACCTCGCGCAGGAACAGGACGAGGCCCGGGAGACCTCCCGCCTGGTGGAGGACGCCGGTCGGAAGGCCGTCGCCGTCTCCTGCGACATCCGTGAGGAGGAGAACTGCCGGGCGCTGATCGACCGGGCGGTGGCGGAGTTCGGCGGCATCGACGTCCTGGTGAACAACGCCGCCTACCAGATGGCCCAGCCGGACGGCATCGAGGCGATCCCGACGGAGCAGTTCGACCGGGTCGTGCGCACGAATCTCTACGGCATGTTCTGGCTGACGAAGTTCGCCCTGCCGCACATCCCCGAGGGAGGCAGTGTCATCAACACCACGTCGGTCCAGGCGTACAAGCCCAGTCCGCACCTGCTGGACTACGCGATGACCAAGGGCGCGATCGTGACCTTCACCCAGGGGCTCGCCCAGATGGTCGCGGAGCGGGGCATCCGGGTGAACGCGGTGGCCCCGGGACCGGTGTGGACCCCGCTGATCCCGGCGACGCTGCCGGACACGGCCGAGTTCGGCAAGCAGAGTCCACTGGGCCGTCCCGCGCAGCCGGCCGAGCTGGCGCCGGCGTACGTCTACCTCGCCTCGCAGGAGGCCGGCTACGTCACGGCGGAGATTCTCAACGCGACCGGTGGCACGCCGCTGCCGTGACCACGGGGGCCGTCCGGCGGCGAGGACCGTCCGGCGGCGAGGACCGCCCGGCGGCGAGGACCGCCCGGCGGCGAGGACCGCCCGGCGGCGAGGACCGCCCGGCGGCGGGGACCGTCCGGCGGCCGCCCGCACGCCGCGACGGGCGCCCCCGGCTCGCGGTGCGCGGCGGCTGTCCGAGCACCGCCGAGTGTGCCGCGGCCCGCTGCCGGCGGCGCACCGCCGACGGGGCGCCGACGGGCCGGCCACGTGGGCGGCCGGAACCCGCCCCGCGCGTCGGTGGGCCGGACCGCGGGCGGGCCGTTCCGTACCCTGGCGGCATGCGCATGCGCCCCACTCTGAGCTGGACCCCTGCCGAGGACCTGCCGCCGGGTACCACCGATCCGGAGCCGGTCGCCGACGCGCTGCGCACCGGCGGTGTGCTGGTGCTCAGCGGGGCGGGCATCTCCACCGAGTCGGGCATCCCCGACTACCGGGGCGAGGGCGGGAGCCTGAGCCGGCACGTCCCGATGACCTACCAGGACTTCACCGCCGATCCTCGGGCCCGACGCCGGTACTGGGCGCGCAGCCACCTCGGCTGGCGCACCTTCGGCCGCGCCCGCCCCAACGCCGGGCACCGGGCCGTCGCCGCGTTCGCACACCACGGCCTGCTCCAGGGGGTGATCACCCAGAACGTCGACGGCCTGCACCAGGCCGCCGGCAGCGAGGGCGTCGTGGAGCTGCACGGAAGCCTGGACCGGGTCGTCTGCCTGTCCTGCGGTGCCTTCGGTCCGCGCCGTGCACTCGCCCGGCGGCTCGAGGAGGCCAACCCGGGCTTCGAGCCAGTGGCCGCGGGAATCAACCCGGACGGTGACGCCGACCTCACCGACGAGCAGGTCGGGGACTTCCGTGTGGTGCCGTGCACGGTCTGCGGCGGCATCCTCAAACCGGACGTGGTGTTCTTCGGCGAAGCCGTTCCGCCCCGGCGGGTCGAGCACTGCCGCGCGCTGGTCCGCGAGTCGTCCTCCCTGCTGGTACTGGGCTCCTCGCTGACGGTGATGTCCGGGCTGCGGTTCGTCCGTCAGGCGGCCCAGGACGGGAAGCCGGTGCTGATCGTCAACCGGGACCCGACACGGGGCGACCGGCACGCCCTGACCCGGGTCGCGCTTCCGCTGGGCACAGCCCTCACCACCGTGGCCGAACGGCTGGGCATCTCGCTCGACGGCCGGGCGCCGGCCCGGGAGGAAGCGTGACGGCTTGACCACTTCCGTGCGAGGAGCACGGACTCCGGGCGTGCCGCCCCTCGGTCACCGCCCCAGGACGCCGTCGCCTGCCGCGGCGACGTCCGTACGGGAGCCGGGGTGCGGGCGGCGTCGAAGGAGCGGTCGGGGCGGCCCGGAGTCCGCCGTGCGCTGATCCCGCCACGCGAACGGATGGCCGCGAACCGGTTGCACGGATGATCTTCCGCTACATAGGGTCCTTGGCATATCGGGCAACTGTTCGCCGCCCACGGGGGCCAGAGAGTGAGTAGACCTATGCAGCCGACGTTCGTACTGGTGCACGGAGCCTTCGCGAACTCCTTCTCCTTCGCACCGCTCCAGGCCGAACTCGGCCTGCTCGGTCACCGTTCGGTCGCCGTCGACCTCCCCGGTCACGGTTTCGCGGCGAGCTACTCGCGCGCCTACCAGGCGCCGCAGGATCTCGAAGGGCTCGCCACCGCGCCGGGCTCCATCAAGGGTGTCACGCTCGCCGACAACGTGGCGCACCTCATCGGCGTTCTGGAACGGGCCAAGGAGAACGGACCGGTGATCCTCGTCGCGCACAGCCGCGGCGGTTTCACGGCCACCGCCACGGCCAACGCACGCCCGGACCTCATCGACCGCATCGTCTACGTCGCCGCCTGGTGCCCCGTCGACCTGGACGTCAACGACTACTACGGCGAACCGGAGATGGCCACGGTCGACGCCGCTTCACTCGGCCTGGCGATGGCCGGGAACCCGGCGGAGCTCGGTCTGCTGCGCGTCAACTTCCGCACCGCCGACCGTGACGCCCTCGCGGCGTTCAAGGCCGCCTTCCTCGCCGACGGCACGGACGAGGAGTTCCTGACCTTCCTGAACACCTTCCAGCCGGACGAGAACCTCGACGTCGGCACCTCCGCCGACCGGGCGCAGGCGGCGGCGTGGGGCCGCGTCCCGAAGACTTTCGTGCGCCTCGCCGACGACGCGAGTATGCCCCTCGCCATGCAGGACCGGCTGATCCGCGAGGGCAACGCCCTGACGCCGGACAACCCGTACGACGTCCGCACCCTCGGCGGCAGCCACCTGAAGTGGCTCGTCGACCCGGCACCGGCGGCCCGCGTCCTGGGAGAGCTCGTCGCGCTCACGGTCCCGAAGGCCTGACCGCGGGCAAAGGCTTCGCCGTCGGCTGTACACATGCCGGCCGGTGGGGCCGGGCGGCCGGCGGATCTCCTGGCGCGGTGAGGTCGCGCCGCTTGCCACCACGGGGCCAAAAGGATGGCCGGAGGCCGTGTCGAGCGGCCGCCGCGGACCCGTCGGGCCATCCTGGGCCGGAAGCGGCGCCCTTCCCCCACGATGAGGAGCACGACCATGCCGACGGACCCGGTTGGACGTTTCCTGGCGGCTCTGGACCCGGAGCACCGGGACGCCGTCACCGCGAAGCCTCGCGAGGAACAGGAACGGCTGGCGGAGAACTGGGAACGGGAACTGCGGGCGGACACCGACCTCGACACCCTCGACGAGCTGTCCCCGCCGGCGGCGGAGGCCGAGGCTGCCCGGCGTGTCCTGGGCGAGCGCTGATCCCTCTCGCCCACCGCCCTGTCTCACCGGTTGCCTCCCCCGGACGACCCCGTGTTTCCGGGGCCCCCGGCGTTCAGATGCTGCAACGCCTCGACCAACTCGTGGCAGGCCCGTTCGACCGACCGTCTGGTGTTGATCTGTTCGGTGATCACGGCCGACAGCAGGAGAGCGGTCAGGCCCAGCGTCCCGTTGAACGCCTGTAGCTTCATCATCGTCTCGATGTCGGTCAGCACGCCGAAGGAACCGGCCTCCTCCCTGGCCGCGACGGTGGCCATCACGGAGGCGAAGAGCGCGCACGGCATGCCGCCCGCCAGCTGGAAGCGCAGCGCGGCCCAGATCAGCAGCGGATACACCAGGAACAGGACGCTGACCGAGCTGTACGCGACCAGCGGTACCAGGACGCACACGACCAGGGTGAGCGCCGCGGCCTCGACCCATCGGCCGGACGGGGGCGGCCAGCGGGCCCGGTGCAGCAGAAGCAGCAGTGGAGTGACCAGCACGACGCCCATGGCGTCACCCACCCACCAGGCCAGCCAGACGAGCCAGACGTCGTCGTTGGCGATCTTGTCCGTGAGGACGAGCATGCCGACGCCCGCGCCCGAACTGATCAGCATGGCGGTCAGCGCTCCGAGGAACACCAGCATCAGACCGTCGCGCAAGCGGCTCAGACTCACGCGGAATCCCACCGCGCGCAACATCACAAGGGCGCACACGGGCGCGACGGTGTTGCCCATGACGACCCCGGCAGCGGACAGGCGGGGAGCGGTCAGGGAGGCGACCACCAGCAGGGCGCCGACGGCGATACCGGGTACGCACCGCAGTCCGAACAGCAGCAGACAGGCCACCGCGACACCGGTGGGGGGCCAGATGGGGGTGACCACCGCACCGTCCGCGACCAGTTGCTGCGAGAGCCCCAGTCGTCCCGCCGCGTAATAGCAGACGGCGACGAGCAGCGTCTCGCAGACGAGGACGATCGGTCGCGGCCAAGCACGGATACCCACCACAGCAGCCATCAGACACCGACGCCGCCGCGTCAGCGAGGCGAGCCGTGCGTCGTCCCGCCCTACGGCGTAACAGCACGCCCGTCATGACCGACGACGAGCACGGCCGCGTCGTCCTCGTGCCCCACCAGCTCGGCGTTCTTGAGCACGGCGGCCGCGAGCGAGTGTGCCTCCATTCCCGCGACGGCGGCGACGCCCGCCAGCCGTACGACCCGTTCGAGCCCCTCGTCGACGCTCAGGGAAGGCCCCTCCACCACGCCGTCCGTGAGCAGGACGAAGACTCCGCCCGTCGTGAGCCGGTACCTGGTCACGGGATACTCGGTCCCCTTCAGGACGCCCAGCGGCGGTCCCCCTTCGTCCTCGGATACCTCCGCCTTGCCGTCCGCCGTGGCCCATACGCAGGGGATGTGACCGGCCCGGGCGCTCTCCAGGACGCCGGTGGCGGGGTCGAAGCGCATGAAGGTGCAGGTGGCGAAGAGATCCTTGTCCAGGGTGAGGAGAAGGTCGTTGGTACAGGCGAGCAGGTCGCCGGGCTCGCTCGTCATGGAGGCGAGCGCCCGCAGGCCCACCCGGATCTGTCCCATGAAGGCCGCCGCGTCGATGGCGTGGCCCTGGACGTCTCCGACGGAGAGGCCGATCCGGCCGTCCGGGAGTACGAAGGCGTCGTACCAGTCGCCGCCCACGTTGAGCCCGGCGTACGCGGGGGAATAGCAGGCGGCCAGGTGGAAGCCGGGTACCGCGGGCAGGTCCGCGGGAAGCATGTCGCGTTGCAGCGCGATCGCCAGCTCCACCTGGGACCGGCGCAGCTCGGCGAGCTCGCGTGCCCGAGTGGTGAGCGATGCCAGCCTGGCCAGCAGCTCTTCACCGTCTGGTGCGGGGCGTTTGCGGAACATCGACCACTCCCGGGCCATCCGATCCGCCAGTCCTCGCGGCGGCGCCTCGAGAAGTCGGACGGTCCAAGTCTCTCATTCGCCTCGAAGACAGGCATTCGGAAGCCGGAGCGATCAGAGGCAGGGGCGGCTCATCCGGGGGTCCCCACCGCGGACGACAGGCGCGCGCCGGGTGGCCCGGCGGGGGTGACCGCCTCCTGGGCCGTCCGTCAGGACCGCGCGTCCGTGCCCGGTGCCGCGATCTGGATGAGGTTGCCGCAGGTGTCGTCGAACACGGCGGTGGTGACGGGGCCCATTTCCAACGGCTCCTGGGTGAAGTGAACCCCGAGGCCGCGCAGGCGCTCGTACTCCGCCCGCACGTCGTCGACGGCGAACTGGGCCAGCGGGATGCCGTCCTCCACGAGTGCGTCGCGGTAGGTCTTGACGGCCGGGTGACCGGCGGGCTCCAGGAGGAGTTCGGTACCGCCGGGCTCGTCGGGCGAGACGACGGTCAGCCACCGGTCCCGCTCCCCCACCGGCACGTCGTGCTTCTTCACGAAGCCGAGAACCTCGGTGTAGAAGCGCAGGGCCTTTGCCTGGTCCTCGACGAAAACGCTGGTCAGATGGATCTTCACGGGGTGCTCTCTTCCGGTTGGGGCGTGTCGGGCACGAGCCATCGCTCGGTGATCCGCCGCAGCGGAGCCGTGTTCAGCTCGTGGAACTTGTAGCGGCCCTCCCGCCTGGTCTCGACCAGCCCGGCGGCCTCCAGCACGGCGAGGTGCTGGGAGACCGCCTGCCGCGAGATGCCGAGCTGATGCTTCATGCTCAGTCGCGAACAGATCTCGAACAGTGTCTGTCCGGACTTCTCGGCGAGCTCGTCGAGGATGGTACGGCGGGTGGGGTCGGCCAGGGCTTTGAAGAGGTCGTCGGCCACGACCACAGAATAGGCAAGCAATCACTTGCCTATCAAGTCGTGGACGTCCGGGGTGCCGGAGAGCCGGGACGTCCGGGGTGCCGGAGAGCCGCCCGGTGACCGGCGCGACGGCGAGTGCCCGTGTACCACCGGACCGCGGTCGCGACCCAGGGGCGGGATATTCAGGTGCCCGGAGCGGGCGAACGCGTTATCTTCTCCGGCATGAACGTCATCGGCCGAAACGTCCACGCGACCGCGCGAGCGACCAGCTCGCCGGTTGCCGCCGCCTGACCTTCTCCTCTCCCCCACCGGCGACCGGAAACGGCCCGCCGGTGGTCCCGTGGCGTTCCGACGTCCTCGCCTCTGCCTGACGACCACGCGGTCCCGTTTCCGGTGCCTCTCCCGCTGCGACGCGAAGGAGTCACCCTCATGAAAACGGAGCACGTCGTCCGCACGTTCGTCGAGTACTACGAGGAACACGGTCATCGCCGGATCAGCGGGTCGTCACTGCTGCCGCCACCCGGCGACACCGTGCTCTTCACCACCTCCGGGATGCATCCGATCACCCCGTATCTGGAGGGCCGCCCGCACCCACTGGGCCGGCGGCTGGTCAACGTACAGCGCTGTCTGCGCACCACCGACCTGGAGGAGGTCGGCGACAGCACCCACTTGACGGTCTTCGAGATGCTGGGCACCTGGTCGCTGGGCGACTACGGGGGCTCCCGGAGCCTCGACTGGGGCCACCGGCTGCTCACCGAGGGGCTTGGCGTCGATCCGGGCCTGCTGCACGCCACCGTGTACGGCGGCGACGACCAGGTCGGAGAGGACACCGCCTCGCTGCGCCTGTGGCAGGAGCGCGGGGTGCCCGTGGAGCTCACGGTGGAGGACAACTGGTGGTCGAACGGGCCGGTCGGCCCGTGCGGGCCGGACTCGGAGATCTTCCTGTGGACCGGTGACACCCCGCCCCGGTCGACACCCACCCGCGACGACCGCTGGGTGGAGGTGTGGAACCACGTGATGATGCGCCATCGCCGGCTCGACGACGGCCGCGTCGTGCCGCTTCCCCAGCGCAACGTCGACACCGGGCTCGGCCTGGAGCGCCTCGCCTCGCTGCTGCAGGGCAAGTCGTCGGTGTTCGAGTGCGACGTCTTCGACCCCTGGCGGCGTATCGTGCCGTCCCTGTGGTCACTGGACGAACCGTCGCTCCGCCTGGTCTACGACCACCTCCGCTCGGCCGTCGTGGTCGTCGGCGACGGGGTCCTCCCGGCCGCCACCGGACGGGGTTACGTGCTGCGCCGCCTGGTACGGCGGGTACTCACCGTGCTGTGGCGGGACGATCCGTCGCGCAGTCTCGGAGACCTGCCGGACGAGTTGGTCTCGCACACCCTCGACCGCTTCCGGCAGGAGGCCGAGCCCGGCCGGGTACGTCGGCTGCTGCTGGAGGAGGAACACCGGTTCGGGCGGCTCATGGAACGCGGCCGGGAGGTGCTTGCCCGGCCCCGGTTCCAGGGCCCGCTCCGGGAGGAGGACTTCCATTACCTGCACGACACCCACGGTCTGCCCCGCGACCTGGTGACGAGCCTGCGGCAGGAGTGAGGGCTCGCGGCGGGGCCCTGGCGCCTCGATGTCAGTGGCCCCGCGTACGGTCTGCGCATGGTTGATCAGATCCCTTCCCCGGACGCGTTGCACGACTTCTCGACCTGGGATCCCGTGCTGCGGCTGCTGCGGGACGGCAGCGCCCGGAAAGCGACCGCTTCCGCACCCCTGCGCGTGACGGGACGCATCGGCCGGCACGACTGGAGTCTGCCTCTGCGCCGGCCGGCGCTCACGGCCGCGCAGGCGGCGGACACGCGGGCCGAGACGGAGGCGGTGCAGCGGGTGCGCGACGCGCTCGCGGAGGCCGGACTCGACGGCATCTCGTTCACCACGAAGTTGACACCGACCGGGGAGGCCGCGGTCCGCCTGCTGGCGCCCAGCCCTGCCGTGGAGTCCGGACTCGGCCCGGGTCCGGGCGCGCTCCTCCTCGTCGAGGGCGCCGTTCCGCAGCCCTGGCGCTGTCTGCCCGACCCGGTGCCCGGGGCGGTGGCGGCCGCTTCGGCCGACGCGGCCCTGCTGGAGCGGACACTCCGTGAGCGGTTGCCCGAGGCCATCGGCGCGACCGAGACGGAGATCGCGGGCGCGGAAGCGCGCCTCGGCGTCGTCCTGCCCGAGGAGCTCAAGGCGCTCTACCGGGTGACACGGTCGCTGTGGGAGGACTGGGGCGACGACCACGAGGCACCGGTACGGGAGTCCATGGCGGTCGGCTGCGAACTCTTCCCGCTGGACAGCCTGTACATAGCCGACGCGTCGTCACGCCCGTGTTCCTGGAGGTTCGCGGCGATGGAGGCGGTCGTCACCCCTCCCGACGCCGCCGTCCAGGGCCTGGTCGGCTCTCCCGGCTGGATCGTCTTCGGCGACAACGGCGGTGGCGACCGGCTGGCGGTCGACCTGACGCCCGGCCCGCGCGGGCACGTCGGGCAGATCATCATGATCGGCCACGAGGGGAACATCGGTGCCTCCTTGGTCGCGGACTCGCTCACCGACCTCGTGACGGACCGGCCCAGCGATCATCGTGACGGCGCCTTCGAGGACCGGCCGCCGGCCGTCGCGCACGTCAACATCCGCAGCCTGCCCAGCATCGAGGCCGCCGCGCACCCCGGTCTGGAGGTGCTGTCCATCGGCGCGTGGGACGCCAAGCCGCTCAGCCTCGTCCCGGTCGTCGGCCTGCCCCGGCTGCGGACGCTCGTCGCCTATCCGGGGACGCTCGCGGACCCGCTGGAGATCGCCGAACTCACCGCGCTGGAGTACCTGGAGGTCGGCCCGGAAGAATGGCGCGTCCTCCTCGACGCGGGAGCCGTCCCGCGAGGTCTGTCGGCCGCCGCGGTCAAGGTGCACGGCGACCGGGACGTGGAGCCCGCCAGGGCCGTCGTCAACGAACTCCTGGCCCTCTGGGGGCGGCCCCCGATCGTCCAGACCCTCCTGCGGGGCGATCTCGGCCCCATGCCCTAGAGATCGTCTTCAAAGGTCAGATCCAGAGCAGGATTGAGGCGATGGTGACGGCGGCTTGGTAGGACTCGCGGGTCTTGTCGTAGCGAGT
>NZ_JBVHVP010000040.1:0-33101 GCF_055564775.1 Streptomyces sp. NPDC028991 | reverse complement strand
GACGGGGTGCTGGGGCCGAAGGCTGATGGGGCGTGGTGGCTGCATGAGGCGACGGTGGGTGTGGAGTTGGCGGCGTTCGTGTTGTTCTCTTCTGCTGGTGGTCTGGTGTTGACGGCCGGGCAGGGCAACTATGCGGCGGCGAATGTGTTCTTGGACGCGTTGGCGGCGCGGCGTCGGGCCGAGGGGCTGGTGGCGACGTCGATGGCGTTCGGGTTCTGGGATGTGGGTGCTGGTCTGGGTCAGTACTTGTCGGGGGTGGACCGGCGGCGGATGGCTGCGCAGGGTCTGCCGGTGCTTTCCCGTGATGCGGGTCTGGCGTTGTTCGCGCGGGGGCTGGGCCGTGGTGAGGCGACGGTGGTGCCGTTGCGGGTGGATGCCGCGGCCCTGCGTGCTCGTACCGACGAGGTGCCTGCTCTGTTGCGGGCGTTGGCGCCGGTGAGGCGTACGGCGGCCGCGGTGCTGCCGGGTGCCGGTGTCACTGGTGGGGAGTCGCCGGCCCGTCGGCTGGCAGGGCTTCCGGAGGCCGAGCGGCATCGTGCGGTTCTGCGTCTGGTGCGGGAGCGGGTCGCCTCGGTGCTCGGGCATGGTTCGGCGGAGGTGATCGGTGCCGACCGGGCCTTCCAGGAGCTGGGCTTCGACTCGTTGGCCGCGACCGAGCTGCGCAACCAGCTCAACACCCTGACCGGACTCCGGCTCCCGGCGACCCTGGTCTTCGACCACCCCAACGCCCTCGCCGTCACCGAGGTCATCGAGGAGGAACTGGCCGCCGCGTACCCGGAGACCCGCCCGGACAGCAGCGGGACGGACGGTGAGGACGGCATCCGCCGCGCCCTGTCGTCGATCCCGACCCGGCGCCTGCGAGACGCGGGCCTGGTCGAGACGCTGCTCGAACTCGCCGACGACGCCGGTGCACTGCCGGACACCGAGCGGGACGCCCTCCTGGCGGCCCTGGACGGCGACGACGAGGACGGCCCCGGCTACGCCGCGTACGACGACGGACCCTTCGAGAACGCCGAGACGGTCGTGACCGACGGAACCGACGGAACCGACGGAACCGACGAGACCGGCGGAACCGGCGAGACGGGCGGAACCGGCGGCACCGACGGGCGCGACGGCGAGGCCGGCAGCGACGCCGACACCGCTGACCGCGACGCGTCCCGCACCGGCCTCGACGACACCGAAGCCACCGGCTCGACCGCTGTCTCCCTCCCCGGCGACACCGGCGCCCTGCGCGCCGCCCGGGCGGAGACCGCACGGCTGCGTCGGGACAACCGCAGGCTCGCCGCGGCCCGGCACGAGCCGATCGCCATCGTCGGCATGGCCTGCCGCTACCCGGGTGGGGTCGCCTCGCCCGAGGACCTGTGGCGCCTCGTCACCTCCGGCGATGACGCGATCGTCCCCTTCCCGCAGGACCGCGGATGGGATCTGTCGATCCTGCGGGACCCCGAGGGCAGGCACCCCGACGGCCTGTACGCCAGGGAGGGCGGCTTCCTCGAGGGAGCCGCCGACTTCGACCCCGGGTTCTTCGGCATCTCGCCCCGCGAGGCCCTCGGCATGGACCCGCAGCAGCGCCTGGCCCTGGAGATGTCCTGGGAGGCCCTGGAGCGGGCCGGGATCGATCCCTCCTCGCTCAAGGGGAGCCGCACCGGTGTCTTCGCCGGCGTGATGTACCACGACTATCCGGGCAGCGACGGCAACGGCAGCGTCGTGACCGGCCGGGTCGCCTACAAGCTCGGCCTGGAGGGCCCGGCGGTCTCCGTCGACACCGCCTGCTCCTCCTCCCTCGTCGCGCTGCACCTCGCCGTGCAGGCGCTGAGGCAGGGCGAGTGCTCGCTCGCCGTCACCGGCGGTGTCACCGTGCTGTCGACGCCCGCCGTGTTCGCCGAGTTCGGCCGCCAGGGCGGACTGGCGCCCGACGGCCGCTGCAAGTCGTTCGCCGCCGCGGCCGACGGCACCGGCTTCTCCGAGGGGGCGGGCTTCCTCGTGGTCGAGCGCCTCTCCGACGCCGTCCGCAACGGCCACGAGGTGCTGGCCGTGGTCCGCGGCTCCGCCGTCAACCAGGACGGCGCGAGCAATGGGCTCACCGCCCCCAACGGCCCTTCCCAGCGCCGGGTCATCCGGCAGGCCCTCGCCAACGCCAGGCTCGCCGCCGACCAGGTGGACGCGGTGGAGGCGCACGGCACGGGCACCACGCTCGGCGACCCGATCGAGGCGCAGGCGCTCCTCGCCACCTACGGCCAGGACCGGCCCGAGGACCGGCCGCTGCTGCTCGGCTCGGTGAAGTCGAACCTCGGTCACACGCAGGCCGCCGCCGGTGTCGCCGGTGTCATCAAGATGGTGATGGCGCTGCGCAACGGACTGTTGCCCGCCACGCTCAACGTGGACGCGCCCAGCGACCAGGTCGACTGGACCGCCGGGTCGGTGGAGCTGCTCACCGGGCCGCGGGAGTGGACGGGCGGCGACCGTCCGCGCCGCGCCGGCATCTCCTCCTTCGGCATCAGCGGCACCAACGCGCACGTCATCATCGAGCAGGCGCCCGCCGCCCCGGCCGGAGCCGAACCCGGTGCCGCGCGCACCGAAGGCGCGAGTGCCGGCGGGCACCCGGCTCCCGTCGTGCCATGGTTGCTCTCCGCCCGCTCCCAGGACGCCCTGCGCGCCCAGGCGGAGCGGCTGCTCCACCACCTCGCGGCGCACGCCCCGGCAGCCTCCGGCAGCGGGGCCGGGGTGCCGCGACCGGTGGACGTCGCGTACTCCCTGGCGACCACCCGCACCGCCTTCGAGCACCGCGTGGCCGTCACCGGCGCCGACCGGGACGGCCTGCTCGCCGCGCTCGGCGCCGTCGCACGGGGCGAGGAGCCCGCGACGACGGCCGGCGAGGGACTGCTCGCCCTGCTCTTCCCCGGGCAGGGCTCCCAGCGGCTCGGCATGGGCCGCGACCTGTACCAGCGGTTCCCCGTGTTCGCCGAGGCGTTCGACGCGGCCTGCGCCGCACTGGACGAGCACCTGGAAAAGCCGCTGCGCGAGGTGATGTGGGGCGACGACGAGACCGCGCTCGACGCCACCGCACACGCCCAGGCCGCGCTGTTCGCACTCGGGGTGGCCCTGTACCGGCTGACCGCGTCGTGGGGCGTCACCCCCGACTTGGTGGCCGGTCACTCCATCGGGGAGGTGGCGGCGGCACACGTCGCCGGGGTGTTCTCCCTCGCGGACGCCTGCGCCCTGGTCGCCGCGCGCGGCCGGCTGATGCAGGCCCTGCCGGAGGGCGGCGCCATGGCCGCCGTACAGGCCAGCGAAGAGGAGGTGCTGCCGCTTCTCACCGACGGCGTCTCCCTCGCGGCGGTCAACGGGCCCGCGTCCGTGGTGGTGTCCGGCACGGCGCACGACGTGGAACGCGTCGCCGAGGCCCTGCGGGAACGGGGACGGCGCACGACCGCACTGCGCGTGTCGCACGCCTTCCACTCCCCGCTGATGGAACCGATGCTGGAGGAGTTCCGCGCGGTCGTCGCCGGCCTCTCCCCGCAGCGGCCCACGCTCCCGGTCGTCTCCAACCTGACCGGGACCGTCGCCGACGCCGACGAGTTGTGCACCGCCGAGTACTGGACGCGGCACGTCCGCGAGGCCGTCCGCTTCTCCGCCGGCGTCCGCGCCCTGCACGAGGCCGGCGCGACCCGCTTCCTGGAACTCGGCCCCGACGGCGTCGCGGCGGCCATGGCCCGCGAGTCGCTCCCCGAGGAGGCCGTCACGGTCGCCGCCCAGCGTCGCACCGTGCCCGGTGAGGAAGCCCTGGTGGACGCCCTCGCCCGACTCCACGGCCACGGTGTCCGCATCGACTGGGCGGCGTTCTTCGCCGGACTCGGCGCCCGCCGTGCCGACCTGCCCACCTACGCCTTCCAGCGGCGCCGCTTCTGGCCCGCGGAGATGATGGCGAGGGGCGCCGCAGCGGAGGCCGCGGGGCTCGCGCCCGCCGACCACCCGCTGCTCGGCGGCGCGGTGGAACTCGCCGGCACCGACGGCCACCTGTTCACCGGGCGGCTCTCCCAGGCCACCCACGGGTGGCTCGCCGACCACCGCGTCATGGGAGCCGTCCTGGTGCCCGGCACCGCCCTTCTCGAACTCGCGGTCCACGCGGGCACCGTCCTCGGCTGCGACCGCGTGGAGGAACTGACGCTGGCCGCGCCGCTGGTGCTGCCCGAACGGGGCACGGTCCAGGTGCAGGTCGGCGTCGGCGCCCCCGACGAGTCGGGGCGGCGCACCGTCGGCATCCACTCCCGGCCCACCGACGACCCCGGCGCACCCTGGACCTCGCACGCCGACGGCACCCTGGCGTCCGGCCCCGCGGACACCCCCGCCACCGGCTTCGACGCCACGGTGTGGCCGCCGGAGAAGGCCCAGCCGCTCGACGTCACCGGACTCTACGAGCGCTTCGAGGACACCGGGTTCGTCTACGGACCGGTGTTCCGGGGCCTGCGGGCCGCCTGGAGCAGGGACGGCGAGGTCTTCGCCGAGGCAACCCTGCCCGAGAGCGCCGACGGCGGGGCGTTCACCCTGCATCCGGCCCTGTTCGACGCCGGACTGCACGCCGGCGCGCTGGCCGGTGGCGACGAGGGCGGCACGGCAGGGGAGGACACGGGCCCCGGCCAGGTCCCGTTCTCCTGGAACGGGGTGTCCGTGCACGCCGTGGGCGCCTCCGCCGTACGGCTGCGGCTGTCCCGCGCCGACGACGGCACCCTCGCCATCGCCGTCGCCGACACCACGGGCGCCCCGGTGGCCACGGTCGCCTCCCTGGTGACCCGTCCGGTCGCCGCCGGACAGTTCGGCGGCGTGGGCGGCGCGGGCCGCGACTCCCTGTTCGCCCTGGACTGGATGCCCGTCGCGGACGCCGGTGACGTTGCCGCGCGCACCGACGCGGTGTCCGGCCCCCTCACCGTGCTCGGCCCCGACGCCGCTCTGCTCGGGACCGCCGACGTCGAGCGGGTGTCCGGCCTCACCGACCTCGGTGACCACGCCGGTGGCACCACGGGCGAACCGGCCGGAGGCGGTGTGCCGCCGGTGGTCCTGCTGCCGGTCGGCACCGCCCCCGCGGCGGAGCCGGGCACGGACGGCCGGATCGTGCCCGACGACGCGGCGGCGGCCGCTCGCACGGCGACCGTCAGGGTCCTGGAAACGGTCCGCGGCTGGCTCGCCGAGGAGCGGTTCGCCGCCTCCCGCCTGCTCGTCGTGACCCGGGGCGCCACCGATGGTGCCGACCCGGCCGCCGCCGCGGTCTGGGGACTCGTACGCGCCGCCCAGGCGGAACACCCGGGCCGGTTCGCCCTGCTCGACCTGGAGCCCGCCGCCACCGGCCCGGCCGGAGCGACGGACCCGGCGGCAGCGGCGGGCGGGACGGCGGCCCTGCGGGCCGCGGCACTCTCCGACGAACCGCAGCTCGCGCTGCGCGCGGGCCGGCTGCTGGCACCCCGCCTGGTGCGGACGCCCGCACCAGGCACGCCCGCACCCGGCACACCCGCACGCGGCACGACTGCGCCCGGCACGGACACGTCCTTCACGGACACGCCCACCACGGACGTGCCGGCCGGCTGGGACCCGGAGGGCACCGTCCTCGTCACCGGCGGCACCGGCGGTCTGGGCGCCGCCGTCGCACGCCACCTGGTCACCGCACACGGCGTCCGCGACCTGCTCCTGGTCAGCCGGCGCGGCCCGGCCGCCGAAGGCGCCGGGCAGCTCACCGCCACCCTGGAGGAGGCGGGGGCCCGGGTCACCGTCGTGGCCTGCGACGTCGGCGACCGGACGGCCGTGGAAACACTGCTGGCGGACATTCCCGCCGACCGTCCGCTGCGCGCGGTGATCCACGCGGCCGGCGTCCTGGACGACGGAGTCGTCGACTCGCTCACCCCGGAGCGGCTCACCTCCGTCCTGCGGCCCAAGGCGGACGCCGCCTGGCACCTGCACGAGGCCACAGCGGACCTGGAACTCGACGCGTTCGTGCTGTTCTCCTCCGTGGCCGGCACTCTCGGCAGCGCCGGACAGGCCAACTACGCGGCGGGCAACGCCTTCCTCGACGCGCTGGCCCGCCACCGCCGGGACCGCGGACTTCCCGCGGTGTCGATGGCCTGGGGCCCCTGGACCCGGGGCAGCGGCATGACCGGCGAGCTCACCGAGGCGGACATCGCACGCATGACGCGGGCGGGCATGCCGCCGATGACGCCCGAGCAGGGCCTGGCCCTGTTCGACACGGTCACCGGACCCGCGGGGTCCGCCCCGGTGGTCCTCCCGGTGCGACTGGACCTGGGCGCCCTGCGGTCCCTGGGCGAAGTGCCGCCGCTGTTCCGGTCGCTGATCCGGACCCCGGCCCGCCGGACCGCCACCGCGGCGAGCGCCGCGGCGGCCGCCGACCTCACCCGGCGACTCACCGGGCTCAGCCCGGCCGAAGGCCAGGAAGTCCTCCTCGACCTGGTGCGCGGTCAGATCGCGACCGTCCTCGGCCACGCCGGCCTGGCCGACGTCGAACCGACCCGCGCCTTCCAGGACCTGGGCTTCGACTCGCTGACGTCGGTGGAACTGCGCAACCGGCTCGGCGCCCTCACCGGCGTCCGGCTGCCGGCCACCCTGCTGTTCGACTACCCGACGCCCAGCGAACTCGTCGCCCACCTGTACGCCAAGGTCGCCCCCGCCGCGGCGGACGGCGCCGAAGCGGTGCTGGCGGAACTGGACAAGCTGGAGCGCGGCCTCTCCGGCATAGAGGCCGGCAGCGAGGAGTTCGGTGCCCTCTTCGACCAGGTGGCCGGCCGGCTGGAGGTGCTCCGCAGCAAGTGGCAGTCGCTGCGGACCGAGGCGGGCACGGCGCCGGGGGAGAAGGCAGGGGACGAGTCCTTCGACTTCGACTCCGCCTCCGACGAGGACATGTTCGACATGCTCGACAACGAACTCGGGCTCTCCTGACCTCCCTCCGGGCTGCGGGCCTGCTGCGGCCCGCAGCCCGGAGCGACGCCCGGCCCGCCGACCGACTCGCCGACCGACCCGCTGGCCGACCCGCCGGGCCCGGTGCCACCGGCACCGGGCCCCGCGGTATCCGGAGGTCCGTGCACCCGGTCCCCCTGTCCCCACCGGTGGGGTGACGCCCTGACGCCCCGCCCTACCCGCTTCCCGCGTTCGCGGCGACCGTTTCCCGGGCGGGCGTGCGGTGCGACCGGCGCGACAGACCTGGTGGGCACCGGCGTGCTCGTGCGTCGGCGGGGACGCCGTGCCCGTCCGGGCAGATCGCGTGCCCGGGGCGGGCGGCGGGCAGCCGGACGGTCCGACCCCACGGCCGCGGGCACCGGGACGGCGGGCGGAGCCCGCGGACCGGGGACGGCAAGGCAAAGGCCCGCGGACACGGGGTGTGCGTCCGCGGGCCTTCGCCTTGCCCGCACTCCGGGGGGTTTCGTGCGGGAGTCAGAGGGGCCGGCGGAAGCCGCGCAGGGCGGCGACCATGCCGGCCAGGGCGATCACCGCGCTGATCAGCACGGACGGGATCGCGTGGTCCAGGCCGGGCACGTCCAGGGCGAGCGCGCGGCTGGCGTCGATGGCGTACGTCAAGGGGTTGACCGCGGCGACCGCGGCCAGCCAGTCGGGCAGGTCGGCGACGGGGACGTACGCACTGGAGGCGAACATCAGCGGGAAGATCACGATCAGGGCGAGGTTCTGGAGCGGCTCGGCCCGCCGCAGCCAGGCACCGGCCGCTATGAACGCCCAGCCCAGCGAGAAGCTGATGAAGACCGTCAGTCCGGCGGAGAGCGCCAGTTCGGCCGCGCCGCCGTTGGGGGAGTAGCCCAGCACGGTGATCGCCAGCACCATGATGATCAGCACCTGCACGGTGGCGCGCACCAGCCCCACCAGGCTGCGCGCGGCCGGCAGCGCCCCAGGGTGCACGGGGAGCGAGCGCAGCCGGGCGACCATGCCGTTCTTCTGGTCCTCCACGAGACCCACACCGGACTGCATCGCGGACTGGGCGGCGTTGTCCACCAGGATCGCCGGCAGCACGTAGTCGAGGTAGCTGACACCCTCCGGGAAGTGCGGCGGCATGCCCATCTTGCTGAACACCTGGGTCAGGACGAACAGGATGACCACCGGCTGGATCAGGCCGAACAGGACGATGCCGGGGTCGGTCACCATGGCCCGCAGCGACCGCCCGGTCAGGATCCGTATCTGAGCGAGGAGCGACGTCCCCCCGAACACGGGCGCCGTGCCGACCGCGGTCCGGGGCGCGGCCGGACGGGGGGCCGGGGGCAGTTGAGTGGTCACGGGGTCCTCCACAGGAGACGTCGGGCGCGGTTCCGCCCGCCGGGTCGTGTCGCGGTGGTCGGGTGGTGGGTGTGCGTTGTGGGTGTGCGTCGTCGGGGCCGTCCGGGCCCCCGGCGGGGGCCCGGGGCCTCACGCCGGCGAGCGGGACGCGGACTGATCGGCGAGTGCCAGGTACACGTCGTCCAGGGTGGGCTCGCCGAAGGCCAGCTCGGTGGCCTCGACGCCCACCTGGTCCAGGGCCCGGACGACCTCGGCGATCTCCCGGGTGGCGTCGATCGGGACGACGACGGCCCGGGGGTCCTCCTCGCCGGACACCGGGGCGAATCCCGCGCCGCGCAGTGCCGCGCCCGCCGCGTTCCGGTCCTCGCCGGTCTCGAGGGCCAGGGTGACCGTGCGGCGGCCGACGGTCGCCTTCAGCTCCGCGGCGGTCCCGGCGGCGACTACCCGCCCGGCGGACAGCACCGCTATGGAGTCCGCCAGCCGGTCGGCCTCCTCCAGGTACTGCGTGGTCAGCAGCACCGTGGTGCCCTGCTCGACCAGACCCTCGACGATCTCCCACAGGTTGAGCCGGCTGGACGGGTCCAGGCCGGTGGTCGGCTCGTCGAGGAAGAGCACCGCGGGCGCGCCGACCAGTGACACGGCCAGGTCGAGGCGGCGTCGCAGGCCGCCGGAGTAGCCGCTCGCACGCCGGTCGGCGACCTCGGTCAGCTGGAACAGCTCCAGGAGTTCGTCGGCGCGTGCGCGGGCCGCCCGTCGCCCGGCGCCGAGAAGCCGGGCGATCAGTACGAGGTTGTCGCGTCCGCCGAGCTGCCCGTCCACGGAGGCGAACTGCCCGGTGAGCCCGATCCGCCGGCGGATCTCGACGGGCTGGCGGGCCACGTCGTACCCGGCGACCGCGGCCCGCCCCGAGGTGGGCGGCAGCGCCGTCGTGAGGATGTTGACCAGGGTGGTCTTCCCGGCGCCGTTGTGGCCGAGCAGCCCCAGGACCGTGCCCCGGGGGGCACTGACGCTCACCGAGCGCAGGGCCTGGACCGGGCCGAAGGACTTGGTGACGCCGTCGGCCTCGATCATCAGGTCACCGGGCCCACCGGCCGGCCCGGACCGGGCGGCGATGGGCGTGACGGTCCCGTTCATGAAGTGTGCTCCCGCTGGGTGGGGCCGCGCCGGGTGAAGGGCGGCCGGTGGAAGACGGAGTACGTTCCGCGCAGGTCGGCAGGTCGGCAGGTCGGCAGGTCGGCAGGTCGGGAGGTCGGGAGGTCGGCAGGTCGGCCGGCGACCGGCCGGGCACGCATCCGGTGCCCGCGCGGCGGACAGCGCCGGACCTCGCCACGGGCACGGACGGCCTCCGGTCCCCGCGTCTCCGGTGGCCGACGGCCCGCACGCCGTGCCCGAACGGGCACGCCCGCCGCCGTTTCGGGCAGGAGGCGTGCCGGTGCCCGCGCGTGTGTCCGCACGTACGGCGGGCAGGGCGCGGGGCCGGGCGGAAGCGGTCGGTCACCGGGCACCGTCGGCGGCGACGTCGGTCTGCCCGGCCGTGCCGCCGGCGGCGTCCTCGGCGAGGTCGGCGCCGTCCATGAGGCGGAACAGCTCCTCGTCGGACGCGGCATCCAGGTCCAGTGGACCGGCGGCGCCGGCCGTCGTTCCGTTCCGGGCGGGGGCCCAGCGGCCGGCCAGGGCCCGCAGCCGGGCTCCCGTACCGGTGTCGAGGGCGGAGCCGGAGACGAGCAGTGCCTCCAGCTCGTCCACGAGGGAGGCCGCGTCCCGAGGGTGCCGAGGACCGGAGGGCCGGAGTCCGGCGCACACGAGGCGGGCGACGGCGGCGGGGGAGGGGTGGTCGAAGACCAGGGTCGGAGGCAGCCGCACGCCGGTGGCGGCGGTGAGGCGGTTGCGCAGTTCCACGGCGGTCACGGAGGTGACGCCGAGGTCGGTGAAGACGGTGTCCGTCCCGGCGTCGGCGGGGAGTCCGCCGCCCACCACGGCCGCCAGTTCGCCCCGCACCAGCTCGGTGACCAGGGCCTCGGCCTCGTCCTCGGACAGGGCGGCCAGCCGTTCCGCCAGCTCCGCCCGGGTGTCCCCGGCCGTGGCGACCGCCGCCGGCAGCCCCACGGCCACCGCCGTGGCGGGCACCGAGGCGAGCCAGTACGCCTCGTGCTGGAAGGCGTAGGTGGGCAGATCCACCGCGCGCGCTCCCGGCAGGACCGCTCGCCAGTCCACCGGCAGACCGGCCGCGTGCAGGCGTACGGCGGTGGTGAGAAGGGCAGCCGCCTCCTCCTCGCCGTCCCCGCCGCGCAGCGCCGGCTCCACCAGGGGTGCGGCGGTCGGCTCCCCCTCGCCCAGGCACTCCTGGACCATCGGGGCGAGCGCGGCCTCCGGGCCCAGCTCGACGTAGACGGCGGTGCGCTCCTCGGCCAGCCGGCCGACCGCGTCGGCGAACCGCACCGTGTCCCGGACGTGGCGTACCCAGTGCTCCGGGTCGCGGGCCTCCCGCGCGGTGAGCGGCCGGCCGGTGACGCAGGAGACGAGGGGCACGGTGGGCGCGTGGAAGGAGAGCCCGGCGACCGTCTCGCGGAAACCGGCGAGCATCGGCTCCATCAGCGGTGAGTGGAAGGCGTGGCTGACCGCGAGGAGCCGCGTCCTGTGCCCGGCGGCGGACAGTTCGGCGATCAGCTCCGACAGGGGCTTGACCGCACCGGACAGGACCACGGAGCGGGGCCCGTTGACAGCGGCGACGGCGACCTCGTGGGTACGGTCCGCGAGCAGGGGCAGGACCTCCGCCTCGGAGCAGCCCACCGCGGCCATGGTCCCGCCCGGTGGCAGCGCCCGCATCAGCCGGCCGCGCGCCGCGACCAGGGCACAGGCGTCCCGCAGCGACAGCACGCCCGCCACGTGGGCGGCGGCGATCTCGCCCACCGAATGCCCCACCAGCCGGTCGGGGACGATCCCCCAGGACTCGAGGAGCCGGTACAGGGCCACTTCGAAGGCGAACAGTGCGGGCTGGGCGTAGCCGGTGCCGTCGAGCGAGGCGGCCTCCCCGCTGTCCGGGGCTGCCCACATGACCTCGGCCAACGGCCGTTCCAGCAGCGGATCGAGGAGGGCGCACACCTCGCGCAGGGCGGCGTCGAAGGCGGGGAAGGCGGCGGCGAGCCCACGGCCCATCCCCAGGCGCTGGCTGCCCTGTCCGGTGAAGACGAACGCCGCCTCCGCCGTACCGCCCGTCAGGGCGCGGACGGCGCTCCCTGGTGCCTCCCCGCGCGCGAACGCCTCCGCGGCGGCCCGGAGTCCGTCCCGGTCGTCGCCCGTCAGCAGGGCCGCGCGCGGGTGCAGCGTACGGGTGGTGAGCAGGGAGTAGGCGATGTCCCGGCCGGACACCTCGGGGTGCGCGGCGGCGTAGGCGGCCAGCCGCCGGGCCTGTCCGCGCAGCGCGTCACCGTCCTTCGCCGACACCAGCCACGGCACGGCGGCCGGGTGAGCGAGAGCCTCGGCCGCCGAGTCGTCGCCCGGCTCCTGAACGGGATCCGAGTCCGAGTCCGAGTCCGAATCCGAACCCGGATCCGGGGCCTCGGCGAGGACCAGGTGGGCGTTGGTCCCGCTGATACCGAAGGAGGAGATCCCGGCGCGGCGCGGCCTGCCGTCCTCGCGGGGCCAGGCCCGGGCCTCGGACAGCAGCCGTACGGCGCCCCGGCCCCAGTCCACCCGCGTGGTCGGGGTGTCCGCGTGCAGGGTGCGCGGGAGCAGGCCGTGCCGCAGGGCCAGCACCATCTTGATCACGGCGGCGGCGCCCGCGGCGGCCTGGGTGTGCCCGAGGTTCGACTTGACGGAGCCCAGCCACAACGGCCGTCCCGCCGGCCGGTCCTGCCCGTAGGTGTCCAGCAGGGCCTCCGCCTCGATGGGGTCGCCCAGGGCGGTGCCGGTGCCGTGCGCCTCGACCGCGTCCACCTCGTCGGCGCTCACCCCGGCGTCGGCCAGGGCCTGACGGAGGACCTGGCGCTGGGCGGGGCCGTTGGGTGCGGTGAGGCCGTTGCTCGCACCGTCCTGGTTGACGGCGGAACCCTGGATCACGGCGAGGACGGGGTGGCCGTTGCGGCGGGCGTCGGAAAGCCGTTCGAGCAGCAGCAGGCCCACGCCCTCGGACCAGGCGGCGCCGTCGGCGCCCTCGCCGAAGGACTTGCAGCGGCCGTCCGGCGAGAGGCCCCGCAGCCGGGAGAAGCCGGTGAAGGCGGCCGGGGTCGCCATCACCGCGACCCCGCCGGCCAGCGCCAGGTCCGACTCCCCGGCCCGCAGGGAGCGGCAGGCCAGGTGCAGGGCGACCAGGGAGGACGAGCAGGCCGTGTCCACGGTGAGCGCCGGGCCGTTCAGACCGAGGGCGTAGGCGATACGACCGGACAGCGCGCCGCCCGCGGTGCCCACCGGCAGCAGGCTCTCCAGGGCCCCGGCCGCGTCGGCCGCCCCCGCGGCGTAGTCGTGGTACATCGCGCCGGTGAACACGCCGGTGCGGCTGCCGCGCAGCGTCGCGGCGTCGATCCGGGCGCGCTCCACGGCCTCCCAGGCGGTCTCCAGCAACAGCCGCTGCTGCGGGTCGGTGGCGAGGGCCTCCCGCGCGGACATCTGGAAGAACCCGGCGTCGAAGTGGGCCGCGTCGTGCAGGAAGCCGCCCTCGCGGGCCACGGAGGTGCCGGGGGCGTCGGGATCGTCGTCGAAGAGGGCGTCCAGGTCCCAGCCCCGGTCCTCGGGGAAGGCGGACACGGCGTCGGTGCCCTCGCGCAGCAACTCCCACAGGGCTTCGGGGGAGTTCGCGCCGCCGGGCAGGCGGCAGGCCGTGGAGACGATCGCTACCGGGTCGCCGTCACCGGCCGCCGTACCGTCCGGTCCCGTCACCCGGACCGCCTCGCGGGGCCGGTCCGGTCCGGCGAGTTCGCGGGCCAGGGCGGCGGGGGTGGGGAAGTCGAAGGCGAGGCCCGCGGGCAGCGGCAGGCCGGTGGCCTCGGCCAGCACGTTGCGCAGCCGCACCGAGGCGACCGAGTCCAGCCCATGGGCGCGGAACGTGGTGTCCGGACCGATGGGCGCCGGTGGCGTACCACCGTCCTCGCCCCGGCCGGAGACGGCGGTGACCTCGGTGACCGAGGCGATGACCAGGTCGAGTGCGGTCCGCAGGCCGGGGCGGACCGCGTCGGCCGGCAGGGACGCGGGTTGCGCGGCGGCCTCGGCGAGGAGCCGTTCGAGCGCCAGCCGGTTGATCTTCCCGGCGGGGGTGCGGGGCAGTTCGGGCAGCACCACGAGCTCCAGCGGGATCTTGTACTCCGCGGTGCCCAGGCCGCGCAGGAACGCCGTGGCCTCGTCGAGTCCGACGGTGCCGCGCGGACGGCCCGGTGTACCGCCCGAAGCACCGGCGGCGCCCGGGACCCCGTCCTCCGCCGGCCGCTCGGTGACCACGAGTACCGGGTACTCGCCCAGCCGCGGGTCCGGTTTGGCGACGACGGCGAGCGGGCCGATGCCGGGCAGGTCGGCGAGGAGTGCCTGGATCTCCACCGCGTTGAACTTCCGGCCGCCCACGTTGATCAGTTCGGCGGACCGGCCGTGGAAGACGACCAGTCCGTCCTCGCCGATCGAGGCCAGGTCGCCGGTGCGCAGCCAGCCGTCCCGCGACACCGCCCGCCCGGTCAGCTCGGGCTCGCCGAGGTAGCCGCGGAACATGCTGGGACTGCGGTAGTGCAGTTCGCCGGGTTCGCCGGGCGGGCACGGGCGGCCGTCCTCGTCCAGGACGCGCATCTCGGCGTCCCGCGTGGGGCGGCCCACGCTGCGGGAGGCCACGTCCGGCGGGTCCCCGGCCAGGCTGCTGGTGCCGTTGCCGGCCTCCGACATGCCCCACACCACCACCAGAGCCGTGTCCAGGGCCTCGCGCACCGAGCGCACCAGCGCCGGGGGCAGGGCGGCACCCGCGGTGAGGACCCGGTCGGGACGGAAACCCGCGCCGTCGGCGAAGTCCGCCGCCCGGGAGACCACGTCGTGCAGTTGGGCGGGCACCGCGACCACCACGGTCGGGTGTTCCCGCCGGGCCAGCGCGAAGAACCGGTCGACGTCCCAGGTGTCGAGGAGCACCTGGCGGCCCGCGCGGAACAGCGCCGAGTACGCCGACTGCAGGCCGAAGCAGTGGGTCAACGGGCACGCGGTCAGCACGGTACCGGCGTAGGCGTCGGCCGAATCCTCGGTAGCGGCCCGGGAGTTGGTGAGCAGTCCGTCGTGGGAGTGCACACAGATCTTGGGCCGCGCGGAGGTGGTGCCGGAGGACGGCAGCAGCAGGAACGGCGATTCGGGACGCACCTCGACGGGGCGGGGCCGCTGTCCGGAGAACCGCTCCAGCAGCCCGGTCACGGTCCGCGTGCCGGGGGCGGCCGTTTCGCCGGTGACCAGGACGGCGCGCAGGGCGGGCAGTGCCCCGCGCAACGCCGCCGCGGCCAGCGGTCCGTCGCCCTCCTGGGTGCGCGGCGGCAGGACGAGGGCGGCCGGGCCGACGCGCTCCAGCAGGGCCCGTACGTCGGCGGCGGCGTTGCCCTGGTGCACGGGCATGGTGACGGCCCCGGCCTCGGCGGCCGCCAGGTGCAGCGTCAGGTACTCCCAGCTGTTGGGCAGGTGCAGGGCCACCACGTCCCCGGGGGCGACCCCCGCCTCCTGAAGACCGCGCGCCAGCGCGTCCACCTCGGTCCGCCAGGCGTTCCAGGTCCGGGCGCGCTCCCCGTCGAGCAGGGCCGTCGCGTCGCCGCCGCGGCGCACCGCCGCGGCGAACACCTGCGGCAGGGTCAGCCCGTCCAGGGACCGGCCGGTGGCACCGGGCGGGTCGGTCACGTAGTCGTTTGCGTGGACGGGCACCATCACTCCCGGGATGTCGAGCGTCGCCGTCGTGCGGGGATCGGCTCAAGGCTCTTGCCGAGCGGCCCGGGTTTTCCCTAGAGATGCGGGCGGGGTACGAGTGTGCGGGAACGGGAGCCGGCCCGGGGCGGGGGCGGCTCCCGTCGCGGTCACCGGGTGCCGGCCGACTCCGCCTGTGCCACCGGTGAAGGCTCGGGGGCCGCCGCGGGGACGCCGGCGGCGGGCGGGACGAGATCCCCGCCGGGTGCCTCGCGGCCGGGGAAGCGCGCACCGAGCAGTCGCAGCATCGGGGCGGCCTTGACCGCCGTCTCCTCGAACTCGGCCGCCGGGTCGGACAGCGCGATGACGGCGCCGCCGACGCCGTAGCGCAGCCGGTCGCCGCTGAGCACCAGGGTGCGTATGACGATGGACAGGTCCACCGCGCCGGTCAGCGAGAAGTAGCCGATCGCGCCCGAGTACACGCCGCGCGGCCCGCCCTCGAGACGGTCGATGACCTGCATGGTGCGGATCTTCGGGGCGCCGGTCATCGACCCGCCGGGGAAGGCGGCCCGCACCGCGGTCACCGGGCTGGTACCCGGGCGCAGCCGGGCCCGGACGGTACTGACGAGCTGATGCACCGTCGCGTAGCTCTCCACCTGGAACACCGGGTCGGCGACGACCGAACCGACCTCGGCGCACCGCCCCAGGTCGTGCCGGACCAGGTCGACGATCATCAGGTTCTCGGCGCGGTCCTTCTCGGAGGTGGCCAGGTCCTGGATGAGCTGGGCGTCCTCCTCGGGCGTGGCGCCGCGCGGCCGCGTGCCCTTGATCGGCTTGGACTCCATGGTGCCGTGCCGGTCGATGCGCAGGAACCGCTCCGGGGAGCTGCTGAGCACCGCCAGCGGACCGAAGCGCAGGTACGCGGCGAAGGGCGCGGCGCTCAGCCGGCGCAGGGCCCGGTAGGCCTGCCAGGGATCGAGGTCGGTGCCGGCCTCGGCCATGTTGGTCAGGCAGACCTCGTAGGTCTCGCCGGCGGCGATCTCCTGCTGGCAGACGTCGATCATCTTGAGATAGGCGTCCCGGTCGTGCCGCAGCTCCACGGGCCCCGCGCTGCACTCGGGTGCCGGGGGGCACGGTGCCGGCGGCCGTCCGGCGATGCCGTGCAGGGACGCGGCGGCATCGGCGAGCCAGGCGCGCGCGGCGTCCTCGTCGCCGTCCTCGGCCAGCGCGAGCAGGTACCCGGTGTCGGTACGGTGGTCGAGGACCAGGGCGCGGTCGGCGAAGACGAGGACGGCGTCCGGGTCGGGGGAGCGGTGGGCGGCGTCGCCGCCGCACTCGGCCTTGAGCTCGTAGCCCAGGCAGCCCACCCAGCCCAGGGCGAACTCGAAGGGCAGCTCGGGCACGTCGGTGCGCAGCCCCGCCAGGTCGTTCTCCAGCCAGGACAGGAAGGACCCGGAGACGGTGCGGCTGGTGCCGTCGGCGGTGACCGTCACGGTGCCGGCCTGCACGTCGGCCCGGGCGATCCGGGCGAGGGGGCCCGAGGCGTCACCCATCACCGACAACTGGCCCAGCCGGCCGCCGGGGCGGCTGCTGTCCAGCCAGAAGGGGTGCTCGCCGGTGCGGAACAACGTGTCGAAGGCGACCTCCGCGTCCCAGCGCGCCGGCAGCCGCTCGGCGAGCACCCGCAGCCGCCGGACGGCGCCGGGCGCGTCCGGGCCGCACCGCTCGGCGGGAGCGGACGTGCCGCCGACGGCGGGCGCGGGGGTGGTGTCCGCCGGGCCCGCGCCGCCGCGCCGGGAGGAGTGGTACCGCTCGGTGAGCCGGCGGAAGTTGTCCAGGAGGCGGTGCCCCTCCTGGGTGCCGATCGACTCCGGATGGAACTGCACGCCCCACAGCGGCAGCGTGCGGTGGCGCAACGCCATCAGCACCCCGTCCGACGACCAGGCGGTGGCCTCGATCTCCGGCGGCAGGTCGGTCACCGCCAAGGAGTGGTAGCGCACCACCTCCAGCGGGAGGGACAGCCCCTCGAAGAGGCCGGTGCCGTCGTGCCGCACGGCGGAGGTCCGGCCGTGGCGCGGCTCGGGCGCGCGGCCCACGCGCGCGCCGTGGGCGAGTGCCATGCCCTGGTGCCCCAGGCAGACGCCGAGCACGGGCAGCCGTCCTTCCTCCGCGATGGAGGCGCACAGGCCGAAGTCGGCGGGCCGGTGCGGGGTGCCGGGCCCGGGGGAGAGCACCACGTTGTCGAACGCGTCGAGCAGCCCGGGCCGCCAGGCCGGATCGTCGTTGCGGATGACCTCCGGCTCCCGCCCGTTGACCCGGGACAGGTAGTGGAAGAGGTTGTAGGTGAAGGAGTCGTAGTTGTCGACGAGAAGTGTGCGCATGGTGTCCTTGTCCGGGGGCGCGGGAGCGGAAAGTGACGTGAGGGCGACGGACGGGGTCGCCGTCCGGCCGTGTGCGGGCTCTCCGGTGATGCGTCGGCCACGGCTGCGGTGAGCGGACTCGGGCACGGCACCGACGGGCGTACGCCGGTCACGGCTCCAGCACCGGCCCGGGCGGCGGTCCGTCCCTCGCCCGGGCGGGGCGCTCAGGAAGCGGTGGCCGGCGGGGCCGGGTCGAGGGCGCGTCCGATCTCGGCCTGGACCGCCGAGAGGTGCTGGGTGAGGAAGAAGTGGCCGCCGTCGAACACCCGCAGCCGGAACGGCCCCGTCGTGTGCTCCTGCCAGCGCTCGGCCTCCGCGACGGTGGTCAGCGGGTCGTCCCGGCCGGTGAGGGCGGTCAGGGCGCAGCGGATTCGGCGGTCGGCGGGGCAGGAGTAGGTCTCGATGGCGCGGTAGTCGCCGCGCAGCGCGGGCAGCGCCATGCGCAGGATCTCCTCGTCGCCGAGGACACCGGCGGCGGTGCCGTTCAGCCGCTTCATCTCGGCGACGATCCCGTCGTCGTCACGCAGGTGGACCTCCTCGGCGCGGGTGGTGGAGGGGGCCCGGCGGCCGGAGACGAGCACGGTGTGCGGGCCGGCGTCCCGCTGCTCCAGGCGCCAGGCCGTCTCGAAGGCGAGGGCGGCGCCCATGCTGTGCCCGAAGAACACCGTCGGCCTCTCGTCCAGAGCGAGGAGCTGCTCGGTGATCAGGTCGGCCAGGATGCCGAGATCCGTGACGCAGGGCTCCTTGCGCCGGTCCTGGCGGCCGGGGTACTGCAGGGAGACGACCTCGGCCTTCGGTGCGAAGCGTGCCGAGACCGGGTGGTAGAAGCTGGCGGAGCCGCCGGCGTGCGGGAAGCAGACCAGCCGGACGGCGTCGGTGCCGGCCGGGTGATAGCGCCGCAGCCACAGGGCCCGGGTGTCCTCAGCGGTGGTCACGGTGTGTGTCCTTCCGGTGTTCTTGCTCTGGTGGTTCCGGCTCGGCGGTGCCGCCGGCCGGGGGTTCAGTCCTCGTGGACGGTGATCGAGCCCGACGGGCACAGGTCGCCCGCCTCGTGGACCGCGTCCACGTCCTGGTCGCCGGGCTCCTCGCGCAGCAGGACCACGACGCCGTCGTCGTCCTGGTCGAAGACGGCGGGGGCGTTGAGCACGCACTGGCCGGCGCCGATGCACCGCTCGCTGTCGACGGTGACACGCATGATCGTCTGGCTCCTCGGAGGAAGGGCGGGGGTGGGCCGCGCGGGGGTGGTACCGGCGGCTACCAGCGCACCGGCAGTTCGTGCAGTCCGAACAGGATCCCGTCGTACTTGAAGGCCAGATCCTCCAGCGGGACGGCCAGTTCCAGGGTGGGGACGCGTTCGAACAGCTTGCGGTAGGCGACGTCCATCTCGACCCGGACCAGGTTCTGGCCCAGGCACTGGTGGACGCCGTAGCCGAACGCCACGTGCCGCCGCTCGGACCGCTCGGGGTCGAAGGCGTGCGGGCAGCCGAAGACCTCCGTGTCGTGGTTGGCGGCGGCCAGCAGCGGGACGATGCCCTCGCCCTTGCGGATCGACTGGCCCGCGATCTCCACGTCGTCCACCGCGACGCGCAGCGCCACCATGTCGGCCACCGAGTGCAGCCGCAGCAGCTCCTCCACGGCCCGCTCGTCGCCGGCCCACTGCGGGTGGGAGAGCAGGGTGACGACCCCGAGCCCGATGTTGTTGGCGGTGGTCTCGTGCCCGGCGATCAGCAGGAGCAGCAGGACACCCGAGAGTTCCTCGTGGCTGAGCTGCCCCGTCGACAGCAGGCGGCTGATCAGGTCGTCGCCGCGCCACTTGTCCTTGATGGCGATCAACCGGTTGATGTAGCGCAGGAGCTGGCGGGTGGCGGTGGCGCGCTGCTCGTCGGTGGAGGTGCGGATGGCGACCAGGGTGCGGGTGCGGGACTCGAAGAAGTCCCGGTCGGCCGGCGGCACACCGAGGAGGGAGGAGATCACCAGGGACGGCACCGGCAGCGCGAAGTCGTTGACCAGGTCCGCGGTGTTGCCGCCGGCCAGCATCGCGTCGATGCGCTCGTCCACGATCCGTTCCACGGCGGGGCGCAGCTCGCGGACGCGGCGCACCGTGAACTCGGGGATGAGAACCTTGCGGAAGCGGTCGTGCTCGGGGGAGTCCAGGCCCACGAACCAGCCGGGGATCTGGTCCTGCTTGGGCACGCCCATCGTCTCGCCGACGTTGGGGAAGCCCTCGTTGTCGGGGTTGGCGCTGATCTTCGGGTGGGTGAGCACCGCGCGCACGTCCTCGTGCCGGGTGACCAGCCAGATCGGTACGCCGTTGGGCAGGTGGGACCGCACCAGGCCGCTGCGTCGCCGGTGGCCGGCGTACTGGGACAGCGGCAGCGGCTCCTCGGGGGTGCGCAAGGGGAAGTCGACCACCGTGGGGCCGGTGCTGGTCGTCATGTCCGCTCCTCGTTTCTCGTCGTGCGGTCGCGGTGCCGCGCCCGCGTCGGGCGGGCCGCGCGCGGGCAGGCCGGTCAGCCGGAGGTGTAGAACTCCCGGACGGCCCCGGTGATGTACTCCTGGTCGGCGGCGGTGAGCCCGGTGTGGGTGGGCAGGTACAGGCCGTCCTCGCTGAAGCGGTGGGCGTTCAGGGTCGGCCACACCGGGTCCAGGTAGCCGGGCTGGCGGCTCATCGGCTTGAAGAACAGCCGGGTCTCCACGCCGCGCGTGTCGAGGTGGGCGCGCAGTTCCTCGCGGTGCTCGGCGCGCAGGTCGTACATCCACAGCACGTCGCGGGGCGGCATCAGCGTGATGCCGGGGACGTCCTCGAGGGCGGCGTCGTATCGGGCCTCGATCTCCCGGCGTGCGGCCAGGATGTCGTCCAGGCGCTCGACCTGGGCCAGTGCCACGGCGCCCTGCATGGCGGTCATGCGGTGGTTGTAGGCCAGTTTCTTGTGCAGGAAGCTGTGGTCGCGGGTGAAGGCCATCGCCCGCAGGTGCGCGAGCTGCCGGGCGAGCCGGGGGTCGCCGGTGAGGCAGATGCCGCCCTCGCCGGCCGTGATGATCTTGTTGGCGAAGAGCGAGAAACAGGCGATGTCCCCCACCGGGCGCACCCCGTGCGCCTCGGCGGAGTCCTCCACCACCCGCAGGTTGTACTGGTGCGCGATGTCCGTGATCGTGTCCATGTCGCAGCGCCGCCCGTAGACGTGCACCGGCATGATCGCCCGCGTGCGTGGGGTGATCTTCTCCTCGACGCGGGTGACGTCGATGTTCAGGTCGTCCGCGCAGTCGACGAAGACGGGGGTGGCGCCGGTGTAGGTGACGGCCCACGCCGAGGCGATCATCGTGAACTCCGGCACGATCACCTCGTCGCCGGGACCGATGCCCAGCGCCCGCAGCGCGAGGGTGAGGGCGGCGGTGCCGGAGGAGCAGGCGACGCCGTGCGCCACGCCGTTCCACGCGGCGAAGGCCTCCTCGAAACGCCGTACGTACGGCCCTTGGGAGGAGATCCAGCCGCCGGACACGGCGTCGGTGACGTACTCCAGTTCACGGCCGGTCAGGAAGGGCCGGGAGACGGGTTGGGTGAAGGCCATGGGGTCCTCGCTGCTGTCGCTGGGCTGGGGCTCGACGGGATGCGGCCGGTGCGCCGGGCGGCTCACGCCGCCGCGAGCAGGTCGAGCACGGTGTCCGCGGCGGCCCTGCGGCCGCCGGCCGCCTTCTGCGACTCGCCCAGCCGCTCGGCCCGCTCGCGGAAGGACGGATCGGACGTGACCCGGGTCAGCTTGTCCACCACGTCGTCCGGGTCGACGGTGTACGGCCTGTCCAGGGTCAGACTGATGCCGAAGTCGCGGCCGCGGACCGCCTGGTCGAAGCAGTCCACCCACAGCGGCCGCACCACCTGCGGCTTCCCGAAGTAGACGCCCTCGTGGTAGGCGTTGCCACCGCCGTGCGAGAAGAACACCGACACCTTCGGGTGGGCCAGCACGTCCAGTTGCGAGGGCACCCAGTTCTCCACCCGCAGGTTCGGCGGCAGCAACGCGGCCGGCGGCAGCAGGTGCTGCTGCTCCTCCGGCAGCTTCCACAGGAACTGGTGCGTGCCCGACATCCGCCGGGCCACTTCCACCAGCGCACCGACCTCCTCGCGGGTGAGACGGGTGATGGTGCCGAAGCCCATGTAGACGACCGAGGTCTGCTCGTCCAGCCACCCCGCCACCGCGCGGTCGTCCGGGGCCTCCGGCAGCGGCGGCAGCACGGCTCCCACCAGACGCACCTTCTCGGGGATGTCGAAGGGGTAGTCCAACTCCGCGATGGACGCGCACAGCACGGCGGCGGCCTCGTCCACCCGCGTCATCGCGTTGGGCGGGGCGATGCCCAGCTCCTTGCGGATCGCCGCGTCCTCGCGCAGCACCCTGCCCATCTCCGGGTGCAGGAACATGCCGAGCGTGCGCCACTTGAACAGCGCGTTGGCCAGCTTCTGGCGGCCCGACATCGCCAGCGGCAGGCCCGAGTTGGGCACGGGGAAGTTCTTCGGGGTGTACGAGGCGCCGAAGGGATTGTGCGAGGTGAGCACGTTGCTGGCGACGAACGGCACGTTGAGCACGTACGGGATGCCCCGGGCCAGCGCCAGGTCGACCGCGAAGCCGGCCACGCAGTCCACGACCATCAGCGCCGGCCGCACCTCGTCCACCACGCGCTCCAGCTCGCGGTACTTGCGCGCCTGGAGCGCCGGCTTGTAGGACTGGCGCACCACCGCGCGGTGCGCCCTGAACCGCGAGGACTGCGTGACCTCGCGGTACACCGCGTCGTCCCAGGTCACCGCGGACAGTTCGGACACCACCTCGCCCAGTGAGGCGAAGGACACCGCGGAGTCGGCGGCGAGGGCCTCCACGTCCTTGCGCCGGTGCTCGTCGGTGGCGAACCACAGGTCGGGCACGCCGCGCCGGGCCAGCTCCCCGGCCAGCACCAGCAACGGGTTGAGCAGCCCGCTCTCGGGGAGGCTGACGAAGAGGATCGGCCGAGCGGCGGAATCCATGAAGGCCCTTTCACGAAGTGACTGCCGTGGTGCGCCGCGGCCCGCCGGTCAGGCGTGCGACGGGCACGGAGGCGCGCTGATGTGCGGCCTGCCGGCCGGGCGGACACGGAGGATGCCGACCGCACCACCACTTGATCTCACGGCCGCGACGGGGGAATTCCTTAGATTTCTCGCTCCAGGGGAGCACGGAGCCTCTCCGGGGCGTACATGTGACATATACGTAGGCATGGCGCGGGGAGGAGCAGGGCAGTCGTCCGGTCACCGCCGGCGGGCGGGGCTGCGGCGCCGGGCCGGCACCGCGGCACGTGGGCCACCGCGCCATCCGCCTTGTACGACGCGAGGGAGAACAAGTGACCGACCGGGCCGGCGCCGCGCATCCCGTCCTGCCAGTAATCGGGCGGACCGAGCACCTCAAGGCCCTGGCCGGGCACGCCGCGGCCGCCCGGTCCGGACAGCCTCGCCTGGTGCTCCTGGACGGCCCGGCAGGGGCGGGCAAGACGACCCTGCTGCGCGCTGCCCTGGCCGCCGACGGCCCCTTCGCGGACATGACCGTCCTGCACGGCTCCTGCCGTGCCGTCGAGGCGGCCACCGGCTACAGCGGCGTGCGCGCCCTGTTCGGCCCGCTCGGCCTGACCCGCCGCAGGGGCCGCACCTCCGCCCTGCTGGCCGGCGGCGCGCGGCACGCCCTGCCCGCTCTCACCGCCGCACCCCAGGAGGGCGACGCCATGCCCGGCGACGCCTTCTCGATACTGCAGGGCCTGTACTGGCTGGCCGCCAACCTCATGGCCGACGGCCCCCTCGTCCTCGTCCTGGACGACGCCCACTGGTGCGACGAACGCTCCCTGCGCTGGCTGGACTTCCTGCTGCGCCGGGCCGACGGCCTGCCGCTGCTCGTGGTGGCCGCCCACCGCACCGAAGCCGATCCCGCCGCCCCCGACGCGCTCGCCGACCTGGTCGCCCACCACCTGCCGGCGCCGCTGCGCCTCGGACCGCTGGACACACCGCAGATCGCCGAACTGGCCGGCCTGGTCTTCCCCACGCAGCAGCCCCGGCCGGCGTTCGTCGACCGTCTGGCGGCCCTGACCGGCGGCAACCCCCTACAGGTCATACGCCTGCTGAGCGATCTGCGCTCGGCCGGTCTCGGCCCCGACGACGCGGGGGAACGCCAGATCACCGAGATCGGCGGGAGGACCGTCGCCGCCTCCGTGCACCGGATGCTGGAGCACCAGCCGGACTGGGTGGCCCGGGCGGCCCGCGCCCTGGCCGTGCTCGGCGACGAGGACACCGCCTACCTCGCCGCCCTGGCCGGACTGTCCGCCCTGCACGTCGAGGAGGCGGTGGACATACTGCGGCACGCCGGCCTGGTCCGGGCCGACCGCCACGAATTCGTCCACGACCTGGTGGGCGCCGCGGTCCTCGACACCCTCGGCACGGCCGGGGCGGCCGAACTGCGCCTGCGCGCCGCCCGGCTGCTCAGCGACGTCGGACGCCCGCCCGAGGAGAGCGCCGCGCAGCTGCTGCTGGTGCCGGGAGCCAAGGACCCCTGGGCCCTCGCCGTGCTGCGCGCCGCCGCCACCCAGGCCGAGCACCGGGGCGCCCCCGAAGCAGCCGCCCGCTACCTGCAACGTGTGCGCGAGGCCGAACCGGACGACCCCGCCCTGCTGACCCGACTGGCCAAGGCGTTGGCGGAGAACGACCCGGAGCGCTCACTGAGCCTGTTGCACGAGGCGCACGCCCTGACCACCGACGCGCGCGCCCGCACCACCACAGCGATCCAGCTCGCCCTGACCTGCCTGAGCGTGCAGCGGTCCACACAGGGCGTCCAGGTCCTCACCGAGTCCCTGGACGCCCTCGACGCCGAACTGGGACCCGCACCGGACCCCGCCGAACGGGAACTGCGCACGCTCGCGGAGTCGGCCCTGCTCATCGTCGGTTCCGACGAGAAGTCCACCTTCCCCCAGGCCCTGCGCCGCGCCGCCCGGACCGCCGAGCCGCCCGGCGACACTCCCGCCCAGCGCCAGCAGCTCGCCATGCTGAGCGTGCTCACCGCGGCGGACGGCGGCCGCGCCGAGGACAGCGCGCGCCGGGCCCGCCGAGCGCTGCGCACACCGGATGCTCCGCTGGGGACCTGGTCGTTGCTGCCCGCCTCGCTCGCCCTGTACCTGGCCGAGGAGGACCGGGCCGCCGACGAGGCGCTGGAGGCGGTGCTGCGGGACAGCCGGGAGAAGGCCGCGGTGTGGACGTACGCCCTGACGCTCGCCACCCGGGCGCTGTTCCGTCTGGAGAACGGCGCACTCGCGGACTCCGCGGCGGACGCGCAGACGGCGCTGGAGATCCTCGGCCGGGAACGCTGGGGGGACACCGCCACCATGGCGCACGCGGCCTACGCGTCGGCCCTCGTCGCACGTGATGAGGTGGACCACGCGGAGGAGGCGCTCGCGGCGATCAAGCGTTCCGCCCTCGACCGTTTCGTGTGGGAGTACCACTGGTACCTGATGGCGCGGGGCCGCCTCCGGCTGGCCCGCGGCGACCTGGACGGGGCGCTGGAGACGTTCTCGGCCTGCGGGGACTCGATGGAGGAGGCCGGGCTCACCAACCCCGTGTTCGTCCCCTGGTGGGTGGAGGCCGCCTGCCTCCTGGGCGGACTCGGCCGCACCGAAGAGGCGCGGGAGTTCGCCGAGCGGGGCGCCGGGCGCAGCGAGCGATGGGGGACCCGGCGCGCCCTCGGATACGCCGCCCTGGCCCGCGGCGCGAGCACGCCGGGGGCGGCCGCGGTGGAACCGCTGCGGGAGGCGGTGGCCCTGCTGCGGTCCTCACCGGCCCGCGGCCACGAGGCCCGTGCCGTGCTGATGCTGGGGCGTGCGCTGTGGGAGGCCGGGCACGCCCGGGAGGCGCGGCAGAACCTGCGCGAGGCGGTCGCGCTGGCCAGGCGCTGCGGCTGCGTGGCCCTCGCCCGGCGGGCGCGGGAGGACCTGATGGCGGCCGGCGGGCGGATGCGGGAGATCACCTCGTCCGCGCTGGACATGCTGACGGGCACGGAGCGCACGGTGGCCGGCCTGGTCGCCGCCGGAGCCGGCAACAAGGAGGTCGCGCAGTCCCTCTTCGTCACCGTGCGCACCGTCGAACTCCACCTGACCAGCGTCTACCGCAAGCTGGGAGTGCGTCGCCGTACCGACCTGTGCGCGGTCCTGCGAGCGGGCGGTGCCGCCTCCCGGTGGGCCGGAGACAGCGGATGAATAGTCAGTCAACGGATGCACAACACGTTCGACGCACGAACCACCGGTCCCACGAAAATATAAGATCGCGACATGGCACCCCCTGACCTGCCACTGCTCGAACGTGACCGTGAGCAAGCGGTTCTCTCCGCCGTCATCGGTGAACTCCGCTCCGGCCGTCCCGCCTTGGTCACCGTGACGGGAGAGCCCGGCCTGGGGCAGAACGAGTTGCTGTGCTGGGCCGCCGGACAGGCGAAGGACAGGGGAGTTCACGTACTCAGTGCCCGTGCCACCCCCGCCGAGCACGAACTGCGCTACGGAGTGGTCGCCCAACTCCTCGCGCCCGAGGACCGCGACACAGCCGCCCGCCTGTTCGTGGCCCCGCCGCGCCCCGGAGGCCTGCCCGGCCTCAACCACCTGCTCACCGCCTGCCGCGACCGGCCCACCCTCCTCGTGGTGCATGACGTCCAGTGGCTCGACCCGGCGTCCCTGCGCTGGCTGGAGGCCCTGGCCCGCCGCCTGCCCCGGGCTCCCGTCGCCCTGCTCACCAGCACCACCGGCACCGCCATCGACCGGCCCGAGTGGAGCGTGGGCACCCCGCTGACCGGGCTCGCCAGCACCATCGAACTCGCGCTGCCGCTCCTCACGGCGAGCGGCGTGGCCGCCGCCGTGCGCGCGGTCTGCGGCCCCGGCGACGCCGCCTTCACCGAGTCCCTCGCCGAAACCACCCGTGGCGTCCCGGCCGTCGTCCACGAGGTCCTGCACCGCTTCACCCGCACCGGCCGAGCCCCCCGCGCCGAGCACGTCGAACACCTCCGCGCCCTGACCGCCGAAGTGGTCGGCGATCACGCCGCCCGGGCTCTGAGCGAACTGCGCGACCCGGTCGCCGTCGATGTCCTGCGCGCGCTCGCGGTCTGCGGGGACCTGCTCGACTTCCCGCTGGTCTGCACGCTCGTCGGTCCGCATCCCGTGCCCGAGACCCGGCTGCGCGCCACCCTCGGCGCCAGCGGCCTCCTCACCACCCGCGGCGGATCGCCGTCCGGGCACGACGCCGTGGTGCGTGCCCGGATCCTGGAGGAGATGCCCGCTGCCGACCGCGCCGACCTGTACGCGCGCGCCGCCCGGCTCGCCCAGCGGGTCGCCGTGGCCGACCAGGGCATCGCCGAACTGCTGTTGCGGGCCCGCCCGGTGGGAGCGCCCTGGGCCGTGGACACCCTGCGCCGGGGCTTCGCCGCCGCGCTGCGCAGCGGCCGGCGGGACCGGGCCACCGCCTACCTCGCCCGGGCCCTGGACGAGCCGCTTCGGGCCGAGGAGAGGGGCCGCGTGGAACTCCAGCTGGCCTCGGTGCAGATGGTCACCGCCCCCGTGGCCGCCGAGCGTCGCCTGCACGGCCTCATCCGCTCCGCCGACACCCGCGCCGGCCTGCGCTCCCAGGCAGTCGACCTGTGCCTCCTCGGCGGCGACACCCGCGCCGCCCGCCTCGCCCAGCCCGCCGCTCCCGGCACGCTCGGCACAGCCGCCGCAACGCGCGCTCCCGACGACGCCGTGCCCGGGGCCAAGCGAGGGAGGGACGCGGTGAGCCCACCCCCCTCCGGCGACCAGGCGGTGAGAGGCGCCGCGACCGCTCCCGGGGGAACCGCGCCGAAGCAGGCGTCACGAAACGACTCCGGCGACCACCTCGAGAACACCGAGAACACCGAGAACACCGAGAACACCGAGAACACCGAGAACACCGAGAACACCGAGAACACCGAGAACACCGAGAACACCGAGAACACTGAGAACACTGAGAACACTGAGAACATTGGTTTAATTGACAACGATGCCACCGTCAGCGAGCGGCACGAGCTGATCGCCCTCCTGCGGGTCGCCCGGTTCCTGCGCCACGACGAGAACTGTCTGGACGTCCACCCCGCGCCCGCTCTGCCCGAGCACTCGCACAGCCCCGCCGTCGCCGGGGTGCGAGCCTGGGAACACGCTGTGGCCGGCGTCCATCTCGAAGCGTCCCGCCGACTGGCCAGGGCCGCCTTCGCGCCCGATCCCAGCGGCCGCCCTCCCCTCGTGACGCCCCGCCTGTTCGCGTGCCGCGCGCTCTTCCTCACCGACGACGGCGACGAGGCCGAGGCCCACCTCGCCACTCTGCTCAACGAGGCCCACCGGCAACGCGCCGCCATAACCATCGCCCACGTCCTGGCCGTCCGCGCCGACCTGCACATCCGGCACGGCCGCCCCGACGCGGCCGCCCGCGACCTGGCCGCCGCCGAGGCGGAACTGCCGCTCGCCCGGCTCCACCCGCTGTTCGTCCCCTACTGGGCCTCGCTCAACCTGGTCGCGGACCTCCTGAACGGCCGCGCCGACCGGGCGCACGCGATCGCCGCCCGCCCCGTCCCGTCCCTCGCCGAGGAGTGCGCCACCAGCGCCTACCTGCTCTTCGCCCGTGGCGTGCTGGCCCGTTCCCAAGACGATCCGCACCGGGCGCGCGCGTTCTTCCGCGCCTGCGGGCGCTGGATGCTGCACTACGGCTGCGTCAACCCGGCGGTGCTGCCCTGGCGTTCCCTCGCCGCCGAGGCCGCCCACGCCCTCGGTGACGACGCGGAGGCCCTGCGCCTGTCCCGGGAGGAACTGCGGCTCGCCGCCCGTTGGGGCACTCGCAGTGCCCTCGGCCGCGCGGAACTCAGCCTGGCGGTGGTGATCGGGGAGAACCGTGCCGAACACTTCCGCGCCGCCGTCGCCACCCTCAGCGAATCGCCCGCTCGCGCCGCCTACACCCGCGCCGTGCTCGAACTGGCCGCCGCGGAGAGCGCGGAGGCCGAGCGCAGAACCGCCCTGGCCCTCACCTCCCGCAGAGCCCCCACCGCCGGTGGTGTCGTTCCCGGCCCGCTCAGCGGCTTCACCCAGGGCCGGCCCGCGCCCGCCGGCCGACCGCCCGGGCGGGGGACACCCGCCCCGCACGGCGCGGCGCCGCACCTCCGGCAACGCCCACCGGCCGGCTGGCCCGCTCTGAGCCCCGCCGAACACGAGACCGCCCTCCTCGCCGCCCGCGGTCTGGGCAACCGGGAGATCGCCGCCACCTTGTCGGTGACCACCCGCGCGGTGGAACTGCGCCTCAGCGGCGTCTACCGCAAGCTCCGCATCCGCGGACGCGAGGAACTGCGCGCACTGAGCCACGGACCGGAGGGCGGCTGACCCCATGCTGCTGGAACGCAACACCGAGATCACCCTGGTAGACGCCGCACTGGGCGCCGCCGCCGAAGGGCGGTCCTCCCTCGTGGTGGTCACCGGGCCCCTCGGCATCGGACGCTCGGCGCTGCTGCAGCGGCTGTCCGCGGTCGGTGAAGGTCAGGAGGACGTCCGGGTGCTGCGCGCCAACGCCGCACCCATGGAGCAGGACTTCGCCTTCGGCGTCGTACGGCAGCTCTTCGAACCCCTGCTGAGCGACTCGCCCCAGGACGTCCGCGACCGCTGGATGGACGCCCACGCCTCCTTCGCCCGGCACGTCCTGGCCGACGACGTCACCTCACCCGGCGCCGACCAGGCGATCGCCGCCACCGAAGCCGTCCTGCACGGACTGTTCTCGCTGCTGGCCAACGTCAGCGTCGACAGCAGACTGCTGGTCCTCGTCGACGACCTCCAGTGGTCCGACGTGCCCTCGCTGCGCTGGCTCACCTTCCTGGCCAAACGGCTGCACGGGCTGCGGGCCGTCGTGGTCTGCGCCCTGCGCGACGGCGACCCCCGCACCAACCACTCCTTGATCCGCGAGCTGCGGGAGGCCGCCACCCAGACCCTGCGGCCGGCCTCCCTGAGTCTGGAGGCCGCCCGTACGCTGGTCCGTGACCGCTTCGGCGAAGCGGGCGACGAGGAATTCGTCCAGGCCTGCCACGAGGCCTCCGCCGGAAACCCCTTGTTCCTGATGTCGACCCTGGTCGGCACCGACCTCGTCGGCCGCCGCCCGCAGGCCGAACACGCCGATGCCACCCGGAGGCTGAGCCCGTCCCAGCTGCGGGAACACATCGCCAGCAGCCTGCGCCCCCAGCCCGCGCCGGTACGCGATCTCGCCGCCGCCATCGCCACCCTCGGCGAACAGGGCGACGTCGCCATCCTGACCCGCCTGGCGAAACTGGACAGCATCGGCTACTCCGGAGCCCTGCGCGCCCTATCCGCCCTGGGCATGCTCACCTCCGCACACGAACCGCGCTTCACCCACCGCGCCGTCGGCGACGCCGTCGAGTCCACCCTCACCATGGACCAGCGCGAGCGGCTGCACGACGAGGCCGCCGCCCTCCTGTACGCCTCGGGCAGCCCCGCCGAGCAGGTCGCCGCCCAGCTCATGGCCGTCGTCACCCGGCACCAGCCCTGGGCCGTCGACGTCCTGAGCGCCGCCGCCGACACCGCCCTGCGCCGAGGCGCACCCGACACAGCCGCCCGCTACCTGCGGCGCGCCCTGCTGGACAGCCCCGCCGAAGGCATCACGCGCGCCCGCCTCCTGGTCGAACTCGGCACCGCGGAAAGGGACTTCGACCCACTTGCCTGCGAGCGGCACATCGCCCAGGCCATGACCCTGTTCGCCGAACCGCGGGACCGGGCCGTGGCCGCGCTGCGCATCTCACCCACCCCGCTCGGCCCCACCCCGCTCACCGTCGTCGACCTGCTGCGCCAGGCAGCCGAGGGACTCGGTCCGGCGTCCCGGCTCACCGGCCTCGACCGCGACCTCGCGCTGCGCCTGGAGGCCCGGCTGCGGCACTGCGGTCACGAGGACCCCTTCGAGCTGGCCGCGGCCGCCGAACGGCTGAAGGAACTCGGGCCCGAACCACCCGTGGACAGCGGCGCGGAGCGCGAACTGACGATCGCCCTGCTCGGTGCCGTCACCCTCGGCTGCCGGCTGCCCGCCACCGAGGTGGTGCGGCTGGCGAAACGCATCCTCGACCGAGAACCCGCCACCTCCGCGCGCGTCCACTCCACCCTCCCCTTGGTGATCATCACGATGATCGCCGCCGACTCGGTGGAGACCGTCGACTCCTGGCTCGCTGTCGAGGACCGTGCCCACCAGCGGCGCGCCACCCCCGCCGACGCGCTCGCCCATATCGAGCAGGCCCTCGTCCACCTGGGCCGCGGCCGGCTCGCCCAGGCCCGCGAATGGTCCGAGACGGCGCTGGGCATGACCGAGACCGACCACCACTACCTGGGCACGGTGGCGACCATGACCCACGCCATCGTCGCCCTGGAGTCCCGCGACCCGTCCCTCGCCGAGCGCGTGCTGCACCGTGCCGACCGGACCCGGCTCCAGGGCCTTCCCCTCACCGGCCTGCTCCGCCTGCTGGAAGCCACCGGAGAGATCGCCGCGGGCGATCACACCGGAGCCCTCGACTCACTGCAGTCCTGCGGCCGCCAGATGGAGGCCGCAGGCTGGCACAACCCGGTGCTCTTCCCCTGGCGTCCGTGGACCATCAGCGTCCACCGTCGCATGGGTGACACCCGCGCCGCCCGGGTCCTGGCCGAGGAGGAGTACGCCCGCGCCGAACAGTGGGGCGCGCCCGTCGGCGTCGGCCGGGCCCTGCGGTTGCTCGGCCGGCTGGAGGAAGGCGGGCGGGGCACCGCCCGGCTGCGTGAGGCGGTCACCGTGCTGCGCGGCTCCGCCAACCAGTTGGAGCTGGCCCGGGCGCTGCTCTCGCTCGCCGAACGCCTGGGCGGCGGCCCCGAGCCGGAGGCGCTGGCCCGCGAGGCCGCCACCCTGGCGACCGCCTGCGGTGTCCCCGCGCTGGCCGAGCGCGCCATCCGCGGCACCATGAGGACGCCCATGTACACGGTGTCGCCGGAGAGCGTGCTCACCCCGACCGAGCGCCGGGTGGCGGGACTCGCGTGCCGCGGCCTGACCAACCAGGAGATCGCCGGCGAACTGGGCGTCAGCTCCCGTGCCATCGAGAAGCACCTCACCCACGCCTACCGGAAACTGGGCATCCCCGGACGCCGTGAACTCATCGCTCTTATTTCCCGTACGGAAAGCGCGAGTTTCCACAGGTGACTCGACGGTGAATTCGCCCGGATCGCCGTCCCCGCATATCCGGGACGAGGTCCGGGCTTTTCCGTTTCCCCTCGCGGGAGTGGCCGCCGGTCGGTAACCGCTTTCTCTTTTTCTCTGCTCGCGGAACGATGGCCGGGCTCGAGGCGTACTCCGTGTGAGCCTGCCGTGGCCTGGAGGGATGGTGCCGGTCCGCAGAGTCGAAGATGCTGTCTCTTTTGGCTCGATCTGGAGGAGTTCCGCCGGTCGGGACGGTGCCGGAAGGTTCGGCGCCCGACACCGAACCTTCCCGACCGAACCCCTTCGGTGCGGAACCGTACCCACCGAAGAAGTCACCGCAGTATTAGCAGGTCAGGTCGGTTTCGCGTTGACCCGTCATCGTCGACGTTCGTAATATCCCAATGTCTTCTTTTCTGTCGCATCCTTTTTCGCCAGGCCAGGCGCTTACCTGGCCCTCCTCCTAAAGCACCGATAGAAGAAGGGTTTTGAGTTCCTTGGCGCCGACCCCCCACGCCACGCTCATGGACCGCTCCCCCGTGACCGGTCCGGCCGGCACACCCGAGCCGGCAGACGGCCGCACCGACGGCTTCGACCGGGCTGACGCCTATATCGCCTGCCTGGACCCCGCCCTCACCATCCAGCAGGTCAACCAGGAGTTCGACCGCCGCTTCGGCGGACCGTCCTCCGGTCTCTGCGGCCGGCACTTCTGCGACCTGATCCACCCCAGCGTGCGGCCACCGCTGATGCAGCAGTTCTCGCGCATGCTGGAGGGCAAGCGGCAGCGCTTCCTCACCGACGTCATCGCCGTCGACCGGGAGAGCAGCGCCTCCGCGCTCCCGCTGCGCGCCATGGCCGTCCAAGGCGGCCACACCCCCGACGTGGCCGCGATCCTCGTGGTGATGTCCGGCGCGGACGAACGGACCGAGGACGCCGAGGAGATGGCACCGCGCAAGAAGCTCCTCAGCGAGATAGACGCCCGCATCCTGGAGGGCATAGCCGCCGGAGTCTCCACGATCCCCCTCGCCTCCCGCCTCTTCCTCAGCCGCCAGGGCGTGGAGTACCACGTCACCGGACTGCTCCGGGCGCTCAAGGTCCCCAACCGGGCCGCCCTCGTCTCCCGCGCCTACTCCATGGGCGTCCTCAAGGTCGGCACCTGGCCGCCCAAGGTCGTCGAGGACTACATCAAGTGAGCCGGACACCACCTGCCGTGGGGGGGGGGGGGGGGGGCCCCCCCCCCCCCCCCCCCCCCCCCCCCCCCCCCCCCCCCCCCCACCCCCCCCTCCCCCCCCCCCTCCCCCCCCCCCCCCCCCCCCTGCCCC
>NZ_JBVHVP010000039.1:0-33757 GCF_055564775.1 Streptomyces sp. NPDC028991 | reverse complement strand
CCTGGTTGTCGGTGTCGGCCTCATCGCGATTGGACATGCAGTGAAGTCCCCGCGATGACGCGGGCCGACCCTTGAGGTTAAACGTCAAGCTCACTCAGACTCAGTATCTTGAGCACCTCATCCGCCTTGACGGTGAGCGCCGTATAGGCGTGGGTGGTGAGGATGTGGCGAGCAACGTTCAGGTGCTGTGCAAGCGATGCCATAAGACGAAGACAGCAATGGATTTCGGCAGGCGCCACTTATAAGGCACCGCCCCGATACGGGCGTTGAGGGCTCGTACCGGGGCGACGTGTGGCGGGTGTGGCTTAGCAGGGCGGCGCGCCGTGTACACGGCCGAAGCTGCCCTGGCCTGGGGGCTTCTGCTGCTCTGCCTGCTCCTCCGCTGCCGTGCGCTCGGTGTCTTCCGACGCAACCTTGTCGGACTTCGCGGTCGACTTTGCCTGGCTCTTCGTGGGGCGACGCATGTCCTGCTTCTTCTCTGTCATGAGGTGGTTCCCATCTGTTGGCTTCCGGCGCTTGCGCAGAGACAAGGGGAGAGCGCGTCTTGTCACGGCGCACCATTGCCAGTCTTGGGCACGTCTTTGTCGAAGGCGTCTTGGCGCATCGATCGTTGGGCTAATCGGGTGAGATCGACTCCGCCCATCGTTCGTAGGCAGGGCCGAGGTGGGGGTCGGTGGCCCGGCCGTCCAGGTGCCGCAGGACGGCGGACTGCGCCATCACCTGGTCCTGATCGGTGAGTACTGCACTGACCAGATCGGCCTCGTCGGCGTCAGCGGCCTGCCCCAGCTCGCTCAGGTAGGCCGCGAAGCGGAGGTGCTCGGCCGGCTCCCCCTGCGGGGATACAGGGGCCGCCTGGTCGCTCGAACCGCCTACCCAGCGAGTCAGGTGGCGGCGTTCCGAGCAACCGACCCGATCTCCAAGGCCGAAGGAGCGCGTGCCGGACGAGTCGTCAAGTAGCTGACAGTGTGATCATCGGTCCCGGATTCCCTGGTGCAGGATCGGTTACAGGGGGAGGGGAGGCCGTCCGGGGAAGTTCGCGAACCCTGAATCGCGGCGGATGCAGTGGGTCCGCTGTCATAGGGCACCCACCTCAAACGATCAGGCGGACCAGGCCATCTGAGACGTCGAGCGAATCGAACCCGATCATTTGAGACGGGGGCCAGATCGACTGAGACGGGACAACCCGGCCCGCCGTCGCTTCGGTGTCTCCTACTGTCCTGTGTCATCGGACTTTGAGCGTGTGTCATCGAAGATTGAGTGCGCTGCTGCGGGCGCGATCGGGTGCACTGCCGCACTCGCGCCAGAGGGGATCGCTCTTGTGAACCTTTCCGGCTGGAATGCCGACTGTCTGTGTGACGGATGGCGCGGGACAGGGAGATGGCGGGTGAGCAGCGACGTGCACGACGGGCTGCTGGTGGTGCGCTGCCAGCTTGGGGAGCGGGAGGCGTTCCGCGAGTTGGTGGGTGCCTGGCATGCCCCGCTGTGTCGCTACCAGCGCGGGATGGTCGGCTCACCGCACCTCGCGGACGACCTCGCACAGGAGGTGTGGATCGCGGTGGTGCGTGGCCTGCCGCGCCTGCGGCAGCCGGAGCGGTTCGCGCCATGGCTGTTCACCATCGCCCGGCGCACGGTCACCGACCAGCTGCGTCAGATGTACCGGGTTCCGGAGACGTCCATGGACGTGGTGGGCGACGTCGTCGCCCACGACGAGCTCAGCGGCGTCTTGACCACCGTGCAGATCGAAGCCGGCCTTTCCGGAGTGCCGCCCCTGGAGCGCGAGGTGCTGATCCTGTTCCACCTTCAGGATCTCCCGTTGGTCGCCTGCGCGGAGGTGCTCGGCGTACCGCCCGGCACGGTCAAGAGCCGGCTGCACCGGGCCCGACGCATGTTGCGGACCACTCTTGCGGAAAGGGGATATGAGGCATGAGTGAGCAGAACCCTACAGCTCAGCGGGGTGTGCCTGAGGAGCTGGAGCGCGCGCTGGCCGCGGAGGTGTCGCTGCGCTCCCGGATGCGCCACATCGCGGTGGGGCTGGCGGGTGGGTGCGCGGCGACACTGATCGCGGTGCTGTGGGCGACCGAGCCGGATCCGCTGCCCGCACGTACGCAGGTGGCCTTCGCCGGACTGGTCGCCATCGGGGCGGCCTGGGCCGGCCTGGCCGGATGGGTACTGAGCAGGCGGCGACCGCTGTTCGCCCGGGACCGGGTGCTGGGCGCTCGTCTCGCGCTCGGGGCGACCGTGCTGACCACCATCGCGGGGACGGCGCTGGCCGCCGTGCGCGGTGCCACCGCCGACGTGCTGGTCACCGCCCTGGGCGGGGTCCTCTTCACCGCCGCGGCAGCTCTCGTCTCGGTACGGGCACAGTCCCGCCGCCGCGAACTGCTGCGACTGCGCGATGCCCTGCAACGAGACGACTCCTGAAACACAACCGATCCGAGATCACCACGATCATCAAGGAGATCGACATGAACAACAAGAACGCTCCCATCGGCCCGCTGGCCTTCGCCCTCCGCCTCAGCGGACCAAGCAAGCGCACGGTCCTGCTGCTCACGGCACTGGCCGGCGCCGCTCTGCTCACTGGGGCCGGCCTGCTCCTGACCTGAGCGACCAGAGCCGCCGATCCGCAGCTCAAACTCCCGATGACACGATGACACACGCTCAAACCACCAGCGCATGACAGCCGCCAGCCCTTCGCTTGCCCGCCTGGACTCCGCCCGCACGGACGCCCGGCACCACCGGGCCATCGAAGTCAAGCTCCGGCAGCTTCCTGACAGCATGGCCGACCAGGTCCGGACTGAGGTTGATCCCCGGGAGTGGACACCGGGTTTCCTGCGGCGAGTGACAGAGTACGTGACGTGATCAGTCGTTGTTCGAACTCGGCCGGTGTGAGGTAGCCGAGGGCGGAATGCCGACGGCGCCTGTTGTAGTACGAGAGCCAGCGGAACAGCTCGAGTCGGGTCTGCGCCTTCGAGGTCCAGCGGCGTCCGTGAAGCAGTTCTCGTTTGAGGCTCTGAGGCTCTGGAAGAACGGCTCGGCCAGGGCGTTGTCGTAGCTCGAGCCGACCCGGCCCGTGCTTCGGCGAATGCCGTGCCCGCGGCAGACGTCGGCGAAGGCGGCCGCGCTGTACTGGGCGCCCCTGTCGGTGTGGAAAGCAACACCGTTCACCTGGCCTCCGCGGGCGGCCACGGCCATCTCGATCACATCGGTGACCAGCGAGGTCCGCATATGGTCGCCGATCGACCAGCCCACCACGCGCCGCGAGCAGATGTCGATCACCGTGGCGAGGCGGAGCCAGGCCGTGCCGACGGCGACCAGCTGATGTCGCCGCACCACCTGGTGTTCAGGGCGTCCGCGGTGAAGTCGCGCACCACCAGGTCCGGCACGGGCGGAGCGGTCCTGTCCGCGATCGTCGTCCGCTTCTTCTTCCGCAGGTGCCGGCCGACGAGGTGGTTGACCCGCATCAGCCGGGTCACGCGCTTGCGGTTGATCCGCCGTCCCCTCGCACGCAGCTCGACATGAACGCGCGGGGCACCGTAAGCGCCATCGTGCGCGGCGTGGATGGCGCGGATCTCGCTCACGGTCCGCTTCTCCTCGGCCTGACACCCGGCGCGGGCCTGCCCGGTTGCCAGATGGCCGTAGTAACCGGCGCGGGACACACCGAGCACCCGGCAGATCCACTTGACGCCGAAGTCGGCGCGGTTGTCGGAGACGAAGTCCCAGCGGCGAGGGCTCACTTCACCTCCCGAGCGAAGCCCGGCGCAACTCGGAGTTCTCGGCCCGCAGCCGCTTGATCTCCGCGGCCTCCTCGGACGTGGCACCGGGCCGCCGACCGGTGTCGACCTCGGCCTTGCGGACCCACATCCGCACCCACCGCTTGTCGCTCAGGGCCGAGAACGCCTCGTTTCGCCGCAGGGCGATGTCTGTGAGTTCTGGCAACACCCGGGGTCTCGCGGCTGGCGTATCGGAGTGCTCGCCTGCACGGTGTAGGGACGCTGGTGGGTGCCGACATGCTCATGGCTGCCTCGTCCGCGGGGCCGGAGTTCATCGGGTCTTGTCATGGGCGGGCCCGAACCGGAAAGATCGTCGATCATGCGTCTCGACGAACTCAATGCTGATGAACGCCAGTTGTGGAACTCCTTCGCCCAGGGCGGCGCTGTCGATGTCCGCGGCGCCCCGGAAGCGGCGGAACCCGAGGTGCGAGCCGAGGTCATTGCGGCGCTGCTGCTGGGTGCCAGCAACGATTCCGCCCCCGGCGACCGCCCGGCACTGCGCCTGACCGGCGCCCGCATCATGGGCAGGCTGGATCTGCAATTTGCCGAGATCCCCGTGCCGGTCGTCCTGGACGAATGTCGCTTCGACGAAGTGCCCCTGCTCCGGGACGCGAGAATCCGCGAACTGGCCCTGACCGGATGCGTGCTGCCAGGTCTCGCCGCCGACACAGCCCAGATCGACGGCCGGCTGGTCCTGTCCCGCTGCCACCTGACCGGGCCCCTCGTACTCACCCGCTCCCAGATCCGCAGTGACCTCGACCTCCGGGACACCGTGATCACCGCGCCCGGGGCCGAGGCGATATCCGCTGTCCACCTCATCGCGGGCGGCGACGTGCTGTGCACCAATCTGGCGGTCCGGGGAACATTCCGCTGCTCCGGCGCCGCCATCTCCGGCGAGTTCGACCTTGAGGGGGCCTCCCTGCGCAACCCAGACGGACACGCCCTGGACGCCTACCACGTCCAGATCACCGAGGACTTCACCTTCCACCCGGGCTTCAGCGCCGAAGGGCGGATCATCCTCTCCGGTGCCGCGGTCGCGGCGGCGATCGGGTTCTGTGGGGCTCAACTGAACAACGCCGGCGACGTGGCGCTGGAGGCCATTGACGTCACAGTCGCCCGCAACTTCGACCTCGGCCAAGGACTCCGCGTCGACGGCGGCATCAAACTCGACGGCAGCAGCATCGGCACGCAGCTCAGCTTCCGCGATGCCACGCTGACGAACGCCGGCGGCACCGCTCTGTCCCTGCGGCTGGTCCAGGCCCGGGAGACCGACCTGCGCACCCAGCAGCCGATCGACGGCACCGTCGACGCAAGCAACGCCCAGCTGGGCACCCTGTACGACACCCCCGGCACCTGGCCGGCCGACCTCCGACTGGCCGAGACCACCTACGACGCCCTCGCCATCCCCTTGACAGCCGCCGAAAGGCTCAACTGGCTCCGGCGCAGCACCGACGCCTACCTCCCCCAGCCGTACGAGCAGCTCGCAGCCGCCTACCGACGGCTCGGACACGAGGACGAAGCACGCACGGTGCTCCTCGCCAAGCAACGCCATCGCCGTGCCATGCTCCCCCTGCATACCCGCGTCTGGGGTTACATCCAGGACGCGACCGTCGGCTACGGCTACCGGCCACTCCGCGCCGGCCTCTGGCTCACCGCTCTGCTCGCCTGCGGCGCACTCTTCTTCAGAGCCCATCCTCCCGCACCTCTCGAAGCGGGGAAGGCGCCGCCATTCAACGCCGTCGTCTACACGCTCGACCTGCTCGTTCCAATCACCGCCTTCGGACAGGACGTCGCCTTCGCACCACGAAGCACTGGGCAGTGGCTCGCCTACGCACTGACTGCTGCCGGGTGGATCCTGGCCACGACCGTCGCCGCTGGCATCTCACGGGCGATCAACCGCCAGTAACGAACCAACAGCCACGACATGACTCGGTATTCACGCTCAGAGCGTTGCCAGTTCTCATGGAGATTTTCGGACCCTGTGATCGCTAAGTGCTGCCAAGAGCCGTCGACAAACGCTGCCCGCTCCCAGGTTCTGGTCCAACTTCCGTGGAGCCCTCACACTCTGTAACTGCCGGGACTGGATGGCCCTTCGTCGGTCGCTGACAGACGTGTTTGGGATCATGCCTGCATGGACTTCGACCTCGCCCCACCAAACGGCGTTGGCCCGTTGCAGATCGGTATGACTCGACACGCGGCCAAAAGCGCGTCGGACCCGCGCCGCGATCCTTCTGCGACCCCGGAGTCCGACCGGCCGGGACAGCACGTGTTCCGTCCCAGCGGGCTGATGATCAGCATCCAGGGCATGCGCGGCGTGCTCGAAGCTATCGGGCTGGGAAAGCCCTCGTCCCGAGCGGATCGAGTGTTGTTCCAGGGTGTGGACGTGTTCGCGCTTCCGGCCCCGCGAGGTCGTCCGGCGCGTCGCCTCCACCCGGTGCGTTTCTCCTAATCCGGGGTGCAGGCGGCTCGGTTCGTCATCGCAAAGGGCTGGGTGAGCGGTCGACAACGGGCAGCGGAACGCCTTCGGCCCTCATGGTCCTGGAGACCCGCTCTGGGACTGGCGCCGCTGTCCACCGGCGGGTTCCATGGCGGTGTCGTGGGCGTCGGGCAACGCCTGATGTCAGCCTGGCCCGAGGCCTTCACCCAGAGCGGCGAGACCCGGCGCCTTCGCCACGGCCACGGACCCCACCACCGTCCGCGCCTCGCGGCGATGACGCGGGCGCCGGGCTGATGACTTCGTTTCTCCTGGTCTTCGAGACCTCTGTCAAAAGCGGCACAACCCGGCGTCTCCGCGATCACCGTGAAACTCCCGACGGCCGGCCGGACGTTGATCGTCACGGCACGAGCCCGTCCAAGGGTCGACCTCTTGTTTCACCCGCGAGCCCAGAGCTCTGTAGACAGATCGAGGCCCCTGGGGTGCGCTGGTGTCGCGAACGGCTACTGAGATGGCGGACCGACGAGTCCTGGGATTAGGGCGCCGCGTGACCCGCATGTGCTCGTGACCTGGATAAATGAACGGATCTGGGAGGATGGCTTGATCGTGTTCTGCGGCATCGACTGGGCGGAGCGCCACCACGACGTCGCCGTCATCGACGACACCGGCACCCTGCTTGCCAAGGCTCGCATCAGCGATGACGCGGCCGGCTACAGCAAGCTCTGGACCTGTTGGCCGAACACGGCGACAGCCCGGAGACCCCCATACCCGTGGCCATCGAAACCAGCCGTGGTCTGCTCGTGGCTTCCCTGCGCACCGGTGCTCGCAAGGTCTTCGCGATCAACCCGCTCGCAACCTGACACGCTCCCCGTGCCGAAGAACAGTGCCACCCCGCAGGCGCCCGTCGCGCGTCGCATCGCCCGCTGGACCGCACCGGCGGCCACCCTCCTGGTCATGGCCGCGGTGGCCCCGGCCGCACACGCCGGGCCTCTGGCCGACCTGAACAACACCGTCGGCAACGTCAACGGCGTCATCGACAACGTCGCCGAAGCCTGACATCGGGTGACGGCCGACCCGAACAGGCCCTGCCACCACGCCAGGGCCCCTGCCCCGCATTCCGCGGAGCAGGAGCCCTGCAGCCGTTGCCCCCGCAGCTCTGGGGAAGCGCGGTTCATCCGGCGCGGGGCCGGACGATACGGCCGCTTTGCATGACCAGTCGTACGTCGCCCATGGCGTTGATGTCTTCGAGCGGGTCGCCGTGTACCGCGGTGAGGTCTGCGGTCGCTCCGGGGGCGAGGCGGCCGAGATCGGGGCGGTGGAGGAGGTCGGCGGCGACGGAGGTCGCCGACCGCAGGGCACGCAGCGGGCTGATGCCGTGGTCGACGAGGGTGGGGAACTCGCGCCAGTTCTCGGCGTGCGGGAACATGCCGGCATCGGTGCCGAAGGCGAGGCGGACGTCTTCCCGGGCTTGCCGGTACAGCCCTTCGCGCAAGGCCTCGGCGAAGGTCTGGTAGGCGTGGCGGACGGGGGCGGACTGCTCCTGCCAGAAGTCGTCGTCGTCCAGGTGGTCCAGGAAGCGGCGTTGGCAGTACTGGGTGGGTACCAGGAATGTGCCGTGTTGCCGCATCAGCGCATAGGTGGCCTCGGTGGCGAGCGTGCCGTGCTCGACGCTGCGGACGCCCGCTCGTACCGCTCGTACCACCGCCTCGTCGGGGAAGGCGTGTACGGCGCAGGGCAGGCTGAGGTCGCGGGCCGTGGCGACGAGTACGTCGACCTCGTCCTGTGCGTAGGAGACGGTGTCGGGGCTGTCGGCGGGTGAGGAGAAGCCACCGCTGCCCGCGTACTTGATCCAGTCTGCGCCGTCCCGGCCCTGGCGGCGGACCATGCGGCGGACCTCGTCCGGACCGTCGGCGACCGTGCCGATCTGCGTGCCGTAGCGCTGGGCGAGAGAGGGTGCCTTGTCATCGTGGCCACCCTGCGGCGAGAGGATGTTCGGCGCTGCGATGATCCGCGGGCCCTCGACCAGTCCTTCCCGCACGGCCCGGCGCAGCGCCACGTTGAGCGGCTGGTGGGCACTGCCGAGGTCGCGCACCGTGGTGAACCCGTTGGCGAGCAGGGCCCGCAGTGCCGGCAGGGCGGTGAGGACCTGGTATGGCGCCGAGTCGCCGTCGGCGTCTTCGTCGGCCAGGTGGACGTGGCAGTCGATGAGGCCGGGCAGCAGCGTGCATCCCGGCAGGTCGATCACCTCCGCATCCGCGGGTGTTCGCACTTGGCGCCCCACATCGCGGATCCGTCCGTTCTCGACCAGGACATCCACATCTGGGCAAGGGCGGTCGCCGGCACCGTCCCAGGCCAGGCGGGCCCGCAGCACCACCGGATTAGTGTCGGGATTCGTCACTGATCTCCTTCTCATGGAGGGGGAAGAGGGCGGTGGCCCGGTGAAGAGAGCACATCACCGGGACCGGGATTGTCCGGTTCGCTACCGCCTCCCAGCAGGGTCATCACACCCCAGGCGGCGTTGATTCCGGAGGCCAGGGCGTGGTCGAGCCAGCCGGGTGAGAAGGAGGTGTCGTCACCGGCCAGGAAGAGCGCGTTGGCGGGCTCGCCCGGCACGCGTGGGCGTCCGGTGCGGTCCTTGAGGCTGTGGTGGAACAGGTCGTACTGGTGGCGGTACTCCCCGGGTCGGGAGAAGCGGGCGATCCCCCGGAAGTTCGGCTCGTTACCCCACGAGATGGTCACCGCCGACGCGTCGGCCGCCGCCCGGCGCAGCGTCGGCGCTGTCTCGGGGTGGATGGCGGCCAGTTCCCGCACGAAGGCCTCCACCCGTTCGGGCAGCGAGGACGCGGCCACCTTCATGGCGTCGAACGACCAGGTGAAGCTGAGATCCAGTACCGCGGTGCGCCCGCCGGCGGCCCGGGGCGGGCCGTAGTCGCTGGTGTACGTCGCTCGGGGCAGCCGGTCGGTCAGCGTCACACCGTCCATGCTGGTGCCGGGCCAGAACGGCTCGGGCAGGATCAGCGAGGTCTTGGCCGCCGGCCAGTACGTGATGCCGCGCACCGCCCGCCACAGGCGCGGACCGAGCGGGCTGGGGCCTTCCTCGCGCGCGGAGCGGAGTTCGACGGACGTCTCCAGCAGTTGCACCTGGGGGGTGAAGACGGCTGCCGCGAACGTCTCCCGCCGCCCGTCCGCACTGTGCACGGTGACCCCGCGCCGTGGGTCTCCGGGGACCTCCAGCAGGGTGACCGCCGGCCGCAGCACTCCGCCGTTGGTCTCCTCCAGGCTCACGCCGCGTCCGTCGGGGGTGTGGGTCCGGTGCGACCAGAAGCCCTCCGCCAGTGCGCCGATGCCCTCCTGCGGACGGTGGAAGACAGCGCCCTCCGCGGCCAGCAGCAACCGCAGCAGTTCCACCATGCTCATGCCCCAGAAGCAGTCCCAGGCCGCGGGGCCGATTCCGGCGGTGCCCACAAGCCGTGCCTGCTCCGCGGTCAGGCCCGCCCCTTGTGGGTCGATCAGGAAGCGGCGGAAGGACCACTGGTCGAAGCGCCGTACGATGTCGTCCCATCGTCGGCGTATCGCTGCCCTGTCGCGGTCGGCCACCGCGTGCCGCAGCTGAGGCACTCCCACCCGTTCCAGGGCGGTTTCCCAGCCCGTGTGGGCACGGTGGAACTCGTCGTGCCACCGGTACAGGTCGGAGATCTCGCGGGCGTGATGGCCACGCCCGTCGACGTGCCACACGGTCATCGGTGTCGTGGGGTAGGCGTAATTCTCGCGGAACGGCACCATGTGCAGCCCGAAGAGTCCGGCATACTGCCCCAGCAGCCGGGCTGAGTCCGGGAAGCGCATGCAGCCGAGCTCGGCCACGGCACTGTCGGCGGGATCGATCCGGCGGCTGTACATCCGGCCGCCCAGCCGCCGCCCACCCGGGCCGTGCGGGGATGGCTCCGCCTCGTACAGCACGGGCCGGCAGCCGATCCGCAGCAGCTCGTACGCGGCGCACAGACCGGCGCCCCCCGCTCCGACAACGGCGACGGGTGCCCCCTGCGCGGCGGCGGGAAGGCGGCCGACGCGCCGCCCGTCCGCGAGGTGAGCGGCGTAGTCGAAGGGGAAGTCGACCTGCAGGTCACACGCCGGTGGCGGGGAATCGCTGGACACGGGTACGCATCTCCTCGGCCGTCGGGTGGAGGGGTCGGGAAGGGGCGGCGGGGGTCACCACAGGAAGACCAGGGAGGAAACGATCTTCACCCAGTCACCGTTGTCCGGGCCACGGGCGTCCACGCTCGCCGCGTAAGTGCGTACGGCCATCCCGGCGACCGTGTAGGAGTCCCGCCCCGGGCGGTGCAGTGCCGCCCTGTCGAAGTCCGGCTGGCCCAGCTCCAGTCCCATCGCGGTGAGCGCCATCTGGACCGCCTTGGCGGCCGCCTCGTCCGCGGTCTTGCCCGCCGCGTCCTGCTCGTGCACTTCCGCCACGCATCCCAGTCCTCCGTTCTCGGGCACCGCGATGCCCACCGCCGTCGCGATGCGGGTGCCGGGGGTGTTCGTCTCGGCCAGCGCCTGGATGGCGAACAGGATCTGCCCGTCCTGGAGTTGCGCGCCGTCTTCTTCGCCGGACACCAGCGTGCAGCCGGGCGGGACGCGGCTGGAGACGCTGACCCGGTTGACGCGCCCGAGCCCGGCGTCCATGTACATCAGGTCGTGCGCCTGGAGCTCGCGGGCGTGCACACCGGTACCGGTGGTGAAGAACATGCGGCGGGGGACGAGCGGATGGACGGTGGAAGCGTTCACCGTGCCTCCTCGGGATCGTGGGATCGGGGTGGGGTACGAAGAGCCGGCGGGATGGCGGCCGGGGTAGCTTCACCGTCGGTGAGTGCCATGTGCTCGACGAGACCGCGCAGGGAGCCGGTCCTGCCGTGGGCGGCCCGCTGGCGCTCCGCGGCTCCGCCCTCCCGGACCAGCCGGTCGAGCCACTGGTCGACGATGGTCCGCTCGCCCTGCAGGAGGAGACGGGGGCCGGTCACCGCACGCAGGGTGTCGATCTGCCGCACGGCCGGGGTCACGGCCCCGGGGACCCCGCCGCACAGATCCAGCAGGTCCCCCGTGATCCCGTTCCGGGCCGCCTGCCAGCACGCCGCGGCCAGTACCTCCTGCTGCACCAGGCTCGGCGGGACACCCCGCACGATCTCGCCGCGGGCGTGGGCCACCAGCGCGCGCACCAGTAGCGCGTACGCCACCGTCTCCCCGGCACTGGGCAGCACGTCGGCGATACGGACCTCGACCGTCGGCACGTGCCGCGACGGCCTGGCGTACCAGTAGACCATCGCGGGGTCCAGAGCACCGCCGCTGGCCACGAGTGAGCGGATGACCTCCTCGTAGTGCCCGGCCGACCGCAGCACGGGAGGCGGTGTCGCGGTCGGCCACCTGCTCCACACCACCGCCCGCCAGCTCGCGTACCCGGTGTCCTCGCCACGCCAGAAAGGCGAGTTGGCGGTCAGGGCCAGCAGCAGCGGAAGCCAGGGCCGGAGGTGATTCACCACCGCCACGGCCGTCGCCAGGTCCGGCACCCCCACATGCACGTGGCAGGCGCACACCGCCTGGTCCTCCAGCAGCGGGCCGAAATGCTGCCGGATGCGCGTGTACCTCGGGTGGTCACGCAGCTCCGGCACACCGTACGGCTCGGCGCCGAGCGCCGGGCCCGCCGGGCCGCCCGGAGAGGTACCCGACGCCAGCAGCATGCAGCCGCGCGTGCCCGCGGCCCGCGCCGCCTCCCGGCGCAACCGCACCAGCTCCTGGTGGAGAGCGGAGCCTCCGTCACACACGCCGCTGACGGTCTCCACCATGGCCTGGGACACCTCCTGCACCAGGTGTCCGTCTCCGAGCCGCTGCCGGCCCTCCTCGACCACGGCGACGCTGCGCCCCACCGGCCGCAAGGTGTCCGGGTCGAACAGGAGGAACTCCTCCTCGACACCCAGCGTCGCCTGCTCGGGTAAGTCCGCCAAGTCCTCCGAGCCCACAGTTCCTCCGTTCACCCGCCGACGGGAACCACTTGCTGCGGTACGCCTCTAGGAGGGGACTACCCCCGGTCGGGGCCCTCACCGTCATCCCCCGGCAAGTCGGGAGAAGCGATGCCTTCTGTGACGACGGGTACGCCTGTGGGTGAACTACGCCGCCACGCCCTCCGCCATCGCGGGCACGGCGCAGCCCTCGGTGGCCCTTCGGCGATCCGGCGCGTCGAGGGTGGACCGGGAGACCTGCAACCGGGCGGCCTCCCGGGCAACTCGCGCCGGGCCGGTCGCGTTCGTAGCGGCGGATGACCTGTCCGGTGAGCCGGTCCAGGAAGGCCAGACGATTGAGCCGGTGGCGGACCAGGATCCGGTGGGTGGTCGAGGCGGGCAGGCCCACGATCGGGCCGATGCGGGCGGGGCCGGGCTTGCGGTCGTGGCGCAGTCGGCACGCCCTGGCCTCGGTCGTTGCCGAGGTGCGGTGGGGTGCGGTGGGGTGCGGTGGGGTGCGGTGGGGTGCGGTGGGGTGTAGTGGGGTGTGGTGCGGGGCCGGCTGGAGCGGTCGTGCAGTCCTTGTTCGCCTTCGGTCCGCCAGCGGCGGACCCACTTGTGGGCTGTGACGCGTGAGATGCCCATCTCGGCTGCGACATGCGCGACCGGACGGCCTGTGCGGACACGCTCGATGAGCAGCCGCCTGCCGTGAACGGTCAGCCGGGCATTACGGTGGGACACGAAGACCTCCGTGCGGTGCAGTCCTAGACAGCTCCACCACACCGGAGGTCTTCGCCATGATCAAGTCCCGCCAGCGTCAACAAGGCTCGTGGCCAATACATCTAGCGCCTGCGTAGTGTTACGGCTGGGGGACGGTCTCGGTCGACTTGGTGCGCGGCAGGGCCTTCGTGTGGCTGGACGGCCGCTTGGTGCCTTCCCTGTCGCTCGCATGTTCCGGCAGCAGATACAGCCGACAGTCCGGGTCTGCGGTTCGGCAGACCCGGGCCTGCCCTACCGCCGCTCATGGTGTGCACGCTGACGGCCGGCCCGCTCGGGCGGACCGGCCGTCAGCGTGCCCGGCTGTTGGTCATGTCATCCCGTAGCGGCGGGTTCCTCTTCAGTAGCGTTGCCGCGCCCGACGGTAAGCGCCCAGGTGACGCTCAAGGGGGCCGTGACTGCCACCGTGCCGGCCTTGCGGGTGGAGCTCATGGCGAGCTGGTTGTAGGTGACGGCGGGCTCTGCCGCGCTGCACTCGAGCGGGAAGTCGGTTCCCAGTACCGGCACCGAGACCTTTATGGTGCCAGTGCCCCGGCAACTGACCGCGACGATGAGCGCCTTGCCCCGGGAGCCCGCGTCGTAGGAAAGGCTCGCGTTGCCGCGGGTTTCACCCTGCTGGCCGGCGACGACTTCGCCGGTCTCTGGATCGAGCGCCGGAGGCATGAGCACCGTCCTGTGCTGACTCGTCGAAGGGCTGGAGGACCCGGGTGCCGTGGTCGTGGCAGCGTCATCCGCCTTGGTGCCGGAGGTGCAGCCTGCCGTCACCAGCGCCAGCAGCAGAAGGGCAGGCACCGCTGTCATGCGGCCGACTGTCACTTGATCTCCCGCAGCACCCAGCCGACCCGGCGGGGCGTGTAGATGGTCACGTTCTTCTTCACGCCCTTCGTGCAGTTGGCATACCGGTACTGGCTGTAGCCGTAGGACTTGAGCCGGTAGACGCCGTATCGGGCGTGGGCGGTCCACTTGGACGGGGTGTCGACGGCAATGGTGTTCCCCAGTTTGGCCGTGAGTTCCACGGACACGTCGACGCCGAATCTGCCCTCGATCTCGGCAACCACGACCGAGGCCCCTACCTTCAGTTCGCCGCTGTAGGCGATGCCGACCTTGCCGGTCACCTCGGAGGTGAAAGTGGACCTTGCGGTGCGTGAGGCGCGGTTGTAGTTGGCCTGCTCGGCGCCGACGCCCTTGTGGTAGTCCTTGGTCTTGCTCGTGGGCGTGTACCGGTAGCCCGGCTCGCACGGCCTTGCGTCCAGGGTGTCGCTCGGCTTGGACGTCGGCAGGCCGATCTCGTCGTCTCCCGCGGTGGGATCAGGGTCGGGCGAGGTTGTCGACGCAGCGGCCTCGCCGGTGGGAGCTCCCTCGATGAGGTCGGTCTCCTCCGCCCCCGGCGGCGGAGCGGTCTCGACGACGGTGGTGTCGGTGGCCGTCGGTGAAGGAACGCGGCCACACCCTCGATACCGTCACGCAAGAACTGCTCCTGTGCGGGCAGCACTAAACTCCATCGCGGGCACCCTGGACTTTGCTCAACGATGAGGGCGAGGTCGTCGATCGGATTCCCTTCCAGTAAGGGCGTGACCGAAGGGCCGATAGCGAGTTCGACCAGCGGGTCGAGGACGTCACCTCGGTCGAGCTTGGACCCGGCCTGAGCTTTTCACAGTGGCGCCACAAGCCGTGACAGTTCGCAGCACGATCTCGTTGTGATGTCCTGGTCCGCGTGAACGGTCGAGTCGTCCGGCCGTTCGTGAGGGTGTCTGTCAGTGAGTTCAACGCGGCGAACGTCCACGACGCTTGGACCAAGCGGTGGCGTCGGTTCCATAGCGAGCCAACAGGCGTGCGAACTGGATCCGCTCATCCGGCCGCCAGGCGGCGGTGATCTCCTCGAACGCTCTGCGCTGTTCAGCGGCGAAGCGGTTGCGTTCGGCCTCGCCGTGCTCGGTGAGTTCGAGCACGGTACGGCGCCCGTCGGCCTGGGACGCCGTCCGGCGCAGCAGCCCGTCCGCTATGCAGGCGGCGACGGTCCGGCTGGCCACCGGCTGGGCGACGCCCATCTCGGCGGCGAGGCCACCGACGGTCGTCTCGCCCGGCGCGTCGGCGATCACATTGAGTACGAGGTTACGGGAGAGATCCTTGCCCGATGCCGGTGCGCGCCGTCGCAGACGTGACAGCGCCGGGCCGATCTGGTCCAGCACCAGGTCGTCGGAGGGCTGCTCGGAGAAGGACGCGCTGCTCATGGGACCGAGTCTAGGCCCGTTCCGCACGTTTGCATACCACCGGACAAGTGCATAGCATCCGATATGTAAATCTGGGCGAGCGAGAAACCGAGGCGGACTTCCATGACACTCACCGCGATCACCAACGCGCAGATCTTCGATGGGGAGAAAGCGGTCGGCGTGCGGACCGTGGTCGTCGACGGCGGGAGGATCGCCCGTGTCGGTGGCGAGGCTCCTCAGGGCAGCGAGATCGTCGACGGCAGCGGCGCCACCCTGCTGCCGGGGCTCATCGACGCCCACGTCCACTCCGCTCCCGGTTCCCTGGCGCTCGCCCTGCGGTTCGGGGTGACGACCGAACTGGAGATGCAGGGGATGAACACCCGTGAGAACCGGGGGCTCATCACCGACGACGACACGCAGGCCGACGTGCGCTCCTCCGGCTTCGCCATCACCCCGCCCGGTGGCCACCCGAGCGAGCTGATGCCGGAAGGGTTCCGGCCGAAGTGGGATCTTCCCCCGGTGATGCCCCTGATGCCGTTCTCCACCACGCCCGCGGAAGCGGCCGCCTTCGTGCCGCAGCTTCTCGCCCGGGGCTCTGACTTCATCAAGTTCATGATCGACGACGGCAGCGTGGAGGGGCACCCCGGGCTGCCCGCGCTCGACCAGGCCACCGTGAACGCCGGTGTGGCCGAGGCCAAGAAGTACGGCGCCCTCACCGTGGCCCACGCACTCACCGTCGACGCCACCAGGATGGCAGCCGAAGCCGGTGTCGACGGCGTCACCCACGTGTTCATGGACCAGCCGCACACCGCCGAGATCATCCGCCTCATCAAGGACGCGGGCATGTTCGTCATTCCCTGCATCACTCTCAACTCCTCGATGATGGGGATCACCGGCAGCGAACTCGCCGACGATCCCCGGGTCGCCGCACGCCTCGACAGCGCGTGGGACCGGACCCTGCGCTCCAGCTACGGCCGTTACCCGAAGGGCAAGCTCGACGACGTGTACGACACCGTGCGCGCGCTGGACGCCGCCGGCGTCGACGTGCTGGCCGGCACCGACGTCTCCATGCCCGAAACGTTCTTCGGGGGCCTGGCACACGGAGCGAGCCTGCACCATGAACTGCAGTACCTCGTGGCAGCCGGCCTCACGCCGGCACGGGCCCTGCGCGCGGCCACGGCGACCACCGCCCGCCGCTTCCGACTCGGCGACCGGGGCCGCATCGCCGAGGGACTCCGCGCCGACCTGCTGCTGGTCGATGGCGACCCGGTGAACAACATCGGTGACACCCTCAACGCCCGCGCCATCTGGCGTCGCGGGGCCCGCCTGGCGGCATGACTGCATCGCTGCCCCTTCAGGCACGGACTCGATTGCCCGGTCCTTGCCCGCTGTGGTATCGCGGCTTTCCCAGCTTCGCATGCCGGATCCCGAACTGCCGGACCGAATCACCGCGCGGCGCGCGGAACTGGACAAGCTCGAAGAACAGTCAGCCAAACAGAACACCTAAGGGCTGTCCCGAGCAGCCGCAACGTCTCCCCCGGATCGCCACGCCGACAACCCGCCGGCCCCTGCGAACCCTGCCCCTGCGACCTCTAGGTCCTGGAGGCAGTGCAATTGAGCCCATTTCACTGGCGAAGAGGCAGTGTTCCGACCGAACGCTATTCGGTCCTCCTCGAGGGGCGCCGAGAGAAGTCCAAAGGGGGCCGCAGGCGATCTTGAGTGAGAACACACCCAGCCGTTGGTGGGGCGTACGAAGTCCTGGTGGCCGCTACAGCTCGAGCACCGATTCTTGGAGGCGGGTCGCGCGTGGTGGTCGTTGCGGAGGCGCTACGCGACCCACTCGGCATCCGAACACGGGGTGCCTGGCCTGGCTGGATACTTAGTCCGCAACCCAGAAACTCGCCGACGAGTGGGTCTTAAATTGGAGCCGGTACGGCTGCCCGTCAGAAACGTCCGAGGCAATCACCTTCCATGACCCTTTGGACGCCCATGTGTAGTCGGGTTGGCAGTACATGTAGTCGTAGTCGGATTTCGCGTACCAGCAGACCTTTACGTACCGCCCGCTGCTCGTCATCTTCGCGTTGATGTCGTTGCAGTACTTGCCGGTCTTCAGGTAGAGGTCTGTGCTACCACCCGGATACAAAAATACGTCGCCGGGAGTCTTCGTCCAGTCCCTGTTCGTCTCCGACAGACACGTGACTGCGGCAGCAACGGGAGGTGCGGATGCAGCCATGCCGGTGAGTGTCGCCACTGTCACCGCAAGTGCCGACGCGACGGACGTGATCTTCCCCATGTCATTCCCCCTGGAGGTACGGGCGACGGTCGGGTGGGGGCACAGGAGGCGTGCGGCGGTCTCGGCGGCCGCCCTTCGGGGCCCCGTATGGGGTGAGCGGGCCGGGAAGGCGGGACTCGTCGTTCCAGCCGTGGCCCGTGCCGGAGAAGATCGCGTCGCTGGAGACATGCAGTTCTTGGTGTCGACGCCCTCCCCGAGCACCTTCACCGAGCCAGGAAGCCCTTCTCCACCACCGTGCCGTCCGTTGCAACCCCCGGCCGCGAACTCTCCGAGGAGCCGCCTCTCGGGCAGCCGGGGCGGCCAGACGTGCCAGCCCAGATCACGCACCAGCTCAGGCTCCTTGGCATCGGTGGGACGCCACAGGGCTGTCGTTTGTCGATGAAGACGTCGGCGGGCTTCATGCGGGCGGTCACCAGGGAACCGACGATCAGGTCGGGTTGTCAGCCTCCCGCCGAAGGAGGCGTCGGGGGTTGTCCCTTACCCGGAACCCTGACGAGCTCCAGAGTCACCGGTCCGTCCACGTCCGGGTGCAGGAACACCTTCTCAGGGCTTGCGGTCCAGAGCTGGATGTCGCCCAGGATCCGGCGGCCTTCGCTCTTGGCGGGCTGCAGGTACACGAAATTCGAGGGGGCGGGGTCCCAGGTGCCGTTGAAGTCGACGCGGGTGGCACTTCCGCGCCGATAGGCGTCGCTCTTGGCGATACCCACGGCGGAGAACCGTCCGCCGGGGTGCAGGCGGATCTCCGCGCCGGTCTCGTCGTCGCGGTACACCCCCGGCAGGCGGTCCGGGTCGACGTTGACCGTGCCCGCCCCTGCACACCCCGAAGCGAGCACTGCCGCGGCCGCGAGGAGCACGTGACAAACCCGCTGCTGACCACGCTCCTCGTCCTCACGGTTCTGCCCCCATGCCCACACGCTCCGTCCCCGTAGTCGGGCGGCAAGTCTGCTGCCGAATTCCTATCTGAACACGCTCAAAACCGGGGGTGCTCCTCGGGGCTATGTCAGGACTACGTACTGTCGAGTTGGTCGGGCAGACTCCTGCGCCATGACCGAGGGAAGAGACGAGCGCACCGCGCTGCTGCGGCGTGCTGCCGGGCCGGAAGTCGGGCACGCCGAGCCGCCGGCCACAGACCCTCCACCGTTCTGCGCCCACCGGGCCGCCGGCGCTTGGGACGGCAGGCCGGCGCACCGCGGTGATGCCCGCGGACCTGCCCGGTCTGAGTGTCGAGGTCAACCGGCAGTGGCACGGCTTCGCCCAATCCGAGCAGCTCTTCGACAAACGAGGCACCTTCCTCGTCGACGTCCAGCCCGGAGAGGCCGAGGTAGTGTCCGGCCGTTAGATTCGGGTGCGGCTGACCGAGCACTGGGACTTGGCCGGGGTGCTCGGGACGCGTCCGGCACGACCGGGACTTCGCGACATCGTCCACCGACGGGAACACCCTGATCCGGGTCGCCGCCGACACGCACGAGGTCCGGCTGACCGTGCTGGACCGCATCGGCGAACGACGGCAGGCGGCGGCGCATTCGACGGCCGGAGAGGGTCAGGCGTATGTCGGGAGCCGTGCCGCGCGGGGGAAGGCGGCTGACCCCTGGCAGTCCCTGCTCGACGGGTTGGAGCCGTCGCCGTCGCTGCGCACGGCGTGGGCGAACGGGCTCGCCTCCCGTCCGGCCGCGACAGCCGACCAACTCGCCGGTCTCCTCAGCCTGTCGAGCCTCGCCCTCGGCCGCCTCCTCTCACCCGCGGTCGTCGAGGCGGCCCTGGTCCACTCCGAAGCCGCGGCGCGCGAGGTACTGGCCGAGCCCCCGGCTGCGCTGACCCCCGGCCAGTGGGTCCGGCTGATCGTTCGGGAGCGGGACGGGCGGCGCCGCCGCAGGCTCACCCTGGGAGTCTCCAGCATGCGGCACGGAGCACTGCCCGCCGTGGTGTGCGACGCTCTCGCCGCCGACGCTTCCGCATGCATCCGGGCGGAGGTCGCTCGGACTCACCGCCCTGTCTGTCACCTCGCTCACCGCCCTGGCCGCAGCCCCCGAACCCGCCGTACGCGGTGCGGCCTGCACCCGGGCGTGGCCACACTTGGACGTGGCGGCCCGCACCACGATCACCCGATGCCCCTGCCGGTCTTCGAGCGTGAACGATTCGGAGCCGATGCGGCAGCGGCCTGCCGACTCGAACCGGCGCTCGCCGAGCATCTGGCGGCCGACGGTGACCCGCCCGTACTCCGGGCCCTCGCCGTCAAACCCCTGGCTGCCGCGGAAACTCGTGGAACGGCTCGCCCGGCACACCGACTCCGCGGTCCGCTCCGTGATCGCCCGATCGGGTCGACCCTCACCGAGGAAGAACGGGTTGGCGTCGATTTCGACTTCGCCCCTGCCAGCCGGGCCCACGCACTCGACTCGGTGGTGGCGCTGCACGACAACCCGGCGGCCATGGATGCTGCTGCGGGTGTGACGGTAGTGGCCCGGCAGCCTCACCTACCCCGGCCGCCCCCTCAACCACCCCCGCTTCCCCCGCGCCGGCCTGCTCCGGTTCGCCGACGACCCGGACCCCGGATGCGGCTGCTCGCCACCGAAGACCCGCGCTCCACGGCCGAGACGGTCGACCGGGCGGCCCGGGACGCGGACCCGGAGGTGCGGCTGCGGCGGCAACCGACCCGCGGCTGTCGCCGACGGTCGTGGAGCACCTGCTCGACGACCGGGCCGACTGGGTGCGGGCGGCGGCCGTCAGACATCCGCGGCTGCCCGCCCCAACACTCACGCGACTGCTGCGCGACCCGGACACCGCACGGGCCGCGGCGGAGAACCCGGCGTTGCCCACGCCGATCGCCTCCCGCATGATCCAGGGGCTCCGCGCAGTTGACGGTCACTGACGGCCGCACAGACCGCCCCCGGACGGCCGACGGGCTGACAAGCGCCCGCCGGACCGCGTCCCCCAGGCTCTCGAGGTTCAGTTGAACTGCTTCGGGCTCAACCCGGCGAACGGCTCGATCCACTTCGGCTCATCTGCTGAGACCACCCCACCCGTGACCGGACAACGCCGCAACAGACACCAGTTACGCGACAGCCTCTGGCCTCACGCACTCGACTCGACCCCTGGCGTTCGACGCCCACGGGGGGCGTCCATGCCCCCCGTGGGTCTCCCTGGCGGTCAGACGGCCACAAGTTCCTCGGCGACGAGTCCGGCCACGAACTCCCCCGCCCGACGGTCGAGATCGGCGAACTGCGCCTCCCGCTCAGCGCCCGCGACCGCGTCGCCGACCAGGAGGTTGCCGTCGGCGTCGATGCGCTGCGGGCGCTCCTCCGCGTCGGTGAGCAGGCCGACGGTGGAATGGGACAAGCCGCAGTAGTAGGCGATGCCTTCGTTCAGACTTGTTTCGAGGAGGGTTCGCATCCCCTCCACGATGGGATCGTCGCCAGTGGCACCGGCCAGGCCCAGCCACAGCATCCGCTTGCCTGCGAGGCGGGGCTTGCTGCGGCCGTAGGCGAACCCGTAGTTCCATACGCGGTCGATCCAGCCCTTGAGAATCGCGGGCACGCTCTGCCAGTACACCGGGAAGACGGCGACGAGGACATCGGCGTCCAGGATGCGCCGCATATGGTCCTGCGCTTCGTTCGAGTACGTCTTCTCCCGGTTGCCCCAGTCCGGCTGGTCCGACGTGTTCATCCGCGGGTCGAACCCCTCGGCGTGCAGGTCGAGCAGGTCGATGCGGTATCCGGCGGCTTCGAGCCGGGCGGCGGCACGGCGGGCGGTGTGCGCGGTGAGGGAATCGGTGCGGTGGTGTGCGACGACCACGAGGGCGGTCCTGGCAGGGCTGGTGTGCTGCGTCACGGTGTCTCCCCGGTTGCTCTCGGTCTGCGATGGATCCAGTACAGCCGTGCCCACGTAGATGATCCATAGGAGAAACGCTGCGAAACATAGGAGATCGTCTACGATGTGCTCTGTGGATCCTCTGAGTTCGCTACTGAGTGGCATCCGGGCCGAGGGCTCGGTCGTCAGCCACGCCGTACTGACGGCGCCCTGGACCATTCGCTTCGCCGACGACGCACCGCTCATCCTGATCAGCGTGCTGCGCGGCGGGGGCACCCTGCTGCTGCCCGACGGCACCGAGCGAGCGGTCGGCTCGGGCGATACGGCCATCGTGCGTGGCCACGCACCGTTCCATCTCACGGACCATCCCTCCTCCGTCCGCAGCTCCCACGCCGCGTACGAGATCGCCTGCTTCACCACGGACGGCGAGCGCGCCGCCCAGGAACTCGGCGGCATCCACTGGGGCACCGACTCGGGTGAGGCGACCGCGCTGATCGTGGGCGCCTACCGCGCCTCGGGCCACCGCCATGAGCGGCTCCTGCGTGCCCTGCCGCCCGTGTTGGTGGTCAAGGAGGACGCCGAGGTCTGCGCCTGGCTGGAGACGGCCGCCGCCGACGCGGCCCGGTTCTCGGCCGGTTCGCAGGCACTGATGGACCGGCTCCTCGACTGGGCCCTGGTGTGCACGCTGCGCAGTTGGTTCGACCAGGCCGGTGCCGACGCGCCCAGCTGGTACCGGGGCCTGGCCGACCCGGTTCTCGCGCCTGCCCTGCAGGCCTTCCACGACCGGCCCGCCGAGGCCTGGACGGTGGCGTCGCTGGCCGCTCGAGCCGGCGTCTCCCGGGCGCTGTTCGCCAAGCGTTTCACCCTGCTGATGGGCCGCCCGCCCCTCGCCTACCTCACGGAGTGCCGCATGGACGAGGCCGAGACGCTGCTGACCGACACCGACCTCAGCATCGCCCAGATCGGAAGGTCCGTCGGCTATGCCGACGCTTTCGGCTTCAGCGCCGCGTTCAAACGCCACAAGGGGCTGAGCCCCAGCACGTTCCGCGCCGCGGCGGCCTGAGTCCCGACCGCCTCGCGGTGGGCGGGGCTCCGGGTAGATCGTCACCACCGTCGGCGCACCGTGACTTCGGGTCCGGTCGTAGGGCTGGTCATCGGGTCCGGCAGGGCCAGGACTGAGGGCGGCACCGGTGTCGCCCCCCCTTCGCGGGCGCCACGAACCGCCCGCCCGAGCCGTACGGTAGCGGGGAGCGGCCCGGGCGAGAGAGCGTGTCGAACAGGAGAAGGCGGCGGCCCAGGTGTTCGGGCCGACGATGCCGTTCACCGTCAGGCCCCGGTCCGCCTGGAAGGCACGGCACGCGGCGTCGGAGCCGAGTACCCGCGCGTAGAAAGCGCCGGGGCAACTCCGTCGCGTGGTGGTCGCGGTGTCCGGTGATGGCGCGGGCCGCGCCGCCCGACACCCGCAGCCGGCTGATGCCGTACCGGACGGCGTCGATCAACTGCGGGTGATCGTGGCGTGGTTGCCGGAGATGCCGCCGGTGAGCGCGCACACCGCGCACCACATGCCGCGTACCAGTCGTCATTGCCCTGGGTGGCGCCCTGCGCGGCGGTGCGTACGTTCTCGCCCCACCCTTGGAAGGCGTAGCCATGCACGCAGGCGAGGTGGCTGCAGGCGAGATCCGCCCAGCCGTTGGAGTCCATGTGCTGGTTCTGGATGCCCCGTACCTGGGCGGCGCAGTCCGCGGGGTCCGCCCGGGCGACCTTTTGACCGCGTCGACGTGGTGCACGACGACGCCACCCCGTGCGGGGGTGATGTCGCCGCTCGCACTGCGGGGCGTGCGGGCACCCACCGGGAGCGTGAGACCAAGGTGGCCATCAGTCGCGCTCTCCACGGCCCACGGTGCAGTCCACCGTGGTGCGGAGGGACCGGGCAGTTCCATGCGGCCCGGTAGCCCCAGGGGTCACAGGCCTCAGTGGCCCCACCACCCCCCTGCCCTGGTCGGCCTTGAGTCCCTGTCGGCTCCGCCGGGCGACCGGGGGCCTTCGCTGGCGTTCCGTACGACTATTGGCGGGTGGTTTGTCAGGCGTGTACGGACATGATCAGTGCTCGCTCCTCAGGTATGCGCACGCGCACCGCAGCCACCGCATGGGGGCTCACAGCGGCAGCCGCCGGAACCGTACTGGCCACCACGACACCGGCCACCGCCGGAGGAGTCGGCGGCCTCCTGTCCCCCGCCTTCGGCACCACCTGCGCCAACCACCACACCGGCGCCCACGCGGCCGGAGCCACCACCCACGGCACCGGCGCCGCCGACGGCAACCTCGCCGGCCTCCCCCTGGGCAGCGCACTCAACCAGTGCGGCGGCGCGGACGCGCCACTGCCCTCCCCCGAGAAAATGTCCTGCGTGATCCGCCACCACTTCCCCGGCACCAGCATCCTGGCCGACTTCCTGCCGAAGGAGACCGCCGGTGATGTCCCGGCCGACCTCCCCGGCCGAACGATCACCCAGCTCATCGAAGGCTCCACCCAAGCCGGATCCGCCTGCTGATGCCCTGCGCCGGTGCCGCCCGACGCGGCCACCGCTCCCACCCCGCCCACTGACGATCGACTACTGGCGCACCCCACCAGGCGCGCGCCTGGTGGGGTGCGCCGAGCTATCGCGGTACTTGTTGCGGGGTTTGTGGGGTGTTGCGGCACGAGGGTGTTCGTGACGGCGGACCGGCTCTCCGGTGGCGCGGTCGATGTGGGAGAGGCGGTTGATCCGGCAGCGGGTCAGGACCGCCTGCCCAGCCGTCCGGCGATCTGGACCGCTCCCAGTCGCTGCTTCCAGCGCAGGTGCACGATCTTGCGGACCTGCGGCTGCGGGACCCGGGCCGGGCGCACCCGCTCGACGACGCGCCACGCCTCCTCGGCCTCGTCTCCGCGGATCGACAGGGCCGGGCCCCCGTCGAGAACGTCCATCAGCGGACGGCCGTAAGCGGGCACAGCGGGAGCGCCCGTGCGGGCGCTCAACGAGAGCTGCGTGAGGGTCTCGGCTCGCAAACCAATCGCCGTGATGTCCATGCTGAGACTCTCCGGTCCCAGTCCGAAGCGCAGCACGTCGGGCCGGACATCCTGGGCCTGCCCGAAGGCAGGTGAGGAACGGAACGGAAACGCATCGCGACCTCCTTGCGGTCCCTGCCCAGGGCCTCGCCGTGGCGCAGAGTGGAGTCGCCGGACTGGACGCGCCCGCGGCAGGTGCCTTGTCAGGTCATGCTCCGGGGACCCGCTGCCGCTGCGGACTGTCAGCTGCAATCGGGAGACTGCGCAGTGTCAGCGCAGTCGGCGGAGGCAGCGGCTCATTGGCCGTGTCGGCACGGAACGACTGAAGCAGGTAGGCCACCAAACGCCGGGACGCGGCACCGTCACCCGGTAGTGCGGTCACCAGACCGCAGTGTGCCAACAGGACTACGGCGAGGTCGGAAGGGTGAAAATCGGCCCGCAGAGCGCCCGACGCCTGAGCCCTGCGTACCAGGGTGGTGAAGTCCCGCTCGGCTCGTTGCCGGGTCTGCGCATGTTCCGACGTGCTTTCCGGGAAGGCCGCGAGGAACGCGGCCGGGAACCCGCGTTCCTCCTGTTGCAGAGCGCAGACCGTCTCGATCAGCTGCTGGAATCCCTGCCACGGTTCAGGGGCGGCCACAGCATCGGAGAGCGCCCGCACACAGGTGTCCATCTGCTGCGCGAACGCGCCCCGCACCAGGGCGTCCCGGGTCGGGAAATGCCGGTACAGCGTCGCCACACCGACTCCGGCCCGACGCGCCACGGTCGCCATCGGGGCGTCGATCCCGTGCTCCGCGAAGACCGCACGGGCGGCGGCGAGGAGGCGCTCCCGGTTGCGCCGAGCGTCGGCCCGCAGCCCGTCCTGGGCTGCGATCCGAGAGGATTCCACCATCACTTCCTCTCGCTTCGGATCCAAACGGACGATCGCGTCCACTTAGGAGCCTACCGTCGGTGTCAGTTCCCTGTACGACCACCGGCGGCAAAGGCAGAACGATGAACGACCGCATGATGAAGGCAGTGCTCTACGACCGCTACGGCGGCCCCGATGTGCTGTACGTGGGCCGCGTGCCACGCCCTGAGCCGGCCGCCGGCGAGGTGCTGGTGAAGGTGCACGCGTTCAGCGTCAACGGCGGGGAACTGGCAGCCCGTGCCGGCCGCATCCGCCTCGTGACCGGCCGGAGATTCCCCAAGCGTGTCGGCTTGGACTTCACCGGCGAGGTCGCCGCTCTGGGTGCCGGAGTCGCACGGTTTGCGGACGGCGACCGCGTGTGGGGGGTCTTGGGCCGCACCTCCGGGTTCGGCAGCGCCGCCGAGTACGTGACCGTGCCTGCCGAGCGGATCGGCCGGGTCCCTGACGTACTGGATCTGGTGGACGCCGCCGCGCTGCCGGTGGCCACCACGGCCGTCACCGCCCTGCGGGACAAAGTCGGGCTGCGCCCCGGCGAACGACTCCTCGTCCGGGGCGCGGCGGGCGGCGTCGGCAACGCCGCCGTCCAGCTCGGACGGGCGTACGGCGCCGAGGTCACGGCCCTCGCCCGTGCGGCCAACCTCGACTTCGTCCGCGGGCTCGGGGCGCACAAGGCCGTCGACCACCGGATCGTGCGGCCGACGGAACTGGACCACTTCGACGTAGTCCTGGACACCGCGGGGACCGAACTGCGGGCCTTCCGCGGCCTGCTGAACCCCGGCGGGCGCATGGTCACCATCGCCTTCGACCCCAAACGGCCCGCCGCGTCGCTCGGCTACCTCGCTGCCAGCACGGTCCACGGACACGGCCGGGTGCGCTTCTTCAGCGGCGACCCTAGGCGGGCGCACTTCGACGACCTCGCCCACCATGTGGTCCAGGGGAAGCTGAACCCCGCGGTGGACACGGTTTTCCCCCTGGAGGAGACCGCGGCGGCCCACCGGGCGCTGGAGCAGGGCGGCGTCCGGGGCAAGTACGTGGTCAGGGTCGCGTAGGCCCCCCTGTGGAGGTGCTGATCACAGCCACTCGATGCCGGCCGCTACGAGTACGGTCGCCTCAATTGGACATGTGTGTTCCTTGGTCAGAGCACGTGTTCGGACCAAGGCCGCTCCCACGTCCGCCGGATACCGAACCGAGTGATCAAGTTCGAGACACCATGCGACTCCGAACGTCAAAGATCAAGCTAGACCCGAAGTCGCGGATTGAGGCGGGATCCGTCAAGTGCAGGCATAGGCGTGGACCCGCTGATGGCCTCGGTCTCGGATCGCATCGCGGACACCCTCAGCGGCAGGAAGGCTGCGTGCGGACAGGAAGACCTTGGTGCCGAGGTCCGCGAGCTGGATCGCGAGAGTTCGCCCGGAATCGCGCCCTGACGTTGCCAGGCGACGGCGACGGTGGTGTGGGTTCCCAGGGCGCGGGCGAGAACCGTGGCCGGGATCTCGGTGGCGAGCTGATCTCGGTGGCGAGCTGGAAGAGCGCGATGCTGCGGGCCTGATCGGGCCGGATCCCGAGCTGGTTCAGTCGCTGGGCCAGCTGTGTGGTGCTGATCGGCCGCCGGGGCCGGCCGGCCGCCGGGGAAGAGCGAAAAGCGATGGTGACGGGCCAAGGCCCCGATGGTCGCGTGACCCTTGCGGTTCGCGGCGGCCACGCGGGTCATTGGAGCGACGGGCTCGGGCAACTCGACGGGGGCGTCGCCGAGGTGGAGACGTCGTGGGCGCCGACCTCGACGTCCTCGATCGTCAACCGGCCGATCGCCGACGGACCTTGGGTGATCTGGCTCACGTCCTGTCACAGCGACTGATCGCGCGGTGCCTTGAGGCCGAACACCTGGAATCGACAGGAGGCGTCATGACTGGGAACACGCATGTGGTCGTGATCGGTGGCGGATAGGCGGGCGTGATGGCCGCGAACCGGCTGCTGCTGCGCGCGACGACGTGACAGTGGCGCTGATCAACCCGCGCCCGGATCTGGTCCACCGGGTCCGGCTGCACCAGCTGGTCGGCGGGTCCGACGACGCGGTCGTCGCCCACCAGGACGTCCTGGCCGAGGGGGTCGGGGTGGTGGTCGACACCGTCACCAGGATCGACGTGGCCGAGCGCAGCGCGACACTGGCGGCCGGCGGCACGCTCGGCTACGACTACCTGATCTACGCGGTGGGCAGCGGCAGCGCCGAACCGAGCGTGCCAGCGGCGGCCGAGTTCGCCTGCCCGATCGCCACCCTGGAGGAGGCACAGCGGCTGCGCCCGGCCCTCGACGCCACGCCCGCGACGGCCCCCGTGACAGTGGTCGGCGGCGGCCCCACCGGCATCGAGACCGCCGCCGAGCTGGCGGAGACCGGCCGCGCGGTGACCCTGGTTTGCGGAGGTGTGCTCGGCCCCTACCTGCACACCCGCGGTCGGCGCTCGGTTGCGAAGCGGCTGGCCGGGCTCGGTGTGACGCTCATCGACGGCTCTGACGCGATGGTGACGGCGGTGACCCGCGAAGCAATGCGGCTCGCCGACGGCCGTGAGCTGCCGAGCGAAGTCACCGTCTGGACCGTCGGCTTCGGCGTTCCGGACCTGGCCGTCCGCAGCGGGCTGAGCACCGACGCGGTGGGGCGCCTGCTCACGGACGAGACGCTGACGAGCGTCGACGACCCGCGCATCCTCGCGGCCGGGGACTCGGCGGCACCGTCGGACCTGCCGCTGCGGATGAGCTGTCTGAACGCGGTGCCGCTGGGCGCACGGGCCGCCGATACCGTGCTCAGCCGACTCGCGGGTGAGCAGCCGGAGAACCTCCATCAGTCGATGTACGCCCAGTGCATCAGCCTGGGCCGAAGCGCGGGCATCTACCAGTTCGCCAACAGGTCCGACGTCGCGGTGTGGCTGCACATCGACGACGGGCTGGGCGCCAGGATCAAGGAAGTGGTCTGCAAGGGCATCCCCAATGCGGGCCACGTAGTGGTGCAGGTGGCCGGCACCTCGTACAACGACGCGGACTCCGGGCTGCGGGCGGGACTGCGACAGGATCTGCTCCCACTGGCCTTCCCGCACATTCCCGGCCTCGACCTGGCCGGAGTCATCACCGAGGTCGGCGAGGGCGTGCCCGACTGGAGCGTGGGGGACGCGGTGGTCGCGCTTCTGCCGACGGACGCGCCCGGGGCGGCCGCCGAATACGTCGCCGTATCCGCCGAGTTACTACTGGCCACCGCTCCCCGTACCGTCGAGCTGGCCGACGCCGCGGCCCTGCCCCGCGTCGGGCTGACGGCATGGCAGACCCTGTTCGAACACGCCGGCCTCAAGCCCGGGCAGAACATCCTGATCAACGGCGCAGGCAGCGCAGTGGGCGGGTACGCCGTCCAGCTTGCCGCGCAGGACGGTGCCACCGTGACCGCGACCGCCGGTACGCGCAGCCGCGACCGTGTCCGCTCCTACGGCGCGGACCGGAACGTCGACTACGCCGTGACCCCGTTGTGCAGGCGCTGGCCGGGTAGCACTTCGACGTGGTGCTCCAGCTGGCTCCCGCAAGCCCCGAGGAGAACGTGCGGCTGGTGGGCCTGGTCGCCGACGGCGGAGCCTTCGTCAGCGTCACCATTCCCGGCGCGCAGGATGCCGGACACGGGGTGCGCACGGTGCACGTGTTCGCGCGCGGCGACGTCACCCAGCTCGCCGACCTGGTCGCCCGCGTCGACGCCGGAGAGCTGGCGATCGAGGTGGCTCAGCGGCTGCCACTGGCCGACCTGGCCACCGTCCACGCCCGCGCCGCCGACCGGTTTGCCCGGATCGCCGAGCTGGCCGCGCAGGTCGAGGGCGGAGACCTGGCCGAGCGGCTGCGTGCCGACCAGGCCGCGGTCCGCGCCCCGGACGCCGCCGGAGAGCTGGCCGGCGAGACCGTTCTGACCCCCTGACTCGAGTGACGTCGGCACCGGCCCGGTCTCCCCGGCCCACTCGGCGATGGTCCAGCAGGTCCTGCGCGGCAGTTCCGACAGCAGACCGAGTACCAACCGCCGCGCCAGCAGGCGGGGGTCAACCACCCGCGTGAACCGGCCTGCGATCCGGCCCATCAGGCCCTCGAACGCCTCTTGCCCACCGGGCAGGGTCTACGCTGTGACTCGCGGCCACCGGGCGTCGACTTCAGCGCTCTGGACGTCGAAGTGCAAGTCGGCGCCATGGAAGGACTGCCCTGCGAAGGCGTGCTGCGGTTCGCGTTTCCGCGCCCGGGCTTTACCCCCTGCACGTGGCTGACCACCGTGTCCCGGGACGACCTGATCGAGCGGGCGGGCGTCCTGTCCTCCGCGAAGCTCAGCGAGATAAGGGACCCCCTCCGTCTCGGTTAACTCGGGTAGGCGGAGAGGCACCACTCACCATCGAGAACACGATCCACGGCTGGAGTAGCCAGATCCCCGACGGCCAGAGGATCGGTGCCGACCGTCAGTCCTTGTCCTCATCGCCCTCGTCGCCCTCGTCGCCCTCGTCGCCCTCGAAGGCGTCCGGGTCACGGAAGGGGCGCAGGCCCTGGCCGGGGCCGCTGGCCTTGAGGGAGCATGCCTCCGTGGTGGTCTTCATCGAGGTCAGCGACTCCGGCTCGCCCACCGCACCAAGCTAATCCACCGACAGGCGGGCACGTCCGCCGCCCTCGGGGGCGACGATCTCCACCTTCGCGTCGTCCCCGTTACGATCTCCGCCTTCGAGCCCGTCGCGCGGGGCTGATCAGCCGGTTCGCCATCAGAACCGCGAACAGGTCGAGCGCGTCGTCGACCGCGCGCGCCTCCAGCTGGCTCACCACCGTCGTCGGCAGCGTGGTCCGCCAGGGCTCCCGCGCCCTCTTGGGCGAAGCGCGTGGGTCCGTCCCAAGACAAAGTCGCGCGTCGCGCGGAGAATTTCATCGCGTGCGGGCATCGTCCTTCTACCATTCTGCTCGGCGGGCGGTGGGGCAATCAGCCAACGGCGGTTCTGGACACGAAGGAGCAATCCTCCTGCCGAGTCGACGGCAACGCGTCCATCGGCACGCAACAAAGCGCAGCGGTGTCGCCGCTGTGCCATACCCAAGCTGCCAGAACACGATGTGGCTTAGGAAGGTGCTCATGGGGCGCTTGGGCGTGCGCAGCCGCTTACGTGAGCTTCCTGACCACTCAAAAGGCGTCGTTTAGGGGAAACCCCAGTTGAGTGTCGTGCCGGATGGGTAATACCGAGGTGTCGGAGAGATGGGGGAGCAATGCCGATTCTCTGTCAGCCTGTTGTGGCCTTTCCGGAGCATGTGATCTCGCAACGGGAAACCGTGGAGCTGTTCCGTGACCTCTATGCTGAACATCCTCAAATTTCTCAGATTCTTCAGATGGTCCAAAACACTGGCGTCACCAAAAGGCACTTCGTGCGCCCCCTGGCCGAGACTGTCTCGGACAGTCGACTGGGAAGGCAGCAAGAAGTCTTCACCGAAGAGGCCAGGCGGCGGATTCCGCAGGTCGCGGAAACGGCACTTGGACATGCTGGTCTGACTGGTGCGGACATCGGCGCCGTGGTCTTCGTCTCGTCCATGGGGCTTAGGACTCCCTCCCCCACAGCGTGGATGATGGGAGTGCTGGGGCTGGCGCGCTCCACCACACAGATCCCTCTTTCGCATCTGGGGTGCGCCGGCGGGGCGGCCGCGATCAACCGCGCCTGCGACTTCGCCCGCAGCCACGCCAGTCATGTACTCATCGTCGCCTGCGAATTCTGCTCCTTGCTGTACCAGCGGCAGGACACAGAGATCGGCGCCATTCTTTCCGCTGGATTGTTCGGTGACGCCGTCGCCGCCTCTGTAGTCCGAGCCGACGACCGCGCGACCGGCATCCGCTTGGTGGCTCAGGCGTCCTACGTTCTACCCGACACGGAGGATCACATCTCGTTTGCCATCAGCGACAACGGCCTGCATTTTCGTCTGAAGGAAGGCGTTCCCGGCGCCATCGCAGGCATGGTGCCACCCCTGGCGGGACTCGTGCGGGAGCAAGGGCACGAACTCTCAAGGCTCGACCGCTACGCCTTCCATACCGGGGGACCGAGGATCATTCGAGCCCTCCAGCATGGCGGTGGTATCCCCGCTGTCAAACTTGAGGGCTCACGTCGGACATTGCGCGAGTACGGCAACATTGCAGCTGCTTCATTGTTCGATGCCTTGATCCGAATGTTTGCCGACACGCCACGGCAGGGAGACACTGTTCTTGCCGCCGGGTTCGGTCCGGGAATGACTATGGAAGCAGCCTTCGGTATCTGGGAATCCGGCGATGGAAGGCTGAACAAGTGACCTACGGAAGGTACTTCGAGGAATTCCGAACCGGTGCCGTGTACCAGCACTGGCCTGGCAAGACGATCACCGAGTACGACCATCACCAGTTCTGCCTGTTGACCATGGTCCGACATCCCGTTCACACAGATCACCACTTCGCGGAGAATGCCACCCGGCACGGCAAGCCCTTGGTGGTAGGCACGTTCGTTCTAGCACTGCTCATCGGTCTCTCCGAGGCGGATATCGCCGGGGCGGCGCTGGCCCATCGCGGGTTGGATCGATTCGAGCACCTGAAGCCGCTTTTCCATGGTGACACCCTCTACGCGCGAACGGAGATTCTCTCCGCACAGGCCGTCGACGGCCACCCGGAACGAGGAGCGGTGCAGGCACGGACCCAGGGCATTAACCAACACGGAACTCTCGTCGCCACCATCGATCGTCATCTGGAAGTCCCACGTGGCGAGAACCCCCTGTCCCGTCCGGATCGTCACGATCATCGATGGCCCTTCACTGCCGATGACCTTCGTTCGGCATCTGTCCCCCGAAGCAGTACTCCAGCCAGGCACTGACCTTGCCGACTGGGATGGCGAGTGGCAGGTGTTCGATTGGAGGCGGATCGGAAGAGCGGTCCGTCGATACGGCCGAACAGGCCGCGGCGTTTGTTGAGGTAGGCCGCGAACAACCGGGGCGAGGTGCCGCCGAAGGCGACTTGCCTGACGCCGTTGGACTTTGTCTTTGCCCGCGCACCGATCAGCCTGTGCGCGCGGAAGCAACGCGCCTTCACTGATCGCTGGCCCGCTGCGGCGCCGCCCTGTCCTCCAACTTCTGCAAGCGCCTGCCCAACACCGAACCCGAGCTCCGCGAACTGTTCGCGAGACTCCACGCCAAGCGCGGGGCTGGCTGCTGAGTACTCCAGCCGTAGATCGTTATGTGCACTGGCTTTGGGGCTGACTGCCGCTGGCGGAAACTCAGGTGGCCTGAGCGCACGATTTGGGCAGAGTCGGGCGGTACCCGAGCTGAAGCGGCTGCATGTCGGCCTCGCCCCGGCGGTCCTGGCCTTCGAGCCGGCGAACCGCACCTACTTCGCTGCCTCGATCTCCGACCGCGGCGACGACTTCTTCGACCAGTTCACCGACCGGTACAACGCCTCGCCGGCCGAGCAGGAGGCCGGCATCTGCGCCTTTTACGTGCTCGTCGCCGAGGACGGCTCGGTACTCGGCAGGTTCAACCTGTACGACTTGGAGGACGACACCGCCAGACTCGGCTACCGGGTCGCGGAGCGGGTCGCCGGCCGCGGCGTGCCGACCGCGGCCGTCCAGGAACTGTGCCGGACGGCGACAGCGATGCACGGCCTGCGCGCGCTGCGGGCGGCCACCTCCCACGACAGCGCCGCGTCCCAGAAGGTGCTGACCAAGGGCGGGTTCGTCCCGGATGGCTGTACGGCCGACGTTTGCTCGCCATGCCGGCAAGGTACTGCGGACCCACCGCCGATGCGGCGTGTCCGGCGTCACCGGGGACGTACGGGCTCCCGAACGTCCCGATAAATGGATGGTCGGGGGTGAGCGTGACGCGACAGGATGCTCTGCATGACATTGCCCACCCCTGAGCTGCGCACCGCCCGCCTTCGTCTGCGGCCGTTCACCGACGCCGACGCGGCGCCGCTTTACGCACTGCACAGCAGCGCCCACGTGCTGCGCTACTGGGACTCCCCGCCGTGGACCGAACCTGCCCGCGCCCAGCGCTTCATCGCGACCTGCCGGACGATCGAGGAGAAAGGCACGGGAGCACGAGTAGCCGTCGACCGCGTCTCCGACGGCGTGTTCATCGGCTGGTGCGGCCTGACCAGCTGGAACCCGGACTTCCGCAGCGCGTCCCTGGGCTACGTCTTCGACGCCTCCGCGTGGGGCCACGGCTACGCCACGGAGACCGCGCACGCCGTCCTGCGGTGGGCGTTCGACACCCTGGACCTGAACCGCGTCCAGGCCGAGACCGACACCCGCAACGTGGCGTCCGCCCGGGTCCTGGAGAAGCTCGGCTTCGTCCGCGAAGGCACCCTCCGCGAGGACTGCGTCGTCAACGGAGACGTCTCCGACTCCTGGGTCTTCGGCCTCCTCCGCCGCGAGTGGCACCCGACGGCCGGCCGCTAGAGATCGTCTTCAAAGGTCAGATCCAGAGCAGGATTGAGGCGATGGTGACGGCGGCTTGGTAGGACTCGCGGGTCTTGTCGTAGCGAGTGGC
>NZ_JBVHVP010000038.1:0-40026 GCF_055564775.1 Streptomyces sp. NPDC028991 | reverse complement strand
CACAAAGACGTGTTGTGTCTTTCCGCGAAGAGGGGGGGAGAACAGTGGGGGGCTCCCCCCCCCCCCCCACCCCCCCCCCCCCCCCGCTCCAGGTTGACGCTGTCGGAGGCCCGACGGAGCGTCAGACCTCCACGACCACAGGGAGGATCATCGGCCGGCGTCGGTACTGGTCCGAGACCCACTTGCCCAGGGTCCGACGCACCAGCTGCTGGAGCTGGTGCGGCTCGACGACGCCGTCCTGGGCCGAACGCTCCAGGACTTCCGTGACCTTGGGGAGCACCGCTGCGAAGGCCGAGTCCTCGATGCCCGAGCCCCGGGCCTGGACATGCGGGCCGCCGGTGATCTTGCCGGTGGACGAGTCGATGACCACGAAGACCGAGATGATGCCCTCGTCCCCGAGGATCTTGCGGTCCTTGAGGGCCGGCTCTCCCACGTCGCCGACCGAGAGGCCGTCGACGTAGACGTATCCCGCCTGGACCTTGCCGGAGATCTTGGCCTTGCCCTCGACGAGGTCGACGACGACGCCGTCCTCGGCGATGACGATGCGGTCGTGCGGGACGCCGGTCAGGGCGCCCAGTTCGGCGTTGGCACGCAGGTGGCGCCATTCGCCGTGGACCGGCATCAGGTTTCTGGGTCGGCAGATGTTGTAGAAGTACAGCAGCTCGCCGGCCGAGGCGTGGCCCGAGACGTGCACCTTGGCGTTGCCCTTGTGGACGACGTTCGCGCCCCAGCGGGTCAGGCCGTTGATCACGCGGTACACCGCGTTCTCGTTGCCCGGGATCAGGGACGAGGCCAGGATCACCGTGTCGCCGTTGACGATGCGGATCTGGTGGTCGCGGTTGGCCATCCGGGACAGGGCGGCCATCGGTTCCCCCTGGGAACCCGTGCAGACCAGGACCACTTCGCTGTCCGGCAGGTCGTCGAGCGTCTTGACGTCCACGACGAGACCCGGCGGCACCTTGAGGTAGCCGAGGTCCCGGGCGATGCCCATGTTGCGGACCATGGAACGGCCGACGAAGGCGACCCGGCGGCCGTACTCGTGTGCCGCGTCCAGGATCTGCTGGATGCGGTGGACGTGGCTGGCGAAGCTCGCCACGATGATCCGCTTGCGGGCGCCCGCGAAGACCTGGCGCAGAACGTTGGAGATGTCCTTCTCGGGCGGGACGAACCCGGGGACCTCGGCGTTCGTCGAGTCCGAGAGGAGGAGGTCGATGCCCTCCTCGCTCAGGCGCGCGAAGGCGTGCAGGTCCGTGAGGCGGCCGTCCAGCGGGAGCTGGTCCATCTTGAAGTCGCCGGTGTGGACGGCCATGCCCGCGGGGGTGCGGATGGCGACGGCCAGGGCGTCGGGGATGGAGTGGTTGACCGCGACGAATTCGCAGTCGAAGGGGCCGATGCGCTCGCGGTGTCCCTCCGCCACCTCGAGGGTGTACGGACGGATGCGGTGTTCCTGGAGCTTGGCCTCGATCAGCGCGAGGGTCAGCTTGGAACCGATCAGCGGGATGTCCGGCTTCTCCCGGAGGAGGAACGGGACGCCGCCGATATGGTCCTCGTGGCCATGAGTGAGGACGATGCCCTCGATGTCGTCGAGGCGGTCCCTGATGGACGAGAAGTCCGGCAGGATCAGGTCGATTCCGGGCTGCTCCTCCTCCGGGAAGAGCACTCCGCAGTCGACGATCAGCAGACGGCCGCCGTATTCGAAGACCGTCATGTTGCGGCCGATCTCGCCGAGGCCGCCGAGGGGCGTGACCCGGAGGCCGCCCTTGGGGAGCGCCGGGGGACGGCCCAGTTCAGGATGCGGATGACTCAAAAGACTCTCCTCAACCACACACGCCACGTACCGGTGGGCACGTGGCGCGCGTGACGTTCGTGCAGAAGCAGTTGTCGTAGTGGGGTGCGGGCACCGGTGGCCCGCGTATTCAGTTGTGAAGTCCGGTCGCGCGGTGGTGCGGTCGTACGAAGTCTGTTGTCAGAGCTGTACCCCGCCGGCGGCAAGATCGATCTTGAGCTGCTCTGTTTCCTCGGGCGTCAGACCGACCATGGGCGCGCGCAGCGGTCCGGCGGGCAGCCCCAGGAGGGCGAGCGCGGCCTTGGTGGTCATGACGCCCTGGGTGCGGAACATGCCGGTGAAGACCGGGAGCAGCTGCTGGTGGATCTCCAGTGCCTTCTGTACGTCACCCGCGACGTGCGCGTCCACCATGGCGCGCAGTTCGGGGGTGACGACGTGGCCGACGACCGAGACGAAGCCGACCGCGCCCACGGAGAGCAGCGGCAGGTTCAGCATGTCGTCGCCGGAGTACCAGGCGAGGCCGGAGTGCGCGATGGCCCAGCTGGCGCGGCCGAGGTCGCCCTTGGCGTCCTTGTTCGCGACGATCCGCGGGTGCTCCGCGAGGCGGACCAGCGTCTCGGTGTTGATCGGGACGCCGCTGCGGCCGGGAATGTCGTAGAGCATGACCGGCAGCTCGGCGGCGTCTGCGATGGCCGTGAAGTGCCGGTACAGGCCCTCCTGCGGGGGCTTGTTGTAGTACGGCGTGACGAGCAGGAGGCCGTGGGCGCCGACGCGCTCGGCGGCGCGGGCCAGCTCGATGCTGTGCTGGGTGTTGTTGGTGCCGACTCCGGCGACGACGTGTGCCCGGTCGCCGACGGCCTCCAGGACGGCTCGTACGAGGTCCGTTTTCTCCGCGTCGCTGGTGGTGGGGGACTCGCCGGTGGTGCCGTTGATGATCAGGCCGTCGTTGCCTGCGTCCACCAGGTGGGCGGCGAGCCGCTGCGCGCCGTCGAGGTCGAGTGCGCCGTCCGCCGCGAAGGGCGTGACCATGGCGGTGAGGACCCGCCCGAAGGGGGTCTGCGGAGTGGAGGTCGGAGCCATGGGTTACACGCTACTCGTTGCTCAGGGCGGGGTCTGCCCTCGGGGGAGGCGGCAGGTCGGAACGGAAGTGGAGCCCGGCACTGCCTGCTCGGGGGTTCAAGCAGTGCCGGGTCCCTTTGATCAGGCTAGATGAACTTCTCCAAACGCCGCAATACGGACACTTCGCACGGCTGATGCGTACATCTGTGCCCGATCGGGCGCCGAGGGCGCGTTACGGGGCCACGCGACCGTTGGTGTTGAAGGCGGCGTGGGTGAGCGGCATGAGCCGCGCCCACTCCTGTTCCATCTTCTCGCCGACCATCTCGATCTCCCGCTGCGGGAAGGAGGGGACCTTGGCCAGCTCGTGCTGGGTGCGCAGGCCGAGGAAGTGCATCATCGAGCGCGCGTTGCAGGTGGCGTACATGGACGAGTACAGGCCGACGGGGAGCACCGCGCGGGCCACCTCGCGGGCGACGCCGGCGGCGAGCATCTCCTGGTACGTGCGGTATGCCTGGCGGTAGGAGTCCTCCATCGACCGGCTCACGAGCTCGTGCTGCTCGGCGGTGCCCTCGACGAAGACGTACTTGCCCGGGCGGCCCTGCTGGACCAGCTTGCGGTCCTGTCCCGGCACGTAGAAGACCGGCTGGAGCTCCCGGTAGCGGCCCGACTCCTCGTTGTACGACCAGCCGACGCGGTGCCGCATGAACTCGCGGAAGACGAAGATCGGGGCGCTGATGAAGAAGGTCATCGAGTTGTGCTCGAACGGGCTGCCGTGCCGGTCCCGCATGAGGTAGTTGATCAGGCCCTTCGAGCGCTCCGGGTCCTTCTTCAGCTCGTCCAGGGACTGCTCCCCGACGGTCGAGACACGGGCGGCGAACAGCACGTCGGAGTCGGTCGCGCTGCTCTTGACCAGTTCGACGGTCACGTCGCTGCGGAGGTCGATCTTGAAATCGTCGGCGGGTGTGTCGGTCACGGGTGCAGGGCCTTCCCATCTTGTCGCTTGGCGAGGCCACTCTACGACCCGCCGAATGGGGCGTTCGGTGGCGTGCCGCGATGAAATCGGTGAAAGAGGGCACCCGAGGGGCTGTTCGTTCGTCTGTATGAGTAACAGCGAAGCACTCATCCCTGAAGGGAGACGCAGCCTCCATGATCCGCCGGCGTGAACCCGTGCCGTTCGCCTTCGTCGCCGAAGCCGACAGGTTCCGCAGCAATGTCACACCCCCGCCCCGCGAGCGGGCGTCCTTCGGCCAGTTGGCCGGGCGCTGGTTGCTCGGACTCACCGTCGTCGCCGGAATCGTGGGCTCCCTGGTGATCGGGATGCCCGCTCTGTCGGCCGACCAGCCCTCCCCGCACAAACAGCCGTCGCAGGCGTCCGACCGACGCTGAGGGGCCTCGACGGGCCGGTCCTGACGCCATCCGGACCCCGAGGGTGGTGACCGGAGACACAGGTCGGTAGCCTCACCGGGCACAGCACCATGCCATGGAACGAGTGAGGACCAGCCGTGCCCCTGCCCTTCCTGACGGCCGACCGCGCCTTCGACGCCGACGACGACGTCGCACTGCCGTACGACGACCGCGACCTCTGGCGCCGGCCCTACCGGCCGGGGCCGTGGCGCGTGGGGGCGGCGGCGCTGATGCTGCTGCTCGCCTCGTTCGTACTGTTCGCGGCGATCATCATCGCGGCGACGGACTCGTTGTCCTCGGCCGGTGTGGTCTTCGGCATCGCGGTGGTCGTGATCGTCTGCGCCCTGCGGCTGCTGCGCATGGGCGCGTGGGTGAGCGCGCACGGGGTGCGGCTCGTGAGTTTCTTCAGCACGCGCACGGTGGCCTGGCAGCAGGTCGCCAGCGTGCGCACGGTGCAGCAGCCGGTGCGCTGGCTCGGGCTGCCGCGCGCGGTGCAGGGGCAGGCGCTGCTCCTCGTCCGGCAGGGCCGGTCCGCGGAGACCTCGCCTCCGCTGCTGACCACGCACAACGCCGACTTCCTCGCCCGTGAGGACGCCTTCGACCGGGCGGCCGACGCGGTGGAGGCGTGGGCCGCCGAGTACGGGCGGGGCTGAGCAGCGACGGCAGACGCCGGGGCCCGGACCGTGGTGCGGTCCGGGCCCCGGCGTTTCGCTCCGCGCGTTTCGGTCTGTTCAGGCCGCCTCGACGTGCTTGCCGTCGTGCAGGGCGATCGCCCGCTGCATCGCCTTGCGGGCGCGCGGGGTGTCGCGGGCGTCGTGGTAGGCCACGGCGAGGCGGAACCAGTTGCGCCAGTCGCCGGGCGCGTGCTCCGTCTCGGCCTTGCGCTGGGCGAAGACCTCGTCGGCCGAGTCCCGGTCGACGCGGCCGCTGGGGGTGCGCTTCAGCTCGTCGACGGGCAGTCCGCCCTCGGCGTCGAGTTCGGCGGCGAGCCGGTTGGCCTTGCGGACGAACTGGGTGTTCTTCCAGAGGAACCACACACCGATCACGGGCAGGATCAGCACCGCGACGCCGAAGGTGACGGTGAGGGGTGTGCCGGTGCCGATGAGCATCACGCCGCGGCTGCCGACCAGGGCGAAGTAGAAGACCAGGACGGCGGCCGTGACGGCGTAGGAGATTTTCGCGCGCATGAGGGTCAGGGGCTCGGTTCGGATCTCGGTTCGGATCTCGGTTCAGGTCTCAGTTCAGGTCCAGGAAGTGTTCCAGGCCGAAGGTGAGGCCCGGGCTGGTCACCACCCGGCGGGCGCCCAGCAGGATGCCCGGCATGAAGCTGCTGTGGTGCAGGGAGTCGTGCCGGACGGTGAGGGTCTCGCCCTCGCCGCCCAGCAGGACCTCCTGGTGGGCCAGCAGGCCGCGCAGCCGGATCGCGTGGACCGGGACACCGTCGACGTTCGCGCCGCGGGCGCCGTCCAGGGCGGTGGCAGTGGCGTCGGGCGCCGGTGCGGAGCCTGCCTTCTGCCGGGCCTCGGCGATCAGCTGTGCGGTGCGGGTGGCGGTGCCGCTCGGGGCGTCGACCTTGTTCGGGTGGTGCAGCTCGACGACCTCGACGGACTCGAAGTACGGGGCCGCGAGCTGCGCGAACTTCATGGTGAGCACGGCGCCGATGGAGAAGTTGGGCGCGATGAGCACGCCCGTCTCCGGGGAGCCGTCGAGCCAGGTGTTCAGCTGTGCGAGGCGTTCGTCGGTCCAGCCGGTGGTGCCGACGACGGCGTGGATGCCGTGGCGTACGCAGTAGTCGAGGTTGTCCATCACCGAGGCGGGGGTGGTCAGCTCGACGGCCACCTGGGCGCCGGCTTCGGCCAGCGTGTCCAGGCTGTCGTTCCGGCCGAGGGCGGCGACCAGCTCCATGTCCTCGGCGGCCTCGACCGCCCGTACCGCCTCGGAGCCGATCCGGCCCTTGGCACCGAGGACGGCCACGCGCAGCTTGCTCATGTCTCTTGCTTCCTTACCGGAGAGGGTTGACCGGAGGTTTCAGGCGACGGCGTCGTGCAGCCGGGACGCCTGCTTGTCCTTCAGCGGGCCGATGACCGAGAGTGAGGGCCGTCGTCCCAGGACGTCGCGGGCGACCTCGCGGACGTCGTCCGGCGTGACCGAGGCTATCCGGGCCAGCATGTCGTCGACGGACATCTGCTCGCCCCAGCACAGTTCGCTCTTGCCGATACGGTTCATCAGCGCGCCGGTGTCCTCCAGGCCGAGCACCGTGGAGCCCTGGAGCTGGCCGACGGCGCGGCCGATCTCGTCGTCGGTGAGGCCGTGCTCGGCGACGTGGTCGAGTCCGTCGCGGCAGATCTTCAGCACGTCGTGCACCTGGGAGGGCCGGCAGCCCGCGTAGACGCCGAAGAGTCCGCAGTCGGCGAAGCCCGAGGTGTACGAGTACACGCTGTAGGCCAGGCCGCGCTTCTCCCGGACTTCCTGGAAGAGGCGGGAGGACATGCCGCCGCCGAGGGCGGTGTTGAGGACGCCCATGGCCCAGCGGCGCTCGTCGGTGCGGGCGAGGCCCGGCATGCCGAGGATGACGTGGGCCTGCTCGGTCTTGCGGCCGATCAGCTCGACCCGGCCCGCGGCACGGATGGTGCGCCTCCCGTCGCGCGGGGCGATGGGGGCGGCCACCGGCTCGCGGAAGGCGCCGGCCTTCTCGAAGGCGGCGCGGACCTGGCGTACGACCTTGTCGTGGTCGACGTTGCCGGCCGCGGCGACCACCAGGTGGGTGGGGTCGTAGTGCTTCTTGTAGAAGCGGCGGATGCGGTCGGCGGTGAGTGCGTTGACCGTGTCGACGGTGCCGAGGACGGGGCGGCCCAGCGCGTTGTCGCCGAACATGGTGTGCGCGAACAGGTCGTGCACGCAGTCGCCGGCGTCGTCCTCGGTCATCGCGATCTCTTCGAGGATCGCGCCGCGCTCGACGTCCACGTCGTCCTCGCGGATGAGCGAGCCGGTCAGCATGTCGCAGACGACGTCGATGGCGAGCGGCAGGTCGGTGTCGAGCACGCGTGCGTAGTAGCACGTGTACTCCTTCGCCGTGAACGCGTTCATCTCGCCGCCGACGGCGTCGATGGCGGAGGAGACGTCCAGGGCGCTGCGCTTGCGGGTGCCCTTGAAGAGCAGGTGCTCGAGGTAGTGGGTGGCGCCGTTCAGGGCCGGGGTCTCGTCGCGGGAGCCGACGTGCGCCCAGATGCCGAAGGTCGCCGAGCGGACCGAGGGCAGGGTCTCGGTGACGATGCGCAGGCCGCCCGGGAGGGTGGTCTTGCGGACCGTACCGATGCCGTGCTCGCCCTTGATCAGGGTTTGGGTACGGGCGACGGCCCGCGCCTCCGAGGAGGTGCGGGCCGTCGCCTTGGAGCTACGGGACGTCACTGGTCGGCGTCGTCCTTCTTCTCGTCGTCGCCTGCTTCGCCCTCGATCACGGGGATCAGGGAGAGCTTGCCGCGGGAGTCGATCTCGGCGATCTCGACCTGGACCTTGGCGCCCACGCCGAGCACGTCCTCGACGTTCTCCACGCGCTTGCCGCCGGCGAGCTTGCGGATCTGCGAGATGTGCAGCAGTCCGTCCTTGCCGGGCAGCAGGGAGACGAACGCGCCGAAGGTCGTCGTCTTCACGACGGTGCCCAGGTAGCGCTCGCCGACCTCGGGCATGGTCGGGTTGGCGATGCCGTTGATCGTGGCGCGGGCGGCCTCGGCCTGCGAGCCCTGGGCGGCACCGATGTAGATGGTGCCGTCGTCCTCGATCGTGATGTCGGCGCCCGTGTCCTCCTGGATCTGGTTGATCATCTTGCCCTTGGGGCCGATGACCTCACCGATCTTGTCCACGGGGATCTTGACCGTGATGATCCGCGGGGCGTTCGGGGACATCTCGTCCGGCGTGTCGATCGCTTCCATCATCACGTCGAGGATGTGGAGGCGGGCGTCACGGGCCTGCTTGAGAGCGGCGGCCAGGACGGAGGCCGGGATGCCGTCCAGCTTGGTGTCGAGCTGGAGGGCGGTCACGAACTCCTTGGTGCCGGCGACCTTGAAGTCCATGTCGCCGAAGGCGTCCTCCGCACCGAGGATGTCGGTGAGGGCGACGTAGTGCGTCTCGCCGTTGATCTCCTGGGAGATCAGGCCCATGGCGATACCGGCGACGGGGGCCTTCAGCGGCACACCGGCGTTCAGCAGCGACATGGTGGAGGCGCAGACCGAGCCCATGGACGTCGAGCCGTTGGAGCCGAGGGCCTCGGACACCTGACGGATCGCGTACGGGAACTCCTCGCGCGTCGGCAGCACCGGCACGATGGCGCGCTCGGCGAGGGCGCCGTGGCCGATCTCGCGGCGCTTCGGGGAGCCGACGCGGCCGGTCTCGCCGACGGAGTACGGCGGGAAGTTGTAGTTGTGCATGTAGCGCTTGCGCGTCACCGGGGAGAGGGTGTCGAGCTGCTGCTCCATGCGCAGCATGTTGAGGGTGGTGACGCCCAGGATCTGGGTCTCGCCACGCTCGAACAGCGCGGAACCGTGCACGCGCGGGATGGCCTCGACCTCGGCGGCCAGGGTGCGGATGTCGGTGACACCGCGGCCGTCGATGCGCTTCTTCTCCTTGATGACGCGCTCACGGACCAGGGACTTGGTCAGCGAGCGGTACGCGGCGGAGATCTCCTTCTCGCGGCCCTCGAACTCCGGCAGGAGCTTCTCGGCGGCGAGCGCCTTCACGCGGTCCAGCTCGGCCTCGCGCTCCTGCTTGCCGGCGATGGTGAGCGCCTGGGTGAGCTCCGGCTTGACGGCGCCGGTGAGCGCCTCCAGCACGTCGTCCTGGTAGTCCAGGAAGATCGGGAACTCGCCGGTCGGCTTGGCGGCCTTCGCGGCGAGGTCGGCCTGCGCGCGGCACAGCACCTTGATGAAGGGCTTCGCGGCGTCCAGACCGGCGGCGACGACCTCCTCGGTGGGCGCCTCGGCGCCGCCCTCGACCAGCTTGACGGTCTTCTCGGTGGCCTCGGCCTCGACCATCATGATCGCGACGTCGCCGTCCTCCAGGGCACGGCCCGCGACGACCATGTCGAAGACGGCGTCCTCGAGCTCGGTGTGCGTCGGGAAGGCCACCCACTGGCCGCGGATCAGCGCGACGCGGACGCCGCCGATCGGGCCGGAGAAGGGCAGGCCGGCCAGCTGCGTGGACGCGGAGGCGGCGTTGATCGCCACGACGTCGTACAGGTGGTCGGGGTTGAGGGCCATGATCGTGGCGACGACCTGGATCTCGTTGCGCAGGCCCTTCTTGAAGGACGGGCGCAGCGGCCGGTCGATCAGGCGGCAGGTGAGGACGGCGTCCTCGGACGGCCGGCCCTCACGGCGGAAGAAGCTGCCGGGGATCTTGCCGGCGGCGTACATCCGCTCCTCGACGTCCACCGTGAGGGGGAAGAAGTCGAGCTGGTCCTTGGGGTTCTTGGAGGCGCTGGTGGCCGACAGCACCATGGTGTCGTCGTCCAGGTACGCCACGGCGGAACCGGCGGCCTGCCTGGCCAGCCGGCCCGTCTCGAAGCGGATGGTGCGGGTGCCGAACGCGCCGTTGTCGATGACGGCTTCGGCGTAGTGGGTCTCGTTCTCCACTAGTGTTTTCTCCTCGTCTTCGTCCCTCCTCGCCCGTGTGGCGGGGGGACGGTGGCGGAGAAGCGCTCCGTGCAATGCGGGCCGGTCTTCGATCGAAGCACCCGGGGTTCTGCCCCCGGGGGCCACTACCGAGGACCGGCGGCGGCGAGGCGCGCTTCTCCTCGTGTCGTTCGTTGTGTCGTTCGTTGTGTCGTACGTCGTGCGTCTTGTGTTCTGTTACCACACTACAAAGCGGTGGCGTCAGAGCGCACGTACAGCAAAGGGAGCGGCCCCCGAACGATGGGAACCGCTCCCTTCACGGCGTCTTACTTGGCGCCCGCCGCACCGCGGCGGATGCCGAGGCGCTCGACCAGCGCACGGAAGCGCTGGATGTCCTTCTTGGCGAGGTACTGCAGCAGCCGGCGGCGCTGGCCGACCAGGATCAGCAGACCACGACGGGAGTGGTGGTCGTGCTTGTGGGTCTTGAGGTGCTCGGTCAGGTCGGAGATCCGACGGGACAGCAGAGCGACCTGGACCTCGGGGGAGCCGGTGTCGCCCTCCTTGGTACCGAACTCGGTGATGATCTGCTTCTTCACTGCGGCGTCGAGCGACACGCGTACTCCTCGTTGGTCTGTGAGTGCCCACCGAGTGCCCCCGGTCTACGTCTCGGGGGATCTTCCGTGACTCGGAAGGCGGGGATCCGCTGGGCGCGGCCTCCAGGGCTCCTGGGCTCCGGGGGCGCGTACACAAACGGCCGTCACACAGCGTACCAGCCTGGACGGACGGCCCTTCCCGCAGGTCGCCGGCGGGCTTGGACACGTGTCCGTCACCCCTGCGGTCACGGACATCCGCAAACCGCTGAGCAGGGAGAACGGTGGCCAGTAGGGTGACCGCACAGACCGCCCGCAGTACAGGAAGGACCGAGCCACCATGGTCGACGCCGAGGACCGGGAACTCAAGGCGCGCAAGGAACGGGAGCGGGACGAGCTCTACTCCCTCGACATCTCCGGCGTCGAGTGGCACAGCGCGCCCGGTACCGAGGAGCACGAGGAACGGGTCGAGATCGCCTACCTGCCCGCCGGTGCCGTGGCCATGCGGTCGTCGCTCGACCCGGACACCGTGCTTCGGTACACGGAGGCGGAGTGGCGGGCGTTCGTGCTCGGCGCCCGGGACGGGGAATTCGACCTGGAGCCGGCGGAGGGGGACGGCGGCGCCCGGGCGGAGTGACGCCCGGGCCGAGCGGTGCCTGTGCCGAGTGGCGCGTGTGCCGAGTGGCGCGTGGACTGAGCGGCGCGTGGACTGAGCGGCGCGTGGACTGAGCGGTGCGTTGTGCGGGGAGGGGGAGCGTCAGGGCTTCTCCGCCGCGCTGCTGCTTCCGATGCCGAGGACCAGGTAGAGCCACTGCTTCTTCTTGTCGCCGGAGGGGCCCCTCGCGGACTTGGCGCCGAAGAAGATCCGGCCGTCCTGGACGACGATGTCGTTCTCGTTCGCGAGCGTCAGCGGCTCGCCCTCGCTCGGCAGGCCGAAGTAGAAGTACGGGATCTCCCTGTCCGTCGCGGGATCCAGGGCGACCAGCGCGTTCGGCGCGATGTGGTCGTTGCTCAGGCGCAGGGCGAGGAGCTGGTCACCGCTCATCCGCAGCGGTTGGAGCAGGGAGCCCGGACCGGAGTCGAACTTCTTCGTCGTGTTCCCCGTCGCCAGGTCGAAGCCGATGATCCAGTTGGAGACCTGCTTCTCCATCTGGTCCTTGCTGCGGATGAAGACCTGCCCCGCGCCGACGGCGATGGTCGGGCAGTCGTCGATGATCAGGTGGTCCGTGTAGGCGCAGTCGGCGACGTACGCGCCGTTGCGGAGACTGATCGTGGCGCGGTTGCGGCCCTTGTCGTCGAGGGACAGCAGGTCGGTGATCCCGGTGTCGCCGCCTGCGACGGCGAGGACGGGGGGCTCGGACGAGGGCACACTGAGGTCGCGGATGCCCTTGGCGGCGGAGTACGTCCACTGGGTCCGGCCGGTGGCCGGGTCGGCCTTGCGCACCTTGTAGGTGACGTGCTGCCAGGACGTGTCCGGCACGCTCTCGTCGGTGCTCCAGCACCTCTGACGGATCAGCAGCGCGCGTCCGCCTGCCGCTCCCATGTCCTGGCAGGGGGCGGTGGCCCTCGTGGCCCACCGGCTGGTGCCCTTCTCCATGTCGTACCCGACGGTGCCACCGCCCCAGGTCACGGCGACCGTGTCGTGCGTCAGCGTCACGCTCGGCTGGTCCTGGGTGCTCCTGCCCGTCGCGGAGCCCGGGCCGGGACCGGCTACCGAGTAGGAGAAGCGGTCCTCCCAGACGAGTCGGCCGTCGTCGAGGTCGACGAAGGCGACCTGGTTGCAAAAGGCGTCCTCTTCCTCGTCGTTCGCCCTGAAGAGAACGGCGGTGCGGTGGTCGACGGTCACATGGCGCGTGTAGCCGCAGATCGGGCCGTCGAGCCCGAGCCGCCACTCCTCCTCGCCGGGCGCGACGTCGGTGCCGATGCGCATGCCGACGAGTGTCTTGTTGACGCCCTTGGCGAGGATGCGGTCCGTGGCCCACATGCCCGGCATCTCGACGTGCTCGCCGGGGACCATGTCGTCCACGGAGAACCGGAAGGCCATCTCGCCCACGGTGCTCGCGGGTTGCTTCTCGACCGTCTCCCGTACGTCACGGGGGCCTTGCCCGTCCGCGGCACCCGGCTTGTCCGACGCAGCGCCGTTCTCGTCCCCACCGCCCCACAGCAGCCAGCCGCCGGTGCCCAACGCGGCGGCCACGACGACCGCGAGCAGTGCCGTCAGAGCCTTCCGACCGCGCTTCCCCTCGGCGGTCCGCGCGGTCGGCGGGGGCCGGGTCATCGAAGGGGGCGGGCCGTAGCTCACGCGTGGGTCCTCTTCCTGGTGATGGGATTCCCGCCATGGGATGACGGCAAGCGCTCCTACTGTGCCGGTGCCTTGATCACCCGCGATCACCCGTGGGCCCGCGCGGGTCCGACACCGTCGACTCCGACCACGTTCCGGTGGCGTTCTGTCTGACTTGTCCATGGATGCGGTGTGCGCATGCACGGATTCGGAAACGAGGTACGGCACTTCGGGGCAGGCTGTGACGCAATGGGCAGACGCTGAGGTGAGGACGGGGCTGCCGGGGTGGGGCGTGTGGTGATTAGGCTGGGTCCCGGCGCGACGCCAGAACCCGTGGACCGGTCGTCGGCGTCGTACGGGGAGGGCCGACGATCGGACGACCTCGTTTCACTTCGGACAACGTCGGACGACAAAAACGGTCGCCCCAGCACGGCATGAGGGTGCTCGACCACACCAGGAGGAACTGTGAGCAGCGATCGGGACGGGATCCGCGGGGGCTGGGCTACACCCGGCGATGACCAACCCGACGCGGAGTCCGCAATCGAGACGACGGGCGAGTTCACCATCGACTACGCCCCGCCCGCCTGGTACACGCAGAACGCGTCGAGCGATCCGGCACAGGGGCCGCAGGGTCAAGGGCAGGGGCAGGGTCAAGGGCAGGGGGCGGTCTCGGGGTCGGGTGCCGGTTCCTCTTCTTCCTCCACCTCGTCCGCTCCGCCCGCCGCGTCCACTCCGCCCGCTCCCCGCGGGCCGGTTCCGCCGTTGCCCGGGCTGACGCCGCCGCCGCACGCGGCTGCGGCCAACGGCTCTTCCTCCGTTCCGGCCCCGGCCCCTGGGGCGCCCTTCACGCCGCCGCCGCCCGCTCCGGGGGCCGCGTTCACACCGCCTCCGCCGCCGGGTCCGGGGGCGCCGTTCACTCCGCCCGCGCCGCCGACCGGTGGGCCGGCCGGGGTACCCAGGCTGCCGGTCGGGAGCGGGTTCGAGCCGCAGCAGTCCCAACAGCCACAGGGGCGGCCGGAGTCCGAGCCTGAACCGCAGGTGCGGTCCGAGCCGGAGGCCGTGGCCGCCCCGGCACCTGCCGCGGATCCGGTTTCCCCCACGGCCGTACCGACGTTTCCGGCCGGCGGGTTTCAGCTTCAGGCACCCGCTCCCGCGTCGGCCGACGAACCCGAGCCCGAGCCCGAGCCCGAGCCGGAGCCGGAGACCGAGACCGAGCCGGAGACCGACAACGGTGATCTGGAGAGTGGCGCCACCATGCGCTTCTCCGCGAGCGCCCTGCAGCGGGAGATCTCCGAGCGTGCCGTGGCGGACGGCACCGGGTTGGACGAGCACCCGGCCCTTGTGGTCGCCGAGCCCGAGGTCACCGCCCAGGACGATGCGGCGACCGTTTCCGAGGAGAACGGCGAGGACGCGCCGGACGAGTCCCCCTCCGTGGCGGACGACACCGTGGAGCGCGGGAGCGTCGACGGTTCCGCAGGCGCGGGCGGCTCCGAACTCGCCGGCGACGGTGCGCGGGACGACAGCGCGCGGGACGACGTGACGGACGGGGACGGTGCGGCCGATGTCATCGACGTGTCCGACCCGGCCGACCCGGCCGACGAATCCGACGACGTGGCCGAGGTCCGCCTCGGCGGTCCGGCTCCGGACGATGAGCCCGAGTACGAGCCCGAGGACAGCACCCCGGCGGAGCCCGAGCGTGAGCCCGAGCGTGAGCCCGAGCCCGAGCCCGAGGACGCGATGCCCGAGCCGCAGGACGCCCAGCCCCCGGTGGCTCCCGCGACGCCCGTTGCGGAGCCCGTTGACGCGGTTCCGGACGCCGTACTCGCGGACGCCGTACCCGCAGACGCCGTACCCGCGGACAGCGTTCCCGTGGACACCGCGCCGGAAGATGCCGCTCCGGCCGACGCACCGCCCGTGACGCAGGGCGGACTGCCGCCGCTTCCTCCGTCGTACCCCCCTGGCGCACCCGCTCCGGCGCACCAGTGGCCCGCAGAGCCGCAGCCGGCCCCCGCCGCTCCGGAGCAGGCGGGCGTACCGGCCCAGCAGCCTCCGTTCCAGCCGCAGGCCCCACAGCCGGCGCCCGCCGCGTGGAACCCGCAGCCGACCGCCGCGCCGATGCCTCCAATGCCGCCGAACCAGGCGACCGCGCAGCCCGCTCCGCAGGCCGGCTACGGCTTCCCGCAGCCGGGCCACACCACGCCTCCGCCGGCCCAGCAGTCTCCGGCCTCTCAGCCTGGCGGCGCCCCCGCCCCCGTGCCCGGTACCGCCGGTTACGGGTTCCCGCAGCCCGGCGCGCCGACTCCGCAGCCCCACCCCCCGGCCCAGCCCGGTGGTTACGGCTTCCCGCAGGCACCCGGGCCGCACGGGCAGTCACCGCAACAACAGCCGTACCCCGGCGTACCGGAGCAGGGCCGGGCGCAGGATGACGCGCAGACACCGCCGGCCCCGTCGTCGGCCGTTCAGCAGGGCTTCGCCCCGCAGGCACCGCAGGTCCCGCAGGCACCACAGACACCGCAGGTCCCGCAGGCCCAGCCGCTGGCCGCTCAGCCGGGGCAGGGCTCTCAGAGTCCGCCGGCCCCGTCGACCCCGCCGACCCCGTATGCCCAGCAGCCATACCAAGCGCCTCCTGCGCCCCAGCCGACGCAGCAGGGTCAGCAAGGTCAGCCCCAGCCTCCCCAGCAAGCTCAGCAAGCTCACCAGGCCAATCAGCCCCAGCAGCAGCCCGTCGACCCCCGTCTCGGTGCCGCCTGGCCGCAGCCCATGCAGCACGACCAGCGCCAGCCCACCAACCCGGGTGCCGCACCGCTCGGTTACACGGCCGCCGTCGAGCTGTCGTCCGACCGGCTGCTCAACAACAAGAAGCAGAAGGCGAAGAGCAGCCGCCCGGCGGCCGGCGGTTCGCGGTTCAAGCTGGGTGGCAAGAAGGAGGAGGCCGAGCGGCAGCGCAAGCTGGAACTGATCCGCACGCCCGTGCTCTCCTGCTACCGCATCGCCGTCATCAGCCTCAAGGGCGGCGTCGGCAAGACGACCACGACCACCGCCCTCGGCTCCACGCTCGCCACCGAGCGGCAGGACAAGATCCTCGCGATCGACGCCAACCCGGACGCCGGTACGCTCGGCCGCCGGGTGCGCCGGGAGACCGGGGCGACCATCCGTGACCTCGTCCAGGCGATCCCGTACCTCAACTCGTACATGGACATCCGGCGGTTCACCTCCCAGGCCTCGTCCGGGCTGGAGATCATCGCCAACGACGTCGACCCCGCCGTGTCCACGACCTTCAACGACGAGGACTACCGGCGCGCGATCGACGTGCTGGGCAAGCAGTACCCGATCATCCTCACCGACTCGGGCACCGGTCTCCTCTACAGCGCCATGCGCGGTGTGCTCGACCTCGCCGACCAGCTGATCATCATCTCGACACCCTCCGTGGACGGTGCGAGCAGCGCCAGCACGACGCTGGACTGGCTGTCCGCCCACGGGTACGCCGACCTCGTCTCCCGGTCCATCACCGTCATCTCGGGGGTCCGTGAGACCGGCAAGATGATCAAGGTTGACGACATCGTCGGCCACTTCCAGACCCGGTGCCGGGGCGTCGTCGTGGTGCCGTTCGACGAGCACCTGGCCGCCGGTGCCGAGGTGGACCTCGACATGATGCGGCCGAAGGTGCGGGAGGCGTACTTCAACCTCTCGGCGATGGTCGCGGAGGACTTCGTCCGCCACCAGCAGTCGCACGGCCTGTGGACGTCCAACGGCAACCCTCCGCCGGTGGCCGCACCGCCGCTGCCGGGTCAGCCCGTACCGGGACAACAGCCCGTACCGGGACAACAGCCCGTGCCAGGACAGCAGCCGATGCCCGGACCGCAGCCGATGCAGGGTCAGCCCGGTGCGCCCGGCCAGTCGGCCCAGTACGCACAGCCGGGGCAGCCGGCACAACCCGGGCAGCCCCAGCCGGGACAGCACGGGCAGCCGTACCCGCAACAGCCCGGGCAGCAGCCGTACCCGCAGCCCGGTTACGGATATCCGCAGCCGGGGCAGCAGCAGCCGGGGCAGGCGCCTCCCCCGCCGCAGCAGTAGATCCGCCACCGCGTAAGGGCCCGCGTCGTCACGGACGGCGCGGGCCTTCGCACGTTCGCAGGCAGAACGGGTGGGGCTCGGCCGTCAGGCTCTCACCAGGGAGGCGCCAGTGGTCTGCGCCAATGGGAGTGAATGCGTCATCAACTCGTTGTTTCCGCAGGCCACATGGGGTTTGACGCACCGTTGACGCGCGCAGACTGCCGCTGGTAGACACACACTTCATCCCACTTGCGCCACCCGATCAAGTCCGCTCAGAGCCATTCACGGATCGCCTCAGCCTGTTCACATCTGTTCAAGCCCGCCTCACGCGGGGGCCCACAGCATCCCGCGCGTGCGATGACGCGAGGTCAGGTAGTCATGAGCACACACGATCAGCACGGCAGTGGACGTACCGGCACCCGCCCGCGGAGGATCCGGCTGCTCGCCGCCGCGGGCGCCACCGCACTCCTCCTCGCATCGGGGATCGCGGCCCCGTCGGCCGCGGCCGACGAGGACGACAAGGTGCTCACCGTCGCCGTGGCACAGAGCGTCGACTCGCTCAGTCCCTTCTTGGCGGTACGGCTGCTCAGCACCAGCATCCACCGGCTGACGTACGAGTACCTGACCAACTACGACCCCGAGGACAACCACGTCGTCCCGGGTCTCGCCACCAAGTGGAAGTCGTCACCGGACAAGCTGACCTGGACGTACACGATTCGCTCCGACTCCAAGTGGTCGGACGGGCGGCAGGCCACCGCCGAGGACGCGGCGTGGACGTTCAACAAGATGATGACCGACGACGGCGCCGCGACCGCCAACGGCAGTTTCGTCACCAACTTCGCCGAGGTCACCGCGCCCAGCCCGACCCGGCTGGTGATCCGGCTGAAGAAGCCGCAGGCCACGATGACCGCGCTCGACGTGCCGATCGTCCCCAGACACGTTTGGGAGAAGGTCGACGACCTCTCGAAGTTCAACAACGACAAGGACTTCCCGGTCGTCGGGAACGGGCCGTTCGTCCTCACGGACTACAAGCCGGACAGCTATGTGCGGTTGAAGGCCAACAAGGACTTCTGGCGGGGCGCGCCCAAGTTCGACGAGCTCGTCTTCCGTTACTACAAGGACCAGGACGCCGCCGTGGCCGCCCTGCGCAAGGGCGAGGTGTCGTTCGTGTCCGGGTCGCCGTCGCTGACGCCCGCCCAGTCCGCCTCGCTCGAGGACGAGGAGAACGTCCACGTCAACGACGCGCCCGGCCGCCGCTTCTACGCCCTCGCCACCAATCCGGGCGCACGGGCCAAGGACGGCACCGAGTTCGGTGACGGCCACCCCTCCCTGCTGGACCAGCGGGTGCGGCACGCGCTGTTCATGGCGGTGGACCGCAAGGCCATCGTCGACAAGGTGTTCCAGGGCCACGCGGTCGAGGGCGAGGGCTACATCCCGCCGCGCTTCCCGCAGTACTTCTTCGAGCCGTCGGCCGGCCAGAAGCTGGCATACGATCCCGCCGAGGCGGCCCGGCTGCTCGACGAGGCGGGCTACCGGACGAACGCCGACGGCGAGCGCCTGGGCAAGGACGGCAAGCAGCTGGACTACCGCATCCTGTGCCACGCCACCGACCCGAACGACAAGGCGGTCGGCAAGTACCTGGAGGAGTGGTGGGGCGAGCTGGGCATCTCGGTCACCCTCAACTGCCTGGACAACGTGACCGACCCGTGGCTGGCCGGCGAGTACGACCTGGCCTTCGACGGCTGGTCCGTCAACCCCGACCCGGACTTCGTGCTCTCCATCCACACCTGCGCCGCGCTCCCGGCCACGCCGAAGGACACGGGAGCCACGGACAACTTCATCTGCGACGAGACGTACGACGAGCTGTACGCCCGGCAACTGGCCGAGTACGACCCCGCCAAGCGGGCGGACCTCGTCAAACAGATGCAGTCGCGGCTGTACGACCTGGGCTACATGAACGTCATGGCCTATCCGAACGCGGTCGAGGCCTACCGCACGGACCAGATCGAGTCGATCACGACCATGCCCTCCGCGGCGGGCAACATCTACGGGCAGGACGGCTACTGGAGCTGGTGGTCGGCGGTCCCCGCGGACTCCGGTGACTCCTCCGGTGGTTCGTCGTCGACCGGTGCCGTGATCGGGGTCGCCGCGGGCGCCGTCGTCCTCGTCGGGCTCGGGGTGTTCTTCCTGCTCCGGCGCCGGGCGACGGCGGACGACCGTGAGTAGGCCGACGACCGCGACCTCGGCCTCGGGCACCGGTGCGGGTACGGGGCCGGGGTCCGCGGGCGGGGGGCGGCCGTCCGGGTCGTCGCCCCGCCGGCTCACCGTCGGCGCGTATCCGCGGTACGTGGCGGGCAAGCTGGCCGGAGCGGCCGTCTCCCTGCTCGCCGTCCTCGTCACCAGCTTCTTCCTCTTCAGGATGATCCCCGGTGATCCGGTGAAGTTCATGACGGGTCGCCGTCCGGTCTCGGCCGAGCAGATCGCCGTCTACCGGCGCGAGTTCGGGCTCGACCTGCCGCTGTGGCAGCAGTTCACGGACTACTGCGGCAAGGCGCTCACCGGGGACCTGGGCACGTCGTACCAGTTCCGCGCCCCGGTCGTCGACAAGATCACCGAGGCGTTGCCGAACACCCTGCTGCTCACCGGCACGGCGTTCGTGCTCTACACCGCGCTGGGCGTCTTCCTCGGCACCCGCTCGGCATGGCGGCACGGCCGGCTCGGCGACCGTCTCAACACCGGTCTGGCACTGACGCTCTACTCCATCCCGTCCTTCTGGCTGGGGCTGCTGCTCATCATCGTGCTGTCCGTCGGTGTGGACCCGGTCCCGGGCCTGTTCCCGACCGGGGGCATGGAGTCGGGCAGCGAGGAGGGCTTCGCCCGGGTCCTGGACGTCGCCCACCACCTCGTGCTCCCGGTGGTGACCCTGGTCGCCGTGGAGTACGGGCAGACACTGCTGGTCACCCGGTCCGCGCTGCTGGACGAGATGGGCAGCGACTACCTGACGACGGCGCGGGCCAAGGGCCTCAGGGACGATCTCGTACGGCGCCGGCACGCCGTGCCCAACGCTCTGCTTCCGACCGTCACGCTGGTCTTCGTCAACCTGGGGCGGACCGTGGCAGGAGTCATCCTGGTCGAGACGGTCTTCTCCTGGCCGGGGCTCGGCGGACTGTTCTACCAGGCGCTCAGCGTGCCCGATCTCCCGTTGGTACAGGGGCTGTTCTTCGTCTTCGCCGCCGCGGTGATCCTCATGAACACGCTGGCCGACCTGCTGTATCCGCTGTTCGACCCGAGGGTGGGCCGATGACCGCCGAGACCACCGGGAGCGCCAAAGGCCCCGAAGGCCCCGAAGGCCCCCAGGGCTCAGAGAGTTCCGAGAGCCTCGAGAGCCCCGGGACCTCGGCGAAGTCCGCGGCGCCCGGTCCACGCGCTCTCGCCCGGCGGCGACGCCGGGCTTCCGTCTCGCGCTTCTGGAAGGAGTACCGCAGGCACCGCGCGGGCGTGTTCGGGCTGGCGGCGCTGACGCTCTTCGTGCTCGTCGCGCTGACCGCTCCGCTCACCGTCGGGTCGGACGTGGAGCGTGTGACCAACGCGCCGGGGCAGCCGCTGGAGAGCCCGAGCGGCCGGTTCCCGCTGGGCACCGACCAGTTCGGGCGGGACCTTCTGGGCCTGCTGGTCTGGGGCTCGCGCGTCTCGCTGCTCGTCGGACTGCTCGCGGCCGCGCTGTCGGTGACGATCGGCGCGCTCATCGGGATCACGGCCGGGCACTTCCGCGGCTGGTACGCCACGGTGATGATGCGGATCACGGACTGGTTCCTGGTGATGCCGACGCTGGTGCTGGCCATCGTGCTGGCGACGGTCCTGTCCCGTTCGCTGGGCACGATCGTGCTGGCGATCGGCGTGACCACCTGGCCCACCACGGCCCGTCTGGTACGGGCGCAGACACTGGCGGTGGAATCACGGCCGTACATAGAACGCGCGAAGGCCCTCGGAGGCGGGCACTGGCACATCATGTCCCGGCACGTGCTGCCCAACGTCATGCCGCTGGTCCTCGCCCAGACGACCCTGATCATCTCCTCCGCGATCCTGGCCGAGGCGACCCTGGCCTTCCTCGGGCTCGGGGACCCGGCGGTCGTGTCCTGGGGCGGGCTGCTGCAGGACGCGCGGGAGGCGGGGTCCGTGAGTTCCGGCGACTGGTGGTACCTGGTGCCGCCGGGTGTCGGGATCGCGCTGGTGGCGCTGGCGTTCACGCTGTGCGGGCGTGCCGTGGAGGCCGTACTGAATCCCAGGCTGGGGGTGTCGCGTTGAGTCTGCTCGAGGTCCGCGACCTGCACGTGACGTATCCCGGCGGTGCGGCCGCCCTGCGCGGGGTCGACCTGACCCTCGCCGCCGGCCAGAAGCTCGGCATCGCGGGCGAGTCCGGCTGCGGCAAGTCCACCCTGGCGCTGGCGGTGCTGCGGCTGCTGCCGCCCGGCGCCCGGAGTGGCGGGGAGATCCTGCTGGACGGCGAGGACGTGCTGACCATGAAGTGGGGCCGGGTGCGTGCGGTCCGCTGGGCGGGGGCGTCGATCGTCTTCCAGGGCGCGATGCACTCCCTGAACGCCGTGCACCGTGTCGGCGACCAGATCGCCGAGCCGATCCTGCTGCACCGCAGGGCCACGCCGGCCGGCGCCCGGAAGAGAACCGGTGAGCTGCTGGAGCAGGTGGGCCTGCCGGCCGGGCGGGCGAGGGCCTACCCGCACGAGCTGTCCGGCGGCCAGCGGCAGCGGGTGATGATCGCGATGGCGCTGGCCTGCGACCCGCGTCTGATCGTCGCCGACGAGCCCACCACGGCACTCGACGTGATGATCCAGGCGCAGATCCTGCGGCTGATCGAGGGCCTGGTCGGTGAGCAGGACGTCGGCCTGATCATGATCAGCCACGACCTGGCCGTGCTGGCCGACACCTGCGACCGGCTCGCGGTGATGTACGCGGGCCGGGTGGTCGAGGAGGGCCCGGCACGGCAGGTCTACGAGGACGCCCGGCATCCGTACGGCCGGGCGCTGTCGGGGGCGTTCCCGAGGATCGGGGACCCGGCCTCGCGGTTCGCGCCGCGCGGGCTGCCGGGAGACCCGCCCGACCCGGCGGCGGTGCCGTCGGGGTGCGCGTTCCATCCGAGGTGCCCGGTCGCGCTGGACATCTGCGCCACGCAGGACCAGGTGCTGCGGGGGGCGGGCCGGGACCGGCGGGCGGCGTGCGTGCACGTGGGGTCCGACGGCACCGGCCCACCACCCGCCGGCGGCGCGGCGTCCGGCGGCACACCGCCGGCGCGGGACGAGGGAGTGAGGAGCAGCACCCCATGACGAGCACCTCGACGACGAACACCGCGACGACGAACACCGCACCTTCGCTGCTGAGCGTCCAGGGGTTGCAGGTCGCCTTCCCCGGCCGGCGTGGCGCGCCCGCCGCCCGGGCCGTGGACGGGGTCGATCTCGACATCGGGCGGGGCGAGATCGTCGCTCTGGTCGGCGAGTCGGGCTGCGGGAAGACGACGCTCGCCCGGTGCCTGCTCGGCCTGGTCGCGCCGACCGCGGGCCGTGTCACCTTCGACGGCGCACCGCTCGCCCGCTCCGCCCGCGCGCTGAAGGCGTACCGCAGGCGGGCCCAACTGGTCCTCCAGGATCCGAGCGGCTCACTGAACCCGCGGCACACGGTGTACGACATCGTCGCCGAGGGTCTGCGGATCCACGGTCACGCGGGGGACGAGCGGACGGCGGTCGCCGAGGCCCTGTCCCGGGCCGGGCTGCGGCCCCCGGAACGCTTCTTCCTGCGCTTTCCGCACGAGCTGTCCGGCGGCCAGCGCCAGCGGGTCGTCATCGCGGGCGCCCTGGTCCTGGAACCGGAACTCCTCGTCGCCGACGAACCGGTGGCCTCCCTCGACGCGTCGGTGCGCGGCGAGATCCTCGCGCTGCTGCTGCGGCTGCGCACCGAGCTCGGCCTGTCCGCGCTGGTGGTGACCCACGACCTGGGGCTGGCCTGGAACATCGCCGACCGGGTCGCGGTGATGTACCTCGGCCGGATCGTCGAGACGGGTGCGGTGGAGCAGGTGCTGACGGCGCCCCGGCATCCGTACACCCAGGCCCTGCTGTCCGTCCTGCCTCAGGCGCCCGGCGCCCCGGTCGTGCTGTCCGGCGAACCCCCGGATCCGTCGCACGTCCCCACCGGCTGTCGCTTCCACGTCCGCTGCCAGATCCTGGCCGGTGGCGAGGCCGAACGCGCCGGGGTCGCCGACGCGTGCCGGCATCGGGAACTGGAGATCCTGCGCGGCGGCGACACGGCCCAGGTCGCCTGCCACTGGGCCCGGGCGGAGCGGCCGGCGGCCGGGAGGACGGGCGACCCGACCGCGGTACGGCCGGACTGACCCAGGCGGGCGCGGGTGGAGGGGGCGCCGCCTGCCGCGCCCGACCGGCTGCCCGGAACGGCGGCCGTACGGCGTCGGCGTGACGCGACCAGCACACGCCCGCCACCCCGACCGGCCACTCGGAACGGCCACCCGGAACGGCGGCCATGGAACCTCGGCATGACGCGACCACCACACGCCCACCGAACCGACCCGCCCCACCCACCGGCAGACCACCACACGCCCGCCACCGACCGCCGGGTATCCGGTCCGGCGGCCGGTGTGGCCGTCAGGACCGGTGGGCGGCCTCCGCCGCGATGATCTCGCGGCACCTGCCGACGTCGTCGGTCATCTGCACGACAAGCGCGTCCAGCGTCTCGAACTTCGCCTGCCCCCGTACGAAGGCGAGGAAGTCCACGGCGACGTGCAGGCCGTACAGGTCGAGGCCGACGCGGTCGATGGCGTACGCCTCCACCGTGCGCTCGGTGCCCTCGAACTGCGGGTTGGTGCCGACGGAGATGGCGGCCGGCATCGCCTCTCCCTGGGCGTGCAGCCACCCGGCGTAGACGCCGTCGGCCGGGACGGCGGTGTGCGGGAGGGTCTCGACGTTGGCCGTGGGGAAGCCCATCTCCCGGCCGCGCTGGGCGCCCCGGACGACGACGCCCTCGACTCGGTGCGGGCGGCCCAGGATCTCGGCGGCGCCCGCGACGTCGCCCTCGGTGACCAGGCGGCGGGTCAGGGTCGAGGAGAACGGTTCGCCGCCGCCCGCGTCACCGCACACGTACAGGTCGACGACCTCTACCTCGAAGTCGTAGACCTTGCCCTGTTCGGAGAGGAACTCGACGTTGCCCGCGGCCTTGTGGCCGAAGCGGAAGTTGGGGCCCTCGACGACCGCCTTGGCGCGCAGCCGGTCGACGAGGACCTTGACCACGAAGTCGGCCGCGGACAGCTTCGAGAACTCCTTGGTGAACGGGAGGATCAGCACCGCGTCCACGCCCAGCTCCGCCATCAGTTCGGCACGGCGGTGGTGCGGGGCGAGCAGCGGCGGGTGGCTGCCGGGGCGGACGACCTCGCTGGGGTGCGGGTCGAAGGTGACGACGACGGCGGGTACCCCCAGCTCGCGGGCGCGGTCCACGGCGTGCTTGATGATCAGCTGGTGCCCGCGGTGGACGCCGTCGTAGGAGCCGATGGTGACGACGCTGCGTCCCCAGTCCTCGGGGATGTCCTCCAAGCCACGCCAGCGCTGCACTGTGTCTGCTCCTCGGTGGTTTCCGTGGGTGCCTCTTACGCAGGTCTAAGGGTGCCATGCCGACCGGCTCCCGCCCGCATCGGCATCGGTGCTGTGACCGGGTGCACGCCGGGTGCGCCGGGGCCGGGTCACACGGGGACTCGTGCGCCCGCGAGGTTCTCGATCGTGCGGCGGGCGCTGGGGCCCACCAGCGCGGCCCAGTCCTGGGGCTCGTCGGCCAGCCAGCCGGTGATCCGGGCGGCGAAACCCGGGAGGTGACGGGCCAGGTCGACCAGGCCGCGGTCGAAGCGGGTGGCGCCGTCCGGTGTGCGGACGAGGAGGAGACCGGTGCGGTGCACGAGGGTTCGCAGGCCGTCGCCGCCGCACTGGGCCGCCGCGTGCAGTAGGGCGTCCAGGACGGCGGGGTCGTGCTCGTGGGCCAGGAGGTGTTCGCGCAGCTCGCGGCGGAGCGGGCCGCGGCCGGGGGTGCCGTCGGCGGCGAGGACGCCGGCGAGCGCGGCCCGCACCGGCGCGGGACCGTCGTCCAGCAGGCCGGTGACCAGGGGGTGGAGTACGGGGCGGGCGGCGGGGTCCTGGTCGAGGCGCCGGTCGACGTAGGCGGCCACGTGCCCGGCGGTCTCCGGGCGCTCCGCCACGGCCTCCCCGACGAGTACGGCCACCCGGCGGGCCAGCGCGGGCGTGGTGGCGTCGGCGAGCCTGCGCAGCGCCTCGCCGGCGTCCGGGCCGCGCAGCCGGGCCCGGAAGGCGTCGAGGACGGGGTCCGGATGGGTCGGCAAGGCGGCGGCCACCGCGCTCGGCGGGAGGTACGGATCGCCCGCCGCGAAGTGGCCGAGCGCCCGCGTGAGGTGCCGGTCGCGGCTGCCCGGGTCCCGCACGAGCAGGGCGAGCGCGCCGCCGCGCAGGGCGCTGTCGGCCGGGTCGGCGAGCAGGACCAGGGCGGTGTGCCGGATCAGGGTGCGGTCGGCGGTGGTGCGTGCGTGCGGGGCGGTGCGCAGGCCGTGGGTCACCGCCGCGGTCCGCCGGGCGGGCCGCTCGTCGCGCGCCCACCGCTCGACGGCCCGGCAGAGGGCGGACGGCTCCTCCTCGGCGAGGACGGCGAGGAGCTCGTCGGCCCGTCGGTGCGCACTGTCGACGAGAACCTCGGTGAGACCGTCGAGGCCGCGGTGGCGGTGCGTGTGCAGCAGCGCCTGTGCGGCCGTCGCGACGGTCGCGTGCGGGGTGGCGGGCAGCGGCCGCTCGTCGTCGAACCAGCGGACGAGGAGCGGCTGTACGGCCGTGGGGTCGGCGGCGAGCAGTCCGGCGACGGTGTCGAGGTGGCGAGGGCCGGGCTGGTGCGGAGGGCCGTCGGCGAGGACGAGTCGGCGCAGCAGGTCCAGGCGCGTGGCCTCCGGCAGCCGCAGGGCCGTCCAGAAGGCGGGCCCGAACTCCCCCGGCGCGGCCTGTCCTTCGACCCGCCGCTCCGCGATGCCGTCGGCCAGCAGCCGCAGCACGTCCGTGTACGGCGTGGCGTCCGGTACGCGTGTCAGTACCTCGGCGAGCAGCCGGGCGGCCCACCAGGAGAGCGGGTCGGCATCGAGGGCGTTCACCAACTCCTCGAGCTTCAGTGCGAGTTGGGGTACGCCGTACTGGCGGGCGAGGAGCAGCAGGGCCTCGACGACGGGGGCGATGCGGTGGCGCGGCACGGGGAGGAAGTGGGTGGGGGTGCCGCGGCGGTGGACGAGGGCGCGCAGGGCCTCGTCCAGGTCGAGGTGAGTGCCCTGGATCCAGTCGGCGAGTTCCTCGTGCGCGAAGCGGTAGCCGCCGCCGGCGGGCACGAGGAGGCCCTCGCCGAGTACGGCCGCTGCCCAGCCGGTGCCGCCACCGAGCCGGGCGGGTGCCGGTCCCCACGGGAACACCGCCTCGAACGACTCCCGGTCCAGCTCGCCTTGGCCTGGGCCGAGGCTGCGCCGGGCCGCCTCGTGCACCTGACCGGAGACCTTGGCCGCGAGACGGCGTACGGCGGTGCCGTGCAGGCCGTTCTCCCCGGCCAGGCGGATCGCGACGCGCAGGCACATCAGGTCCAGGTAGGCCGCGAAGACCCCGTCCCGGTCGACGCGGGCCGGGGGCGGGGAGCCGGGGATGGCCTCGTGGACCTCGGAGAGCAGGCGCAGGGTGAGGGGGTGCCGGCCGTCGGGGTCCGCGAGGACGCCTTCCGGTACGCGGTAGCGTGCGCGCGCCTGCCGGGCCTCGTCGTCCGGCAGATCACCCAGGCGGACGCAGGGCGGGAGCCCGGCGCCGAGGGCTCCGGGCCCGAGCTCGGCGGATTCCGACCGGGCTTCAGGGGCTACGGCCCCGGAGGGCGGCTGTCCGCCGGCCGGCCCCGTCCGCTGCGGCCCTTCACCGGCCGCCCCGGGCGGCCGGCCCGGCTCACCCCCGACGGGACCCGGCCACGACGCCTCGCCGACCGCCCCCGACGACGACCCCGGCCCGCCCCCGACAGCGCCCGGCCACAACGATCCGCCAACCACCCCGGCCGGCGGCTTCTCGCCGATGTCCGGCCAAGCGCACGAGCCTGCGAAGACCGACCCGGACCACGGCTCCTCCCCGGGGGCAGCCCCCCGGGGCGACGGCACGCCCGCGACCTGCCCGGACAGCCGCTCTCCCGGTGCCGAGCCGGACTGCGGCACCGACACGGCGGGCCCGGCCGACGGCCCCCCGGCCGACGGCCCCCCGGTCGCCAGCCCGGACGCACGCTCCCCCGCCGCCCCGTACAACAGCTCCCTGGGGAACTCCGCTCCCGCCCGCTCCCAGTACTCCGCCCGGCATGCCACCACGAGCCGTGCCCCCGTCTCCCGCAGCCACGTCACCGTGCCGTCGGTCCACTCGGGGAGGCGGTGGGCCAGGACGGGCGGCATCTCCTCCGGGGCGTCGAGCAGCAGCAGGAGGGGGCGCCCGGCGGTGCGGGCGAGGCGGGCGAGGCGGTCCGGGGTGATGTCACCGAGGCCGGCGGGGCGGGAACGGTCGGAGGCGGCGATGATGCGGGCGGCCCGGGCCAGTGTCCTGCGTGCCGCGTCCGCCAACGACATGTCGTCGTCCCGCAGATCGGCGCCGCGCAGCCAGAGCGTGGGCGCCGGATCCGTCCCCAGCGCGCGGCGGGAGGCGAGGGCCGCCAGTTCGGTCGTACGGCCGCTGCCGGGTGCGCCGACCAGCCCGAGCACACTGGCGCGGCTCGTGGTGAAGGCGGCGAACTCCCTTGCCGTGGCCGCCCGTTCGACCGGCCCCGCAGGCCCCTTCCCGGAGCCGGGAGGCGCCCCTCCCGCCATCAGCCCCGCACCCACGCCCGCACCGGCACCGGCGCCCACACCGGCGCCCACACGCTCACCCCCTGCCGCCGCCCCCGGCGGGCCGTCCTGCCCCACCGAGGTCGCCGTGAGTGCGAGCACGCCGGCCAGATTGAGGTCGGCGCCGTACGCCGGTACCGTCGCCGCGTTCTCGGCGAGCAGGTCGGCGAGGGGGCCGGGGGCGGGGGCGGGCAGCAGGGGCACCGCGAAGCCGACGTCGCTGTGTGCGGAGCTCAGGGCGGTGCCGACTACGCCGACGACCGCGCCGGTCGCGACGTCGAGCACTGGGCCACCGGCCGCGCCGCCGCCCAGCCGCAGCGCGTCCCGCCCCGATGTGCCGAGCGCGAGCTCCAGGGCGTCACCGATGACGTGGAAGCGGTCGGTGGCCGCGTAGTGGACGTCGGTGGCGCCGAGGACCCGGGCCTCGCGCCAGCCACCGGCGGCGATCCGGACGTACGTCCCGGCCTCGACCCTGCCCCGCACCGTGACGGGCAGCGGCTCGGCACCGAGGCCCTGGGCGCGTACGAGGGCCAGCCCCAGCGCGGGCAGCGGGGTCACGTCGGCGGCCGCCACGACACGTCGGCGGTCCCCGGCGCCGGTCAGCACCAGCCGGGAGAGACCGTCGACCGCCTCGTGGCTGGTGATCACCGTGCCGTGGTGGTCGGCGACGAAGCCGGTGCCGCGCGGACGGCCGGCCAGGTCGTGGACGCGGATCAGCGCGTCGTCGGGCGCGCATCGTGTCGGGTCCGCCTCCCGAACGGCCGGGGGCCCACCGCGCGCGTCCCGGATACCGTCCCGGGACCGCAGTTCCGCCCTGCCGCCCGCCGCCTCCCGGGACCGGTGCCGCGACGCCATCGTCGACCTCCCCGCCGTACACCCGTGCTGTGTGTTCGACGGTAGGCGCGTGATGATCAATGGGACAGATCCCGTGGCGAACGCGCCCCCTTCCACTCCCCCGGTTCACTCCGAGCGCCTGCCCGGACGGGTGAACAGGAAGGGAGGGTTGGATACACCCTAGGTGGTGGGGGAACCGAGGGGGACCGTGGAGCGGCGACGATGGACGTCCCCGTGATCGCCGCTCCACGGGCGGAGCCCGAAGGCGGGTCGGCTCAGCCGAACACGGCCAGGCTCTTCGCCTTGCCCCTGTGTTCCTCCACGAGCGCCAGGAAGCGGCCCTCGGCGTCGAAGACGGCGACGGTACCCGCGCCCGCGTACGTTTCCGGCATCTCCAGCCGTACGCCGTTGGTGAGCAGCCGCGCGCGCCTGACGTCCACGTCCCAGCGGGGGAAGGCGGCGGCCGCCGCGTCCGCGATCGGCATGACGGCGAGCTCCTGCTGGTGCTGGTCCAGCGTCCTGGCCGCGTCCAGCTTGTACGGACCGACGCGGGTGCGGCGCAGGGCGGTCAGGTGACCGCCGACGCCCAGGTCGGCGCCCAGGTCGCGGGCGAGGGCGCGGATGTAGGTGCCGGAGGAGCAGACCACCGAGACCACCAGGTCCGTCACCGGGGTGCCGTCCTCGGCGACGGCGTCCCGGACGTCGTACACCGCGAAGGAGGAGACGGTGACGGGGCGGGCGGGGATCTCGAACTCCTCGCCCTCGCGCGCCCGCTTGTAGGAGCGCACGCCGTTGATCTTGATCGCGCTGACCTTGGACGGCACCTGCATGATGTCGCCGGTCAGCTTGGCGACGGCCGCGTCGACGGCGTCCCGGGTGACCTTCGAGGCGTCTCGCGACCCCGTGATCTCGCCCTCGGCGTCGTCGGTGAGCGTCGTCTGCCCGAGCCTGATCGTGCCCAGGTACTCCTTCTCGGTGAGGGCGAGGTGCCCGAGGAGCTTGGTCGCCCGCTCCACGCCGAGGACCAGGACGCCCGTCGCCATCGGGTCGAGCGTGCCGGCGTGCCCGACGCGCCGGGTGCGGGCGATGCCCCGCATCTTGGCGACGACGTCGTGCGAAGTGAAGCCCGACGGCTTGTCGACGATGACAAGGCCGTCGGGCGTGGAGTGCTTCTCTGTCATTTAGCGGTGTCGTCCGTCTCGTCGGCCTCGACGGCATCTGCCTCGTCTTCGGACTCGTCCGGCTTGCGGTACGGGTCCGCCTCACCGGCGTACGCGGCGCCCGCGGACGCCTCGCGCACCTTCTCGTCGGACTGGCGCGCCTTGTCGAGGAGGTCCTCGATGTTCCGTGCGGTGTCCGGGAGGGCGTCCATGACGAAGGTCAGGGTCGGCGTGAACTTCACGCCCGCCGCCTTGCCGACCTCGGAGCGCAGGATGCCCTTGGCGCTCTCCAGGCCCGCGCTCGCGGCCGCGCGCTCCTCGTCGTCCCCGTACACCGTGTAGAAGACGGTCGCCTCCCGCAGGTCACCCGTGACCCGGGTGTCCGTGATGGTGACGTGCGAGCCGAGCCGCGGGTCCTTGATCCCACGCTGCAGCTTCTGGGCCACCACCTCTCGGATGAGGTCCGCCAGCCTTTTCGCCCGCGCGTTGTCGGCCACTGGTCCGTCTCCCGTTCTCTTTCTTCGTCTGCGCTTCTTGTGCGCTTTCTGGTCAGTCGTCGTCGCCGTGGAAGCGCCGTCTGACGGACAGCAGCTCCACCTCGGGGCGCCCGGCCACCAGCCGCTCGCACCGGTCGAGTACGTCGGAGAGGTGCCCCGCGTCACCGGACACCAGGGCCAGGCCGACGACCGCCCGCCGGTGGAGGTCCATGTGCTCCACCTCGGCCGCGCTCACCGCGTACTTCCGCTGGAGCTCGGCGACGATCGGGCGGACGACGGAGCGCTTCTCCTTCAGCGAATGTACGTCGCCGAGGAGGAGGTCGAAGGACAGCGTCCCCACATACATGTGTAACCGGTTCACCCGCCGGTCCGGGATCGATGGCCCCGTCATCCATGTGACGGGGACATCAGAACCGTACAACGAACGGCCGGGGCCGATCGACGGATATTGTGCTCCGCCGACCGGCCCCGGACCGCGCCTTCTCGGAAGTCGGGGCTGTTACACCCGCGGCTTCTCGCGCATCTCGTACGTCGCGATGACGTCGTCGACCTTGATGTCGTTGAAGTTTCCGAGGTTGATACCGCCCTCGAAGCCTTCGCGGATCTCGGTGACGTCGTCCTTGAAGCGACGCAGACCGACGATGTTGAGGCTCTCCGCGATGACCTTGCCATCGCGCAGCAGGCGCGCCTTGGTGTTGCGCTTGACCTCGCCGGAGCGGATGAGAACACCCGCGATGTTGCCCAGCTTGGACGAGCGGAAGACCTCGCGGATCTCCGCCGTACCGAGCTCGACCTCTTCGTACTCCGGCTTGAGCATGCCCTTGAGGGCCGCCTCGATCTCCTCGATCGCCTGGTAGATGACCGAGTAGTACCGGACGTCCACACCCTCGCGCTCGGCCATCTGCGCGGCACGCCCGGCGGCGCGCACGTTGAAGCCGATCACGATGGCGTCGGAGCCCATCGCCAGGTCGATGTCGGACTCCGTGACCGCACCGACGCCGCGGTGCAGGACGCGGATGTCGACCTCTTCGCCGACGTCCAGCTGGAGCAGCGAGGACTCGAGGGCCTCGACGGAACCGGAAGCGTCACCCTTGATGATCAGGTTCAGCTGCTGGACCTCGCCGGCCTTGAGCACCTTGTCCAGGTCCTCCAGCGACACGCGGCGGGTGCGCTTGGCGAACGCGGCGTTGCGCTCGCGGGCGGCGCGCTTCTCCGCGATCTGGCGGGCCGTACGGTCCTCCTCGACCACGATGAAGTTGTCACCCGCGCCCGGGACGTTGGTCAGGCCCAGGACCTGGACCGGCGTCGACGGGCCGGCCTCGGCGACGTTGTTGCCGTTGTCGTCGAGCATGGCGCGGACGCGGCCGTAGGCGTCGCCCACCACCATCGTGTCGCCGACCCGCAGGGTGCCTCGCTGCACGAGGACCGTCGCCACGGCACCGCGGCCGCGGTCGAGACGGGACTCGATCGAGATGCCCTGCGCGTCCTGCGTCGGGTTGGCCCGCAGGTCGAGCGAGGCGTCGGCCGTGAGGACCACGGCCTCCAGCAGCGAGTCGATGTTCAGACCCTGCTTGGCGGAGATGTCGACGAACATCGTGTCGCCGCCGAACTCCTCGGCCACCAGCCCGTACTCGGTGAGCTGACCGCGCACCTTGGTCGGGTCGGCACCCTCGACGTCGATCTTGTTGACCGCGACGACGATCGGGACCTCGGCCGCCTTGGCGTGGTTGAGCGCCTCGACCGTCTGCGGCATGACGCCGTCGTTGGCCGCGACGACCAGGATCGCGATGTCGGTCGACCGCGCACCACGGGCACGCATGGCGGTGAACGCCTCGTGACCCGGGGTGTCGATGAAGGTGATCTTGCGCTCTTCTTCGTTGACCTCGGTCGCGACCTGGTAGGCACCGATGTGCTGGGTGATGCCGCCGGCCTCGCCCGCGATGACGTTCGTCTTGCGGATGGCGTCGAGCAGCCGGGTCTTACCGTGGTCGACGTGACCCATGACGGTCACGACCGGCGGACGGACGACCAGGTCCTCCTCGGAGCCCTCGTCCTCACCGAACTCCAGGTCGAAGGACTCGAGCAGCTCGCGGTCCTCCTCCTCCGGGCTGACGATCTGAACCGTGTAGTTCATCTCGCCGGCGAGGAGCTGAAGCGTCTCGTCGGAGACGGACTGGGTCGCGGTGACCATCTCGCCGAGGTTCATCATGACCGCGACGAGCGACGCCGGGTTGGCGTTGATCTTCTCCGCGAAGTCGGTGAGCGACGCACCGCGCGACAGGCGAATGGCTTCGCCGTTGCCGCGAGGCAGCATCACGCCGCCGACCGACGGGGCCTGCATGGCCTCGTACTCCTGGCGCCTCTGCCGCTTCGACTTGCGACCGCGACGCGCGGGACCGCCGGGACGACCGAAGGCGCCCTGCGTGCCACCGCGGCCACCCGGACCACCGGGACGACCGCCGAAGCCGGGACGGCCACCGCCGCCACCGAAGCCGCCGCCACCACCGGGACGACCGGCGAAACCGCCGCCGCCACCGGGACGACCGGCACCGCCGCCGCCACCGGGACGACCGGCGAAGCCGCCGCCGCCACCGGGACGACCGCCGCCGCCGGGACGACCGGCACCGCCGGGACCGCGACCGCCGCCACCGGGACCGGGACGCGGGCCCGCAGCGGGACGCTGCGGCATCATGCCGGGGTTCGGACGGGGACCGCCGGGACGGGGACCGCCCTGGCCGCCGCCCTGCGGACGCGGCATCGAGCCCGGGGTCGGGCGGTTGCCGCCCGGAGCCTGGGGACGGGGACCGCCGCCCTGGCCGCCGGGAGCCTGCGGACGGGGACCGGCGCCGGGGGCACCGGGACCACCCGGGCGCGGGCCGCCCTGCGGACGGGGCGCCTGCGGGCGCGCCATACCGGCGTTGCCGCCGGACGTGAAGGGGTTGTTACCCGGACGCGGACCGCCGGAGCGGCCTCCGGGACGCTGCGCCGGGGCGCCGGGACGCTGGCCACCGGGACGGCCCTGGCCGCCCTGCTGACCGCGGTCCTGACCCGGACCGGACGGACGGGCGCCGCCGGGCTTGGGAGCACCGGGACGCTGGCCACCGGGCTTCGGTCCGGCCGGAGCCGGAGTCGAGGCGGCCGGTGCGGCCGGAGTGGCCGGGGCGGCCGGCGGAGCGGTGAACTCCGGGGCGGCCGGGGCCGGACGCGGCGCGGGCTTCGGGCCCGGCGTCGGACGCTGGCCCTGGGACTGGCCCTGGGACTGGCCCTGGCCCTGGGACGGCGCCGGCGCGGGAGCCGACGGAGCCTCGGGCTGCTGCTCGGCAGCGGGCTTGGGCGCGGCCGGCGGCCGCGGGGCAGCCGGGCGCGCCGCCTGCGCCGGGGACGGCGCGGCGGGCCTGGGGGCTGCCTTCTTCGGGGCCGCGGGACGGCCGGCGGACCGGCCGTTGCCACTGCCCTGCTGGAATGCGTCTGTCAGCTTGCGTACTACGGGCGCTTCGATCGTCGAAGACGCCGAACGGACGAACTCACCGAGTTCCTGGAGCTTGGCCATGACGACCTTGCTCTCGACACCGAACTCCTTGGCGAGTTCGTAGACCCGGACCTTAGCCACTTCGCTCCTCTGAGGTCCGGGTTGCGTCCGGACCGTCGCTAGTTCATGGGCGTACTCATCGCGTACTCATCGAGTGCTCATCGCAATCTCGACCTGCTTTCACTTCGCGAGGTACCAGGCCGCACGGGGTTCCGTACGGCTCGTCTTCCTTGGCACGTTGCCTACATGCTGCTGTCAGCAACCCTGTGCCTGCTCGACGTAGCGGCGCAACGCCTTTACGTCGAGCGGCCCCGGGACGCGGAGCGCCCGCGGGAACGCCTTGCGGCGCACTGCCTGGTCGACACAGACCGGTGCGGGGTGCACATAAGCACCCCGGCCGGGCAGCGTACCGCGTGGATCGGGGGTGCATTCACCCTCGACCGCCACGGTGCGCAGCAGCTCGCGCTTGACCGCTCGCTCCCGGCACCCCACGCAGGTGCGCTCAGGGCAGGCTCGGGTACGTGTCCGGCCAGACACCGCTAAGTCTACCTCCCCGGACCGACCTCACCCCTTTGGGGCAAGAATCGAACACATGCCGCACGCAAGACTGTCGTGATCTCAGCGCCGTGCGGCTTGGATCTATTCCCCGTGCCCCGCCGACGGGCGGCCGGACGCCTGCTCGGACGGCTGCTCGGTGTCCGGCCGGATGTCGATCCGCCAGCCGGTCAGCCGGGCCGCGAGGCGGGCGTTCTGGCCCTCCTTGCCGATCGCCAGCGAGAGCTGGTAGTCGGGCACGATCACGCGTGCGGAGCGGGCGGCCAGGTCCACGACCTCCACCTTGGAGACGCGGGCCGGGGAGAGTGCGTTCGCCACCATCTCGGCCGGGTCGTCCGACCAGTCGACGATGTCGATCTTCTCGCCGTTCAGCTCGCCCATGACATTGCGCACCCGGCCGCCCATGGGGCCGATGCAGGCACCCTTGGCGTTCAGGCCCGAGCGGGTGGAGCGTACGGCGATCTTGGTGCGGTGGCCGGCCTCGCGGGCGATCGCGGAGATCTCCACGGAGCCGTCGGCGATCTCCGGCACCTCCAGGGCGAAGAGCTTCTTCACCAGGTTGGGGTGCGTGCGGGACAGCGTGACGGAGGGGCCGCGCACGCCCTTGGCCACCCGGACGACGTACGACCGCAGCCGCATGCCGTGCGGGTAGGTCTCGCCCGGCACCTGCTCCTGCACCGGCAGGATGGCCTCCAGCTTGCCGATGTCGACGAGCACGTTCTTCGGGTCGCGGCCCTGCTGGACCACGCCGGTGACGATGTCGCCCTCACGGCCGGCGTACTCACCGAGCGTCGCGTCGTCCTCGGCGTCGCGCAGCCGCTGCAGGATGACCTGCTTGGCGGTGGTGGCGGCGATACGGCCGAAGTCGGACGGGGTGTCGTCGAACTCGCGGGCCGCCTGGCCCTCTTCGAGGTCGTCGGGGTCCTCCTTCGCCCACACGGTCACATGCCCGGTGTCCCGGTTGAGCTCCACGCGCGCGTGCCGGCGGCTTCCCTCGGTGCGGTGGTAGGCGATGAGGAGGGCCGACTCGATCGCTTGGACCAACAGGTCGAAGGAGATCTCCTTCTCCCGCACCAAGCCCCGCAGGGCGCTCATGTCGATGTCCACGGCTACGCCTCCTCCTCTTCCTTGTCGTTCTTGTTGGACTGGTCGTTCTTGCTGCCCGGGTCGCCGCCGTCGTCCTTGCGGTTGAACTCGACCTGCACGCGTGCCTTGTCGATGTCGCCGAAGTCGAGTCTGCGGGTGGTGGCCTTGCGGCCCTTCACTCCCGGCACTTCGAGGTCGAGTCCGGCGTCGTCCACGGCGAGGATGCGCGCGACCAGTTCGCCGCCCTCGTGGAGCTGGAACCGCACCAGGCGGTGGGTGGCGCGCAGGTAGTGGCGGTGCTCGGTGAGGGAGCGCTCCGCGCCCGGGGTGCCGACCTCGAGGGTGTACTCCCCCTCGCCCATCGCGTCGGTCTCGTCGAGCTTCGCCGAGAGCGCGCGGCTCACATCGGCGATGCGGTCCAGGTCCGCGCCGGTGTCGGAGTCGACGACGACACGCAGCACACGCCTGCGGCCGACCGAGTCCACCGCGATCTCTTCGAGGTCCAGGCCCTGGGAGGCGACGAGCGGCTCCAGCAGCTCTCGCAGCCTCTCGCTCTGGGTGGTGCTCATCCGGGTGACTCCTCGGCCGCGTGTGCTGTTGTGGGATGGGTCGCGTGTCTGGTCAAAGGGTATCCGGTCGCGGGGGGTGTTGCCGTCCACCCTGGACGGGCGGCGCCGATGAGTGGTGCCCGGCCGGGGCCCGGGTACCGTGATCACGGGCAGGCCGCACCGCGGATTCCCGCCGCTCGCCCGTCGCTTTGCCGTCGCTTCCGTACGAGCCTGTCGAGGACGTCTGCCGTGTCGTTTTCCTCATCGTCGCCGCGCCCGCCCTCGGGGCCGCGCAGAAGGAGCCTGCTCGCGTCGGCCGCCGGGGCCGCCCTGCTCGCCGGCTGTTCCGGCGGGTCGGGCGACGGCGGCACGGAGGGCAGTCCGCCGGCCGCCGACCGGGCACGCGCGCGTGCGGCCCGGGACAGCGAGGAGCTGGCCGGTCGGTACGCGGCGGTGATCACCGCTCATCCGGGGCTGGCGGAGCGGCTGGGGCCGCTGCACGCGGAGGTCGTAAGGCACGCGGAGGCGTTCGGCGCCGTGCGCGCGGCCTCGCCCTCGGTCTCCGCGCGGGCCGCGGGGCCGGAGGACGGCCCCGCCGCCGTACCGGCGGCCGAGAAGGACGCCCTGGCACTGCTGGCCGCCGCCGAGCGGGAGCTGGCCGGCCGGAGGACAGGGGCGCTGCCGGAGGTACCCGGCGAGCTGGCGCGGTTGCTGGCCTCGGTGGCGGCGGCCGGATCGGCGCACGTGTATCTGCTGACGGAGGGTGACGGGTGAGCGAGGCGGAGGACCGGGAGCTGGAGGCCGTCCAGGCGGCGCTGGCGGCGGAGCACGCGGCCGTGTACGGCTACGGGGTCGTCGGTGGACGCGTCCGCGAGGAGCGGCGCGCCGAGGCCCGGACGGCCTACGACGCGCACCGGGCGCGGCGGGACGCGCTGGTGCGCAGGGTGCGCGACCTCGGTGGCAAGCCGGTCGCCGCGGCGGCCGGGTACGCGCTGCCCTTCTCGGTGCCGGACTCGGCGGCGGCGGTGCGACTGGCGGCCGAGCTCGAGGAGCGCGTGGCCGGTGTCTATTCGGACCTGGTGCGGGCGGCCGAGGGCGCACGGCGGGCCACCGCGGCCGGGGCGCTGCGGGAGGCGGCGGTCCGGGCGGTGCGCTGGCGGGGCGGGAGCGTAGCCTTCCCTGGGCTCGCGGAGCGGGCCGGCGGCCCGTCGAGGCCGGAGTCGACGCCGGATGCGGCGTCGGACTCGGCCGCGGACTCGGGGTCCCACCCGGCCTCGGACTCGGCGGCTCCGACCGCGTAACACGTACGGCAGCCCGTACGGGAAGGGAACGGCTCGCGCATGGCTTTCGAACCGCCGCGGCGTCTGGTCAGGGCGCTCGGTGAGACGGCACCGGACGGTGACGACTGGTTGGAGAAGCTGCCCGCAGCGGCGGAGCGGGCCGTGGCGCTGCGCGAGTTGACCGTGGAGCGTGTGCAGGTGCCCGGCGGGCGCAGCAGCCTGGTGGTCCTGGTACGCACGGCCGACGGGACTCCCGCGGTGCTGAAGCTGGCCCCGCCCCGGGCGCGTCCGGAGAGCGAGCGGGCCGCACTCGTCCACTGGGGCGGACTCGGCGCCGTACAGCTGCTGGACGCGGAGACCACTCAGGGCGTGCTGTTGCTGGAGCGGCTGCGTCCGGACGTGTCGGTGCGGTCGCTGCCGGAGGCGAAGGCGTTGCTGGAGGCCGCGGGGACACTGCGGCGGCTGTGGGTCGAGCCGCCCGCCGGCCACCCCTTCGAGACCGTGGGCGAGCGGACCGGGCGGCAGGCCGAGGCCATGCGGGCGGGCGCGGTGGCCGGCCCCGCCGTGGCGCCGCTGGTCGACGCGGCGCTCGCGGCCCGTTCGGAACTGCTGGACTCGCCGCCCGAGCAGCGGCTTCTGCACGGCACGTTCCGGCAGAGCAAGGTGCTCGCCGGGGACCGGATGCCGTGGCTGGCCGTGGGTCCCGACCCCGTCGTCGGCGAGAGCGCCTTCGACCTCGCGCGGCTGGTGCGGGACCGGGTGGAGGACCTCATCGCCCAGCCTTCGGGCGCCTCGACGACCCGGCGGCGGATCAAGCGGCTCGCGGAGTCGCTGGAGGTCGACCAGGAACGGCTGCGCGGCTGGACGCTGTTCCGCGCGGTCGAGTCGGGCGTACGGGCCCGCCGGGTGGGGCGGGAGCGGGACGCGGAACTGCTGCTGGAGTTCGCGACCTGGCTGTAGGGCGGCGGAGACGACGCGGCAGGCGGACGACGCACGCGGCAGTGAGCGCGCTGTCTCCTGTCTCCTACCGCGTCGTCTCCGCGTCCGGAACCGTGGGCCCGGGCGTCCTGGCTTTCGTGTGGAGGACCTCGCGGGCCTGCTCGGCGGCGCGGGCGGTGCTCTCGCTGACGAAGTCGAGGAAGCGGGCGACGTTCTCCAGGCGGGCGCCGGCCGGGGTGCCGGAGCCGAGGACGCCGACGCCCTGCCGTGCGGTCTCGACGACCTGGGCGATGGACCGGGCACTGGCCATCGTCGACTGGTACCAGATGTCGTCGTCGACGACATAGCGCTCGCGGCGGCGTTCGTCGCGTTCCCGCCGGACGAAGGCCTGCTCGTCGAGGAACGCGATCGCCTTGGAGACGGAGGCCGGGCTTACCCGGAGGCGCTGGACGAGTTCGGACGCGGTGAGGCTGCCGGAGTCGGTGAGGATGAGACAGGCCATGACCCGGGCCATCATCTTGGGCATGCCCGAGGCCATGAGGACCGTGGTGAACACCTCCTCGTACTCACGCACGGCGTCGGCGTCCCGCCCGTGGGCCTGCGGCGGCACGTTCGGGCCCTGGGACGCGGCGGGCTGCCTGCGCCGGTGGGCGCGGTGTTCGGTGGCGCGGTGTGCGAGGTCGGCACGGTAGGCGGTGGGGCCGCCGTTGCGCATCACCTCACGGGTGATCGTCGAGGTCGGACGGTCGAGGCGCCTGGCGATCTCCGCGTAGGCGAGGCCGTCGGCCAGCCCCAGTGCGATCTGCTGACGCTCCTGCTGAGTGAGCCTGCCTCCAGGCATCGCTGTCTCCTTCGTACTTCCTAGGTGCCGTCAGCATAGCGTTCGACTTCATTTCATTGCAACGACCGCACAACTGACGTTGCGTTAAACAGGAAGGCCATTGCAACAATTGAGCCTATTTCACCTGCACTTATCGCACTTCGACGCAACAACCTTGTTGCCTGATCCGTGAATGCAACGTAGCGTTTCGAACGTCAGAAACCAGCAGGCCAAAGGAGAGCACCATGCGGACGTTCGACACCCCCACCTCGATCTCCACCGTCCTCGACATCCCCGTGGGGCGCATCAGGCTCATCGCCGCCGACCGGGCCGACACCACGGTCGAGGTCCTGCCCGCGGACGCCTCGAGCGGCCGCGACGTGGCGGCGGCGGAGCAGGCCCGGGTCGAATACGGCGACGGTGTCCTGCGGGTCGAGTCCCCGGTCAGGAACCGGAAGCTCGGCAGTCCCGGCTCCATCGAGGTGACCATCCAACTGCCCGCCGACTCCCGGGTCGAGGCCAGGGCGGGGAGCGCGGAGTTCCGGGGCGTCGGACGGCTCGGCGACGTCACCTTCGAGGGCTCGCACGGCTCGGTCAAGCTCGACGAGGCCGCGAGTGCCCGCCTCACCACCCTCGCCGGTGACGTCCTCGTCGGCCGGCTGGGCGGCCCCTCGGAGATCAGCACCGCGAAGGGCGACATCCGGATCTCCGAGGCGGTGCGCGGTGCGGTCGTGCTGCGTACCGAGGCCGGCGAGGTGTCGGTCGGCGCCGCCCCCGGGGTCTCCGCCTCCCTGGACGCGGGCACCTCCTACGGCCGGATCCGCAACACGCTCAGGAACACCGACGGCGCCGCCGCGGACCTGACCATCCACGCGACCACCGCTTACGGCGACATCGTCGCCCGCAGCCTCTGAGGAGCATCCATCATGACCAATCCAGCCATCGCGGCGAACGCTCTGCGCAAGTCCTACGGCGACAAGACCGTCCTCGACGGCATCGACCTGCACATCCCGGCCGGGTCCGTGTTCGCGCTGCTCGGTCCGAACGGTGCCGGCAA
>NZ_JBVHVP010000037.1:6217-43982 GCF_055564775.1 Streptomyces sp. NPDC028991 | reverse complement strand
CCCCCCCCACCCCCCACCCCCCCCCCCCCCCCCCCCCCCCCCCCCCCCCCCCCCTCCCCCCCCCCCCCCCCCCCCCCCCCCCCCCCCCCCCCCGCGCCCGGTGTCCGGGGTTCAGGCGCCGCTCTCCCGGAGCATGTCCTCACGCTCGACGAGCTTCACGCGCTCGCGCCCCTGCGGCTCGCCCAGCGCCTTCTCCGCGGCGTCGAGCCGGTACCAGCCGTCCCAGGTGGTGAAGCGGACGTTCCGCTCGGCGAGGAAGGCGTCCACGGCCTCCGGAGCGGGCGAGGCGGGCGTCTGCAGCCGGCCGTTGGCGAAGTCGTCCAGCAGGTTGGACACCGTCTCGTTGGCGTCGCCCTTGGTGTGGCCGATCAGACCGACCGGACCGCGCCGGATCCAGCCGGTGACGTACGTCGACGGCAGGTGCTCGCCGGACTCCTGGACGACCCGGCCGCCCTCGTCCGGGACCGTGCCCGAGTCGATGTCCCAGGGCAGCTTGGGCAGCTGGTCGGACAGGTAGCCGACGGCCCGGTAGACCGCCTGGACGTCCCAGTCCTTGAACTCGCCGGTGCCCTTGACGTTGCCGGTGCCGTCCAGCTCGGTGCGCTCGGTGCGCAGGCCGACGACCTTTCCGTCCTCGCCGAGGATCTCGGAGGGCGACTCGAAGAAGTGCAGGAACAGCTTGTGCGGCCGGTCCCCGGCATCGCGGATCGCCCAGTTCTCCAGGGTCTTGGCGACCATGTCGGCCTGCTTGTTGCCCCGCCGGGTGGCGATCGAGCCGTCGTCGTAGTCGATGTCCTCGGGGTCGACGATGACCTCGATGTTGGGGGAGTGGTCCAGCTCCCGCAGCTCCATCGGGCTGAACTTGGCCTGCGCCGGGCCGCGGCGGCCGAAGACGTGGATCTCCATCGCCTTGTTGGCCTTGAGGCCCTCGTGGACGTTCGGCGGGATCTCGGTGGGCAGCAGCTCGTCCGCCGTCTTGGCCAGGACGCGGGCCACGTCCAGAGCGACGTTGCCGACGCCGAGGACGGCGACCTTCTCCGCCTCCAGCGGCCAGGTGCGCGGCACGTCCGGGTGACCGTCGTACCAGGACACGAAGTCGGCCGCGCCGTAGGAGCCGTCGAGGCCGATGCCGGGGATGGAGAGCGCCCGGTCCGCGGTGGCGCCCGTGGCGAAGATCACGCCGTCGTAGAAGGCGCGCAGATCGTCCAGGCTGACGTCGGTCGGGTAGTCCACGTTGCCGAAGAGGCGGATCTGCGGCTTGTCGAGGACCTGGTGCAGGGCCGTGATGATGCCCTTGATCCGCGGGTGGTCGGGGGCGACGCCGTAACGGATCAGTCCGAACGGGGCGGGCATGCGCTCGAAGATGTCGATGGACACACCGGGGTCGGCGGCCACCTCGGACTTGAGCAGGGCGTCGGCGGCGTAGATCCCGGCCGGGCCGGATCCGACGATGGCTACCCGCAGAGGGCGGGGCATGTTCAGGTTCCCTTCGAGCGGTGATAGATCGACTCTCGGGGAAGCCTAAGCTAAGGCAAGCCTAAGTCGGTACGCGGGTCCGGTCTATGGGGGCATAAGGGCGGCTTATGGGTTCCCATGGTCCGGCTTTGCGCTCCGGCGCCCCGGCCCGGTTTGAACCCCCGGTCACGGGTGACGCAGGCGTGAGGAGCGAAGATCCCGTCCCGCGCCCGCCTCACGAGGGGAGCCCGCGTGCACCGTCCGGACGACGACCCGGATCCGAACCGGTGGCGGGCGCTGTGGGTGACCCTGGTCGCCGGTTTCATGACCCTGCTGGACGTGACGATCGTCGCGGTCGCCCTGCCGTCCATGCAGCGGGGGCTGCACGCCTCCGCGGCGTCCGTGCAGTGGGTCGTGTCCGGCTATGCCCTCGCCTTCGCGCTGACCCTGGTGACGGCCGGCCGGATCGGTGACACGTTCGGCAGACGCCGGGTCTTCCTCGTCGCACTGGCGGCCTTCGTGCTCTGCAGCGCCGCGGCGGGCGCCGCGCCGGGCATCGAACTGCTGGTGGTCGCCCGGCTCGCCCAGGGGGTCGCCGCGGGCAGCATCGCGCCGCAGAACTCGGCACTGATCCAGCAGATGTTCCGGGGCGCGGAACGCGGGCGTGCGTTCGGGCTGTTCGGTGCCACCGTCGGGGTGTCCAGCGCCGTGGGGCCGGTCGTCGGCGGTCTGATCCTGGCGCCGGCCGGGCCCGAGGGCTGGCGGTGGATCTTCTACGTCAACGTCCCGATCGGCGCGCTCGCCCTCCTGCTCGGCTTCCGCCTGCTGCCCCGGGTGGCCCCCGGCGGCCGGGGACGTCTGGACCCGGTCGGAGTGGTGCTCCTCGGTGCGGGAATCCTGGCCGTGATGCTGCCGCTCGTGCTCGCCGAGGGCGGGGGAGTGGGCAGGGTGTGGTGGCTGTTCCCGGCGGGACCGCTCCTCCTGTTCGCCTTCGCGCGGTGGGAGCGTCGCGTAGCCCGCCGCGACGGGCAGCCACTGCTGGAACCCGGCCTGCTCACCGAGACCCGCGGCTACGTCACCGGCGCGGCCCTGGCCGCTCTGTACTTCGTCGGGTTCAGCGGGGTGTGGCTCGTTTTCGCGCTCTTCTTCCAGAACGGCCTGGGCTTCTCACCCCTCATGTCCGGCCTGGCGGTGACCCCGTTCGCCGTGGGCTCCGCCGCCGCCGCTGCCGTGGCGGGCCGGCTGGTCGACCGGCTGGGGCGGCTGCTGACGGTCTGGGGACTCGTCGCCGTCATGCTGGGGCTCGGCACCACCGCGCTGGTGCTCTGGCTCGCGCCCTCCGGCCGGGCCGCCTGGATCGCGGCCCCGGCCCTGCTCGTCGGCGGGCTCGGCAGTGGCTGTGTGATCTCCCCGAACATCACGATGACGCTGCGGGACGTCCCGGTACGGATGGCGGGCGCCGCCGGGGGCGCCCTGCAGACGGGGCAGCGCCTAGGCGGCGCCGTGGGCACCGCCGCACTGCCGGGGCTCTACTACCTGACACTGAACGCCACCCACGACGACTACCGAGAAGCCGTGGCGGTGTCCGTCGGCTCGGGGGTCGCCGCCATGCTGTGCGCGCTGACCATCGCGGTGATCGACTGGCGGCGGCACCGCTCCCACCGCGCCGAGCGCTGCCCGCCGGAGGCCTCCCACAGCCACACCCACGCGGGTCAGGGCTGAGAGGCCCCGGCGACGGAGCACCGGCCCGGTGCGCTCAGCGGCGCTTGCCGAACTTCCGGAGCATGCCCTGGGCCTGCGCGCGGCGGCGGGGGTCGGACGCGGCCCGGCGTACCTGCTCCGCCGCCCGGCGGCCCTGCGGGCTGCGCGCGAAGCGCTTGATACGGTCCAGCATTCCGGCCATGACGTTCCTCCGAGTCGACGACGGTAGCGCTTGTCCGTCCTCCTACCCCGCGGCCCCGCGCTCACCCCGGCGGCAGGCCCCGGGTTTGATCCGGCCGCGTCGGGCGACCCGTCGGTGCAGGACATCCCGAGCGAACGCCGTGAGGTGAGCAGCCGTGGCCGGCAATCAGAAGTCGAAAGCCAAGATGGAGCAGGCCAAGGGGAAGGCCAAGGAGGCGGCCGGCCGGGCCGTCGGCAACGAGAGGATGACGGCCGAGGGCCGCGCCGAGCAGTCCAAGGGCGACGCCCGGCAGGCGAAGGAGAAGGGCAAGGACGCGTTCCGGCACTGACGCCGGACCGAAGGCGGCACACGGGCCGCGGAACCCGGCACACGGCCGGTTCCGCGGCCCGTGCCGCGCCCGGTGGCGGCCCTCGTGCGGCGGGGCCGCGTGCCAAGGCCGGGTCAGCCGATGTGGTAGGCGTCCCCGTACACGTGCCAGTCCAGCGGCGGGTCCAGCTCCAGGTTGCCCTCGCGCAGGAAGACGCGCTGTGCCGTGTCCACCCGGCTGGTGTCGTGGTGCGCCTCCTCCTGCTTCATGGCCCACACCCGCGCGTCCAGGAAGGCGTGCAGATAGGCCACCTCGTCGCCGCCCCGCGCCGGAGGCCGGGCACGGCCGAGGGCCCGCGCCCGGATGCTGCCGAAGCTCGCCGAGTCGCCCCCGTCGCCGTGCATGACGATCGCGTCGTAGTACGTGAACTGCCCGAGCGTCCGCAGCCCGTCCGCCTTCGCCCGCCGCACGGCCGGACCGAAGTAGACCCGGTCGCGCTCGTGGTCCTGCGCCCGGCGGAACTCCGGGTCACGGGCGGCCCGGCCCCAGTCGCCGGGGAAGCCGGGGTCGAGCCCCTCGTGCGAGTCGGAGCCGTCGACCTCGCGCAGCGCCGGCAGATAGCGCGCGAGCACGTTGCCGGGGCTGCGGTCGGTGTAGAGCTCCACCAGGTCGAGCATGTCACCGGTACCGGAACAGAAGCCGATGATGCCGGCGGTGTAGCCGCGGCCGTCGCCGATGTCCTCGATGTACCGGTACTGCGCCTTCCAGTCGAGCGAGGAGTTCTCCGCGCTCGACACCAGTTGCATGGCGATCTCCTTCTTCGCCGGGTCCTCGAGCCCCGCCGCGCGCGAGGGCGCGGCCGTGGCCCGCGAGGGGCTGAGAAGGGGGACTGCCGCCAGGGACGCGCATGCCATGGCGAGCACGGTACGGCGCGGGGCGCCTGCCGGGCGCGCCGGGTCGGGAGAAGGGTGCCTCACGGAATCTCCAGGTGATGTGGGGGTGGGGAGTGCCGGGCACTGATAGGAAAGTTTCCTACCAGAAAAGGGGCGTGCCGGGCACCCTCCGCGCACCGAATCGGTACGGACCGGGCCGGGCCGAAAGGGAGGCGTCCCCGCCCGTCAGGGCACCGGCTGCTCCGCCCAGATGACCTTGCCGGCCGGCGTGTAGCGGGTGCCCCAGCGCTCCGCCAGCTGCGCGACCAGGAACAGGCCGCGCCCGCCCTCGTCGGTCATCGCGGCGTAGCGCAGGTGGGGCGAGGTGCTGCTGCTGTCGAACACCTCGCAGATCAGGCTGCGGTCACGCAGCACCCGGACGTGGACGGTCTCGCCGCCGTACCGGATCGCGTTGGTGACCAGCTCGCTCAGGATCAGCTCCGTCGTGAAGGTCAGCTCGTCCAGTCCCCATTCGGCGAGCCGCCGGGTGACCTGGGCGCGCACCTCGCCGACCGCCGCCGGGTCGTTCGGCACCTCCCACTCGGCGACCCGGTCCGGACCGAGCGCCCGGGTGCGGGCGACGAGCAGGGCGATGTCGTCGCCCGGCCGGTCCGGGAGCCGCGCGTCCAGGACGGCCCGGCAGGTCTCCTCGGGCGACTCGCCGGCCGCCTCCAGCGTCTGGCGCAGGTGCTCCAGACCTACGTCGATGTCGTGCTCCCGGTCCTCGACGAGCCCGTCGGTGTACAGCACCAGCCGGCTGCCCGCCGCCAGACGCAGCTCGGTCGTCTCGAACGGGAGGCCGCCCAGGCCCAGCGGGGGACCGGCAGGCACCTCGGGGAACTCCACGTCACCGTCGGGCCGGATCAGCGCCGGCGGCGGGTGACCGGCCCGGGCGATCACGCAGGTGCTGGTGACCGGGTCGTAGATCGCGTAGAGGCAGGTCGCGCCGGTGACCGGGGCGGCGCCGTCGTCGGCCGCCTCGTCCTGGTCGATGCGTACGACCAACTCGTCCAGCAGACCGAGCAGCTCGTCGGGCGGCAGGTCGAGGGCGGCGAAGTTGTGCACCGCCGTCCGCAGCCGCCCCATGGTGGCCGCGGCGTGCAGTCCGTGACCGACGATGTCGCCGACGACCAGCGCCACCCGGGCCCCCGACAGCGGCAGCACGTCGAACCAGTCCCCGCCGACCCCCGCCTGCGCGGGCAGGTACCGGTAGGCGACGTCCAGGGCGTTCTGCTCGGGCATCCTGCGGGGCAGCAGACTGCGCTGGAGGGTCACCGCCATGCTGTGTTCGCGGGTGTAGCGGCGCGCGTTGTCGATGGAGACCGCGGCGCGCGCGACCAGTTCCTCGGCGAGGACCAGCTCGTCCTCGTCGAACGGCTCGGGCTTCTCCGAACGCCAGAAGCTGACCACACCGAGCACCAGGGTGCCCGCGCGCAGCGGTGCGGTGATCAGTGAGTGGATGCCGTACTCCACCACCTGCGCGGAGCGTTCGAGGTCCTGCGCCTGCCAGCCCCGTGCCTCGGGGAGGCGGGGTTCCAGGACGGGCCGGCCGCTCTCCAGGGACCGGCCCTGCGGGGAGGAGGCGACGAAGCGGATCTGCCGGCCCACCGGGTAGAGCGGGACCTCCTTCCGGATGCCGCCGAGCGCGGCACGGCGCAGCGGGGTCACGCCCTCCGGCTGGCCGCCGGCCAGCACGGTGTCGAACAGGTCCACGCTGACGTAGTCCGCGAACCGGGGTACGGCCAGCTCGGCCAGCTCCTCGGCAGTGCGGGTGACGTCCAGGCTGGTGCCGATGCCCACACCGGCGGCGTACAGGATGTCCAGGCGTTCCCGCGCCGACTCGGCACGGCCGGACAGGGCCCGCAGCTCCGTGGAGTCGCGGAGCGTGGCGACGCTGCCGGCCGGGCCGCCCCGTACGTCGGTGGGCCGCTGGTTGACCGCCAGCAACCGGTCCTTGACCAGGTGCACCTCGTCGGTGGCGACCCGCCCGGAGGCCAGCAGCTCCGCCGTGTCGTCCGGGAGGCCGAGGTCGAGGACGTGCCGCCCCTCGGCGTCGTCGGGCAGGTCGAGCAGGCGCTGCGCCTCGTCGTTGGCGAGCAGCAGTCCGCCCTCCCCGCCGACGATGAGCACCCCCTCCCGGACGCTGTGCAGAACCGCGTCGTGGTGTTCGTACATCCGGGTCATCTCGTGCGGCCCCAGGCCGTGCGTCTGCCGCAGCAGCCGGCGGCTGACGAGTGCCGTGCCCGCCGTCGCCAGGGCCAGGCCGACGCCCGCCACGATCAGCACCAGCGGCAGCTGCCGGTCGGCGGCGCCGCCCACGTTCTCCGTCGTGATGCCGGCCGACACCAGGCCCACGACCGTCCCGTCCGGCGCCTCGACGGGCACGACGGCCTGGACCAGCGGGCCGATGGTCCCCTCGATCTCCTCGGTCACCGTCTCGCCGGCCAGGGCGGGCGCGGTGGTGCCCACGAATTCCTTGCCGATGCGGTCGGGCTTGGGATGGGTGTAGCGGATGCCGTCGGTGTTCATGACGACGACGAAGTCCACGCCCGTCGCCCTGCGCACCGCCTCGGCCCGGGGCTGGAGCACCGCCGTGGGGTCGGGGCTGCGCAGCGCCTCGCGGATGCCGGGGGAGTTGGCGAACGTCGCGGCCACGGCGACGGACCGGTTGCGGGCCTCCACCGTGCTGTCGTGGCGCACTTGGAGGACGAGCGCGACGGCCGCGGCCACCACGAGCAGCAGCACGATGACCACGTTCATGACGAAGACCTGGCCGGCGACGCTGCGTCCGGACATGGCCGAGCGCAGTGCCGCGGCACGCCGCCGCCGTCCCGCCTCCGCCTCCCGCCGTGACCGGTCCGCGTCTCGCCGGTGCCGGGCGAGCGGGCCGCTGGGACGACGGGGTGACCGCTCTCCCGATCGACCCATCAGTCGGACCATGTGCCCATGTCTACACTGCCGGGCCTGAGGAGGCGAGAGGCACCCCCGGTGACCGGGTGGCCGGCCGGACCCGGGCCCGGAGTCGCCCTCACCGGGGGTTCCCGGGCCGGTGGCGGCGGGTGGCGAGCAGCAGGGCGATGTCGTCGGGGCGGTCCGTGGTGTGGCGGGCGGTGACGATGATCCGGTCGGCGACGCCTGCCAGCGAGCGGCCTCCGGGCGGTGCGGCGGGCGCACCGGCCCTGGCCAGGGCCAGCCGCAGGGCGTTGATGCCGTCGTCGATGTCGGTGCCGGGGCGCTCCACCAGCCCGTCCGTGTAGAGGGCGAGGACGGCCCCGGGCTCCACCTCGAACTCCGTCAGCGGGTACGGCGTGCCCGGGTCCACGCCGAGCACCATGCCGCCGGGCAGGTCCAGTGCCTCGGTGCGTCCGTCCGGGTGGCGCAGGAGCGGCGGCGGGTGTCCCGCGCGGGCCGCGCAGGCCCGTCCGGTGGCCGGGTCGAGCCGGATGTAGCAGCAACTGGCGAACAGACCCGGGTCCAGATCGGTCAGCAGGTGGTTCACGCCGCTCAGTACCTCGTCGGGCGGACGGTCGCCGAGGGCGAAGGCGCGCACGGCGCTGCGCAGTTGCCCCATCGTGGCCGCCGCCTGTACGCCGTGCCCCTGCACGTCGCCGATGACCAGGGCCATGCCGTGCCCGGAGGCGACGACGTCGTACCAGTCCCCGCCCACGTCCATGCCCTGGGTCCCCGGCAGATAGCGCCCCGCGGTCTCCAGCCGGGGATGCGCGGGCAGCCGCCGGGGCAGCAGGGCCCGCTGGAGTCCCCGGGCGAGCGCGGTCTCGGTCTCGTAGCGCCTGGCCTTCTCCATGGCGTGGGCGATCACCCCGGCGAGGGCGGTGAGCACCGCGCGCTCCTCGGTGCCGAAGCCGCGGGCGCGGTCGAAGCCGAGGATGCAGGAGCCGACCGGGCGCCCGGAGGCGATCAGCGGCAGGAAGGCGCGGGCGCCCTCGGTGGCGTCCAGCGGGATACCCGGGTACGCGGCGGCCAGCGCCTCCATCGAGTCGAAGAACAGCGGCCGTCCGCTGGTCAGCGTCTCGACCCCGGGCAGCCGGGCGTCCAGGGCGACTCCCTCGAAGGGCGCGAGGAAGCCCGGTGGGAAGCCCGTCTCCCAGGCCAGGTACAGATGCCGGTCCTGGAGGAGGTAGATGGCGAGGCGGCGGCCGCCGAAGGCCGGCAGCAGTTCGCGCATGACCACGGCTGACACCTGGCGGGCGGTGACCGCCTCGGTCAGGGCCACGGCCAGCACGATGGGTCGGTACACGGGTGCCGTCGTGGCGACGGCGGCCGGGCCTGGGTCGCCCATCCCGGACGCCGAATCCGGTGCGCCGTGCTCGGGCGTGAGGCCGGCGGAGGCGTCGGCCACCCGGTTGGCCGGGCGGAGGGTGCCCGTCAGGAGGTCCCGCCCGGGATGCACGGAGAGGGCGAGCCAGTCCCCCTCGTAGGGCTGGGGCGAGGTCCGGCGGCTGTCGTCGGGCGGGCGCCGGACATGGAAGTGGACCGGCTCCGGGGAGAGCAGCGCGCCGCGGAGGTGGTCCTCGTAGGCGGCCTGGTCCAGCCAGGGCACGGCCTCCCACAGGGAGTGGCCGAGCAGCCGCGCCCGTGGCTGTCCCAGCAGCTGGGCGGCGCGCGGATTGGCGTAGAGGATCGTGCCCAGCCGGTCCACGCAGAACACGCCGTCCGGAAGCAGGTCGGCCGCGGCGTCGGCCACCGCGCCGACGGACGTGTCGCGTACGACGGCTCGCACCGGCCCGCCGACGGGCGGCGCGGCCTGCGGTTTCCACAGCTCCACCAGGAGCAGCGCGCCGTCCGCCGCACGCACGTACAGGGGCAGGGGAGGAGGCCGGCCGGCGGCGGTCTGACGCAGCGCGGCGGCGATCCGGTGGCCGTCGTCGGGGGCCAGGGCGCGGGTGAGTGTGCCGAGCGGGGCCCCGGCGGGGCCGTGGGTGGCCGCGGCCATGCCGAGCAGGGCGCGCAGCGGCTCGTCCACGGTGACGGCGCCGGTGCCCGGGTCCCACGCGAAACTTCCGGCGCGCTGCGCGTGCCGTCCGGCCGGGGGCGGCCGCAGGCACAGGGGCTCGCCGTCCCAGACGACCGGTGGCGCGTCCCGGTTCTCGTCCAGCCGTTCCAGGGCCCCGCCGAGCTCCCGCGCCAGCCGCTCCATCCGGTCCAGGCCCTCCACCACCTCGGCGGTGTCGGACGCGGGGGGACGCAGGACGGTCAGGACGCCGTACGTCCGCGCCGCGCCGGCGACGGGCACGTAGAGGGAACCGAACGGGAACGGCAGGCCGGCCGCGAACTGCGGGTACCGGCGCATCGTCTCCGTCGCGTTGGGCAGCACCACCCGGACGCCCAGCCGAAAGGCGTCGGCGACCGGGAACGGGCTGTCGGAGTGCAGCCGCCACCAGGGGCGGAAGAGTTGGCCGGGCAGTCCGGCGAGGACGGCCAGCCGCAGCAGGCCGGGGGTGCGCGAACGCAGGTAGATCCCGCCCGCATGGCCGTCGGCCGCGCCGACGGCCTGGGCACAGGCGTCGATCAGCAGCGTCGTCAGCCGCCCGGGCGCGCGGTCTGGGTCCTCGGCGCCTGCGCTCATCGGCCTCACCTCTCGGCCCCGCCTCGTCCGTGCGCCGTCACGCGGGCGACACAGCAAGAATGCGCCACGACACCGGGGTCGCGCACGTGGTCGGTCCGCACGGGTGAGCATGACGGCACGGCCGAGTTGGAACGGCTCCCCGGCGGCCGGCGCGTCGACCAGCTTCGGATTCACCGTCTCGAAGAACGGCAGCGACGCCGCACCCGCGGTCGGGGCCTGCACCGCCTCCTGATCCGTTGGTCCCTCCGGCGCGCAGCCCGGCCCCGAAGCCACGAGGGGCCGGCCCGGCCCGGTGCGCCACGCCGCGCGCCCCGGCCGTGCCCGTCGCCGACCGGGACGGAGCCGTTTACGGCGCACTCGGCCCGGGCCTGTCCGGAAAACGGCGCGTCCGGCGGAAGTTGGGGCAAAGAGGTAGTGGTGACCGCCCCGGTGCGTATCGTGAAGGGCCGGGGCATGTGCCTCCCCTACTCGCCCCCGGACCGGACGGTGATGCTCTGTATGACTCCGGCGCACAGACCCGATGCCGCGGCCGACCCGGCCGTGTCCACGGTGGTGGAGTTCAGGGGCGGATCGGCGATGATCCCGGCCTCCAGGGACGTCGTGCACGGCTTCGTCGCGCGGCTGGGCGGGAGCGGCGTGGACCTGGCCGACACCTTCCTCGACGCCGCGCGCCTGGTCGCCAGCGAGCTGGTGACGAACGCGCTCCGCCACGCCCCCGGCCCCTGCCGCCTGGAACTGACGCTGGTGGACGACGGACTGGAGATCGCGGTGTCGGACACGGGGGACGGATTCCCCACGTTCCTGCCCCGCGATCCCCTGCGGGTCGGCAGGCACGGTCTGGAGATCGTGACGCGCCTGTGCGACGAGGTCATCACCAAGCCGCACGCGACGGGAAAGACGGTGTACGCGCGTCTGCCGCTGCGCTGACCGGCGTCAGGCCGCGAGGGCCTGCTCGACGGTCGGGTAGCAGGCGATGAGCGCGTCGACGCCCACGAGCCGCAGTACCCGCTCGACCGCCTGCTGGGGGGCGGCGAGCCGGAACCAGACGCCGCGGGACTCGGCGGCCTGGTGGGCGGAGATGAGCACGTTTATGCCGCTGGAGTCCAGGAAGTCGACCTCACCGAAGTCGACCACCGTGCCCGGCGCCGTCTCCACACAGGACAGCAGGACGTCGCGGAGCTGACTGCTGCCGTCGAGATCGACTTCTCCGGAGAGCAGGACGAGACTGACGCCGTCGCCCGTGGTGGTACGGGTGATCAGCAGCCGCTCCGGTACTGCCGCTCCCTCGGTGTCCGTCACGCTTCCCTCACTTCTCGCATATGCCCGGCCGTCGTTGGTGGCTTGATGTTATGGCTCCCGGGGGCCCGCGTGGGCCACTTGTGCATACCGGCGGCGCCCGGACCGCCGGTGAGGGGCTCGACGCGCGCGACGGCGTTCCTCTGACTACCGTCGAGATGTGGTGGCTCACACATTCGAAGAGCTCGTGCACAAGCGTCGCGCGGCGGACCTCGCCCGGCACCGGGTCGAGGAGTTGCGGGACTCGTACGGGCCTCCCACGCAGCATCAGTGGACCCAGCGGCAGTCGCACACGTACGAGACCGCCGTACGGGCCTGGCGCGACCTGGACCGGGACGCGCAGACCGCGATGACGGAGTACGTCAAGGAGGGGGGTCAGTCCCGGCACAAGCTGGAGGCGAAGGTGCGCAAGGCCGTCCAGGACGGCGCACAGGGCACCTGACCGGTCCCCGGCGGGGCCGCACGAGACCGGGCCGGCACGGACCGGCCCGGTCTCAGCCCCGCCGGGCCGCGGCCTGCCCGACGAGACCGCGTACGGCCTCCAGCGCCGCCGCCCGGTCCCCGGGCACCAGCCCGATGCGGGTGCGGCGGTCGAGCAGGTCGGCCTCGTCCAGGGCCCCCTCGTGGCGCAGCGCCCAGAGCAGCTCGGCCCCGGTGACGGGGTGGTCCGGCAGGACCCGTTCCCCGAGCCGGGGATCACGGTCGGCGAGGGCCTGGACCGCCGGTGCCTCCGTACCGTAGGTCCGCACCAGACGGCGCGGTGCCCGCAGCGCGGCCAGGGCGTGCGGCGCGGCAGCGCCCACCAGCGGCAGCGCGGCGGTCGGGGACGGGCCGGCGCCCAGGCGGCGGGCGGCGACGGCGGCGTCCACGGCGTCCTCGGCCATCCGCCGGTAGGTGGTGAGCTTGCCGCCGACCACGGTGACGACGCCCTGGGACGAGGTGAGCACGGCGTGCCGGCGCGAGACGTCGGCCGTGCGGGGGCCGCCGCCCGGCCGGCCGGCGGACGCGGTGTCCAGCAGGGGGCGCAGACCGGCGAAGGCACCCACCACGTCCGTGCGGTGGACCGGCACCTCCAGTACGGAACCGAGCACGTCGAGCAGGAAACCGACGTCGGTCTCCGGCACCTCGGGAACGTCCGGGAGGTCCCCGTCGACGGGCTCGTCGGTCAGGCCGACGTAGACGCGGCCGTCGCCCTGGGGAAGAACGAGGACGAAGCGGTTGGTCTCGCCGGGAATCGGCACGTGCAGGCCCGCGGGCAGCGGTCCGAGCCGGTCGGAGCGCAGGACCAGGTGGGTGCCGCGGGAGGGCCGGACCCGGATCCCGTCCACCAGGTCCCCCGCCCACACGCCGGAGGCGTTGATCACCGCACGGGCACGGATCACGCCCTCCTCCCCGGTGAGCTCGTCGCGTATCCGGGCGCCGGACGAGGTCAGCTCCAGGGCCCTCACCCGGGTCAGGATCCGGGCTCCGCGCGCGGCGGCGGTCCGGGCCAGCGCGGTCACCAGCCGGGCGTCGTCCGTGAGCCGGCCGTCCCAGGACAGCAGGCCGCCGCGCAGCCGGTCGGAGCGCAGCGCCGGCGCGAGGTGGCGGGTCTCCACGGCGGACAGCCGGCGCGGCGCGGGCAGCGTGGCCCGGGCGGTGCGCGCCGCCAGCCGCAGCGTGTCGCCGGCCCGGAACCCGGCCCAGGCCAGCGCGGCCTGACCACGGGAGACCAGGGGCGTCAGCGGCAGCACGAACGGCTGGGCGCGCACCAGGTGGGGCGCGGTGCGCTCCATCAGCACCCCGCGCTCCACCGCGCTCTCGTGGGCGACGTCGAGCTGGGCGGAGGCGAGGTAGCGCAGGCCGCCGTGGATGAGTTTGGAGCTCCAGCGGGAGGTGCCGAAGGCCAGGTCGTGGGCGTCCACGGCGACGACGCTGAGACCGCGGGCCGCGGCGTCCAGGGCGGCGCCGGCGCCGGTCGCGCCGAGACCGACGACCAGGACGTCCACGACGGGGCCGCCGGCGGCGTCGGTCAGCTCGCGTGCACGGCGCGCGGCGGACAGGGAGGCCCCGGCGGCGGGGACGCTGCTGGTGGGGCTCATGGCGTGAGGGTCCTCTCCAGGATGGTGCGCAGCTCCGCGAGGAAGGCCGCGGGGGTCAGCTCGGCGTCGTCCTCGTCGGTCATGGTCCGCAGCGACAGGGCGAAGGACTGGACGATCAGCAGCACGGACCGTGCCTGCCGGCCCGTGTGGGCCGGGCGCACCGACCCGTCGGCGTGACCCTCGGCGAGCGACTCGGCCAGCAGCCCCAGCAGGGCCTCCTGGCTCGCCCCGCGCCGGTCGAGGACGTAGGGCAGGAGCAGCTCGGGGTCGACGTCGACGATCTTGCGGAAGAGCGGGTGGGCGCGGAACGCCTCGACCCCGGTCACGAGTCCCTCGACGATGCGCGGGCGCGTGCCCACGCCCGGCCGGGGCTCGGGGACGGCGCCGGTGGCCACCGCGATCCACTCGCGGGTCATCAGGTCGCCGACCAGGGTCCGCACGTCCGGGTGGCGCCGGTACAGCGTCATCCGGGAGACGCCGGCGCGGCGGGCGACGTCGGTCATCGTCGTGCGGCGGACCCCGACGGCCAGGACGCAGTCGCGTACGGCGTCCAGCACGGCGTCGTTGTCCGGGGTGTTCTGTCCCGAGTCGTTGTGACGTTTAGGCGTCATGTGTAACAGTGTAACGCCAGTGGGGTCGTGCGGAACCGCATCCCGACGGCGTCCCGGTGGCGTCCGGTGGCTTCGACGGCTCCCCGATGGCATCCCCCGAACCGACCGTGAGGACGACAGGCGATGGACATGCTGTGGAACGGCTGGGGCGACCCGGCCCGTGCGACGCCGCTGCCCGAAACGGTGACCGGGCTGCTGCGCGAACTGCTCGGCGTCAAGCCCCGTGACGCCGCCTCCGTCCCGCTGGGGGAGATCGACGTGCCCGGGCCGCCGCTGGACGAGGCCGCCCGCCGCGCGCTGGAGGCCGCCGTCGGCGGCCGCGCGGACGGCGTGCGCACGGACGCGGAGAGCCGGATCCGCCACACCCGAGGCAAGTCCACTCCCGACCTGCTGCGAATGCGGACCGGCGACACCGCCGACACCCCGGCCGCCGTCGTCCTCCCCGACAGCCACGACGAGGTGCTCGCCGTACTGGAGGCCTGTGCCGGACACGGCCTGGCCCTCGTCCCCTTCGGCGGCGGCACCTCGGTCGTCGGCGGCCTCGCCCCCGCACGCCGCGGCACCTTCGTCGCCCTCGACCTGCGCCGCATGAACCGACTGCTCGACCTCGACGAAATCTCCCGCACCGCCACCCTCCAACCCGGCCTGCGCGCCCCGGAGGCCGAGGCGCTCCTGGCCCAGCACGGCTACACCCTCGGCCACTTCCCCCAGTCCTACGAGTGGGCCACCATCGGCGGCTTCGCCGCGACCCGCTCCAGCGGACAGGCCTCCGCCGGCTACGGGCGCTTCGACGAGATGGTCCTCGGCCTCACCCTCGCCACCCCCGAGGGCACCCTCGACACGGGCCGCGCCCCGCGCTCGGCGGCCGGCCCCGACCTGCGCCAGCTCGTGCTCGGCTCCGAGGGCGCCTTCGGGGTCATCACGTCCGTCACCGTGCGCGTGAAGCCCGTGCCGGAGGTCCGCCGCTACGAGGGCTGGCGCTTCGCCTCCTTCGACGCGGGCGCCGCGGCCCTGCGCCGGCTCGCCCAGGACGGACCCCGTCCCACGGTGCTGCGGCTGTCCGACGAGACGGAGACGCTGATCGGCCTCGCCCAGCCCGACGCCATCGGCGCCTCCCTGGAGCGGCAGGACGCCGGATGCCTGGCGGTCGTCGGCTTCGAGGGCACCGAGGAGGACACGGCGCACCGCCGCGAGGGCGCCGCCGCCGTACTGCGCGAGGGCGGCGGCACCTTCGCCGGCGAGGAACCGGGGGAGCGCTGGGCGCACGGCCGGTACTCGGCGCCGTACCTGCGCGACTCCCTGCTGGACGCGGGGGCACTCGCCGAGACCCTGGAGACGGCGACCTACTGGTCCCGCGTCCCCGCGCTCCGCGCCGCCGTCCGCGACGCGCTCACCGGCACCCTCACCGAGGCGGGCACCCCGCCGCTGGTCATGTGCCACATCTCGCACGTCTACGAGAACGGCGCCTCCCTGTACTTCACCGTCGTCTCCGCCCAGGGCGACGACGCCGTGGCGCACTGGACCCGGGCCAAGCACGCCGCCAACGAGGCGATCCTCGCCGCGGGCGGCACCATCACCCACCACCACGGTGTCGGCACCGACCACCGCGACTGGTACGTGCGGGAGGCCGGCCCCCTCGGCATCGAGGCACTGCGCGCCGTCAAGCGGAGCCTGGACCCCGCAGGACTGCTCAGCCCGGGCGTCCTGCTGCCCGCGGACTGACCCCGCGGCCCCGCTCCCCGCGGCGCTGCACCCCGCGGCGCTGCACCCCGCGGCCCCGTGAGACAACAGCCCGGCACCACCCGTCAGCCCGGAGGCACATCGATGCGACAGTTCACCGCCGTCGTCAACCCCACCGCGGGCGGCGCCACCTCGGCCGCCGCGCTGCTGGGGGTGGCCCGGCTGCTGCGCGAGGCGGGGGCCGGACTGGAGACCGAGTACAGCCGCAGCCTCGCGCACGCCCGGGAGATCGCCCGGCAGGCCGGGCAGCGCGGCCGGGTGGTGCTCGCCGTGGGCGGCGACGGCATGGCCGGCGGGATCGGCGGCGCCCTCAGCGGCACCGGGGCCCTGCTCGGCCTCGTCCCGGCCGGCCGCGGCAACGACTTCGCCCGCGCGCTGGAGCTGCCCACCGACCCCGCCGCCCTCGCCGAGGTGCTGCTGCGGGGCGAACCCCGCCCCGTCGACACCATCGAGGTCACCTCCGCGGTCCACGACCGCACCGTCGTGCTCGGCAGCGTCTACGCCGGTGTCGACGCGCTCGCCAACCACCACGCCAACAACGCGCGCCTGCTGCGCGGCACCGCCTCCTACTACGCCGGCGCGCTGCGCGCGATCACCACCTGGCGCGCGACGCGCTACCGCGTCACCGTCGACGGCGAGGAGCACGCCTTCACCGGCTACACCGCCGTGGCCGCCAACTCCGGCTACTACGGCTCCAACCGCCGCATCGCCCCCGCCGCCCGGGTGGACGACGGCCTGCTGGAGGTCGTGATGATCCACGACGCGCCCCGCCGGCTGTTCTTCGCCCTCATGAACGAGCTCGCCTCGGGCGCCCATGTCCGCAGACCCCAGGTGCGGATCCTGCGCGGCCGGGAGGTCCGCATCGAGGCCGACCGGGCCATACCCTACGGCGCCGACGGCGAGGTCGAGGCCGTCGTCCCCGTCACGGCGAGAGTGCTGCCCGGGGCGCTGCGCGTCCTGTGCTGAACACGCCGCCGGGCCGGCCGCCGACATCGGCGGCCGGCCCGGCGGGCGCGCGGCTCAGCCCCGGCGCGCGGCTCAGCCCCGGGGCGTGGTGAAGCGTTCCCACACCCGGTGGGCGCCCATCAGCTCCGTGACCTGCTCCAGTGCCGCGGTGCCGGACACCGCGACGACCACGCCGGGAGCGTCGGCGGGCACGCCCGACGCGTCGAGCGCGGCCTCGCCGCCCGCCCAGACACCGATCGCCTTGCCGTGCCGGTACGCCTCGGACACCAGCAGGCTCACCCGCGGGTCGATCGTCCCGGGCCGCGCGGGCGGCGGAGTGGCCTTGTAGTCCCGCGGGGTGTAGGCGTCGCCTCCCATGTCGGGCGTCCCCGCCACCAGGACGGCGTCGAACTCCACGGACCGCGCGGTGACGTAACTGCGCTGTACGGTCAGCGCCGCGTCGCCCGAGCCGATGGTGCCGCCGGTCGGCGCCACGACCAGGGGGACCATCCCGGCGTTCAGCACCGCCTCCCGCACGGCCGTCACGCCCTCCAGGTCCGCCCCGCCGGTGACGATGCCGACGACCCGGCCGTCCAGGGGCCAGGTCCGGCCGATCTGGGACAGCGCCGGGCTCCGCTCGACGTCGGCCAGGGGGACCGTCGGTTTCGGCGCGGGCAGGCCGAGGCCCTCGGCGACGCCCGCGCACAGCTCCGGGTCGATGTTGGCCAGGACCTGGAGTGTCCGTTCCCTGATGGCCTGCTCGTAGCACTTGCCCAGCTCGAAGGTGTAGGCGCCGATGATGTGCTCGCGCTCCACCGGACTCATGCTCAGCCAGAACCGCCGCGGCTGGCTGAAGTGGTCCGCGAACGACTCCGGAGCGTCCCGCACCTTGGTCGCCTCCGGTACCCGGACCGGCGCCTCCACGTACGCCCCGTCGGCGGCCCCGGCCATGAACGGGCATCCGCCGTCCAGGGAGTTGGGCCGGTAGGGCGCGACGCCCCGGTGCACGGCGCTCTGGTGCATGCCGTCGCGCAGCATGTCGTTGACCGGCGCCTGGGGGCGGTTGATCGGCAACTGCGGGAAGTTGGGACCGCCCAGACGCGTGATCTGCGTGTCCAGGTACGAGAACAGCCGCCCCGCGAGCAGCGGGTCGTCGGTGATGTCGATGCCCGGGACGAGGTGGCCTACGTGGAAGGCGATCTGCTCGGTCTCGGCGAAGAAGTTCGACGGGTTGCGGTTCAGGGTCAGCAGCCCCACCGGCTGCACCGGCGCGAGCTCCTCCGGGACGATGTTCGTCGGGTCCAGCAGGTCGATGCCCTCGAAGGTCTGCTCCGGGTTGTCGGGGAAGGTCTGGATGCCCAGCTCCCACTGCGGGTACGCGCCCGCCTCGATCGCGTCGGCGAGGTCCCGGCGGTGGAAGTCCGGGTCGATGCCGTTGATCATCTGTGCCTCGTCCCACACCAGGGAGTGCACGCCCAGCTTGGGCTTCCAGTGGAACTTCACCAGCGTGGTTTTGCCCTCGGCGTTCACCAGCCGGAAGGTGTGGACGCCGAAGCCCTCCATCATCCGGTAGGAGCGCGGGATGCCGCGGTCGCCCATGAAGAAGATGGTGTGGTGGGTCGCCTCGGTGTGCAGCGAGACGAAGTCCCAGAAGGTGTCGTGCGCGCTCTGCGCCTGCGGGATCTCCCGGTCCGGGTGCGGCTTCGCGGCATGCACGACGTCCGGGAACTTGATGGCGTCCTGGATGAAGAAGACCGGGATGTTGTTGCCGACCAGGTCGAAGACGCCCTCACTGGTGTAGAACTTCGTCGCGAAACCGCGGGTGTCCCGCACCGTGTCCGACGACCCACGTGAGCCGACCACCGTGGAGAACCGCGTGAACACCGGTGTCTCCACGTCCGCGGCGAGGAAGCCCGCCTTCGTCACCGAGGCCGCGGTGCCGTAGCTCTGGAAGACCCCGTGCGCGCCCGCGCCCCGGGCGTGCACCACGCGCTCCGGGATGCGCTCGTGGTCGAAGTGCATGACCTTCTCGCGCAGATGATGGTCCTGCAGCAGGACCGGCCCGCGCGGCCCCGCCTTCAGCGAGTGGTCGGTGTCGTGCATCCGCGTGCCCTGAGCGTTGGTCAGGTAGCTGCCGGACTGCGCCACTCGGGCCTGGTCGGCGCCCGTGGGCTGACCGGTCGGCGACACGGTGGCCGGGCCGCTCTGGTCCGGCTTCGGGGGCAGCGGCTCCCGGGGCTCGGTGGGCTCCGCGACGGGGGGCGACTCGGGACCGGGCTTGCCGGGGATCCCCTCCGCCGGTCCGCCACCGTCGCCCTGCAGGCTCTCGGTGACCTTGTGGGCTACCCGCTTGAGGGGGTTGGCCTCGCTCATCAGCCTTCTCTCCGTTCTGGGCGGGCCGCTGCACGCGGCCGGTCGTGTTCGGTTACCGACTGCCGTGGTGGGCCGTGACCGCGTACCCAGCGTCCGGAACTCGAGGCATGGGCGCGGAGAACGGAGCCGGCCGGCTCAGGTGATGGTCTCCCCGTCGTGGGTGCCGCCCTGGCAGCGCGCCGTGAAGGAGCCGGTCCCCTCCCCGCCCGCCGAGATGATGATCACTCCGCCGCCCCGGATGCACTCGGTCGCCGTCACGTCGACCGGAAGGCGCGTGGCACGGGGTTCGGCGGCGGCCGCCGGGGCGGCGCACAGTACCGACAAAGTCAGGGCCGCGGCCACGGCCCACGAAGACTCGCGCATGGGGAACTCCTTCTCGCCGGTGCCGTACCAGCGTCGCCGGGCCCGGGGCGGCGCGCCACCGGAGACGCGCGCACGGGGGAGGGCCCCGACCGTGAGTACCGGTCGGGGCCCGCGGAGTGCGTGACTCGAGGCGGGAGGCCCTTGGGCCTGTCTGACAAATCCCGCCTGCCCCGCGGCGTCTGGCACGCACGCTCGCCGCGTTGCCGAAACGCCCACGTGGCTCCGCCACGAGGGCGCTCCGGCGCCTTGCGATCGCACGCACCAGACGCCGCGGGGCCCGCCCTCCGGGCGGACGACGGGATTTTTCAGACAGGCCCTAGCCCACCTCGTGCGTCACCTCCACCGGTTCGAACGAGACCCTGGTACGCCCACCGCCGTGCGCCCACACCACGTCGACGCCGGTGTCACCGGCCACGACCTCCGTGACCGCCTCCGCGAGGGGGCCGGGCCCCGGCTCACCGGAGAGCGTGGCGAGGCAGACGTGCAGGGAGGTGCCGCCCGCGTCGCCGGACAGCCGGGGCAACTCGGCCCACGGCGTGTAGGCGGTGCCCTGCGGGGCGCGGACGGTCTCCGGCTCTGGACGCCAGCCGTGCAGGCCGTGCAGCGCCGAGACCAGGGTGTCCTCCGGGCCGGTGGCCCACCCGGTGTGGCTGAGGCGGGCCTCGGCCGGTGCCCCGACCACCCGGTGCACCCGCAGTTCGTAGGGCCCCCGCGCCACCGTCACGCTCTCCACCCGCAGCCCCGGCACCATCGGCGGCCCGCCGGCGAAGACGGGCCGGTGCCAGGAGGCCGCCCAGCCCCAGCCGTCCCCGTGCCCCGCACCGAGCGGGTGGACGCGCCGCCGCACGCTGCGCCGTCCGTTCACCTCCACCGACAGGTGGTTGTCGGCGGTGTTCCCGGGCGCCGTGGGGCCGGTCCGGGTGGAGTAGGCCTGCCGCCCGTAGTGCGGGTCTTCCTCGGCGGCCGACTCGCCCTCGTGCGGCCGGACATGGTCGCTGCCGTGGTTGTGCAGCCGTACGACCCCGTCGCCGCGCGTCGCCTGCACCAGCAGTCCGGGCGCGGGCAGGGCCAGCACCCGGTCGGCCTCCTCCACCGGGGCCGCCTCCTCCGTGGCCGTCCACAGCGGGTGACCGGCGGGGGCGAGGAGGGACACGAACGCCTTCGACGCCCAGTAGGGGGAGGCCGGGCCGGAGTAGGACTGGAGGGTGGCCCCGTGGGGGCCGTGCCAGCCGAGGCTCAGCAGCCCGTCGTCGGTCAGCGCACCGCGCTCCAGGAAGTAGCGCAGACTGCCGCTCGCCAGCCGCCGCGACGAGCCCGGCGTCAACGGCGTGTGCCCGGTGACCGCGCCCAGGCCCACGGCGGCGGACGCGGCGAACCGGTACGACAGCGAACGGCCGAAGTGCATCGGCGCCCCGTCCGCCCCGAACATCAGCGCGAAGCCGTCGAGGTGCGCGCGCAGCCGGTCGCCGTACCGGGCGGCGGCCGGCCCGGTGTCGCCGGAGAGGTGGGCGTCCAGCACCGGGTACAGGTGCAGCGCCCAGCCGTTGTAGTGGTCGAAGGCGCGTCCGTCGCCGTCCGCGTACCAGCCCTCCCCCCGGTACCAGCCCTCCATCAGCTCCAGCGCCCGCTGCCGGACCGCGGCCGTCCCGGCGTCGCCGCGGCCGACCGATTCCAGGAACCCGGCGACCGTGTACGGGAACAGGTACCAGTTGTTCGGCGCCGGCACGTGCCGCAGCGCGCCGCGCAGCCACTCCTCCACCCGGTCCTGCACCCCGGCGTCGAGGTGCTTCCAGAGCCAGGGCGCGGTCAGCCGCAGCCCGAGCGCCACCGACGCCGACTCGACCATGGGCTGGCCCTGCACGTCGTGGTCGAGGATCAGCGGCCAGGACTCGGTGTCGTCCCGGCCGGGGGTGCGGGTGCCCGAGGCCAGGCCGCGCGCGTACCGCTCCAGCCAGCCGTGCGGGTCCTCGCCGTCCGCGCCCGCGACGCGGAAGGCCGCAGCGAGGAACGTCCGGGCGAAACCCTCCAGCCCGTCGGAGCGCACGCCCGAGCGCGAGGGGCGCCCCGGCAGGTCGAGCAGGGCGCAGCCCGGGGTGCTCCAGCGCCACGCGGCCCACAGGAGCCCGTCCGCGACGGCCTCCCAGTGCGCCCGGGTGCAGCCGGTGTACGGGCTCAGCGCACGGTCCTCGGTGGGCAGTTCGAACGGGATGCTCATGCCAGGAACGCCAGCCTTTCGCGTCGTACGGGATGGAGGAAACCGGCCCCCGACGCCCAGCGGGTCGTCTCGCCGAGCGCGAGGTCGGCCAGTCGGCGCCACTCGTTGCCCTCGGAGCCGGCGAGGTGCGGGGTGATCAGCGCGTTCCCGCACTCCCACAGCGGATGGTCCGGCGGCAGCACCTCGGGGTCGGTGACGTCCAGCACCGCCCGGATCCGGCCCGTCAGCAGCGCGTCGGTGAGCGCCTCCTGGTCGACGACCGCACCGCGGGAGGTGTTGATCAGCACGGCGTCGGCCCGCATCGCGTCGATCAGTGAACGGCCGACCAGGCCACGGGTGGTGGGCAGCAGCGGGGTGTGCACGCTGACGGTGTCGCAACGCGTGAACAGCTCCGGCAACTCGACCCGCTCGACGCCGAGTTCGGCGGCGTCCGCGTCACTGACGTACGGGTCGTGCAGCAGGACGTCGATGTCGTGCGGACGCAGCAGCTCGATGACCCGGCGGCCGATCAGCGAGGCCGACAGGACACCCACCGTACGCCGGTAGTTGCCGACACCGCGCGGAGTGCGCAGCCAGTTGCCGCGCGTCCGTGACACCCGGAAGTCGCGGGCCCGCTCCAGCACCCGCTTGCCGGTGAGCAGGATCATGCCGAGCGTGTACTCAGCCACCGGCAGGGCGTTGGCCGCGGCGGCCGAGGAGACCTCGATCCCCCGCTCCCAGCACGCGTCGGTGACGTGACCGCGGACGCTGCCCGCCGTGTGCACCACGGCCCGCAGCCGGGGCGCCGCCCGCAGCACGTCGGCGTCCAGCCGGGGACAGCCCCAGCCGGTGATCAGCAGGTCCACGTCCGCCAGCACGGATCTGGCGCGCGGCGTGGCGAGGTCGTCCAGCACCGGGAGCGGCGCCAGCTCGCAGACCCGGCGGAACGCGCGGAGCGACTGGGGGTCGAGGACGGCCGAGGCGGCGTCCGGGGACATGGCCACGGCGGCACGGGGCCGGAATCCGGGCCCGGGGGCGTGCGGGGTCACTTGACGGCTCCGGCGGTCAGCCCGCTCCGCCAGAAACGCTGGAGCAGGACGAAGGCGAGGATGAGCGGCACCACGGCGAGCAGTGAACCCATGATCACCACGGGGTAGTACTCCGGCGAGACGGACGCCGAACTGTTCCACTGGTACAGGCCGAGACTGACCGGATACAGGTCCTGGTCGGACAGCATCACCATGGGCAGGAAGAAGTTGTTCCAGATGGCGGTCAGCTGGAAGAGGAAGACGGTGATCAGGCCGGGGCCGAGCATCCTGAGCGCCACCCGGGCGTACGTGGTCAGCTCGCCCGCCCCGTCCACGCGCGCCGCCTCCAGCACCTCGTCGGGCACGTAGCCCCGCGCGAAGATGCGGCCGAGGTAGACGCCGAACGGATTGAACAGCACCGGGATGAACACGGCCCAGAAGGTGTTGACCAGGCCCACCTCGGAGGCCATGAGGTACAGCGGCAGCGCGAGGACCGTCTGCGGCACCATGACCGCCGCCAGCACCAGGCCGAACAGCTTCTCCTTGTGCCGGAAGCGGTACTTGTCGAAGGCGTACCCGGCCGCGACGCTCACCAGGGCGCCGACGGCGGCGCCCAGCACCGCGTACAGCAGGCTGTTGACGTACCAGCGGCCGTACAGTCCGCCGTCCATGGCGAACAGGTCCTTGAGGTTCTGCACGAAGGAGAAGTCGCTCAGGGACAGCAGGTCGCTGCTGAACAGGGCGTCCCGGTCCTTCGAGGCGGCGAGCACCAGCCACAGGACGGGCAGCAGTGTGTAGAGGACGGAGATCGCGACGACCACGTTGACCGTCGCCCGGCCCAGCAGCCTCGGACGGAGCGGGGAGCTGTCGGTGGCGCTCATCGGGCCTCCTCGGTGTCGGCGCGGCCGGTGAAGCGGGTGACGCCGTAGGACAGGGCGATGGTGCACACCAGCAGGACCACCGAGGCGGCCGCCGCGAGGCTGTAGTTGTTGCGGGTGAAGGCCGCGTCGTAGATGTACATGCTCGGCGAGAAGCGCGAGCTGATCATCGGGGAGGACTGGCTGAGCAGCATCGGCTCCGTGAAGAGCTGGAGCGCCCAGATCAGGGTGAAGATGGCGACCATGACGATCGAGGCCCGCACCAGCGGCGTCTTGACCTGGAGCGCGGTGCGCACCGGCCCGGCGCCGTCGACGACGGACGCCTCGATCACCTCGCGGGGCACGGCCTGCAGGGCGGCGTAGAAGATCACCATGTTGTAGCCGAGGTTGCTCCACAGGGCGATGTTCACGATGGACGGGATCACCGTGTGGATGCCGAGGAAGTCGATCGTGATGTCGCCCTGGGCGAAGAGTTCGATGACCGGGCTGATGCCGGGCGTGTACAGGTACAGCCAGATCAGGGCCGCGATGATGCCGGGCACCGCGTGCGGCAGGAACAGCCCGAGCTGGGCGAAGGCGCGCAGCCGGACCACGCCTGAATCCAGCAGCAGAGCCAGGGCGAGCGCGCCGACGACCATCAGCGGGATGTAGATCAGGCAGTACAGCGCGACCGTGCCGAGCCCGCCGAGGAAGGTCGGGTCGGTGAGCACGGCCGCGTAGGACCGCAGCCCGACGAAGATCCTGCGCTCGGGGCCGAAGCCGAGTCCGGGCTGGTCGTCGCTGAAGAAACTCAGGTAGACGGCCGTGCCGACGGGGATCAGGAAGACGGTGACCAGCAGGGCGAAGAACGGCGTCATCAGGACGCCGGCGGCGGTCAGTTGCCGGCGCTTCGCCGCTCTGCGGGCGCGCAGCCCGGACGCGGAGGGCGCCGGGGCGGTGGCGCGGGAGGTGCCGGTCGGCACCCGTGGCCGGGCGGTCGTGGTCATGGATGTGTCACCTGCCTTTCGTCGGCTCAGGTGCTGTGCTGGGTGGTGGACAGGCCGAGGGCCTTGAGGTCGGGCATGGTGCCCTCCTGCGCGGTGCGCAGCGACTCGACGAGGGAGCCCTGGCCGGCGCCGACGCGGGCGAAGGAGTCCTGCATGACCCTCTGGGTGGCGCTCATCCGCGGGCCCCACAGCCACTGCTCACCGATCTTCTCGGCCTCCTGCTCGAACAGGGTGTAGATGTCCTGCCCGCCGTAGTAGGACCGGTCGAAGGCGTCGCGGCCGACGGAGACCAGGTCGGGGGCGGCCGGGTACTGGCTGCTGGTACCGCTGGAGAGCCGGGCGCGCAGGGCGTCGGGGTGGGACACCTGCCACTCGATGAACTCCATCGCCGCCTCGGGATGGCGGCTGTCCTCGGTGACGGCGAAGGTCGAGCCGCCGTGCGTGCCGGCGGACGGGCTGCCGGTGTCCCACTGCGGCAGCGGCGCGATCCGCCACTGGTTCTTCTGCCCGGGCCGCGCGTTCATCTGCGCGCCGGCGTCCCAGGCGCCGCTGAGCCGGGTGAGGACCAGGCCGTTGCCGATCTGCGCGTCGGACTGCCTGCTCTCGACGGCGTTCACGAAGACGTCGTCCCAGTCGATGAGCCGCTGCCAGTAGTCCGCGACCCGCCGGGAGGGCGCGTCGGCGAGGGAGACGTTCCAGGCGCCGCGCGAGGTGTCGAACCACCGTGCGCCCGCCTGCCAGGCGTACGCGGCGAACTGGGTCATCCCGTCGGTGGGGAACAGCACCAGCCGCCGGTCGGGCGCCTTGCGGCGCACGGTGGCGGCCTGCTCGGCGAACTCGTCCCAGGTGCGGGCGACCCCCAGCCCGTACTGGTCGAACAGGTCGGCGCGGTAGTGCATCACCATGGGCTCGACGTCCAGCGGCACACTGAACACCCGGCCCTCGAAGGTGGTCAGACCGAGCGCCTGCGGCAGCAGCTTGCGGCGCAGCCGGTCGCCGACGAGGTCGGTGATGTCACGTGCCACACCGTCGATGGCGTACCCCGGCACCTGCGGATACTCGATGGTGGCGACGTCGGGCGCGTTGCCCGCCCGGGCGGCGTTGCTGAGCTTGGCGTAGCCGCCCTGCCCACCGGAGGGGATCTGCTGGAACTCCACCCGGACGCTGCGGTGTGTGCGGTTGAAGGCGTCGACCACCTCCTGGCTGCCGCGCAGGGCGGACCAGAAGGTGATGCGCGTGGTGGTGCTCGTGCGGGCCGACGAGGCGCCGTTCCCCCCGCTGCAGGCGCTCACGGCTCCTGCCAGGGGTACGGCGGCCATCGCGGCGAGCACGGACCGACGGCTGGGTCGTCCGGGCATGGCGCCTCCCGCGGCTCCTGCGGGTCCGCGTGGGTGCGGACACGACTGTTCGGGACACGGGAATCCTGGATCCTCCAGCAGAAACGGTCAATAGATCGATCAGAAGAAAATAAAGCGTTCAAACGCTCATTCACTCGGATCGATCATGGGGTCTCCGGTCCCGTCCACCCGTTGAGTCGAGCCCCGCACCATCAGCCGTGGCAGCAGCTCGACGCGCCGCGCGGGACGGCCGCCGCCCTCCCGCAGGCGCTCGAGCAGCAGCTCGGCGGCCACCCGGCCGACCTCCGCCCTCGGCGGGGACACGGCGGTCAGCGGCGGGGTGGCGAGCCCGGCCACCACGTCGTCGTACGCCACGACCGAACAGTCCCGCGGTACCCGCACCGCGTCGCCCGCCAGCCGCTGCACGATCATCAGCGCGTCCACGTCACCGTGCAGCACCACCGCGGTCGCCCCCGTCTTGCGCAGCAGCACCGGCAACTCGGCGGTCTCGTCCGCGGAGTACGGCCCCTCGGGCCCCGACTCCGGCGTACTGAGCGCCCACGCCCACTCCTCCACCAGCGGATGCGCGTCGGCGATCTCGGCCAGCGCGGACCGCAGCGTGCGTGCGGTCGGACTGTCGTCCCGGGTCGCGAACACGATGCGCCGGTGACCGAGTCCCACCAGGTGCTCCACCGCGAGGTGCGCGCCGTACCAGTGGTCCGAGCACACCGAGTCCAGCACGTGCGGCGCGCTGCCGCGGCGCGGGCGTCGTTCCATGAGCACCGTCGGCACCTCCAGTGCCGACAGCCACCCGTGGTCGGCCTCCTCGGCGGCCAGGCTGTTCCAGCGGGGCGCGAGCAGCAGACCGCGCGCACCGTCGGCGAGGGCCCGTTCGACCAGCGGGCGTTCGGCACCGGCCGCCTGGGGGGCGATGTGCAGGGCGAGGCGCACACCGGCCTCCTCCAGCGCCGTACGGGCGCCGTGCAGCGTCTCGGTCAGGTACGAGTGCCGCTCCGGCACCACCACGGCCACCCGGTCCCCGTCGGCGGTGTCCCGCACGGGCACCTCCTGGGCGGGCAGCGTCGAGCGGACGACGCCGTGCCCACGGCGCAGCCTGCCCTCGCGCGTCAGTTCCTCCACGTCGCGGCGCACCGTCACCACGGAGACTTGGAGCTCGTCGGCGAGATCGCGCACCCTCGCGGTACCGCGCGCCTGGACCGCCGCCAGAATCCGCTGGCGCCTGAGATCTACCGGCTCCCGCATCAGGCCTCCCCACCCGAGAATGTTCGTTTGAGCGATTCGCCGTCATCATAGCGATCGTCCGTCCCGGGCGTACGCCGCCTGCCGGGCCCGGCGGCGGCTAGGGTTCCGGGTCCGCGAGGAGGGGCCCCAGCGGACCGAGATCGAGGTTCAGGTCGCCGCGGCTCAGGCCGTGCTGCGCGCACAGGTCGTCCATGCGTTCGTCGAGCAGCATGAGCGCGGTGCCGAGCCGGTCCTCCTGCTCCGTGCTCAGCGTGCCCTCGTCGAAGCGGCGCACGGCCTGGCGTTCCATGAGCTGCCGCAGCAGCTCCACGACGGTGAGGACCAGGGCGGCCAGGTCGTTCGTGACCCGCTCGGGGTCCAGGTCGAGGGCGTGGGCCCGGGGGGCGGTCACAGCGGCCCGCTGTCCGGCCAGGGGGCGGGCACCCGCTCGTTCACCGACGAGAGCAGGGCGTGCAGGGAGATCCGCACCAGCGGCACGTCCGCGATAGCCAGGACCAGGTCCCCGCTGACGACGACTCCCGTCGCCAGCACCCGGTCCAGGAGGTCCACCAGGGGCACCCCCACCGGCGCGTACGGCTCGGGATCGCCCCAGGGCACGGGTGCCGGCCCCGGCGTACGGGTGCCCGGCGCGGTCATGAGCGGACCTCCTGCTTCGTGGGGTGCCGTTCGGTGCGGTCCGGCGCTGTGCGGTCCGGCGCTGTGGGGTCCGGCGGTGTGGGGTCTGGCGCTGTGGGGTCCGGTTCCGTGCGGCTTGATTCCGTGCGGGCCGGCACCGTGTGGTTCGACTCCGTGCGGGCCGGTTCCGTGCGGGCCGGTTCCGTGGCGGCCTGATGGTCGTCCCAGCGGGCGAAGGAGTACGGGATCCACGGGCCCGAAGCGCTGATCTCCACGGCCGGGTGCCGGCCTTCGGCGGCGAGTCGGGCCAGGGCCCGCTGGAAGGCGGCGCCCTCCGCGTCCTCCACCAGATAGGCGGCATTGAGCAGTTGCGGGTCGCGTCGCCCCGTCAGCCGCTCGCTCTGCGGGCGGTGCCGCGTCGCGGCGACGGCGTACCGCCGCAGTTCGGCGTCGACGGCGTCCGCCTCCGCCCGGGCCCTGTCGTGCGCGTCCCGCCGGTCGCGCCGCCGCGCGCTGGCCCGGCTGAGGTAGGCACGCCCCCCGGCCGCGGCTCCGGAACCGGCGGGCGCGCCGGTGCCGGCGGCGGCACCGTTCACGTGTTCGGCACCGTTCACGCGCTCGGTGGCGTGCGCCTTCACCGCCCATTCCGTACGGCCCCGGAGGCGGTCGAGCAGCGCGCCCAGCGCTGCCTCCCGGGAGACGACGGCCTGCTGCGCGCTCCGGTCGCCGCGGTACAGCGTGGCCATCGGCAGCGGCACGACCGGCCCCCGCCCGGCCGCGGCCTCGACGCCCCGGTGATGGGCACGGGCGCAGCGTTCCAGGTCCTCGGGCCGGTTGAGCCGCTCCGCCAGCGCCGCCTCGTCGAACAACGCCGCGGGGACGTCCTGGACGACCAGCCACAGCCCGCCCGCGCGCAGCGCGCGCAGCGGACCGCCCTCCTCGTGACCGGTCGCCGCGGCCAGCGCGGCGGGCGCCGGTGCCGTGCGGGTCACGGCGAACGCGCAGACGATGCCGGCGACCGCCGGTCCGGCCGTGGGCGCGCTCACCGCCCGGCCCCCGTCGGCTCCTCGGCGGCCCCTTCCAGGGCGTCGAGCCGGGCCCGCAACCGCTCGTTCTCCTCGGCGAGCGCGTCCCGCGCCGCCCGGGACGACAACGCCGGGTCGGTCTCCCACCAGTCGATGCCCGCCTTCTTCGCGGTGTCCACCGAGGCGATGAACAACCGCAGCCGGATGGTGAGCAGTTCGATGTCCAGCAGGTCGATCTTGATGTCGCCGGCGATGACGATGCCCTTGTCGAGGACCCGTTCGAGCAGGTCGGCGAGGTTGCCGGTGACGGGCGCGTAGGGCTGCGTGTCCGGGCCGGCGTACCGGTGGTCGACGTCGGTCACCGTGCACTCCCGACGTCGTCAGCGATACGGGCGGGCACGTTCGTCGTCCTCGTACTCGTCCTCGTACTCGTCCTCATGGTCCTCGTCCTCGTCGTCGTACGCGCCTTCCTCGCCCTCGTCCTGGTACTCGTCCTCGTACTCGGCGTCCTCTTCCTCGCCCTCCTCGTCGTCCTGGTACTCGTCCCCGGCGCCCCCGGCGCCTTCGGCGTTCTCCTCCTCAAGCGCCTCCTCGTGGCTCCGGACGACCTCGCCGTCGCGGATCTCGCCGCGCCAGCCCTCCACCTCCTCGTCGCCCATCAGGGTCACGTGCCGCGCGAAGTGCTTCAGGTCCAGCCGCAGCCGGCGACCCTGGGCGCGCCACAGGTTGCCGGTCTTCTCGAAGAAGCCTGACGGGTAGTACTCGACGACCACGACCACCCGGGTCAGCCGGGGCGCCAGTTCGTGGAAGGTGACGGCGCCGCTGGTACTCCCCTTGGCGCCCTCGGAGGTCCAGACGATGCGTTCGTCCGGGACCTGCTCCTGGACGGTCGCCTTCCAACTACGGCTGGACGGACCGACCTTGACGTTCCAGTCGGACGTCATCTCGTCGTCGGTACCGACGCTGCGGACGCCCTTGGTGAAGCCGCTGAAGTCCTGGAGCCGGGTCCACTGGTCGTAGACGGTGCGCAGGGGGACGCCGATGTCGACGGTCTCCATGATGTGCGTCGCCTTGACACTGCCGCCGCCTGCCCCGCCCCGCGCACCGCCACCTCCGGAACCGCGGTCGTCGGCGGACTCGGTGAGGCGTTCGGCCAGCCCGCCGATCCGCTGTCCCGCGCCGCCCACGAGGCTGTGCCCCTTGGCGGCGAGGTACCCGCCGAGCGCGTCCTTGAGGTCGGTGAGGGGGGAGGGGGCGCCGTTGTCCTGCCGGGTGGGGGTCATCGGTGCACACCTCCGCGCCGGTGGGCCGGGTCCACCGTCTTCTTCGCGGGCACGGCCTTCTTGGCGGCTTTCCTGGTCCCCTTCGTGGGGGCCTTCTTCGCGGGAGGCGCCGGCTTGCGGGGAGGAGCCTTCTTGCCCGTCTTCCTGGGCGGCGCAGGCGCGGGCCGCCCGTCCTCCTCCCGGTCCTCGTCGTCGAAGTAGGCGTCCTCGTCCGGTGCGCCGTCGTTCTCGCCGTTCTCGTCGTCCTCGGCGTATTCGTCGCTTTGCCGGCCCGCGCCCGTGAGCGCGTCGGTACGTTCCCGGAGTGTGTCCGCGAGGCCGGTGAGCCCGCGGTTCGCCGCGGCGGTGACGGCCGTGCGTCCGGCGGTCAGCAGCTCACCGCGTACCTGGTCCGTCAGCTCCCGGAGCTGCGGGGTCTGCTGGAGGCCGGCCAGGCCCTGGGACAGCACCTGGCCGGGGGACAGCCCGACGCGCCGGCCCACGAGGTAGGAGCCGACCACGAAGGCGAGCCTGGCCTTCTTCGTGCGACCCAGGAGATACCCGCCCGCCACGGCAGCCGCCATGACCGCCTTGCTGTCGCTCATACGTGCCTTCTTTGCGCTCGATCCGTCGTTGTGGCGTGCCCGGTCGGCCGGTAGGGGCGTTCGAGGAGGGTGAGCAGACGCTCCTCCTCCCGCTCGAAGGCGGCCTCGTCGACGGCGCCCTCGTCCAGGGCCCGGTTGAGTGCGGCCAGACGCGCCTGGACCGCGCGCGGGTCGTGGGCCTGGCGCCGGGCCTCCTGGAGCAGATGGTCGGCGATCCACGCGGTCCCGCGCACCGGGGCCAGGGGCAGCAGCAGGAGACCGCTCACGATGCCCACCGCGTCACCGCCCGGCCGGCGCGGGAGCGGGGTCGACGAAGCTGTAGCACGGCAGTGGCCCGGTCACGCTGAGTGCCAGCCGGTCCCCGCAGTCACGTGCCCGCTCCTCCACCACCCGACGGAACCGGCGCTCGTCGGCGGAGCGCAGCAGGAACGAAGCGCTCAGCACCTGCTCGTCGTCGGTCGTGCCCCGCACCGTGCGTACGGCGAGCGGGGTCAGGTGGTCGAGGACTTCCCGGGCCGCGCGCCGCGCCTCGCGGCGGACACCGCGGGCGATCGCCTCGCCCAGCCGGACGTTGGCCTCGTAGTCGGGACGGCGCCGCGTCCGCAGGGCCAGACTCCGCAGGTTCTCGTCCCGGCGGACCAGATCGGCGAAGTGGCCGGGCACGACCGTTCCCTTGACGTTGAGTTCGACGCACCCCCGGACCTCGTCGAGTTGCCGTGACAAGTGGCCTGCATCGGTACGCAGTTGGGAGAGCAGGACGTCCGGCCGGGGGCTGAGCACCGCGAACCGCATGGGCAGCAGCGGCCCCTGCGCGGCCAGTTCGTCCAGTACGGCCTGATGGGCCAGCAGGTCACGGCGGCGCGGCCGGAGCCGCACGGGCGCGGCCGACACCGCCGCGCACAGGCCGGACCCGGTCAGCAGTCGTACGGGGGCACCGCCGACCCCGGGGGAGCGGGGAGTGCGGACACCGGCGGGGGTGATGCCGTAGACGTACAGAGCCTCCGGGGCGGACGCGGATGCGGTGGTGCTGGTGCGGGTGCTGGTGCTGGTGCTGGCGCCGGTGGTGGTGGTGCCGGCGGTGGTGGTGCCGGTGGTGGTGGGCGCGGTCATTCGTCCTCCGTTTCCGTGCGCCGGCGGGGGCGGCCGCGCGGACGGTCGTCCTCGGCGCGGGGGCGTGCGGCGGGCCGGGGCCTGGGCCGCTGAGGGCTCCGGCCGCGTTCCGCGCGCTCGCGGGCGTGCTCCCGGGGCCGGGCTCCTTCCTCCGCCGCCTCCTCCTCGGGCGTGAGGATGTCCCGCACCTTGTCGGTCAGGGAGCGCGCCGACCGTTTGGCGCCCGCCCTGCCTATGGTCTTGGCGACCGGGCTGCCGAACATCTCGGGAACGGTCTTGGAGCGCACGTCGTGCTCCAGGTCCAGGCGGTTGCAGGCCTCGGCGAATCGCAGATAAGTGTCGACGCTCGCGACCACGATGCGGGCGTCCACCTTGAGGATCTCGATACCGACCAGGGAGACGCGCACGAAGACGTCGATCACCATGCCGCGGTCGAGGATGAGTTCGAGGACGTCGTAGAGGGTTCCGGCGCGGGGCGCGCAGACGACCTCGTCGTCGTAGGTGATCATGCGGTGGTCCTTCCGGGGGCGGGCCTCACTGCCCGGTCACTGGTCCTGGGCACCGCGCCGGTATCGGGCGACCCTGCGGTACCGGAGCAGGCCGCCCGCCGGATCCAGCTCGACCTCGTAGGTGGCGAGCAGGCTGGTGGTGTCGGGGATCCGTGCCACCTCCAGCACGTCCACGTTGACGATCCAGCCGTCGTCCTCGCTCCGGCACACCGCGGAGACCCCCTCCAGGGGGTGCCGGATCAGCTCGGACAGGGCGCCCGCGGCGCGCTGGGCGGCGTCCCGAGCGCCCGGCACGGCACGCTCGCGCGTGCTCGTGGAAGTCGTGCCGCGCCGTCGCTCGCCAGGTTCTGTCATGCCGTCCACTCTGGCCGCGGACCCCGGTCCGCGCGTGCGCAGTTACCCCATCCGGGGCTGGGCGGGCCGTATCGCCCGCCGGTGACGCGAGGGGGTCAGACGCCCGGCGCGGTGGCGGCCCGGAGCCGGCAGTGCAGGAACAGGTGCGGCTCCGGCCGCGCGTCCGGGTGGGCCGGGGCGAACAGCGACGCCTCCTGCGCCAGCACCTCCAGGCCGGCCTCCTCGGCCACGGTGGTGAGGCCCTGGGCGGTGAAACTGGTCACGCGCACCGGCTGCCCCATGAAGGTGGCGTCGACGCCCTCCACGTCGAGCGGCACGGTGGCCAGGACCATGTACCCCTGCGGCTTCAGCGCCCGTACCAGGAGCCGGACCAGGTCCGCCTGCTCCCGCCGATCCAGCTGGAGCAGCGAGAAGTACACGCAGACGGCGTCGAACGAGCCGTCCGGGAGCGGTACGTCGCGGACGTCGGCGCACTGGAAGGTGGCGGCCGGCACCTGCCGCCTCGCCAGCTCCACCATCACGGGGGAGACATCGACGCCCAGCACCTCGTGACCGGCGTCCGCGAGGGTCTCGGCGGTGGGCCGGCCCGTGCCGCTGCCCACGTCCAGCACCCGGCTGCCCGGGGCCAGCCGCCCGAGCAGCCACTCCAGCGAGCGCCGGTGGGTCTTCGAGCCCGCGAACGCCTTCTCGTACTCGGCGCCCAGCGCGTCGAACGCGGCGGCGGCCTGCGGCCGGTGCTGCTCGTCGGTCACGGTGGTTCCCTAAGAATCTGAGGCGGTCCGGGAGGACCGGTGTGGCTGACGGTGGTCTGGGCGGATGCCGTGGGCATCGTTCCACCGGGAGCGAGCCGCGGACAAGAGACTCTCCGGGAGAGGCGACCGGTCTCACCCGCAGTCCTGCCGGCCGTCGCAGTCCTGCCGCTCCTCACCCGCAGTCCTGCCGGCCATCGCAGTCCCACCATTCCTCACCCGCAGTCCTGCCGACCGTCGCAGTCCCGCCATTCCTCCCCGCCGACCTACCGGCCGGCGCCGTCCGGCGCCGTCCCCGGCTCCGTCATCCGGCGGTGCACGGCGGCCTTGACGCGGTCCGGCAGGACCCTGTCGGCCACGCCCTGCGCCTTTGTCTTCGGTGAGCCGGTGACCAGCTTCCCGCGGCCCTTCATGACCGCCTCGAACGCCTGCCGGGCGACCTGCGCCGGGTCGTCCTTGTCCATGGTGCCGACCTTGGTGTCCTCCATGCCGGCCCGTCGGAAGAAGTCGGTCTCCGTCGGGCCGGGCATGAAGGAGGTGACCGTGACACCGGTGTCGGCGACCTCCTCCTGCAGCGCCTGGGCGAAGGACTGCACGAACGACTTCGAGGCGTTGTAGACCGACTGGAAGGAGCCGGGCATCGTCGCGGCCACCGACGACGTGAACATCAGCCGGCCCACCCCGCGCGCCACCATGTCCCGCAGGAGCGGTTTGGCGAGCCGCACGGTGGATGTCACGTTGAGGTCGATGACGGACTGGTCGTCGGCCGGGTCGGTGTCGACGAAGGCGCCGCCCCGCCCCACACCCGCGTTGAGCGCCGCGACGTCCACGGCGAGCCCGGTCAGGGCGGCGACCAGCCGGTCCACGCCCTCGGCGGTACGGAGATCGGCGCGCACGGCCCGCACCTCGGCGCCGGTCTCCCGCAGCCGCTGGGCGGCGTGCTCCAGACGGTCGTCCTCGGCGTTGACCACGAGGTCGTGGCCGTGTTCCCCGAACAGCCTGGCGAGTTCGTACCCGATTCCGCTGGACGCCCCGGTGACCAGGGCGAGCGGCTTGCTGCCGGTCATGGCTCCTCCGTTCATCGCAGTGCCTGGTAGACCGACGCCGTGGTGAACCCGTACACCAGGTGCGGCACGATGTCCGACACCCACGACGCCCGGTCCCACGAGGCGGGGTCGGTCACCCCGAGCACCGTGGCCGGCAGGTCACTGCCCGCCATGGCGGCCGCGCCCAGCAGCGGGCCGGCCACCCAGTCCGGCAGCGCACCACGCCGGCGCAGCAGCAGTCCGTACGCGGCCCCGACCCCGAGTCCGGTGACGTAGCCGAGGAGGGCCCCGGCGGCCTGTTCACGGTTGGCAGCGGCCGTCTCGTCGCCCAGGTGGACGCCTGCCCGGTCGACGAACCGGTCCGCGACCTGGGCCGGTACGTCGCTGGACCCCCGGCCGCTCAAGAGCATGTCGCCGTACGTGGTGAGGTTGAGCGCGACGGTCCCGGCCGCTCCGGCGACGAGACCTTTGGTCACTGACATCGGGGAACTCCCTCGGCGTGGGCGCCGCCGCGCGGGTGCGTACGGCGGGCGGCCCCCGGGTTCCCCGAACCGGGGCGCCTAACAAGAGCCGTCCGTCCGCTCCCGACGCCCTCCGTCCGCACCCCGGTCGACGACGCCGAGGTCCGCGCTCACCGGCGAGAAGCCGCGCCGCCGCCGCGCCCGCACCGTCGCGAAGCCGGCGGCCGCGGCGCGGGCGTGTCTCCGGGCGCCCACCACGGTGCGCCACTGAGCGGCACCCGGACGAACAGCGGGCCGCCGACGGCTCGACCGGCGGCACGGCGCCCGCCGACGGACCTCTCGCGACCCGTCCGGCTGATCGTGCGCCCGTGAGGTGAGGGATTCCTGAGAATCGGTGAGGTGTTTGAACGCTCCGGCCCCCGGCTCCGTATGGGGCCGGGGGCATTTCATGTCCGAGTCCGCCACGACACAGGAGCACGTCTTGGGACACAACAGGCGCAGACGCCCGACCGGGGCGCGCCGCGCGACGTTCGGAGCATTCGCGCTGATACTCGGAGGCGGCGGCTTGGTCGCCGTCAACGTGTTCGCCTCCGCCACCGAAGCAGGCGACACCGCCGTTCCCCTGGGCAGTTCCGGTGTGGCGGCGACCGTCGACTGCCCCGACCTGAGCGAGCGGCTGACGACCGTTCCCGAGCAGGCGAGGCCCGACGTCGACACCGAACTCGCCCGGCTCGACGAGCAGATCGCCACCGCTTACCGGCAACTCCAGGAAGCCGCCCGCACCGCGAACGACGGCAAGCTCGACGAGGGCGCCATCCTTGACCCGCTGAAAGAGGAGCGGGCCGGGACGATCGAGCGCATCGTGGCGGCCATCGACAAGGCCGGCCACCGCCCCACGGGCCTGGACACACTGGCGGAGTGCACGCTGCGCCGCATCGAGGTCGCGACGGCGGACGCGCGCGGCGGCACCCCGGACGAGGAGCGACAGCAGCCGGACGGCGGGGGCCAGGAGTCCGCAGACGGCGGCGACGGCGGGAACGGCCAGGCAGCCGGGGGCGGCGGACAGACCGGTGACGGGCAGCAGCGCGGCAACGGCGGACAGGCGGGCAACGGCCCCGTGGCGGCGGATTACGCCGACATCGAGTCCGTCCAGCCCAACGTCGTCAAGGCGCCCCAGCGGAAGAACGCCTCGCGGGGCTCCTTCGCCACCAGCTGCGGCGTCAACGCCGAGGGTCTGTTCAACTCGGACAACCTGATCGCCGCCCCAGGCGTCGGTAACGGTGCCCACCACTTCCACGACTACGTCGGCAACCAGGCCAACGACGCCTTCGCCAGCGACGAGGACCTGGCCGCTGGCGACACGAGCTGCGCCGACCAGGGTGACAAGTCCTCGTACTACTGGCCGGTGCTCCGCCTCCAGAACGGCACCGTCGAACAGGACGCCGAGTCACCCGGCGGCGGCATCGAGGGCAACGCCGGCGAGATCGTCACGCCGGCCGAGGTCACGCTGACCTTCGAGGGCAACGAGCGCGGCAAGGTCACGGAGATGCCGAGGCTGCTGCGCATCATCACCGGTGACGCGAAGGCGTTCGTCAACGGCAACGCCAACGCCAACGCCTCCTGGAGCTGCACCGGCTTCGAGGACCGGCAGCTGAAGGACAAGTACCCGCTGTGCCCGTCCGGCAGCGACGTGGTGCGCAGCTTCACCTTCCAGAGCTGCTGGGACGGCCGCAACATCGACAGCGCCAACCACCGAACCCACGTGGCCTTCGCCGCCGCCGACGGCAGCTGTCCGGACGGGTTCCGGCCCATTCCGCGACTGGTCCAGCGCGTCGTGTACGACGTGGACGCGCCCAGCCTCGAGGACGGGGGCGAGACCGTGCCGCTGTTCGCCGTGGACTCCTTCCCCGAGCAGTTGCACAAGCCGGTCACGGACCACAGCGACTTCATCAACGTCTTCGACGAGGACCTGATGCGGGAGATGGTCGACTGCATCAACAGCGGCCGCGAGTGCGGCCCGGACACACCCCCGGGATCCGAGCCCGGCCAGGGCGAGGACCCGCAGGAGCAGCCGACCGAGAACCCCGCCGAGAACCCCGCCGAGAACCCCGCCGAGAACCCCACCGAGAACCCCGCCGAGGACCCCGAGAACCCGCAGGAGCAGCCGGGCGAGAAGCCTGACTCCTCCGAGCCCCCGGCCGAGCAGACCGCCACGGCCTCCGCACCCGTCGTCTCCGGCCAGGACGGACGGAACGACGGAAAGGGCGACCGGGGCCAGGAAGGGAACGACGCCGGCCGCGACGACGGGGACAAGCCCGCGCCCCCGGCCCCGGAGCGGACGGACGACGCCTTCCCGAGCGCCGAGCCCAGGGCGGCCACGACACCCGCCGACGACACACCGGACGACGCGAGGGGCGCAGAGGCCGCACCCGAGGCGACACAGGGTGCGGGCGGCGGTGGTGACGACGCCGCAGCCGGGTCGGCCGAGCCGCAGACGACGCAGGGCGGACTCGCGGAGACCGGCTCCGGCCTCGGCCTGTGGCCCGCGGCCGTCGGAGGCGTCCTCTTCGCCGGCGGCTGCGCGCTGCTGATCCGCTCCAGGCGGCGTTCGCCGTGACACCGGCATGACGTCGTCGTGGGGGGGGGGGGGGGGGGGGGGGGGGGGGGGGGGGGGCGGGGGGAGGGGGAGGGGAGAGGGGGGGGGGGGGGGGGGGGGGGGGGGGGGGGGGAGGGGGGGGGGGGGGGGGGCG
>NZ_JBVHVP010000037.1:0-6209 GCF_055564775.1 Streptomyces sp. NPDC028991 | reverse complement strand
CTCTTTTTTTTTTGTTCTTTACCTCCATTCTCTTTCTTTTTTTTTTCCCCCCCCCCCCCCCCCCCCCCCCCCCCCCCCCACGACCGCATCGAACGCGCCACCGCCGGACGGCATCTGGCGCATTTCAACTATTGCCATTCCGTTTACCCGGGCGCAGCCTGTTCTCCGAGAGGCTTTTGGGAGCGCTCCCATTGGTGCTTCGATCCTCACCCGTCATCGCTGTCCCCCCACGCGAAGGAAGGGCATCATGAGTTGTCATGATCACACCAACAGCACCCGGCGTGCGTCGACCCTCGCGCTCGGCACCCTGACCGCGACCCTGCTCACTCTGATCCCCTGGAGCGGCACCGCCGTCGCCCACGGTTCGGTGGTCGACCCCGCCTCCCGCAACTACGGTTGCTGGCAGCGCTGGGGCGACGACTTCCAGAACCCCGCCATGGCCCAGGAAGACCCCATGTGCTGGCAGGCCTGGCAGGACAACCCCAACGCCATGTGGAACTGGAACGGCCTGTACCGCAACGGCTCCGCCGGCAACTTCGAGGCCGTGGTCCCCGACGGTCAACTGTGCAGCGGCGGCCGGACCGAGGGCGGGCGCTACAACTCCCTGGACACCGTGGGCGCCTGGCAGACCACGGACATCACCGACAACTTCACCGTCAAGCTGTACGACCAGGCAAGCCACGGCGCCGACTACTTCAAGGTCTACGTCACCCGGCAGGGCTTCGACCCCGCCACCCAGCCCCTGACCTGGGACTCACTCCAGCTGGTCGCCAGCACGGGCCGCTACGCACCCAGCCAGAACTACGAGATCCCGGTGAGCACCTCGGGCCTGAGCGGCCGGCACGTCGTGTACACGATCTGGCAGGCATCGCACATGGACCAGACGTACTTCCTGTGCAGCGACGTCGACTTCGGCTGATCCGCGCCACCGTCTTCCCCCCACCCCCGCCGGGCGCACCGCGTCCGGCGGGGACACCGGCCGGTGTGCCCGTCCCGCGAAGTACTTCGTGGCCGTCCCGCAGTGCGGTATACGTGCCCTCATGGACCCCATGGACCCCATGGACTACTACGACCTCGGCACCCACGGGCGTCCGGTGACGACCTCGTCCCCCGAGGCCCAGCGGTGGTTCGACCGCAGGCTGGTGTGGACGTACGCCTTCCAGCACGAGGAGGCCGTCGCCTGCTTCGAGGCCGCCGCCGCGGCCGACCCGGACTGCGCCATGGCCCACTGGGGCATCGCCTACGCCCTCGGCCCGCCGACCCGCGCCTGTACTGCGTGACGACCGCGATGCTCCACCACGCCCGCGGGGTCGCCCTCTCGGCCACCGGCAGGGTCGACGAGGCGGAGGCCGAGCGCGTCCTGTTCCGCGAGGCGGTCGCCCGGGTGCCTCAGACACGCACCCTGTTCAACAACACCTGTGCGGACATCCTCGCCATCGCCTCCGCCATGCTCGACGGCGAACTGGAGTACCGCAAGGGCGACCACGCCGCCGCCTTCGCCGCCCTGGAGCGGTCGATCGAACTGGACGACAACTTTCCGTACAACGAACCATGGGGCTGGATGCAGCCCACCCGCCACGCCTACGGCGCCCTGCTCCTGGAACAGGGCCGACCGCCCTCCGGTCCGCGCGCACGGCCACGACCGGGCCAGGCCCGCCGCCGCCACCGGCGGCGCCCCCGCGCGCCCCTTGTGCGCACGTCGAGGCGGGACCGGCGAGGGGCCCCGTCGACTACCCCGCGCAAGGCCCCGGCGGGCCCGTCCCCGTAGCGTGCCACCGATACGTCGGACGCCGGGCGCCTGACGGGCGGGCGCGTCTATACGATGTCGCCTCGGACAGACATCGGACGGGCGAGGGACTGCGGCGGAAGGAGGCGGGCCGTGACCGATCACCGGCGTCCGCGGCGGCGGGGGCAGGGCGAGCTGGAGGCGCTGGTGCTGTCGGCGCTGCGCGAGGCGGACGGCCCCGCGACGGCCGGCTGGGTGCAGGAGCGCCTGGGCGGCGACCTCGCCTACACCACGGTGATCACGATCCTGACCCGGCTGCTGGAGAAGGGCGCGGTCGGTCGCGAGCGCGCGGGCCGGTCCTTCGCCTGGACACCCGCCTCGGACCAGGCGGGCCTGGCCGCACGGAAGATGCGCAAGGTCCTGGACGCCGAGAGCAACCGGGAAGCGGTGCTGGCCAGCTTCGTGACCGGCCTCGACCCGGACGACGAGCGGCTGCTGCGCGAACTGCTGGCTCACGCACCCGACGCGGAGGACGGCTGACGCCGTATGGGGGTTTTCGTCTTTCTGCCGCTGGTCCTGCCGCTGACGGCATGGCCGATCGCCCGGCTGGCCGAACAGCATCTGCACCCCCGGGCCGCCACCAGGCTGCTCACCGCCGTGGCCGCGGTGATGGCCCTGTGCAGCACGGTGTGCCTGGCCCTGGTGATGGTGGTCGGCACCGCGCAGTTGCCGGGCAACCCCCTGCCGGACGGCTGGTCCGACCCGGAGGTGCGGGCGGCGGTGCCGTACGACGAGGTCGTCGGCAAGGCGGCGATCCCCGCCCTGTGTGCGGTGGTCGTGGCCTCGGCGCGAGCCCTGTGGCGGCACGGCAGAGTGCGCCGCCGTGCTCACCGCGCGCTGGCCGGCCTGCCGGGCACCGAGGTGGCCGTACTGCCGGACGACGTGCCTTACGCGTACGCGCTGCCCGGCGGACGCAGGGCCCGGGTGGTGGTGACCACGGCCCTGCTCGACTGCCTCGAACCGGCCGAGCGGCGCGCGCTGTTCGCCCATGAGCGGGCCCACCTCACCGGCCGGCACCATCGCTTCCTGCTCGCCGTCCGGCTCGCCGCCCTGGCCAACCCGTTCCTGCGGCCCCTGTGTACCGCCGTGTCCTACACGGCGGAGCGGTGGGCGGACGAGGCGGCCGCGCGGGTGGTCGGCAGCCGCCGCGCGGTGGCGACCGCCATCGGCAAGGCGGCCCTCGTCTCCCGGACCGCCCCGGCCGCCACCCTTGCCGGCCTGGCGGCGCCCGGCCCGGTACCGCGCCGGGTGGCGGCCCTGCTGGGCCCCGCTCCGGCGGTCCGCACCTGGCCCTCGGTCTTCACCTCGGTGGGCCTGGCGGCATGGGCGGCGGCCGCCGGGACCGCCGTGTCGGCGATGTCGTCCGCGAACGCCGCCGTCACGATGTTCCTCATCCTCCGCGCCGCGACGCCCCTCTGAGCGTCTCCCCCCGCCGGAGAAGACCGTCTGCCTGAACGCGACCGCCTCGTGATGCTGTCCGAGGGACGGGTCGTCGCCTCACCCGGCGAGGCCGCCCGGCCGTGCGCCCGCCGGAGAGAGTCGTGCGCCCGCCGGAGCCAAGTGCCGGACGGGTCAGTCCATCAGTCCGGCGGCGAGCGTGGCACCCAGTTCCCAGCAGGCCTCCAGATCGGCCTTGCCGGGCTCGCCGGCCACGCTCACCGGCGGTGCCGCGCGCCGCCAGGCGAGGCCCGTCGTGACCGACTCGACGGCGCGCACCGCGCCGGTGGTGTCGCTGCCGCCGTGCACGTAGTAGCCGAAGGGCCGGCCCCGGGTCTCGTCCAGGCAGGGATAGTAGACCTGGTCGAAGAAGTGCTTCAGTGCCCCGGACATGTAACCGAGGTTCGCCGGGGTGCCCAGCAGGTATCCGTCGGCCTCCAGCACGTCGACGGCGGTAGCCGCCAGCGCCGGGCGCCGGACCACCCGCACCCCCTCGATCTCCGGCGCGGTCGCTCCGGACACGACGGCTTCCAGCATCGCCTGGCAGTTCGGCGACGGTGTGTGATGCACGATCAGCAAAGTGGCCACGATCCGCAGCCTGCCGTCCGGCACCCCCGGACCGCAAGGAACGCCGCGGGGACGCGGCCGGCTCGCCGCTCAGCCCGCGCCGGGACGGGCGCCGCGGCCCGACGTCTCCTCGTGGTGGTCCGCGGCCGGAGCCCCGCCCCGGGGTTCGTCGCCGCCGGTGCTGAAGGAGATCCAGACATCCGGTGGCAGGTCCGGCCGATCGGGCACCGGCCTGCGCTCCTCGGTCCACGCCTCGCCCGCGATCGCGGCGGCGACGCGGCGCCAGAAACGAACCGCGGCCGGGTTGGCGTCCTGGAAGGCGACTTCCCACCGCCCCGGGTGCCTGGCCACGATCTCCTGGGCGGCACGCAGTCCGATCCCGCTCCTGCGCCCCCCGCGGACCACGAAGAAGCTGTTGAGCACCCGGACCCGGCCGGTCAGGTTGCGCACGAACGCGAACCCGGCGGGCCGGTCACCGCTCGTCAACAGGTATGGCGCCCAGTCGGCGTCGGTGAAGGCGGACCGGAGCCGATCGGCGCGGAAGCTTCCGTCCGGCTCGGGCAGCAGGCCATCCACCCCCGACAGGTCGTGGCGGAACATCAGCCACAACCGCTCCACTGTGGGACGGTCGGCAGCGGTCGCGGGGCGCACAACGACTGGCACGGGACTCCTTCACGGGACTGGCCGACCGGCGGGCGGCCGTACCCGCGCCGGGCGATGGTCGACGGCGGACAAGCCTTCGCGGCCACGGAGGGAGTATCTCCCGGCGGACATGTGTCCGAGCGCGGGAGTCCGGCACGTGTGGACGGCCCGAGGAGGATCCTCGGACGGCCTGCGGACGGCCTGCGGACGGCCTGCGGACGGTGGGCGTCCGGGCGACGGCCCATGGGGCGGGTGAAGGGGCGAAGGGCCCGGTCGGGCGGCTCCGTCACGTTCGGCAGCCAGTCGCAGGCCCCGGTCCACGACTCCAGCCCGTCCCTCCAGCGAGTGATCCCGCCGGCCCTTGCCGGTACACTGGGGCTGTTCGCGTTCGAATCAGAACCGGCAGGACCAGGACGACAGGGAGGTGGGGTTGATGACCGTGCTCGAAGCCGCTCTTCGCGGCGCCCGGGTCTCCCTCGCGTCCCGGGCCATGGCCTGACCCAGACGAACGCAACCCGGAAACGGAAACCCCAACCCGTCATGTCCCACACCTGGAACACCCGCGCCGAGACCGGCGCCGACGTCCCCGCCATCCGTGACATCGTCAGCACCGCCTTCCCCACGCGGGAGGAGGCCGCCCTCGTCGACGCGCTCCGCGCCGACCCCGAGGCATGGATCGACGGCCTGTCCCTCGTCGCGGTGGACGACGACGACCTCCCCGTGGCCCACGCCCTGCTGACTCGCTGTCACATCGGAGACAGCCCGGCGCTCTGCCTGGCACCCGTCGCCGTCCGGCCCGAACTGCAGCGCAGTGGCGCCGGCTCCGCCGCCGTCCGGGCGGCGCTCACCGCCGCCGCGCGCCTGGGCGAGCACCACGTCGTGGTCCTCGGGCATCCGGAGTACTACCCGCGCTTCGGCTTCGGCCGGGCCTCCGTCCACGGCATCGGCCTGACCATCGACGTCCCGGACGAGGCCCTCATGGCCCTCACCCTGGACGCCGCCCATCCGCTGCCCGCCGGCACGGTGCGCTACGCGGCGCCGTTCGGCATCTGACCGCAGCCCGGCCGCCACGCCGCACGGGGCAGCCCGGCCGCCCCACCGCGCCGCACGGCGACGGGACTTCCTCCCGTCGCCGTGCGGCGTTTCCGCGCACGGAACTTCGTACGGAACCCTTGACCCGACGCACCCGGTCCCGCACATCCCCACCGGCGCGACGGAGACCTCGTACGCGTGGGTCTTCCGGCACGACCTGCCCTCGCGTGGCGCCCGCTACGTCATGGTGTTCATGATCAACAACAGGAGCAACCACCGTGACATCGGCTGGGGCCGGTCGGCCGACGGCCGCACCTGGACGTTCGCCCGGCAGCCGCTGGTGCGGCACGGCGACGTCGGCGCGGTCAACGTGGGCGGCCCGCACCTGCCCTGCCGGAACAACAGCACGTACGTCGTCTACAACAAGGACAAGGAGAGCGGCGGCGACATCATGATCACCGAGGTCGGCGACGACTTCTCCCGGCGCGAGCACCTCGGGGTCCTGTACGAGTCCCGCGCCGCCGCGCCGGACAACGGCCGCGCGGCCTCACCGTCCTTCGGCACGGACCGCGGCGTCCCCTACATGATCTACGAGGCGGGGGAGCGGCTGGCCGGTTCGATCGCGGTGGCCCGGGGCTGACATCCGGTCCTGGGGGGGGGGGGGGGGGGGGGGGGGGGGGGGGGGGGGGGGGGGGGGGGGGGGGGGGGGGGGGGGGGGGGGGGGGGGGGGGGGGGGGGGGGGGGG
>NZ_JBVHVP010000036.1:0-46029 GCF_055564775.1 Streptomyces sp. NPDC028991 | reverse complement strand
ACTCGCTACGACAAGACCCGCGAGTCCTACCAAGCCGCCGTCACCATCGCCTCAATCCTGCTCTGGATCTGACCTTTGAAGACGATCTCTAGGCCCGGTGCGCAGCTGACCTTCTTCTCGCCTGCGGACGGTCCGGCTTCGGGTCCTGTCCGCCGCGCGAGCAGTGATCTCCGGCTGCACCCCGCGTACGCCCCTGTGCGTTTGTGTGTGCTCCGACCACTGCAACGTATCGACACAAACGGCAGGTATGCCAACGACACGCACCTTCCGGGCATTAGCCCTATTTACGGCGGAAGCGGCGATCGCCGAGCCAAGGGTTCACGTTTCCGCGACTTCGCCGTAGAGCTGCGAGAGTTCGGGCACCCCGTCGGCCGCCCACGCGTGGCCGGACGCCACCACGTCGAACTCCCGGCCGGAGGCGAGCCGGACGACGGGCTGCCCGTCGGACCGGATGGACCAGACGGCACCGGGCACGGTGCGCACGATCACGGTGCCGAGGTACAGACCGGCGTCGTTGCCGAGCCAGGTGAGGATCTCCTCGTCGCTCCGCCAGCGCGGCAGCACCTGGTCGAGCTGCTCGAGCGAGACCGCGGAGTCGTCGAGCCGGACACCCTCCCGCGACGCCTGCGAGCGCAGCAGATCACACTCGGCGAGCAGCTCACCGATGCCCTCGGCGTCGTGAGCCCGGGGATCTTCGCGCCGCTTGCCCAGGAAGGGGAAGTTCATACCTCCAGACTGTCATTCGTACCGCCATGTGCACCACAGGCACGCAGGGGCCGCGCGACGGGGAGGCGAGCGGGGTGGCGGGCGAGCGGGGTGGCGGGCGAGCGGGACGGGCGGGCGAGCGGGACGGGCGGGCGAACAGGGGAGCGTCCTACACGTCCAGGTCCACCACGACCGGCGCGTGGTCCGAGGCGCCCTTGCCCTTGCGCTCCTCGCGGTCGACGTAGGAGTCGGTGACCGCCTTGGCGAAGGGCTCGTTGCCGTACACCAAGTCGATGCGCATGCCGCGGTTCTTGGGGAAGCAGAGCTGGCGGTAGTCCCAGTAGGTGAAGGGGTGGTCGTACTTCAGCGGACGCGGGACCACGTCGGACAGCCCGGCGCCGCGCAGGGAGGCGAGGGCGGCGCGCTCGGCGGGGGTGACGTGGGTGGAGTCATCGAAGGCGGCGCGGTCGTAGACGTCGTCGTCCGTCGGGGCGACGTTGTAGTCGCCCATCACCGCGAACGGGCGACCGCCGCTCGCGTCACCCTCGACGGCCGCGCGGAGCGCCTCGAGCCACTGGAGCTTGTAGGCGTAGTGGGGGTGCTCCACCTCGCGGCCGTTGGGCACGTACACCGACCAGACGCGGACCGGGCCGCAGGTGGCGGAGATCGCGCGGGGCTCCTGGACGCCGTCGTAGCCGGGGTCGCCGGGCAGGCCCTTGACCACGTCTTCCAGGCCCACACGGGAGAGCACCGCCACGCCGTTCCACCGGCCGGTGGCGTGCACCGCCGCCTCGTAGCCCTTCTCGCGCAGCTCGTCGAAGGGGAACTGCTCCTCGGCGACCTTGGCCTCCTGGAGGCACAGCACGTCGGTGCCGCTGCTCTCCAGCCAGGCGAGCAGCCTCGGCAGGCGGGCGGTGATCGAGTTCACGTTCCAGGTCGCGATGCGCATGTCCCAAACCTACCGGGCGGCACTGACAACCCGGCCGGGTCCCCGTCCCGCCCGGGCGCCGGGGTGGGCGGGGGGCCGGGACGGGCGGGGCAGACGGGCGAGCGGGCCGGTGGGCGTGCGGGACGGGCGGTCACACCCGCGCGGAGTCTCCGGGGGCCAGGCGCAGATGCTCCGAGCCGCCCAGCTCGCCGATCTGGCGGTCGTAGATCGGCCGGGCGAGGTCGGTGAGCAGCGCGTCGTGGATGTCGTACGCACGCTGCGGCTTCACCTCGCGGACGTAGTCGATGACCTCGGAGATCTTGTTCCACGGCGCCATGACGGGGAGCATCAGCGTCTCGACCGGGTGGTCGGGGACGGTGAGGGCGTCGCCGGGGTGGAAGACCTTGCCGCCGTCGACGAGGAAACCGACGTTGGTGACGCGTGGAATGTCCGGGTGGATCACCGCGTGCAGTTCACCGTGGACCTGCACGTCGAAGCCGGCGGCGGTGAAGGTGTCGCCGTGGCCGACGGTGTGCACGCGGCCCGGGAACGCCGCCGAGACCTTCTCCGCGACGGACTTCAGCGTCCAGATCTCGGCGGTCGGGTTGTTCTCCATCGCGGCGCGCAGCCGCAGCTCGTCGAAGTGGTCGGGGTGCTCGTGGGTGACGAGGACCGCGTCCGCGCCGAGGGCGGCGTCCTCCTCGCTGAACCCGCCGGGATCGAGGACCAGCGTGCGCCCGTCCTTCTCGAGGCGGACGCAGGCGTGCGACTTCTTGGTGAGCTTCATGACTCCATCCTGCCGCCGCGGGCCGGACCGCGGCGGCAGGCACTCACTCCGGCGGCGTGGTCTCCTCGCGGATGACCTGCTGCGCCACCCGGAAGGCGCCGTTCGCCGCCGGTACGCCGCAGTAGACGGCCGCCTGGAGGAGTACTTCCTTGATCTCGGCCGGGGTGAGGCCGTTGCGCAGGGCGGCCCGGATGTGCGGTGGGAGCTCCTCGAGGTGGCCGCCGGCGACGAGGGCGGTGAGGGTGACGCAGCTGCGGGTGCGCCGGTCCAGGCCCGGCCGGTTCCATACCTCGCCCCACGCGTATCGGGTCAGGAACTCCTGGAAGTCCCCCGAGAACTCGTCCGCCTGCGCCAGCGCCTGGTCGACGTGCGCGTCGCCGAGGACTTCGCGGCGCGCCTTGAGCCCCGCCTCGTATGGGTCGGGACGCCCCTGCGCCGGGACCTGCGGCGGTGCGGCGGCCGGGGCGATCTCGGCGAGGGGCGCGGTCGGCTGCGGCGGCGGGGCCATGGCCGGCTGGACGGGGGCGGCGGATACCAGGGCCGCGGGTCCCGCGTGGGCGGCGGGGACGGCGATCTGGCCGGTGGAGGCGTCGAGGCCGGTCTGCCAGGCGGTGGTGAAGTGCCGGACCAGGAGGTCGGTGACGGCCGTGGGCTGCTCGACCGGGACCAGGTGGGAGGCGCCGGGGACGACTGCGAGGCGGGCGTCCGGGATGCCGGCGACCAGGGTGCGAGCCTCGGCGGGACCGGTGACCTGGTCGTCGGAGCCGACCAGGACCAGGGTCGGGACGCCGACGTGACCGAGCTCACCGCGCACGTCGAACGCGGCGAGCGCCTCGCAGGCGGCGATGTAACAGCCGGGGTCGGTGGTCCGCACCATCTGCACGGCCCACTCGGTGATCGCGGGCTGGGCGGCGGCGAAGCCTCCGGTGAACCATCTCTCCGGCGAGCTGCGGGCGATGGGGTCGAGCCCGTTGGTGCGGACGATCACACCGCGCTGGCGGAACTCGTCGGCCGTGCCGAAACGCGGCGAGGCCGCGATCAGCGCGAGGGAGGCGAGGCGCTCGGGGTGGCGCAGGGCCAGCTCGAGGCCGACGGCGCCGCCGAAGGCGCAGCCCGCGTAGCCGAAGCGCTGCACGCCGAGTCCGTCGAGGGTGGCCAGCAGGCGCGTGGTGAGCTCGGCGACGGAACCCGCCGGGTGGCCGGGGGCGCCTCCGTGTCCGGGCAGGTCGAAACGGAAGACGCGCCACTGCTGCGCCAGCTCAGGCACCTGCCGGTCCCACATGTGCCATGTGGTACCGAGGGACGGCCCCAAGATCAGGACTGGTAGGTGTTCTGGCCCGTCAAAGCGGTATTGCAGCGTCTCGGTCTTGCCTTCGGTCACGGGTTCACACCTTCATCTGTCACGATCTTTCACACTCCCCCTGCGAGACCTCCCCACGCCTCCGCCGCCGGAAGCAGGTCCGCTACGTCTGGCTTCACGTACCACTTCTTCGTCGTCTTCACGTTCGTGTGCCCGGCCCACCTGGCGAGCAGGTGATCCGGCACACCGCTGTTGGCGAGGTACGTGAGGCAAGACGCCCGAGCATCGTACAGACGGACCCGACGAAGGCCGTTTGCGTCCATTATCTTGTCGGCCCGAGTCCGGAGCTGCCGACCGTTCAGCGCGCCCCCGAGTTCATCCACTAGCACATACCCGCCGCACTCGTACCCCTCGCCCGCGGCCAGGCGTTCCACTGCCTGCGCGGCGCGGAACGTCTTCAGCGCCTCCCGTACGAGGCCCGGCAGCGGCAACACACGCTCCCCCCGCCATGCTCTTCGTGTCCTTTTCCACCACCGTGCGGTTGCCCCTCATGGTCCGGGTGTTGGCGATGCTGAGCGTGGCGGCGTCCAGGTCGATGTCCGACCACCGCAGGCCGCAGACCTCCGCCGGACGGAGCCCCATCAGGGACAGCAGCAGCGGTGCGAACAGGCGGTCACCCTTCATCGCAGCAACGAAGGCACCCACCTCCGAGGCGTTCCATGGCTGGACAACCGCCTTGGTCCTCCGCTCCTCCTTCCGGGCCTTCAGCGGAATGTGCACCTCGCTGGCTACGTTGACAGTCACCGGACCGCGCGTGACTGCACGGTCCGGGGCGTCTTTCAACCTGGCCAGACTCATGTCACCCGAGGTGACCCCGAGACCCGTTCCGGCCTTCCCGCCTCGCGCCCGGCCTTCCTGGAAAGCCCACCGCAGCCACGCCATGACATGGTCCTCAGTGAGTTCTTGCAGCCGGACGTTCCCGAGCTTTCCGCGCGTCCGTCCGCGCGGTCTGCGAGCACGCGTTCGCACACCTGAAGAACTGACGCATCATCACCAAGCTTCGGCTGTCGGCCCGTTACGTGACGACGCTGCTGCGGACGCTGCTCGTGCTGGCCAACACCGAAGTCGCATGCCGACAGACGATCTTGAGAGCAGGCAACCGTCCGCCACCAGTACGAGTACGAGATCGCTGACTCACACCAGTCCCGATGACCTGCGTTTTGCAGTCGGAGGAGAGTGAATCAGCCCTGCAGGTTCTTGGACAGTTGTGCCGCGTCCAGCACCTCGTTCGCCGGAGGCGTGGCGACCTTGGGGGCGTTGCCGTAGGCGGAGTAGGTGGTCTGGATGCCGGCCTTGTAGGGCAGGCCGGGGTCGCTCACGCGGACCTGGACCAGGTGGTTCTGGTCGTCGATCCAGAAGTCGTAGGTGGCCGACTTCTGGTCCGTGGCCTCGGCGACCTCTTTCTGCTGGGCGGCGGTGAGGCCGGGGAGGGCGGCGGACCAGGCGTCGGTCTTGATGAGGCTTTGGATGTGGACCATGTTCGTGCCGCCGACTGTCTCCTTGCCCACCTTGGTGAGGCGGCCTGCCTTCGCGTTGGCGGTGAGCTGGGCGACAGGGTTGATGAACATGCGCATCTGGGTCATGGCGGCCGGGCTCGGCACTGAGAGGTCCGTCTTGCCCATGGTCGCGGAGGTGGTGGAGTCGTACTTCAGCCACTTCTTACCGCCGCCGTTTTCGGTGATCTTGTCGCCGCCGAAGTACATCGCCCCGCCGACGTGCAGCGTGATCTCCTCTCGGCTGCCGTTGTTCATGGACATCTGGAACACTTCGGGCGACTTCCAGGTGTACGACCCGCTGCCGTCGTTCCCGGAAGACGCTCCGCTGCCGCCTCCTGCGGGGGAGCGACAGTCGATGTGGCCATACGGGCGCTGCCCGCCTGGGTCATGGCGTCGGCCGCAGCCTCCAGTGCGTCCTTGGGGTCCAGGTCGGCGGCCTTTTCCGGGACTGGCGAACCTCCGCCCGACGACCCCCCGCAGGCCGACAGGCCGACCGCCAGCAGGGCCGAGACCGTGGCAGCGGCGGCAATACGCCAGGTGGTACGCATGAACAGTTCCCTCGTCTTGTCGAACCGTAGACATCTCAACCGGGCTGATATTGGCAGGCCTTGCGGACTTCCGTATGAAGATCCACAAGACTTTTGCGTGCCCTGCTCGTCTTGACCAACACCGAGATCGCACGCTGACAGACGATCTTGGCGCCAGGCGACCCTACCCGACCGGCACGAGTACAGGACCCTCCGCCCAGACCAGCCCCACGACCAGCAACTTCAGGTTGAACATCGCTCAATCGTCCATCTCCAGCAGACCTGACTTTCGCAGTTCGCCGAGAAGTATCGCGTGCAGGCGGGGCCAGACCCCGGCCTCAGTCCAGTCCCGCAAACGGCGCCAGCCACCGGTCACCCCCGAGCAGCCCACTATCCGGAGCAGGAACGTCCCACCAGGCCACGCCCTTACGGAGCACCTAGACGATTCCGGCCGGCGCGACCCGATCAGCCACTCGACGCCGACCGGGGTGCCGGTACCTGCGCTCGGGATGCGACGGAAGCAGCGGAGCTAGTGCTGTGACCGGATACGTTTGCCGGGATGCGGATGTCAGGCCGCTGCGTCGTTGATGGGGCGACCTCCCCAGCGGATGCCTTTCTCACTGCGGATGCGGGCTCGTTCGCGACGTTGAGCGGTGAGCACGTCGGGGTGGCGGGCGTTGGCGTTGCGCCAGCGCAGGTAGGCGTGCAGCGCTCGGGTCTGCGCGGTGTGGTTCGGGTGCTGCGAGTTGGCCAGGGTGAACTGCCGCAACGGCCCGAAGTGGGCTCCGGGCGGGCCGCTCTGATCGACTTCAGCGCGGTGAGGGTGTTGGCCGTGCCTTTCCGTTGGTGGTTGATGCCCCAGAGCGTGTCGTCGCCGATGGAGTAGCAGCCGTGGAAGTAGGTGACACCGTGGGTGCGGTGATAGGTCGCCGCCACCCGATCCGGTCGACCTTGCTCAGCCCAGCAGGCACCGCCGGTTGGCCGGATCCCAAGCGGGCCGAACTCGTCGAACGCGAACGTGCGGTCCGGAAAGTGTTCAAGCACGTTCCACGGATCGACGAGGTCCCCACCATCGAACCGGTGATGGCCCGTCACCACCTGGCGACACCCCGGTGAACCATTCCGGTCACCTCGGTACGGGCTCGTTCACAACAGCGCTGTTACACGCGTGTCGTACCCAACGATGTCGCGTTGACAATGACTGACCAGTCAGTCATTGTCACGGCATGGCGAAGGCAGTTGATCGGGTTCGGCGGCGGGAGGACATCCTGGGTGCGGCGGTGCGAGTGTTCGCGCGCAAGGGGTTCGCCACCTCGCGCGTGGAGGATGTCGCGGCCGAGGCGGGCATCGCCAAGGGCAGCGTCTACCTCTACTTCGACAGCCGCGACGCCCTGCTGGCGGGCGTGTTCGAAAGCTACCGGGCCCGCTCGGACGCGGTGCTGGCGACAGTGGGAGAAGGGCCGGCGCTGGAGCGTCTGGCGCGACTGGTGGGTGGGGTGGTCGACATGCTCGCCGCGCACCGCGAGCATGCCCGCGTCTTGCTGGATGTGTGGGCGTCGGCGCCATCGCTGGACATGGCCGCGTTCTACCGCCAGTACCGAGAGGCGATCTCGGAGTTGCTGCGCCAGGCGCGGGCCGAGGGCGAATCGCGGCCCGACGTCAGCGAACACCACGCCACGCTGATCGTCGCCGCGGTCGAGGGCTGCCTGCTGCAATGGCTGGCCGACGATCGGGTGCCCCTCACCGAACTGGCGGCACCGATCATCGAGCTGACCGTTGAGGGGATCCGCGCGTGAATCTCGTCGACCGTGCCATCGCCCCCGGCGCGACCCGGCAGGAAGCCCTGGCCGGGTTCGGAGCCGCCCTCGCCGGCGCCGGGCTCGCCCTGTCGCTCGCGCTGGACGCACACCTGCCCGCGCTGTCCGTGGCCGTCGTGGCGGTGGTGGCCTTCGACCTGTTCGGTGGGGCGGTCGTCAACGCCACCGACGCGGCGAAGCGGTGGTACCACAGACCGGGGCGCACCGCCCGGCACCACCTGACCTTCGTCGCGCTGCATATCCAGCCCTACCTGCTGGCTTGGACGGTGCCCGGGGTCACCTGGACCGCCGCCGCCGCGATCCACGGTGCAGCCCTGGCAGGAGCCGTATTGGTGACCGTCGCTCCGGCACCAGCGCGGAGGCCGGTCGCCTTCGCCGTCACCGCGTTCGCCCTGACGTTGACCACCAGCGTAGTCACCCTCCCGCCCGAACTCGGTTGGTTCGCCCCGCTGCTGCTCGTCAAACTCCTGCTGGCTCACCTACTTCCGGAAGTGCCCTCCCGGTGCCCCAACACCTCCACGTCGGGCTGCGATCCCGACTGCCACAACCAACGCGCCGAGAGTTGCTGGCCGCCTGACCACCCCGGCAAACCTTCCCGGTCACAGCACTAGACAGCCGTTCGCGCAGGGTGGGGTCGGCTATGACCAGGACGGGCTTGAGCTGTTGATCGCCTGGGTGCGGTCCTTGACCGTGGAGTCCTTGGCGAGCTTGAAGATCCGGGGGAGCTCGACACCAACGCCCTCCACCCCGACGTCCTGACCGCCGAGCGCTTCAGACTGCCGCTCCGAGCGATCGGGCCGGTTCACTTCAAAGGCCCGGACATGCTGGGCCGGCAGGTAGCGGGACAGGCCCGCGCCGAAGGTACCGGTGCCCCCCGCACCGGCCCGGCGGTAGGTGCTCCGGCGTTCGTGCCGAAGGAGCAGGACGAGGGTGACCTGATCACCACGCCCGCCCGCCCGCCCTGGCCGCAGCACGTGCCTCGCCTCCAGCTCGACGACCATCGCCGTGCGCACGGCAGCCGGATCCACCGCGGCAGGCCGCGCCGCACCCGGCGGGGCACGGCCGCCAGCTCCTCGGTGTCGTTCGCCGCCCAGGCGGCCGACAGGCCGAGCGTCACCCAGGCGGACGGCTTTTCACCGCTCGATGAATTGCCCACGCCGGTCATTCCGCTACGGCGGCACCGCCGTCACGCCTGCGGGGTCCAGGCCGCCACCAGGTCGAGGAGGCCGGGGAACCGGGCATTGAGGTCGTCGACCCGGACCTGGCTTCGGCGCTCGAGCCCGTACTGGCGCTGACGCGTGATCCCCGCCTCGCGCAGCGCCTTGAAGTGGTGGGTGAGCGACGACTTGGGGCGGTCGAAGCCGAACCAGCCGCAGGAGTGGTCGAAGTTCTCCGACTCCAGGAGGAGTTTGCGGACGATCGTCAGCCGCAAGGGGTCGCTGAGCGCACCGAGCACAGTCTCCAGGCGCAGCTCGCCCACCCCCGGCTCCGGCAGGGGTTCCGGCAGGTCGGGCGGCTCGGGGAACACCTTGACGGCGGGCGCGGCGGCGGCCGTGGTCGCGGGCATAGGCAACTCCTCATAACGGCATTCCTATGTACGACTTCGATCGTACTGCATGCTAAGTTCGACTCGACTCGTACTGCTGGAAGCCGGCAGGGAAGATCGGGAGGAACAGTCATGTCCGAGACCCGGACCGCAACCGACCAGGCCATCGACGGGAGGCGACGTACAGACAGCGCGGACGCCGGCGGGCGCTCCGTCACGCCGCTGTGGTGGGTGTGGCTGGCCGCATGGCCGGTGACGGCCGTGTTCGTGCTCTCCAACGCGGCGACGCCGCTGTACGTGCTGTGGCAGCGCGACATCGGCTTCTCCAAGGGCACGCTGACCGTGGTGTTCGCCTTCTACATCGTCGGCCTCATCGGCTCGCTGCTGGTCTCCGGCGTGGTCTCCGACCGGGTCGGCCGCAAGCCCGTCCTGCTGCCCGCCCTGGCGCTCGCCCTCGCCGCGTGCGCGATCTTCGCGACCGCCACCAGTGTGGCCGCGCTGATCGCGGCCCGGCTGTTCACCGGGATCGCGGTCGGCGCCGTCGTCTCGGCCGGCATGGCCGCCGTGACGGACGTCGCCGGGCCCGAGCGCAAGCGGATCGCCGCCCTGCTCGCCTCCTGCGCGATGGTCTTCGGCGCGGGGCTCGGCCCGCTGCTCGCCGGCGTGCTCTCCGAGACGGTGCCCGGACCGACCGTCACCGTCTTCGTCGTCGAGGCCGCGCTCCTGATCACCGCGGCGCTCTGCGTGCTGCGGATGCCGGTGCGCCGTCCCGAGGTGCGCGCCAAGGGCGCCTGGGTGCGGGTGCCGGGCGTGCCGCACGGCAACGGCCGTCAACTCGCCCTTGGCATCGCGGTGTTCGCGCCCGGCATCACCGCCACGTCCTTCGTGCTCTCGCTCGGCCCCTCGCTGCTGTCCGGCCTGCTCGACACCACCAACCGGATCGTCGCCGGCGCCATGGCGTTCGTGATGTTCCTCGCCGCCACCGGGGTGCAGTTCGCCGTCCAGCGGCTGCGCCGCCGCACCATCCTCACGGCCGGCGCGGTGAGCACCACGCTCAGCATGATCACGCTGGTGATCGCCGTGCACACCTCGGCGGTGGCGGTGCTCATCCTCTCCGCCCTACTGGCCGGCGCCGGCCAGGGCATGGGCCAGCTCGGCGGACTGTCGCTGCTCAACTCCAGCATCCCGCCGCAGCGCCTGGCCGAGGCCAACGCCGCGCTGAACGTGGGCGGTTACATCCCGGCCGGTGTGCTGCCGGTGTCCGCCGGCTACCTCAGCGACGCCGTGGGCCTGACCAACGGCGCCACGATCTTCGGCGTGGTCCTGATGGGCGTCGCCGTGATCGGCGGGCTGGTGGTCCTGGCCACCAAGCGCCAGGTGACGGACCCGGCCTGACCGGGGCCCGCCCGACGGGGCTGCCGTGGACGGCCTGCTCCTGGGGAGCGGTGCACCGCTGGACGGCGGCGGTGCACCGCTCCCCTGGCACACGCCGTCCACGGCGCCCCACACCCCCGACTGCCCGGGCCGGCGCACCTGCCGGCCCGCGGCGCACAGCGCCCGGCCCGTTCCTCGCGCCGGGCCGGGCCGTGCCGTATCGCTCGCCGGGCGACCCCTTCCTGGAGTCGGCCGCCCCGGGCCACGCGCGAACACGCCAGCCGACCCACCTCTCGCGCCGACCGACCCGGGCCCCGCAGGGAGCGCCACGGGCCACGCGTCGCACACGCCAGCCGACCCACATCTCTCGTCAGGCACCCTGTACCCGCTCGGCCGCCCCGGACCGAGTCTCGCAAGCGCCGACCGCCCGGGAACCCGCGCCCGTCGCCCCGGACCACGGACCGGACGCGTCAGCCGACCCCCACCCCGGGCACCCCGCACCCGCCCCGGGCGCCCCGGGCCGAGCCCCGCGAGCGCCCGCCGGCCCGGAACCCCACGCCGGGCGCCCCACCGCCGGGGGCGGGCGTCCCGGACCGCCCCATGCGAGCGCCGGACGCCCCGGACGGACCCACGCAGGCGTCGACCGACCCCCGGCGCCCCGCCCCCCGAGGGCCGTGCCTGGCAGCAACCCATCCCAGGCCACAGAAGAACTCCCACAGTTATCTTCTTCGCGGTCCTGCAAGAGGACCGCTGGCCTCCGGGCCCGGCATGACTGGTCCCCCCTGTCGAATGATGAGGAGCTGCGAGCCCTCGGGTATCGCTGAGTAGGGCCATGCTGGCGGAGTCGTCCGGATGTACGGAGTACGTCGAACGACCGGAGGGACCATGGTCTGGCATTGGGCGGGAACCGACATCGGCAAGGCTCATCACCACACGGTTGTCCTGGACAGCTAGGGCGAGGTGCTGTTGTCGCGGAGCGTGGTCAACGACGAGCCGGAACTGCTTGAACTCCGAATCCCGTCGCCGGCCCGCTCGCTCGGCGCCGTCCACGAACAACGCCGGGCCACAGAAGCCCAGATCAGCACCCTGCTGGAGGCGCACCCTCTTTCCCAGGTCCTGACGTCGCTGCCCGGCGTCGGCGTCAGGAACGCCGCCACCACCCTGCTGGGCACCGTCGGCGACGGCACCGGCTTCCCCACCGCCGCCCACCTCGCCTCCTACGCCGGACCCGCCCCGACCACGAAGTCGTCCGGGACCTCGATCCACGGCGAACACGCGCCACGCGCCACGCGGCGGCAACCGCGTCCTGAAACGCGCGATGTTCCTGTCCGCGTTCGCCGCCCTGCACGACCCGGCCTCCCGCACCTACTCCGACAAGTGCCGGGCCCGAGGGAAAACACATACACAGGCACTTCTCCGCCTGGCCCGGCAGCGGATCAACGTGCTGTTCGCGATGCTCCGCAACGGCACCTTCTACGGAACCCGAACACCACGCCTCGCGAGACCAAAGACATAGAGGCACCCCCGCGCGTCAGTCGGCCCGGATCGACCGGAAGAGCAGGTCGCTCAGGTCTCGCCAGCGTTCCACCACGTCCGCGCGTCCGCTGAGGACGTCGGAGACGTGCTGGGAGCCGAAGAACGCGGAGACCAACGAGCGTGCGGCCCGGCCGGGTTCGACCCCGGCACGCAGCTCGCCGGCCTCCTGGGCGGAGGTGAGCAGGGACTCCAGCAGGGAGACCCAGTCGACGTAGGGGGTGGGCAACTCGGCTTCGATCTGCGGGCGTTCCAGCTGCAACCGGGCACCGGCCTGCACGATCACGTCGTCCTGGAACGCGGTGGCCGCGCACTCGAGCATGCGCGCGGCGGTGTCCAGCGGTCCCCGACCCTCCCTGGTGACCTCGTCGAGCATTTTCGGCCAACGCCCGTAGTGCTCCTCCACGATCGCCACGGCCAGGGCTTCCTTGGTCGGGTAGTGGAAGTACACGGCGCCCTTGGTCATCTCGACGCGGTCCGCCACGTCCTTGACCGACGCATGGCGGAAGCCGCGCTCGGTGAACAGCTCCGCGGCCCCGGTCAGGACCCGCAGACGCGTGCGGGCGGAGCGCTCCTGTTTGGGTGCGGACCCCCTTCTGACCGTGGGTCTCGGCTGGGTGAACACGGTGGCTTGCGGCTCTGTCATGAGCGACGGTCCCCTGTCCTTCGGCATGCTCGCGCATGCGGAGTGCGGCTCTGTGCGGTGACGAAAAATGATCTCCCAATATACCTTCCCGAAGGTATATTTCTTCGAAGTCGCCACGTGCTGCGCCGGGACGATACCGACGCTTCGAAGTCACGGCGGCCAGGGGAGGAGTCTACGCGTGTACGTCATGCCTGAGCTCGAGCTGCGCACCGACCGACCGGGGCCTGAGCTCCACTGGGGAAGGCTGAACTTCGACCACCGGGTTCCGCGTGAGTCCGTCCACAAGGCGGCCGAGGCGGAAGTGTTCCTGACGGACGCCGAGCGGCTCGGCGACGAACGCTTCGCGGTCGCCGCCGCGTGGCGCCGGGACCACTACCTCGGCCACGAGGACGGCCCGGCGGCCGACCCGGTCCTGCTCGCGGAGACCGCGCGGCAGACCGCGATCCACCTGTCCCACCGTTTCCTCGACGTCCCGCACGGGATGCCGTTCGTACTGAGCGCCCTCACCGTCGACCTGACCGAGGCCCTGCCGCCGCTGGGCCCGGGACACCTCACCCTCGGACTCGACGTCGTCTGCCGCCCGCCCGCCGAGGGCGCGCGGCGCCTGCGACTGGAACTGCAGGCCGACGTCCTGGTGCAACACCGCCGCGCCGGACGGGTACGGGTGCACTGGGAACCGATGGAGCCCCGCCGCTACGCCCTGCTGCGGCATCGCGTCGAGCGCGGCCCGGAAGCGCGGGAGCCTCGTCCGGCGCCGCCGCGCGTGCCGCTGCCGCCGGCCCGTGTCGGCCGGCTCACCGAGCGGGACGTGCTCATCGAGACCGACCCGCTGCGGGCGAACGGCTGGTGGCTGCGGCTCGACCAGGAGCACCCCGTGCTCTTCGACCACGAGTCGGATCACGTCCCGGGCATGGCGTTCGTGGAGGCGTTCCGGCAGGCGAGCCAGGTCGCCGCGGCCGACGGTGAGCCGGGCGCCGGCGCGTTGACCCTGCTCGACGTGCGGTTCACGGCGTTCGGCGAACTCGACGCGCCGGTGGCGATCACCGCGGAACCGGCCGAACGCGGCGGGCGTTCCTTCACCGTCCACGCCCACCAGGGCGACCGCGAACTCGCCCGGGCCACGGTCCGCCGCGGCATGGCGGAGCCCGCCCTGACCCGGCTGGGCACGGCATGCTGAGCGAGCGCCCCGGCATACGGCGCGATGACGCGCCCAGGGGCGAGGAGGTCGCGCGCACGGGCGAGGAGGTCTCCCTCATGGGTGAGCGGATACCCGGCGGCGGGAGCGAGCGCAGCGGGCGCCACGACGGAAGCAGCAGGCGCCACGACGGAAGCAGCCGCCACCGTCCGGACGGACGGGACGCGCTCGGCCCGCTCCTCGAGATGGCCGAACGGGACGCTCCCGCCGCCGACGAGCGGCGCAGGCTCGACGCGCGGGTCGCCGCCGCCGTCGTCGACGCGGGGTTCGCGCGCCACTTCGTACCGGCCGAGTGGGGCGGGGCGGCCGGGAGCTTCGCCCGGCTGATCGCCGACGCCTCGGCTGTCGCGGAGGCCTGCGCCGCCACCGGATGGTGTGCCGCCCTGTACGCGGCACACGGCCGGCTCGCCGCGTATCTGCCCGAACGGGGACAGCGCGAGGTGTGGACTCAGGGCCCGGACGTCCGTATCGCCGCGTCGGTCGTGCCGCCGCAGGGCAGCGCCACGGCCGTGCCCGGCGGCTGGCGGCTCGACGGGGAGTGGCGGACGGCCAGCGGCGTCGACCACGCGGAGTGGGTGCTGCTTGCGTCCTGGACGCCGGGGTCCGACGGCGCCCGCGAGCACCGGGTCCTCGCCGTGCCGCGCGCGGAGTTGACCGTCCGGGACACCTGGGACTCCGTCGGGTTGCGGGGAACCGGCAGCAACAGCGTGACCGGTGAAGGGATCACCGTTCCCGCCCATCGGTCGTTCACCCTGGGCGCGTTGCTGCGTCCGCTGCCCGGCGCCGCCCGCTGCCACCGCGTCCCGTACCCGATGGTCGCCGCGCCGATCTTCGCGGCGCCGGTACTGGGGGCGGCCCGGGCGGCGGTGCGGGCCTGGACGGCCGAGTGCGTGCGGCCCGAGGCGCGCAGGCCCGGCCAGGACCTGCTGCTGGCGTCGGCGTCCGCGCGCGTCCACGCGGCGGGCCTGCTGCTCGCGGGCACTGCCGAGCGCGCCGACCAGGGGGAGAGCACGCCGCTCACGGTGGCCGAGAACCGCCGGGACGCGGCGACGGCGGCCGCCTGGTGCCGCGAGGCGGTGAACGACCTGTTCCATGCGTCGGGCATGCGCGGGCAGGCGCCGCACAGCCGGGTGCAGCGGGCCTGGCGGGACGTCACGACGGCCGCGTCGCACGGGGCGCTCGGCCTCGACGCGGCGGCCGGCGCGTATGCGGACGCGGCCCTGGCGGGCGGGGACGGGCGATGACGACGGTGGCCACGAGGACGCGCCCGGCGCTCGCCTTCTTCGATGTCGACGAGACGGTGATCGCCGCCAAAAGCATGATCGCCTTCTGGGACCACTGGATGCGCCGGCATCCGGCCGGGTCCGCCGCCCAGGCGCCCTGGCCGGATGCCGGTGCGGCGGCGCCCGTCGACCGCGCGGAGCTGAACCGCCGGCACTACCGGCGTTACGCGGGTGTGCCCCTGGCCACCCTGCAGGCCGCGGGCCGACTCTGGTACGACGGCTACCGGCGTGGTGAGGCGGCCTTCGTGCGGCCCGTCGTCGACGCCGTCGCCGCGCACCGGGCCGCCGGTTGCGAGGTGGTGCTGGTCTCGGGCTCGATGCGTCCGCTGCTGACCCCGCTGGCCCGGGACATGGGGGCCTCGACGATCCTGTGCACCGAGCTGGTGGTGGGCGCCGACGGCGTGCTGACCGGGGAGGTGCACCGCCCGATGATCGGGGACGCCAAGGCCGAGGCCGCGGTCGGTCTCATGCGGGAGCGCGGTGTGGACCCCGGTGAGTGCTTCGCGTACGGCGACCACGAGAGTGACCTCGCCCTGCTGCGCTCGGTGGGCAAGCCGGTGGTGGTGGGCGGTTCGCCCCTGCTGAACGAGGCCGCACAGCGCTTCGGATGGCCGGTGGCGCCCGCCCGACCGGGGCCGTTGCGGGCGGAGAGCGCGTGAGCCGTTCAGGGGGCCGGAACGCGACGAGAGCATTCCGCCGCGATGGTATGCATGTGCTCTCTTTCACGATGGAGGGCACGAACATGGCCACACAGGAACGGGCACGGCGAACCAGGGAGAAGGTGCTGACGGCCGCGGCCGAGGTGTTCGCCGCGCAGGGCTACGACAGGGCGACGCTCACGGCGGTGGCCGAGCGGATCGGCATGACGAAGGGGGCGCTCTACGGGCACTTCCCCTCCAAGCGGTCGCTGGCCGGCGCTCTGATCGACGACTCCCGGCAGGCGTGGACGAGTCTGCGTACCGAGCACGACGCTCCGGGCGCCCACGCCGGGGAGGTCCTCGAACGTGTCGTCCTGGGGTTCGCCGGGCGGCTGCAGACGGATGTGCGGCTGCGGGCGACGGTCCGGCTCGCGGCCGACTGCCCGTCGCTGGCCCGGGCGCTGTGCGACGTCCTCGTGGAGGTGCGCGGCGCACTGACGGAGCTGGTCCGCCGGGCCCAGCGCGACAGCGGCTTCCCCGCCTATCCGCCGCGGCTCGTGGCGCACCTGCTGATGATCGTCATGTACGGGCTGCTCCAGGCGCCCGCCGGGTGCGCCGGCGACCACGGCACACCCGGCGGGGAGCCGCTGTGGCGGCTGCTGTTCACCGCCCTGTCGGGTGTGGAGGTGCCGTCCGCCGTACGCGGAGAGGGCGGGGTCGTTTCGGGCCCGTAAAAAATACCTTCGAGAACGAATTCTTCTGTCATGCTGCATCGGGACCCGGCGGGCGCCGGGTCGGGTGGGCGCATCCCTGCACGGGGCAGGGATGGCAACGTTTAGGAGGAAGCGGATGAGCGTGCTGGACGAGTGGACGGGTCGGCGCGCAACCGGGCGCGCGGACCTCGGCACACCAGGACCGGATCAGACGGACGACGTCGTGCTGCGCGCGGTGTCCGACGCGCGTGACGTCGACGACTTCGACATGCGCCACCTTCGGTATTTCCTGACCGTGGTACGCGCCGGAACCGTGTCGGCCGCGGCCCAGCAACTCCGGATTTCACAGCCGAGCCTGAGTCAGCAAATTCGACGACTGGAACAACGGGTCGGCGCGGCACTGTTCATACGCAGTTCGCGAGGAGTTGAACTCACGAGCGGCGGCCGGGCCTTTCTCAGGGAAATCCAGGGAATTCCGGGCCAGCTGCGCTCTGCCATCGCCGCGGCCGCTCCGGCCCCGCGGATCTGGTCCGTGGGAGTGTGCGGCGGCGTGCCGGCGGACGTCCTCATCAAAGTGCAGAACGCGCTGTCCGGCAGGCGCCCGGACAACGGCCGCGCCGTGGAGGCGAGCCTTCGGATGCGTTCGGCGGAGGCCGCGGACCAGGGGGAACTGCTGCACCACGGCGAGATCGCCTTCGGCATCGTGCGCCTGCCGATCCCGATGCCGCACGTGGTGCGCGCCGTGGTCCGCGACGAACCGCTCGGCGTCGTCATGGCGCGGGAGCACCCGCTCGCCGCACGCACCGACCTGACCTTCGGCGACCTCGCCCGGCAGCGCCTGCTGTGGTACGAGGAGGGCTGCGCGCCGGGCTTCGCCCAGAGCGTGCCGGCGCAGCTGGCCCGGCTGGGCTGGAACGCGGTACTGCATCCGCTCAACCAGGACCAGGACGCGCTGTTCGTGCACGCCCTGCAGACGACCGGGGACCTGGTGGCGCTGCGCCCGCACCGCGCGGTGGAGCGGGAGCCGCACCTGGTCTGGCGGCCCCTGCCCACGACCGGGCCGCCGCGTGAGCGCCTGGCCGTCATCACCGTCAGCGGCGGCCGCACCGCCCGCGTCCTGCGCGAGGTCTCGGCGCGGTGCGGCTGGACGTTCCTGACCGAATAGCCCCCGCTGCCCCTGTAGGCGTGTGCTCCCGGCCTCCCCCCGGCCGGGAGCACACGCCTTTTCTGTTTCCGCCGACTACGGGCGGAGGATTTGGAAGCGATGATTCCGCGGTATAGGCGTCCACTTATGGCTGGCACGCGGATTGCGTCTTGGACGGCTGCGGGAGTTGGCGGATAGCCTCCTGAACGTAAAACAGCGCGGGTCTCTTCCGAAGCGGTTCCCCTCCCCCGGGACATCCCCGCCTGTTTCTCGCCCGGAATTCAATGTGGAATTCACCGGCGCTTCTTTTCCTCCTCGGCCCGTCGGGCCGTGTCATGCCATCGAACCCGGACCAAGGGAGCATCGTGATCTCGACCAAGCTGACCGAGCTGCTGGGCATCGACCATCCGGTCGTCTGCGCCCCGATGGGTTCGGTGTCCGGCGGACGGCTCGCCGGCGCCGTGACCCGGGCGGGCGGCCTGGGCCTCGTCGGCGTCAGCTACGGCGACCCGGCGTTCATCGACGAGCACGTGGCCCAGGCAGCCGAGAACGGCGGTGTCTGGGGCGTCGGCTGCGTCATGTTCACCTTCGACGAGCGGCCCGGTCTGTGGGACAAGGTGCTCGGCTACGCCCCGCCGGTCATCGCCCTCTCCTTCGGTGACGCGGCGCAGGTCCACCAGTACGTGGCATCCGCGGCCGACACCGGCGCCCATGTCGTCGTCCAGGTGCACGACCCCGAGCAGGCCGCCGTCGCCGTACAGGCCGGGGCATCGGTGCTCGTGGCGCAGGGCGCGGAGGCCGGCGGGCACCACGCGTCGCTGGCCACCCTGCCCCTCGTCCCGGCCGTGCTCGATGTCGCCCAGGGACAGGTGCCGGTGGTCGCGGCCGGCGGGTTCGCCGACGGCCGCGGGCTCGCCGCCGCCCTCGCGCTGGGCGCCGACGGCGTGATGATGGGCACCCGGTTCGCCGCAACCGAGGAGTCGCTGGCCACCGCCGGATTCAAGTCCCGGCTGGTCTCCGCGCGGACCGCGGACACCGTCAACACCCGCGCGTTCGACGTCGTGCGCGGCATCCCGTGGGACGAGGCCTACCAGGCCCGCTCCGTGAGCAACGACTTCACCCGCGCCTGGACCGGGCGGGACGCCGAGCTCGCCGCCCGGCGCGCCACGGTGGAGCCCGAGTGGACCGCCGCCGTCGCCCGCGACGACACCAGCCGGCGCGCCATGTTCGCCGGCGAGATCCTCGACCTGATCGAGGACATCCAGCCCGCCGCCCAAGTGCTCCAGGGCGTCGTGGCCGACGCCGAGGCCATCCTCACCTCCCTCGCCCGGCGCACCGGCCGCCCCGGCTCCCCAGCGGCCTGACCCGCCGCCTTCCGTCCCGACCACCCCCACCACCACACACGGAGGTCCCCGTGATCCACGTCCTGACCCTCACCTACCTCACCCCGCGTGAGACCGTCGTCGCGCACATGGCCGAACACAAGGCCTGGCTGCGCGAGCACGCGGACCAGGGCCGCATCCTGCTCAGCGGCCCCCGCCCCGACGGCGGCGCCGTCATCGTGACCGCCGACCTCGACGACAGCGGGGTGCGCGAGCTCATCGAGAGCGACCCCTGGCACAAGCTCGGCATCGCCTCGTACGAAACGATCTCGTTCGAGGGCCGCAACGCCAGCCCGGGCGTCATCACCGCCGCCGAGCCGGACGACAGCGTCCTGCTCATCAACGTGGCCACCACCGACGACGCGGCCGCCAGCGTGGCCGCGCTGGCCTCGGCCGTCGAGCACGTCTCCGGCACCGCCGACGGCTTCCGCGGTTCCCGCCTGCTGACCAGCGTCGACGGCGACGCCATCGTCAACTTCGCGGCGTGGACGGACCAGAAGCGGTTCGACGCGATCTTCGAGGACCCCGAGTTCCTGCGCCGCTACGAGGCGTTCGCCGAGACCACGACCGGCGCCAAGTACCGCCTCTACCGCACGAGCCGGGTCATCACCCCGGGCCGCTGAGCCCTGACCACCCCCAGCCACAGACCTTTTCAGAGGAGAGACCATGTCCGGCTCCACCACCCCGCCGAGTTACGACCTCATCGTCATCGGGTTCGGCGCCGCCGGCCTGTCGGCCGCGCTGTCCTTCGCCGAGACCACCGAGGGCCGCGAGACGCCCGCCCGCATCGCCGTCCTGGAGCGTTCCGGCAAGGAGGAGCGCGGCGGCGCCACCCGCTGGACCGGCGCGTTCCTGCGCATCGACCAGGACCGGCAGCTGGACACCGACTGGGCCGAGCACGTCAGCCGCGTCTCCGGCGGCCTGGCCGACATCGAGTACTGCCGCACCGTCGAGCGTGAGACCCGGCAGACGCTGGAGTTCGTCGAGAAGCACGGTGTCGAGATCGCCTTCGAGCAGTTCCCCCTGCCGCACACCTTCGACGCCGGCACCCCGTCGATGACCCCGCCGGCCAGCCCCCACGGCGGCGGCGCCTCGATCGTCGAGCACTTCGGCGCCGCCCTGGAGAACGACCCGCGCGTCGACATCCGTTACGAGACGGAGGCGCTGCGCCTGACGACGTCCGACGACGGCCTCGTCAACGGCGTGCTGGTGCGCACCGCCGACGGCCGCACCCAGCGTCTTGCCGGCCGCGCCGTCGTCCTGGCCTGCGGCGGCTTCGAGGGCAACACCGAGATGCTCACCCGCTACGTCGGCGACAGGGCCTGCGACCTGCCGCTGATCGCCCCCGGCATCGCCAACAACCGCGGTGACGCGCTGCGGATGGCGCTGGAGCTGGGCGCCGACACCGCCGGCCAGTTCGACGGCATCCACGCCGAGCCCGTCGACCGCCGCACCCGCAAGGCCGACTCGGTCCTGTACGGCTTCAGCACCGGCATCTTCGTCAACAACAAGATGAAACGCTTCTTCGACGAGGGCCGCGACACCTGGGACAACACCTTCGAGCACGTCGGCTACGAGATCTGGAAGAACCAGGACCAGGAGGCGTACTGGATCGCCGACGCCAAGACGCTCGCCATCCCCGGCATCGCCGACGCCTGGCTCAGCGACGTGCCGCCGGAGCAGGCCGACACCCTGGAGGAGCTCGCCGCGAAGCTCGGCATCGACGCCGAGGGCCTGGAGAAGACCGTCGCCGAGTTCAACGCGGCTGTCGGGCCCGGTGAGTTCGACCCGACCCGCCTCGACGGCAAGGCCACCATGGGCGTCGAGCCGCGGAAGTCCAACTGGGCCACGCCGCTGGACACCGCCCCCTTCATCGGCGTACCGCTCACCGCCGCCATCTGCTTCACCTACGGCGGCATCCGCACCGACCTCGACGGCCGGGTGGTCACCCCGTCCGGCACCGCCATCCCGGGCCTGTACGCGGCGGGCGAGGCCACCGGCCTCTTCTACCACGCCTACCCGCCGGCCACGTCCGTGCTGCGCTCGCTGATCTTCGGCCGGCTCGCCGCCCACCACGCCGCCGCCCAGCAGTCCGCCTGAACCCGGATCGCCCCGAACTCACCTGGAGGAACCATGAGCATCGTCAATATCGACGTCACCCTCCGCGACGGCGGGTACCGCAACGGCTTCCACTTCCCCCTGGACTACGCCCTCACGCACGCCCGGCTCAGCGTCGAGTCCGGCTTCGACTGGGTCGAGATCGCCTACCGCAAGGGCTCCCTGCTGCCGATCCCGAACCTCGGGCTGACCGGCCGCGGCGACGACGAGTTCATCGCCGCCGTGGCCCGGGAGATCGGCGCGGACCGGGTGGCGATGATCCTGCACCCGAAGAACATCACCGAGCACGACCTGCCCGCCATGTACGCCGCGGGCGCCCGCCTGGTCCGCATCATCCTGCCGTCTCAGGGCTACGAACGCGGACTGGAGTACATACGCCAGGCCAAGGACATCGGGTTCACCGTCGGCGTGAACTTCGCCCGGATCAGCAAGTGGTCGGGGCGGGCCGTGGTCGAGGTGGCGACCGCCGCCACCGACGCCGGCGCCGAGTGCGTCTACCTGGCCGACTCCAACGGCAGCCTCTCCCCCGTCGACACCACCGACCTCACCACCCTGACCAAGTCGGTCACCGGCGGCCCGGTCGGTCTGCACGCCCACAACAACCTTGGCCTCGCCCTGGCCAACGCGATCAGCGCGGTCGCGGCGGGCGCCACCTGGATCGACTCCTCGATCCAGGGCATGGGCAAGGGCCCGGGCAACCTCATCGCCGAGCAGTGGCTGGCCCACCTGGACCGCACCGACCCCGAGGCCGCCGCCCGCCTCCACCTGGGCCCGGCACTGGAGCTGGCGGACCTGCTCCTGGCCACCGTCCCCGAGGGCACCCCCTCCCTGCCGCTGTCCGACCTGGTCCTGGGCCGCTACGACCTGCCGGTCGAGCACCGCAAGGACCTGCTGGGCGGCAACCACCGTGAGGGCATCGCCACCGCGCGCACCCTCGCCACCGTCCGGTGACCCACGCCGGACTCGCTGTGCCGGCGGCGGTCTTCGGACCGAAGGCCGCCGCCGGCCCGGCACACGCCCTGGTCTTCGCCCCGGTCACCCCGCGCTGGGACGACGGAGCCTTCTTCACGCCCGTCACCCGCGTCCTGGCCGCCGCGGGCCTGCGGGTCACCGTCGTCGACACGCTCGCCGCCTGGGACGAGGAGACCGCCTCGCTGGACTCCTTCGCCGCCCGCTGGCGGACGCTGCTCCCCGAGTTCGGGCGCGTGGACCTGCTGTGCGGGAACGCGCTGGGCGGCGCGCTGGCCCAGGTGCTGCTCCCCGACGTCGCCCCGAACGCCGCGGCCCTGCTCGTCTCCGGGCCGGCCCGCAGCGACGCCCTCCTCGATGCCAGGCTCACCGAGATCGCCGACCTCGCCGCAGGCGGCCGCTCCGACGCCGCGCTGGCTCTGCTGAACCGGCGCGTCCAGCCGCGCGGCCACCGCCCCGACCCGGCCGGCGACGGTCCCGCACCGCACGATCCGGGCGCCGGGCGCCGGCTCGCCGCCGGACTGCGGATGCTGCGCGGCATCGATGTGAGCGACGCGGTGCGGGCCCACCCGGGACCGCTGCTGCAGATCGTCGGAAGCCACTCGCAGCTCGTCACCCAGCGCCACACCGCGGCGGCACCGCACCACCGGGTGGCCGTCATCGAGGGGGCCGGCATGCGCCCCCACTTCGAACGCACCGCGGAAGTGTCCGTCCTCATCGGAGACTTCCTGCGGCAGAAGGGACTCACATGAAGAGCGTCGCTGTCCTGCCCGGCGACGGCATCGGACCGGAGGTGACGTCCGCCGCCCTGGACGTCGTGGACCGGCTCGGCCTCCCCCTCGACCTGCGCTTCGGCGAGATCGGCTGGGAGTGCTGGCGCCAGGAGGGCGACCCGGTCCCGCAGCGCACCTGGAAGCTGCTTGAGGAGACCGACACCTGCCTGCTCGGCGCGATCACCAGCAAGCCGCTGCGCGAGGCCGAGGCCGAACTCCCCGACGGCCTGCGCGGCACCGGACTCACCTTCGTCTCCCCCGTCATCCAACTGCGGCAGCGGCTCGGCCTGTACGCCAACATCCGCCCGGTCGTGGACCTGGCCGAGAAGCGCTTCGACTTCACCGTGATCCGGGAGAACACCGAGGGCCTGTACGCCGGGTTCGACTTCCACGGCGTGGACGACGCCCTGTGGAACGTGGTCGGCGATCACCCCAACGCCCAGGCGTCCGGTCCGGGAGCGACCAGCGTCACGCTGCGCCTGCAGACCGAGTTCGGCATGGACCGGCTGCTGCGGTACGGCTTCGCCCACGCCCGCTCCCGCGGCTACACCCGGCTCACCCTGGTCGACAAGCCCAACGTGCTCCGCCACAGCAGCAATCACCTGCGGGAACGCCTCGAATTGATCGCGGCCGACCACCCCGGCATCGAGACCGAGATCCTCAACGTCGACGCGGTCGCCCTGTGGATGGTGCGCAGGCCCGAGCGGTTCGGCGTGCTGGTCGCGGAGAACATGTTCGGCGACATCCTCTCCGACCTCGGCGCGGGCGTCATGGGCGGCCTCGGCCTCGCGCCCAGCGGCAACATCGGGGACCACGGCAGCTACTTCGAGCCCGTGCACGGCAGCGCTCCCGGCATGGCCGGACAGGGCCGCGCCAACCCCATGGCGATGATCCTCGCCGTGGCCCAGATGCTCGACCACCTGGACCTCTCCGTCCCCGGCGAGGAACTGAGGGCGGCGGTGCGCACGGTCGCCACCCGACGTACGGCCGTCACCTACGACATGGGCGGCACGGGCGGCACACGGGAGGTCGCGCGGGCCGTCGCCGGCGAACTCGCCCCGGCCTGCGGGGAGTCGGGCAGCAAGGAGGACGCGATGGAACGGCTCGCCCGTCTCGATACCGCGTCCGTCTCCGACGCGCTGGACAGCCTGGGAGTCGGCGGCGTCCTCGCCGGGATCGCCGCGCGGGTGCCCGGTGCCCGCGCCGCCGGCCGCGCGTTCACCGTGACGTACCGGCCCGTGGACAGCGACGGCAAGGGCTTCCGCAACGCGGCCGACTACCTGGACGACGTGCCCGAGGGGTCCTTCGTCGTCGTCGACAACGCGGGCAGCACCAGCTGCACCAACTGGGGTTCGCTGCTGACGGCCCTGGCGCAGCGGCGCGGTGTCCGGGGCACCGCCCTGCACGGCTCGGCGCGCGACGTCGCCGAGATCCGGGCCGCCGGATACCCGCTGTTCAGCACCGGTGTCACCATGGTCAGCGGCAAGAACCGGGCGGAGCTCGCGGCGACCGGACGGGACGTCGTCATCGGGGACGTCACCGTACGCCCCGGCGACATCGTCGTCGCCGACGACAATGGCGCCCTGGTGGTACCGGCCGAGCAGGCCGCCGAGGTCGCGGAGCGGGCCGAACGCGTGGAGCGGACCGAGGGCGTGATCGCCGAGGCGGTCGGCGCGGGCCTGCGCCTCGACGAGGCCCGGCGCCGGTTCGGCTACGCCAAGCCCTGGGACGGTGGCGGTGCCCGGCCCGATCATGCTTGAGCCGGCGGGACGCGTGGTGGTGGATGTCCACTACCACGCGGGACCCGACCTCTACCGCCGCCGCCTCACCTCGGCCGGCGCGGGCCGCGCGTACGCGGAGGCCGGCGGCTGGGTCGTGCTCAAGAGCCATCTCACCTCGACCGCCGCCCGCGCCTGGGAGGCCCGCGAGGAGGGGCTGCCGGTCTCCGGCACGCTCGTGCTGAACGAACTGGCCGGCGGCGTCCGGCCCCGGGCCGTGGAACAGGCGGTCTACGCCCACGGCCCGGACAGCCCCGCCCGCCTCGTCGTCCACCTGCCGACCCTGACCGGCCCCGCGCACACCTCGGCCCTGCGCCGCACCCCGTTCCACCCGCTGCTCGACACCTACCGGTGGCGGGCCGGCCGGGTCCTCGACACCGAGGGGCGGCTGCGCCGGGACGTGCGCGAGGTCCTGCGGGCGGCCCGTGACCTGCCCGTCGCCGTGGCGACCGGGCACTGTGACCGGGAAGCGGCCCTGCGCGTCGTCGACGAAGCCGTACGCCTGGAGGTGCCGCGCCTGCTCCTCACCCACGCCACCCACCCCATGTCGGGCTTCACCCCCGACGACCTCAAGGACCTGCGCGACGTGCCCGGTCTCCACGTCGAGATCACCGCGCTGACGCTGCTGCTGGGGCACCGCGACGCCGCGCACCTCGGCCAGGTCGCGCGAGCCCACCCCCGGGTGGTGTTCAGCTCCGACCTCGGACAGCCCGGCCAGCCCGGCGTGAAGGAGTGGCTCGACCTGAGCGCGCACTGGTTCAGGGCCGCGCACCTGACGAGCCGGGAGATCACGGCCATCACCCTTACCAACCCCGCCCGCCTGCTGACTCCGTGAACGTCCGTCACCACGTCACCTCGGGAGCAGTCATGACCCCCGGTCCCTACCACGCCGCCCTCCAGGCGGACATCCAGCACCTCGCCGAGCTGCTGGACGAGACCCTGGCCCGCCAGGAGGGCCCCGAACTGCTGGAACTCGTCGACACGGTCCGCCGCTCGGCCCGCGAGGACGGCGACGGCCATGCCGAGCTGCTGCGCGGCGTCGACGCCCGGACCGCGGCCCAGCTGGTCCGCGCCTTCTCCACCTACTTCCACCTGGCCAACGTCACCGAACAGGTGCACCGAGGCCGCGAACTGCGCTCGGTCAGGGAACGGGCGGGCGCCGCGCCGGCCCGCGTCGTCCAGGACGCCGCGCGCGAAGCACCGGACGCCCTGATCCGCGCGGTGGAGCACCTGAACGTCCGGCCCGTCTTCACCGCCCACCCGACGGAGGCCGCCCGCCGGTCGGTGCTCACCAAACTGCGGCGCATCGCCGGGTTGCTGCAGACCCCGGTGGTCGAGGCGGACCGCCGGCGACACGACGCACGGCTCGCGGAGAGCATCGACCTGCTGTGGCAGACGGACGACCTGCGCGTCGTGCGTCCCGAACCGGCCGACGAGGCCCGTAACGCGATCTACTCACGTCGACACCCTCGTCCCCGAGGACCTCAAGCACGTCTTCGACCGGATCAAGGCCGAGCACGAGCTCACCGTCGCCGAAGTCCTGCGCGTCACCGGGCAGGGCGAACTGATGGAATCCCAGTCGGTGTTGAAGCACACTCTGGCGGTCCGCGACGCCCACCTCGACCCGATCTCCCGTCTCCAGGTCGCACTGCTCGCACGGCAACGGGCCGCGGGCGAGGACGCGGACCCGTCGCTCTGCCGGGCCCTGCTGCTCACCGTCAACGGCATCGCCGCCGGCCTGCGCAACACCGGTTGACCCACCACCCCGCGAAGGAGCCCCCGCCATGCCCGAGCCGGATCACGGCGTGCCCGCCCCCTCTCGGCGCGGCCTGCTGCGCACCGCGTTCGTCTCCACCGCGGCCCTGGCCGTGCCCCTCAGCGGCGCCGCCCCGCAGGCGCACGCCACCCGCTCCCGCGCCCGGTCCATCGGATCCCTCGGCCACCAGTCGGCCGTGCGCACCCTCACCGTGGGGGACGTCCGGCTGACCTACGTCGTCGACGCGGCCATGGAGTTGGACCGGACCGGCTTTCTCCCCGCCGTTCCCGCCGGCTACTGGGAGGAGCACTCCGAGGCGCTGGCCCCCTCGCGCCGCATCGCCGCCTCGGCGGGCGGCCTGCTCGTCGAACGCGGTGGCCGCCGGCTGCTGATCGACGTGGGCCTCGGAGCCAACGTGCTCTCGCCCTCGCTGGGCGTCTCCCGCGGCGGCGCGCTGCTGCGCACCCTGCGGGCGCTCGGAGTGTCACGGCACTCCATCGACACCGTGGCGTTCACCCACCTCCACACCGACCACACCGGCCTCGGCTTCCTCACCGGGCACGGCCGGCCGCCGCGCAAGGCGTTTCCCCGCGCCGACTACCTGGTGGCGCGGGCCGAGTGGGACCCGTTCTGGAACCGCGAGGTGGAGGTGGGGGCGCCGTCGTGGGAGGGGTTCGTGGTACCGATGTCGCGGGTGCTGCGCCGGTTCGAGGACGGTGAGGAGGTATGGCCCGGGGTCACCGCACTGATCACCCCCGGCCACAGTCCCGGGCACACCACGTATGTCGTCTCGGCCGGCGGCAGAAGGCGGATCCTGGTGTTCGGCGACGTCTTCCACACCCCGGCGCAGATGGCGCACCCGGAGTGGCCGTCCGGGCCCGACGTGGACGTCGACGGGGTGCTGAGGGCCCGGACGAGGGTGCTGGGTGAGCTGAGCGCGCCGCGTACCCACGGCTTCGCCTTCCACTTCGGCGACCAGGCGTTCGGCCGGATGGTCGAAGGGGGCCGATGGCGTCCGGTGCCCGCCCGCGCCCTGCTGCCCGCCCCGATCCGGCTGCGCTGAGCCGTGCCGCTCCGTCCTACAGCCCGGCGATCCTGACCGCTCGGCGAACTCCACCCGGTCCTCGGCCGTGATGTCACGGGCGATGGCCAGGCGACGGCGCGTCCCCGCGTCCGGGAAGATCAGCGGGTTCTCCGCGAGGGCGGCGGTGTCCCCGTCGTCGGAGGAGGCCAGGACGTCCTGGGCGGCCGGGGCCGGGCAGACGTCGTTGACCCAGGCGGCCGGCTCGGCGGCGACCTCGGGCCGGTAGTAGCGGTCGATCAGCCGCTCCGCGTCGGTCTTGTGCCCGGCGAGGTTCGGCACCATGAGCGACTCCGCCCACAGCTCGGACGCCCGTATAACGCGGGGGTGCTGCACACCGGTCCGACCAGGTTGAAGACCTCGCGGGCTGCGTATCGCTCGAGGCACCGGATGATCTCACGTCGGGTCTTGCCCTCCTGGGTGCGGCGTTCGTAGTACGCCTGGGTACGTGGGTCGTGGCGCAGCCGGGTGGACACGATCCGCTGCAGGGCCGCGTTCGCCTGGCGGTCGCTTGGCGCCTGCGGCCGAGTGGCCACCGACCTACCGGGCACCGCCATGCCTTCTCCCTCGGGCCGGCCGGGGCTCATCCCTTGACCGATCCGGCGAGCAGTCCCCGTGCGAAGTGCCGGCGGAGGGAGAAGAAGACGAGCAGCGGGACGAACGCCGCCACGAAGGCTCCCGCGGTGAGCCGCTGCCACTCGTTGCCGTACGTCCCGGACAGGCTCGCCAGTCTGACCGTCATCGGCGCGGTCTCGGCCGTCCCGCCCGACAGCGTCAGTGCCACGAGGAGGTCGTTCCACACCCAGATGAACTGGATGACGGCGAAGGAGACCAGGGCCGGGCGGGCCAGGGGCAGCACGATCCGGAGCAGCAGCGTCCCGTGCGACGCGCCGTCGACGCGGGCGGCCTCGATCAGATCCCGGGGCAGCCCCGCCAGGAAGTTGTGCAGGAGGAACACCGCGAACGGCAGCGCGAAGACCGTGTGGGCGAACCAGACCTGGCCGAAACGCGCGGGACCGGTGAGGTTCCACGCGGGCAGGAACAGCCAGCCCTGGGAGAACAGCTTCAGGAGGGGGACGAGCGCCATCTGGAGCGGCACGGCCTGGAGGGCGAAGATGCCGACGACGAGCGCGTCCCGCCCCCTGAAGTCGATCCACGCCAGTGCGTACGCCGCGAAGAACGCCAGCACGAGCGGGAACAGCACCGAGGGAAGGGTGATGACGACGGAGTTGACGAAGTACTCCGCGAGCCGCGCCGACCCGTTCCCGCCGCCGGACAGCACCTCGCCGTAATTGTCGAGCGTGAGACGCGGCGTGCCGAACACGGTCCACCAGCCCGTCGTCTTGATCTCCTCCTCGGGACGGAACGAGGAGAGCAGCAGACCGAGGGTCGGCGTCGTCCAGAGGACCGCGATCACCACGGCGATCGACGTGAAGGCGCGGGAGGCCAGACGCTCCCGGACGCCGTTCACGCTGCCCTCCGCCGCGCCCGGACCTGGTGGGCGACGAAGGGCGTGACGAGGACGAAGAGAAGCACGGCGAGCGCCGCGCCGCGGCCCGTCTCGCCGTAGCGGAAGGCCTGGTCGTACATCTCGTGGGCGATGACGCCGGTGTCGAACTGTCCGCCGGTCATGGTCTTGACGATGTCGAAGGCCTTGAAGGTGCCGATCGCCTGGGCGAGGACCACGACGAGCAGAGTGGGCCTGATCGACGGCACGGTGATCCACCGGAAGATCTGCCGGGGGGACGCGCCGTCGAGCCGGGCCGCCTCGGTCAGCTCGCCGGGAACGGCCCTGATCGCGCCTGCCAGCAGGACGGCCGCGAAGCCCGCCTGTGTCCACACCATCACCGCGATGAGGAGCAGTACGTTCCAGGGAGAGTCCACGAGCCATTGCCTCGGTTCGCCGCCGAACGCGACGACGAGCTGGTTCAGCAGCCCGATCTGCCCGGCCTGGGCGGGACGGTAGGCGTAGACGAACTTCCAGACGACGCCCGCGCCGACGAAGGAGATCGCCATCGGCATCAGGACGAGGGACAGCGCGAACGCGCTGAACCGCGACCGTACGACGGCCGCCGCGTAGAGCAGGCCGGTCGTGGTTGCCAGCAGCGGCACGAGCACCACCCATGCCAGGGTGTTGCGCAGCGCCACCAGCGCCCGGGGGTCGGTGACCGTCCACACGTAGTTGTCGAAGCCGGCCCATGTGTCACCGCCGTTCTCCGTGAACGACAGCGCCAGGGTCCGCAGACCGGGCAGGACGAGACCCACCGTGAGCAGCAGCAGCGCGGGGGCCAGCAGGATCAGGGCCGCGGCCCTTCTCCGGACCGGCCCCCGGTGCAGCGCCAGCAGGATCAGGGAGACCACCGCCGCGAAGGCGGCGATGCCCTGGAGCAGGTACAGCAGCTTGGGCTGCTGGGCGACGACGTCGAACGGCATCAGTAGCTCGGCCAGGACCGTTCGATGGAGTCGGCGACCTCACGGGTGCTCGCGCCGCCGATCCAGTCGACGGCTCCCTCCCAGAACGTCCCGGCGCCGACCGATGCGGGCATCAGGTCCGAACCGTCGAACCTGAACTGTGTCCCGGGGTCCTGGAGCAGCTGGATCGAGAGTCTGTCGACCGGGGTCGCGGCGTTCGCCGGATCCACGCCCCTGTTCGCCGATACGAACGGGCCCTTCTTCATGCGCGCGTTCGCGAAGTCCGCGGAGGCCAGATACTCCTGGAACGCCCGCACCTCGGGGCGGTCGGCGAACACCGCGGTGAACACCCCACCGCTCAGTACGGGGCGGTCGGCGGGGCCGGCCCCGGGCAGGAGGAAGGCGTAGACGTCCTCGTCCGGTCCGACCTCGGTGCCCTTGGGCCACATGCCGGCGTAGAACGAGGCCTGGCGGTGCATCGCGCAGTCGCCGGAGAGAACCGGCGCGCCGGCCTCCTGGAAGGAGATCGACGCCATCGAACGGGCGGGACCGAAACCGCCGTTGGCGTACCGGTCGTTCTTGAGGATGGATCCCACGGTGTCCATGGCCTTGATCACCCGCGGGTCGTTGAACGGGATCTCGTGAGCGACCCACTGGTCGTAGACGTCCGTGCCCTGCTGGCGCAGCAGGACGTCTTCGATCCAGTCGGTCACGGGCCAGCCGGTCGCCTCGGCGGACTCGATGCCCGCGCACCACGGCCGGACACCCGACGCCGCGATCTTCTCCGTCACGGCCATCAGCTCGGACCACGTGCGGGGAACGCTCAGGCCCCTGTCGCGGAAGAACTTCGGCGAGTACCAGACGAACGACTTCACGTTCGCGACCAGCGGCGTGCCGTAGAGGGTGCCGTCCACGGTCGCGTAGCTGTTCCAGTCGGCCGACCAGCCCTGCTTCGCGAGGGCCACGACCCCGGCGCTCGCGGGCTTGAGCTCCCCCGCCCGCGCGAAGCGTGCCAGGAGCCCGGGCTGCGGGAAGAAGGCCACGTCCGGCGCGTTCCCGCCGTCGACCCGGAGCTGTATCCGGGCCTCGAACTCCCCGTCCCCCTCGTACCGGACGTCGATTCCCGTGCAGTCCGCGAAGTCCGCCCAGGTCGCTTCGAACAGGTCGGCCTCCCGGTCCCGGTTCTCCGCGTAGACGGTGACCTCGGTGCCGGGGTGCGTGCCGTATCTGGCGTACGGCGAGCAGTCCTCGGCGGTGTCCGACTGCGCTCCACTGTCCTGCGGGACACCGCAGGCGGTGGCGAGGGCGGCAACCAGGGCGATGACGGCGAGCGCGAGCCTCGCGCCGGACTTCATGGGTCTATCCTCCTCCGATCGCCCGCCGGAGGGTCCTCGGGGGCGATCAGAAGCTACCAGCGCTCGAACATCATCGACTAATCGTTCTATCCTGAACGATTGGGTCAGTGGGCGGTGGACCGGGCCGCGTCCTGGATCAGCTCCGCCACGGCCTTGGGCTGGGCGAGCATGACCAGATGCGAGGAGTCGACCTCGGCGGTGGTCATGCCGGCGCGCTCGTACCCGTAGCGCTCCGCATCGGGGCTGATCGGGTGGTCGGAGCCCAGGCGTTCATGCTCGTACGGCCGATGACCTCCCGCTCGGGGAACACCTCGGCGAGCTGCGGCAGCGGGGGTCCGGAGAACGACTCGGCGGCCACCGTGGCCAGGACGGCCGGCACGTCGAACGCCTGCGCCGCCTTGGCGCGACCCACGGTGCTCTCGAAGCAATCGGTAACGTGCCCGCCGCGTCCGTGGCCCGGCACTTCATCAAGCCATGAGCGACCAGACCGACCGCGTCGACCTCCGGCGCCCAGGAGTTGACACGACAGCGCACAACCGGTCCGGGAGCGCCCTCCCCGTGGGAGAGAAATGGCTCGGGCCGGCACCGACGGGGCACCCCCGCGGCCGCCACGACCGATCAGCACACCAAGGTCGTAATGACATCCATTTTCATGTAACCTCTGTCGCGCTCACCGATCACACCCGGAGGTCCCCCATGGCCGTGCCCAAACGCAAGATGTCACGCAGCAACACCCGGCACCGCCGCGCGCAGTGGAAGGCCAGTACGCCCCAACTGGTCACGGTCACGGTGGATGGCGTCCCGTACCGCGTCCCCCAGCGGCTGGCCAAGGCGTACGAGCGCGGCCTGCTGCGCCCTGAAGGCTGATCCCTGTATGACCCACGCCCCCTCGCCGCGCCTTCCCGTCACCGTCCTGTCGGGATTCCTCGGCTCCGGCAAGACCACCCTGCTCAACCACGTCCTCACCAACCGCGAGGGCCTGCGCGTCGCCGTCATCGTCAACGACATGAGCGAGATCAACATCGACGCCGCCCTGGTGCGCGGCGGCGAGGCCGCGCTCTCGCGCACCGAGGAACGCCTGGTCGAGATGACCAACGGGTGCATCTGCTGCACCCTGCGCGACGACCTGCTGGAGGAGGTCGACCGCTTGGCGCGCGAGGGGCGTTTCGACTACCTCCTCATCGAGTCCTCCGGCATTTCCGAACCCATGCCGGTGGCCGCCACCTTCGCCTTCGCCCGCGACGACGGCGCCACCCTCGGCGACCTGGCCCGGCTGGACACGATGGTCACCGTCGTCGACGCGGCCGGCTTCCTGCCCGAGCTGGCCGGCGGCGACGAACTGACCGAACGGGGCCTGGACCAGTACGAGGACGACGAACGCACGGTCAGTGATCTGCTGATGGATCAGATCGAGTTCGCCGACGTCCTCGTCCTCAACAAGCTCGACCTCGTCGACGCCACCTCCGCCGACCTGCTCCGGGCCGCCCTGGCCCGCCTCAACCCCGCCGCCCGCGTCGTGTCCGCGGTGCGGGGCCGCGTCCCGGTCGGCGAAGTCCTGGGCACCAGCCGCTTCGACCTGGAGCGCGCGCAGCAGGCCCCCGGGTGGGTCAGGGAACTCAACGGCGACCACGTCCCCGAGACGGAGGAGTACGGCATCTCTTCCACCGTCTTCCGCTCCGCGACGCCCTTTCACCCCGGGCGGCTGTGGACGTTCGTGACGGAGGCACTGGACAGCGGGGCCTACGGGCAGGTTCTCCGGTCCAAGGGTTTCTTCACCCTCGCGAGCCGGCCCCATGTGACGGGACTGTGGTCGCAGGCCGGCTCGGTAGCCCGCTTCGAGCCCTCCTCCGCTCGGGACACCGACGGACCCCACGCTCAGGAAATCGTCTTCATCGGGACCCAGTTGGACAAGGACACGCTGAGCACGGCCCTGTCCGACTGCCTCATGCGGGAAGGCGAGGCGCCCCCCGCGTCCGACCCCTTCCCCACCTGGGACACCTACGGTTTCGACGAGACCTGCGCACACGAGCACGACCCCCTCACCGCCGTGACGAGGCACTGAGACTCCGGGCCGGCCGGTGGTCGCAGCCACGGCACCGTCCGGCCCGGTACACAGCTGTGCCTGGGATGCCGCTCACGGACAGGGAAAAGCCGCGCCTGGGGACGGTGCAGGAGACGCTCCTCGTCCCGCCGTACGCCCGTGCCGTGCAGACCCGCGGGGAACACGCCCTGCTCCGGGACCCACGGGCCGAAGAGATCGTCGCCTCGATCGACTACGACTTCGGACGCTTCGGCAACCCGCCGAGCCTCACCGGCGCACTGCTGCGCACCCTGCTGTTCGACCAGTGGGCAGCCGACTTCCTGTCCACTCGCCCCGACGCCACCCGAGGCCGTGCTTCCCCACCTGGACGAGGCCGACGTCCACCAGGTCGTCGATCTGCTCGCCGACCGCTTCCCCGGCTCCCTGCTCGCCCTCGACACCGCCGGCTCGGGGTCGCAACGTCCAACGACGTTGCGACCCCCGCCGTCGTGCGCAGGTATTCGACCCCGGCGGTCCGCGCCGTCATGACCTGCACCGCGGCGCATCAAAGCTCGCGTGAGCGCCTGATGCGCACAGCACCGAGCCGCCCGCCGGGCCGGGCCGGCGGGCGCTCCGTAGGAAGTGCTGGGAGTGGGACCGGTCAGTGACCGTCAACCGTCCCGGACAGTTCGTTGGTGGCCTTCGGCAGCGTCACGGACGTCAGCTTCTCACCCGAGTCCAGGTCGAAGGAGTGCAGTCGGCGCTCGCCCGGCTCGGAGACGTACGCCGTGTGGTCACGGACGAACAGCGTGGGCCTGGGCTGCTGCCAGTCCAGGGGCTCCGTCCAGTCGCCGACCGCTTCGATCTTCTTCTCCACCTTTCCGGTCTCCGGGTCGATGACGTGGAGGACACCGTTGGTGCCGAGCACGAGTGCTTCGCCGTGCGGGCCACGGCCGAGCGAGCGGAAGGAGTAGCTGGTGCCCAGGTCGACCAGCTTCATCTTCGCCGTGCGGGTGTCGATCAGCGATATGCGGGTCGGCCGTTCCAGTTCCGCCTCGGGGTCGGTCTTGTAGTCGCCCAGGAGGATCGGGGAGACGTCGCTACCGGCCTGGTTGCCGGTGCGGGCGTAGTCGTCGGGGGCGTCGACCTTGGTGAACTTGCCGTCCTTGTAGAGCAGGACGCCGTCCTCGCAGCCGAGGCCGACCACCTCGCCCTCGGCCGCTGCCTCGCCGTGCACACCCGGGCAGTTCTCGGCGCGCGCGATCTCCTTGTCGTCCTTGTCCAGGACGATCGCGCCGGTGCGCTTCTCCTCGGTGCCCAGGGTGGTGACGAGTTCGCCGTCGGCCAGTTCGATGGCGACACCGTGGTGAGGCTCCGCGGAGGTGTGACTCCGGCCCTCCGGCTGCTTACCGCCGGCCAGGTCCGCGGGGTCGAACACGTTCACCTCGCCCGTACCATCGGTGAACAGTGCCGTCCTGCCGCCGTGCCGCACGACGTGGCCGGGCTTCGCACCCTCGAACTCGGCGCCCGTGAAGGCCTGCCGGGCCGCGTCGAACACGCGGAAGCCGCTGTCGGTGGAGACGATGACGTGGTCCTCGTCTCCCGCCGGGTTGACCCGGTTGAAACCGGGCAGCTCGACGGTCTTCGCCAGCTTCAGGGTCTCGCCGTCGAGGACGTACAGCCCCCCGTCGTACGAGGCGACCAGCGGGTTCCCGACCGCGGCGGCCCCGCTGCCGTTCGTCTGCTTCTTCGGCGCGGCGTCGGACGAGGCGTCTTCGCCGCCGCAGGCGGTCAGCGCCATGGACGCCGCCAGGGCGAGTGCGGTGCCCGTGAGCGTTCTGGCGCGGGTCGACCTGTTCATCGAGTCTCTGTCCTCTCCGGCCCATCGGGCACGGGGTTGTGTGGTGGAACGGCCGGCGTTCGGTTCACCGGGCCGCGGGAAAGCTCGTTCAGTCGCCGGTGAGGCCCTCGGCCATGGCCGAGGTGTTGGCGCGCATCATCTCCAGGTAGGTGCCGGCGCCCTTGCCCTTCTCGGTCAGCGACTCGGAGTACAGGGAGACGACGTCCACGTCGCCGCCCATCTCCTGGCGCAGCACCTCGGCCAGCCGGGTGGGCTGGGAGGAGTCGGCGAAGACGGTGCGCACCTTGGCCTTCTCCATGGCCCGGGTGAGGGAGCGCAGGTCGGAGGAGCTGGGTGAGGCGAGGGTCGTGCCGCTGGGGATCACGGCGCCGATCACACGGAAGCCGAAGCGGTCGGCCAGGTATCCGAAGACGTGGTGATTGGTCACCAGGGCACGCCGGTCCTCGGGGATGGCGTCGAAGGACTTCTCCATCCACGCGGTGAGGTCGGCGAGTTGTCCGTCGTAGCGTGCGGCGTTGTCACGGACGGTCTTCTCGTCCACGCCGTCCACGTGCTCGGCGACCTGGTCGGCGATCAGGCCGGCCGCCTTGCGCACCCGGTCGGGGTCGGTCCAGAAGTGCGGGTCGGGCTCGCCGGCCTCCTCCTCGGGGCCGCCCTCCTGCCCGGTGTGGAAGGTGAGGGGGTCGGCCGCCTCGCCTGCCGCGAAGGTGGCCACGCCGGACTCGCGTGCCGCCTCCACGTGCCGCAGCACGTTCTCCTCCAGACCCAGACCGTTGCAGACGACGAGATCGGCGTTCTCCAACTCGGCGGCCTGCACGGCCGACAGGCCGAAGGAGTGCGGGTCGGCGTTGGGCTTCATCAGCACGCTGACGTCCGCCTCGTCCCCGACGACCTTCCGGGTGATGTCGCCGAGGATGTTGGTGGTCACCACGACCCGGGGCCGGCCGTCGTCGCCGCTCGCGCAGCCGGTCGCCGCACCGGCGAGGACGAAGAAGCTGACCAGGCTCGCCAGCAGAGCGCGGACCCGTGCCACCCCCACGCGCACGCTCATCGGCCCGTCTCCACCATCAGGGACGGCCGGACGTCGAGGTCGAACGTGCGGGCCACACGGAGGCTGTCGTTGTAGTCGATCTCGTAGACGCGCTCGCCTTCGGGGTCGTTGAGGTAGGCGCGGCTTCGGTCCACCTCGATCACCGGTGTCGCGGTGGTGCCGGAGCCGGCTTCGGGGGTGTCCTTCAGCAGAGGTCCGGTGAGCGTGGTCTGCTTGCCGGCGGATATGTCGTAGCCGTGCAGGGCTCCGTCGGTCTCCAGGACCACCAGCGGCGAGCCTTCACCGGCCGTGTTGGCGGCGACCACGGGTCCGGTCTCCACTCGGGTCCAGGCGCCCTCGGTGACGTCCAGGACCCAGACGGCGTCCTTCCCCGCGGGGGCCGTGAGTGTGGTGCTGCCCGGACGGTGCCTGAACTCCGTGGCCCGCTCCGGCTTCGGCACGTCCTCGCCGTAGGGGATCTTCTCGGCGGTGAAGGCGCCGCCGTCCTCGTGGACGAGCAGGGCGCCGTCGGCGCAGCCGAGGACGATCCCGCGCCGGGTGACCGCGTCGCCCTTCGGGTCCTCGCACTCCGCCTCCGGGACGGCGACACGCTTGCCGGACCGGTCGAGTACCGCGACCCTCGCGGGGCCGCCGGCCTCGCCGGTGAGGGCGATCAGGTGCTCCGCGTACGGCACGACGGCCGCGGCGTACGCGCCTGGAAGCCGGGTGGGAGTGCCGAGGTCGCCCTTCTCCAGGTCGGCGCGGGGGTACACGTTCGCCTTCCCGTCCGCCGCCGTGACCACGGTGACGCCCGCGTCACCGCGGACGCTCGTGCCGGTGCCGCCCGGGATTTCGCCCACCTCCTGGATCTTCGCTCGGTAGTAGTGCACGTGGTCACCGTGGTCGACCGTCCACGCGCCGCTGTCGAGGACCCGGGTGCCGGCCGCACCGTGGAAGTAGCCGAAGCGGCCGTCCGTGGTGAGTGCGGTGACACCGGGCCTGCGGGCGGTGTCGTGGACCTTGCCGGTGATCAGGTCCAGCACCCGGGTGTCGCCGCTCTCGGGGTCGCCGAGGAGGAGCCGGGACTGCTGCTCGGCCGCCTCGGTGGCACCTTCCACGTAGCCGTGCGGGGTGGCGGAGGCGGCGGGGTTCTCGGCGCCGGACTCGGCGTCGTCCTGGCCCCCGCACCCGGCGGTCAGGAGGAGGACGGCCGCCAGCGCCGGGGCCGTCGATGTGACGCTTCTTCGGACGAACAAGGAGATCGCCTCAGGTTTCGTTCGATCGGGACGTGGGGGTACCGGCGGCCGACGTGACCGCCAGGGCGGGAGGACCGGCGCGGCGCACACGACGGCGGTGCCGCGATCCGGACGCCAGGTGGGACAGGAAGAAGAGGCTGACCGCGAGGGCCGAGACGGTCGCGCCGGCCGCGGTGCTCAGGTGCCAGGACAGCAGCAGGCCGCCGAAGGTGGCGGCCGCACCGAGGCCCGCGGCGAGGACCATGACGCCGCGGACGCCGCGGACCCAGGGCAGGGCTGCCGCCGGCGGGGCGATGAGCAGGCCGAGGACGAGCAGCGTTCCCACGATGTGGAAGGAGGCGACGATGGCCAGGGCCAGCAGGCCGAGCAGCACGGCGTGCGCAAGTCGGGGACGCAGGCCGAGCGTTCGGGCCTTGCGCTCGTCGAACGCCAGGGCCAGGAAGGCACGGTGCCCGGCCACTGAGACGGCCAGCGCCAGCAGCAGCGCCGCCCCGAGGAGGACCAGGTCGCTCTCGCGTACGGCGAGGACGTCACCGAAGAGGAACCCGGTGAGATCCACGGCGAACGACTGCGAGCGCGACACGATGATGACGCCGAGGGACAGCATGCCGACGAAGAGCAGGCCGATGCCGGTGTCCTGGGACAGCCGCGGAGTGCGGCCGAGGGCGGTGACACCGGCCGTCATGACGGTCGCACTCACCACCGCCCCCACCAGCAGGTTGCCCCCGAGCAGCGCGGCGACCGCGACGCCCGGCAGGAGGCCGTGGGACATGGCGTCACCGAGGAAGGCCATTCCCCTCAGCACCACCCACGTCCCCGCGAGGGCGCATATCGCCGACACCAGAATCCCGGCCCACAGGGCCCGCTGCACAAAGGCCACCTCGAAAGGGGCCGTCAACCACTCCATACGAGGACTCTACAATGACAATCATGTTCAACAAGCACCCGGCGACGCCGCCCGGCGACGCGCTACGGAACGAGCGCGTCCGTTTCAGCGACCTGGACGCGGGCTACCCCGGCCGTCCGGTACTCCGCCAACTCACCGCGCACATACCGGCCTTGGCCATGACGGCGCTCGTCGGACCGAACGGCAGCGGGAAGTCCACGCTGCTCGGCGTCCTCGCCGGCGTGATCGACGCCACCTCCGGACAGCTCTGGTACGCGGAAGGCCGCCCGCCGGCCTTCGTCCCGCAGCGCGGCGCCGTCGGCGACGCACTCCCCCTCACGGCACGGCAGACCGTGGAAATGGGCCGCTGGGGAGAGCGGGGGCTGTTGCGGCGGCCGACCCGGCAGGACCGGAGCGTCGTCGACTCCGCCATGGAACGACTGGGCGTCGCCGGCCTCGCCGCCCGCCAGCTCGGCGAGTTGTCCGGTGGGCAACGTCAGCGCGTCCTGATCGCCCAGGGACTGGCCCAGCAGTCCGACCTGCTGCTTCTTGACGAGCCGACCACCGGGCTCGACCCCGAGGCCCGGGAACGGATCACGGCGCTGCTGACGGACCTGGTCGCCGGCGGCACGACCGTCGTCCAGGCCACGCATGACCTGGAGGCCGCCCGTTCGGCCGACGCCTGCCTGCTCCTCGGCGACGGACGGCTGGCCGGGCAGGGCGCACCCGAGCAGGTCCTCACCCCGACGGCCCTGTCCCGGATCTGGCAGCCGGCGTGAAGCGACCGGACCGGTGAGACCCGACGCGCCCACACCACCACCGTGTGGGCACACCGCCCCACGGCCCCCGGCCCTCGCCTCGCCGTCACCTCGACCACGGGTGCGGCCGACGGGTGCGGGCAAGGCCGGGCGTCATGCCATGTCGACGTGGCCGTACACGCGATCGAAGCGCAGGGACGCCAGGTCCTGACGGCGGATCATCCAGCTGACGACGGGCGAGTCGAGCTCGCGGACCTGCTCACCGCCACGCCAGGTGGCCAGCAGCACCCAGTCGTCGGTGTCCGCCGCGGCGTCGCCGGTCTCCGCCGCGTCGTCCCTGGCGAGGAGAAGAGGATCGTCGTTGAGGACGACAGGGTGGGCACCGAGTGCGAACGTCCAAGTCGGCCAGGAGCCCCCCACGTGCGTCCAGGCGCTCTCCAACTCCTCGGCGAGTTCGTACTCCTCGTCGTCGGGGGCGTCCCACCTGGCCTCCGCGAAGCTCTCCGGCATCGGCGGGGACGAGTGGTGCCACATCGTGCGCATGTCCTGCGACTCGAAAGGCTCCTGCCCGGTCTCCACACGCCGGACGGCCGCCGGTGTCCCGGCGGGAACATGGCACACCGCGTCGCTCGTCGGGCCGTGCAGGCCCAGCTCCAGGTCGGCGAAAAACAGCAGGTGCCCCGCTGACGGCAGGGGGAGCCCGGTGGCGCCCTGGGGTATCAGCGCGCAGTCGACGCGGGCGATCAGGGGGTGGCACGGATCCGGGGCGTCTTCCGGCACTACCGGATCACCACCCATCCGCACCACGAGCGGCCCGTCACCGCCCTGTGTGAAGAACGTGCCCGGCACGGCGGCGCGTATCCACTCCTCGACCTCCTCCGGGGGCAGCCCACGGGACTCCGCTTCGGCGCGGAAGCGACGCACTCGCTCGGTATTCCAGTCATCGATCACAGCCACACCCTAGCGAGGAGGAAGGACACCGCAGGGGGCCGCGGCGGCGGCGGTTCACGGCGGCGGCGGTTCACCGCGGCCAGGGCAACCGGCCTGGCCCCGCGTCCTGGGTCCCGTGTCGCGGGCGCCTGGGCGACCTGCTGCGAGAGATGGCGCTGGTGTCCCAGCGGACGCTGTACGCGCACTTGAGCACCACTGACTGACGCTCATTGGGCGCGGTGGCACTCCGGGACCGGGCGCCGAGGCGGGGCGGCGGTGGCAGTGGCGGTGGCAGTGGCAGTGGCGAGACCATCGTGAGGTGCGTGACCGGGCGGGCATGCCAAGGTTCTGTCCGGCCCGTCAAGTCAGCCGTCCACCTCGCGACGAGGCTGCGTGCGGTCACCGGTTCCGTCCGCCGGGGCCTTCCGGCCGCGGCGGACGGACATCGGCTACCGGCGCGCCGCCAGGAACGGCAGGACGACGTCGGCCATCTCGTCGGGTACCTCCTCCGCGAGGTCGTGGCCGGCGTCGAAGACGTGTCCGGTGACGTGGTGGGCCACGAGTCGCGCCTGGGACTCGTTGCGTTCGCCGATGAATGCGGAGCCGCCGAGTGCCAGCACCGGGATGTCCAGCTTCTTCCGGGCGGCCTGCCGATTCTGTTCCGCGTCGGTGAGCATCGCCCGGTAGACGGCGAGCATCGCGCGGATGCCACCGGGCATGGAGTAGCAGCGCACGTACTCCTCGATGGCGTCAGGGGTGGCCGTGTCGGGGTGGCTGCGCTCGCTCTTGATCATGTAGGTGATCAGTTCGCGTTCGTGCCCGGCGATCAGCATCTCGGGGACATCGGGCTGGAAGTAGAAGCCCAGGTGCCACAGGTGCATGCCGCTGGAGACGTTCTCGGGGTTGAGGGCGGTGTGGTCCTCGAAGCCGAAGCCGGGGAACAGCGCCTCGGCGAAGACGAGGGCGGTGGCGTGGTCGCGGTGGCGGGCGGCGAGCTGGTAGCCGATCACCGCTCCCCAGTCCTCGCCGATCACGGCGTAGGTCTCGTGTCCGAGACGGGCCATCAGCTCGGCGATGTCGTCGCTCATCGTCGCGGAGTCGTAGCCGGCCGCGGGGCGGGCGGAGTCGCCGAGACCGCGCAGGTCGGGCACGACGACGGTGTGGTGGGGCGTCAGCTTCGGGGCCAGGTGGCGCCAGTGGTAGCCGGTCTTGGGCACGCCGTGCAGCAGTACCACCGCGGGGCCGGACCCGGCCGTCCGGTAGTGCAGACTCGTTCCGTTGACGGCGGCGCGGCCGGTGCGCAGGGGCGTCATGGTGTGGTCGTACATCGTCACGTGGCACTTCCTGTCTTGTCGGGTGCTGTGGGTCGACGGGGTGACCTGGCGGTCCGGATGGCCGGCGCTGCCGGGGGCGCTGCCGTCGCGCCAGGCCTGCCACCCAATTTCTGGATCGTGCGTTACAGATTCAGGGCATGAGGAACTCCGGCCGAGGCCGCCGGGTTCCTCAGTCGAGAGCGGTCAGCGCGACTTCCACGAGGGGTTCGAGGGTGGGCACGTCCGGCGTGATCTTCGACGAGACCAGCAGTCCGTTGAGGAAGGTGACCAGGAACGCGGCGACCGTGTGCGGGTCGTGCCGCGCCGCGATCTCACCCCGCTCCATCGCGGCCCGCAGTACGTCGGTGAGCACCTCCCGGCTCGCGTCCTGCATGTCCCGCACGGTGCGCCCGGTCGCCGCGTCCTGAGGCAGCCGCTCACAGACGGCGTTCACGGCCAGGCAGCCCTGGCCGCCGTTGTCGACGGCGATGCGGATGCGCTCCGTGAGCAGCGCACGGATCGCCGCGCGGGCGTCCACTCCCTCCTCCAGACCAAGCAGGGCGTCCGCCGCGAGGGTGGTGCGGTAGTGCTCCAGCGCAGCCCGGTACAGGCCGTCCTTGTCACCGAACGCGGCGTACAGGGACCCCTGCCCGATCCCCAGATGCCGAGTCAGATCGCGCACCGAGGTCGCCTCGTAGCCACGCGTCCAGAACAGCTCCATGGCGCGGCTCACCGCCGCCTCGGTGTCGAACTCCCGGATCCTTGCCATGCCCTCACCGTAACTTATCTGGATCGCTCGCTCAAGAAAGGAGGGCCCGAGTCGAAGGAGTCCCTCGTGGAGGCCGGCCGACCGCGAGGTGGACGCACAAGGGGGAGCACACGCTTTCGGCGCGCTCCGGTGAGCGACTGAACCTGCCGCCGGCCGTGATCCGTTCGCCGACGTACACGGAGGCAGGGACGCGACCCCCCTCTTCACCGCCCGGCCCGACGCCGTGGTCTTCCCCGCCGGCACCCGGGAAGTCTCGGCGTGCTGGAGCCCGCCATCCGGCACGGCGTTCCGGTCGTCCCGCGCGGCGCCTCCGGCGGTGTACTCCCCGCCACCCTCAGCGCCAGCCCCACGAACATCCCCCAGCGGGTGGACGGCTCCCACCACATCCTGGGTACATGCGACTGAGCGCAGGCGGGTGGCCTGCCCGCCAGCTCGCGGCCGGGCGCCGGATCCGTGGGGCGTGCCGCGCCGGGAGCCGACGACGGCGGAGCGGGCCTCGGCGACCAGCTCTGACGACGGCTTCGGCCGGCGGCTTCCCGTATGCGTCGGATTCATGTGAGATAGAGCACTTTCAGGAACCATAGGCAGGGACGGTCGCCCCAGCCTAGAGTCCTGGGGTTTGCGGAGTGTTTACCTCCGCACCGCACGCCCGGCCCGACCGTCCGCTCCGTACACGACCTGTACGCGCATGCAGGAACCGGGCCGATTCCCCGACTCACGAGGAACCGGGAAGCATTCGCATGAGCACGTTGGAAGCCTGGGTCGTCGATGTCAACGACGTCTTCTGGACATATCTGCTGATTCCGCTGGTCGCCGTCGTCGGCGTCTGGTTCACGTTGCGCTCCAAGGGCGTGCAGATCCGCCTGATCCCGGAGATGTTCCGGGTCTTCAAGGACAAGCCGCAGTCCGGCGTCAGCCCCTTCGGCGCCTTCACCATCTCCGCCGCCGCGCGGATCGGCACCGGCAACATCGCCGGCGTGGCCACCGCGATCACCATGGGCGGACCCGGAGCCGTCTTCTGGATGTGGATGATGGCCCTGATCGGCGGTGCCTCGGCGTTCGTCGAGTCGGTCCTGGCCCAGCTCTACAAGGTGCGCGACACCGAGCCCGGTACGTACCGGGGCGGCCCGGCCTACTACATGCAGAAGGCGCTCGGCATGCGCTGGCTCGGCGTGGTCTTCGCCGTTCTGATCACGCTGACGTTCGGGTTCGTGCTGACCGCGGTGCAGTCCAACACCATCACGGTGGCCACGAAGGGCTCCTTCGGCTCGGACGCCTCCTGGTTCAACCCCGTCCTCGGCGTCGTGCTCGCCGTGCTGCTCGCGCTCGCGGTGTTCTTCGGCGTGAAGCGCCTGACGGCCGTCACCAAGGTCATCATCCCGGTGATGGCCGGGATCTACCTGCTGGTCGGCCTGGTCATCGTGCTCCTCGACCTCGGCAGCGTGCCGGGCATGCTCGGCGACATCATCGGCGGGGCCTTCGGCTTCCGCGAGGTCGCGGGTGGCGCCGTGGGTACGGCGATCCTGCAAGGCGTGCGGCGCGGCATGTTCTCCAACGAGGCGGGCATGGGTTCCGCCCCGAACGCCGCCGCGGCCGCGGAGACCACGCACCCGGTCAAGCAGGGCTTGGTCCAGACCCTCGGCGTCTACTTCGACACCCTGGTCATCTGCACCATGACCGCCTTCGTGATCCTTTCCGCCAACCCGACCCTCGGTGAGCGCGGCGGCGCGGACGTCACGCAGTCCGCCTTCACGAGCGCGCTCGGCGACTGGGCCGGTCACCTGCTGACCCTGGTGGTCTTCATGGTCGCCTTCAGCTCCATGATCGGTAACTACTACTACGGCGAGTCCAACATCCAGTTCATCACCCGCAGCAAGGGCGTGATGAGCTCGTACCGCGCAATGGTCATCGCCTGCGCCGTCCTCGGCGCGATCGGCTCCGTCCCGCTGGTCTGGAGCCTCGCGGACGTCACGATGGGCGCGATGGCCCTGGTCAACCTGATCGCGATCATCCCCCTCGGCGCGGTCGCCTTCCGCCTCCTCGACGACTACACGGCCCAGCGCCGCCAGGGCCTCGACCCGGTCTTCCGAAAGGACCAGGTGCCGGGCCTGCGCGGCGAGGTGGAGTGCTGGGGCGCGTCGGACGAGGACGCCACCCCGGAGGAGCGGACGCCGGTCGGCTCACGCTGACACGAACGCGCCCCCGCGCGACCGTACGCGTCGAAGGGCGGCATCCCGGGAGGGTGCCGCCCTTCGACGCGTCTCAGGGGCCGGACCCGGCTGCGGCGCGAAGGGGCGCGGGGCCCGCCGCGCCACCGAGCGCTTCATGGGCGAGGACGGCCTGAAGAGGCCGGCGGCGCCGGCACCGGAGGCGACTCCGAGTCGCGTCGCAGACAGGCGTGTCGTCCTCCATCCGGGCATCCGGGCATCCGGGCGTCCGGGCATCCGGCTCAGCGGGCCGACGTGATGTGACGGCGGCCGGCACTTGACCCGCAGGGTTGTTCACACGCTGATGGGTGGCCGGCCTGCGAGTGCGGTGCGGCAGCGGTGGTGGTGGTTGCAGGTGTGCGGGAAGTCCGCCAGGGCGGCTCTCCGCTCGTCCCTGTGGCCGTCAGACCCCGATCAGGGTGTACGTACCCGTACCGTCCTGCCTGCCGCTGGAGTACTGGCGTATGAACTCCCCGTCCGCGTACCGGTCGTGGCCCATCATGGAGCCGGTGTACTTGTTCTGCACACCGATCTTCGAACTGCCGGGTACGTCGCGGTAGATGTAGAACCGCTGGAGGTCGTCCTCCGCGCAGGGGACCGTCATCAGGACCGCCCGTTCGGTGGCCGCGTTCTGCGCGGCGATGGTCGCGCACCCGCCGTTGCCCCAGTTCCACAGGGACGCCTCGAGGACCCCGTCGCGCTCCGTCACGTTGCACAGGCGCCAGTTGTCCAGGTGCGCGCTGAAGATCGTCGAGGGCCGCAGCCGGACACCGTCGTCCGCCAGGAGCGGCGCGCCCCAGGACAGGGGCTTGCCGGGTACGGCGATCTTGTAGGCGCCGGCCTCGCAGTCGAGAGCGGCCCGCGCGCTGCTCCCGGTGGCCTTGGGCTGTTCGGCGGACGTGCCGCTCGTGAGAGCCGGGCGCTGCACGAGGCGGTCCCGCTCCTGCTTCGCCGTCGGCGCCACCGCACCAGCCGGGTGCCCGGCCTTCACGGCGGCCGAGCCGCAGTCGAGGAGGCCCTGCGCCTTGGCCATGATGCTGCCTGCGGGCACGCTGTCCTGGCAGCGCACCGCGCCTTCCTCGAGGGTGGTGTAGGTGGTGAAGCTGCCGCTGCCGGGCCCCTCGGTCCACTTCAACGCCCAACTGCCGTCGCCCTGTTGGGCGCGGTTGCAGTTGAGGCTCGCGTACGTACCGGTGACCTTCTTGGTGCCCTTGTAGACGCCGTAGTAGCCGGGCTGGTTGAAGTTCCACGTGACCGAATTCGACACGCTGCTGGTGGAGGAGTAGTCGACCTTTACGTTCAGGCCCAGGCTCGCGCCGACCTTGCCGAGGGTCTCGACGGCGAAACTGCCCTCGACATTGCCGTTGAGGCCGACGGAGACCGAGATGGTCGTCTGGGTGCTGGTGTTGACGGTCTGGTTGCCGGTTGTGCCCTCGGTGACGTACCAGCCCTTGAAGTGGGTGATCGTCGGGGACACTTCGGTGGTCTTGATGTACGGGTGGCGTGTGCCGAGGTCGGCCGCCGTACAGGTGTCGCCGGGCCGGGGCGCCGCCGTGTCGGCGGGTGCCGCGGCAGCCGGTGAGGCGGCAAGGCTCGTGGGGGGGGGGGGGGGGGGGGGGGGGAAAGAGCATAGCCAACCCGGGGGACAAAAAAGTCGTACTGCTCTTCCTATCCCCCCCTTGT
>NZ_JBVHVP010000035.1:0-53832 GCF_055564775.1 Streptomyces sp. NPDC028991 | reverse complement strand
TGGTGGTGGGAGGGGTTGGAAGACGAAGCGGGGGCAAGGCGGGGGGGGCTGGTGGGGGCGGGGTAATGTTGGAGTTGGGCAACCCGTCCCGGGCCGGCCCCCTTTCTGGTCCCGCGTCGCGTGCACCGTGAACCGGCCCCGGTCGACAGGGTGTCGGGCCTGGGCGGCGCTGCTCGACGCAGCGTCGATTGTCCCCGGCGGCGCGGGCGCGGGATCCTGCGGCCATGCCCCTGCTCCCGAAGACGCCCTCGACCACCCGTCGTACCCTGCTGCGCGGCCTGGGCGGCTCCGCCGCGCTCGGCGCACTGGCCGGCTGTGGCGTACCGGCCGCGTACGTCGCACCGGGCGACCGTGCCGCCTCCGATCGGTCCGCCACCGAACGACGGCTGACCTGGGCGAACTGGCCGCTGTACATCGACACCGACGACGAGCGCCCGAGCCGGCGGCCCACGCTGGAGGCGTTCGAGAAGCGGTCCGGCATCTCCGTCGAGTACATCGAGGAGATCAACGACAACGACGAGTTCTTCGGCAAGATCAGCCCGTCCCTGATGAACCACCAGCCCACCGACCGCGATCTGATCGTCATCAGCGACTGGATGTGCGGGCGGTTCGTCCGGCTCGGCTGGGTGCAGGAGATGGACCGCTCCCGCCAGCCCAACGTCACCGAGTACCTCGACCCGCTGCTGCGTTCGCCCGCCTTCGATCCGGGCCGGAAGTTCACCGTGCCCTGGCAGTCGGGCATCACCGGCATCGCGTACAACCGCCGCAGGCTGGGCCGGGAGATCAGGCACGTGTCCGACCTGTGGGCGGCCGACCTCAGGGGCCGGGTCACCCTGCTGTCCGGCATGGACGAGGCGTTCGCGCTGCTGATGCAGGGCAACGGCGTGGACATCACCGACTGGACGGCGGACGATTTCCACACGATCTGCGACCAGGTGGAGGAGCAGGTGGCCGGGGGGCAGATCCGCCGCTTCACCGGCAACGACTACATCAAGGACCTCTCCAGCGGGGACGTCCTGGCCTGCCAGGCGTACTCCGGTGACGTGATCCAGCTCCAGGCGGACGACCCGGACATCGAGTTCGTCGTCCCGGAGGAGGGCGCCGAGCTGTGGTCGGAGTCCCTGATGATCCCCAACCTGGCCCGACACAAGGCCAACGCCGAGCGGCTGATCGACCACTACTACCGGCCCGAGGTCGCCGCGGAGCTGGCCGCCTGGGTCAACTACGTCTGCCCGGTCCCCGCCGCCCGGGACGTTCTCGCCTCCTCCGCCGACGAGGAGACCGCCGCCCTGGCCGAAGACCCGCTGATCTTCCCGGACGCGGCGATGCGCGAACGGCTCGCGATCGCGCGGGACATCGCGGCGGGGGAGCGGACGGAGTTCGCGAAGCGGTGGAACGGGATCGTCGGTGTGTAGCAGCCTGACCGGGCGGTTGGTTCATCGAGTGGTGAACCGGGTGGTGAAGAGGCCGGGCTCACGGTGCCGCCGGGGCCGCCGGCCGCCCGGGCCCTGCACGGCGCCGAGGAACTGGCGGCCATGCCGGGCCGGTGTCCCGCGTGCCACGCGCCCGCGAGACCTCGCCCGGGGGCTGGGACCGGCGGGCGCGGCGACGGTCGTGTCGCACACGGTGGCGCGGCGGCTGACGGCGGCTACTTCAGCGCGGCCGCGGTGATCCCGTCGATGACCGGGTTCGGGTCCGCGCTCTTGGCGTCCGTGGCGTTGACCGAGTAGACCAGGGTGCGGCTCAGGTTGCGGGTGCCGCCGATGAGAGCGCTGTAGCCGTAGCGGGACCCCGACTTGCCCCAGAAGATCTCGCCGCCCACCTTCTTGTACTCCAGCCCCGCGCTGCGGTCCGCGTCCGGGAGGCCCGCCGGGGTGGTGAACATCTCCTCCAGCTCCGGCTGCGGCACGATCTGCCCCTCGAACAGCTTCGTGAGCAGCCGCTCCAGGTCGGCGGTGGTCGAGATCATGTCGCCGGCCGCCCACCGGTCGGCGTGGTTCCACTCGGTCACGTCGACCGGCCTCGTCGTCCCGTCCGGCTGCTTCACCGTCTGGTAGCCCCGGTTGTGCGGGCCCCGGATGCGGGGGTCGGTGCCCGGGAAGTAGGTGTGGCGCATGCGGGCCGGGCGCAGGACCAGGCGTGTGGCCTCGGAGGCGTACGACCTGCCAGTCACCTTCTCGATCAGCAGGCCGAGGACCGTGTAGTTGATGTTCAGGTAGTGCTGCTGCTCCCCGGGGTCGAACTCCGGACCCTTCGCGATCGCCGACGCCGCGACCCGCTGTGGGGTGAGCGTGTCGAAGCGGTGCGCGTACAACTCGGCGAAGTCGTCGCCGAGACCGTCGCCCGCCTGGATTCCACTGGTGTGGTTCAGCAGTTGGCGCACGCTGATCGGCTTCTCGAAGTCCGGCGTGAACAGGTCGGGGAGGTGGGCCTGCACCGGCGCGTCCAGGTCGATCCGGTCCTGCGCCGCGAGCCGCAGGACGGTGGCGGCCGTGACGACCTTGGTGACCGAACCGGCCCGGAAACGGGCATCGGGGCGGGCGGGCCGGCCGCTGGTCAGGTCGCGCACGCCCGCGCTGCCGCGCCACTCGCCGTGGATGCCGCCGACCCGCACGAGGGCGGCCGTCGCGTGCTGGTTCGGGACCGCGTCGAGCGCGTCGTGCAGCGCCTTCTCGTCCAACTCGTCCGACTCGTCCGTCCCGTCCGTCCCGTCCGTCCTGTGCCCGGTGGATGCGGAAGCGGCGGAGGCGGGCGGTGCGGCGAACGCGGGAGCCGCCAGTGGGCCGGCGGCGAGGGCGAGGACGAGGGAAGCTGCGAGGACGGAGGAGGTACGGGCACGCATCGACTGCTCCAGAGGGTCCGGGCGGGAAGGCCGCTGATCATCCTCGTCGTGCGCGAGCCATGGCGGATCGTCTGCGAGGAGGGCGCCCGTCCCCGGCCCGCACTCGGGGAAGTCCCCCACGAGCGAGGGGACTTGTCCGGGATCCCCCCTACGGGCGCGGGCCGGTGCCGCCGCCGCGCAGGGCGCACAGCGTGTCGATGCGGTTCGTCGTGATCGAGTCGACGCCCAGGGTGAGCAGCCGGCGCATGGAACGGCGGGTGTCGGGAGTCCACACGGACAGCAGGTGGCCGTCGCGGTGGACGCGTTCGGCCAGTGCCCGGTCCACCAGCCCGAACCGGTAGTTGAGCCAGCGCGGGCGCACCGCCGCGAGGAGCGCGGGCCGGGGCGGGGCGGCCGTCGTCCAGGTGAGGGCGATCTCCGCGGCGGGGTCGGCGGCGCGCACCGCGAGCATGGCGGCGGCGCCCGCCGTGTAGTACACGCGGTCCTGTGCCCCGCACTCGCGGACGACGTCCACGATGCGCCGGACCGCCCGCTCGCCCGGTCCGCCCGGCAGGTCGAGCATCAGCCGGCTGCCGTCGGTCGCGGCCAGCGCCTCGGCGAGCGTCGGCACCCGGCCGCCCGTCAGCCCGCGCACCTCCTCGGCCGACAGGGAACGCAGCGGCCGGTCCTGCCGCCACAGCCGTTTCAGCGTCTCGTCGTGCAGCAGCACGGGCACGCCGTCCCGGGTGAGGCGTACGTCGGTCTCCACCGCGTCCGCACCGCGGTCGAGCGCGGAGCGCAGTGAGTCGACGGTGTTCTCGCGGTACCGGTAGGGGTCGCCGCGGTGGGCCACGGCGGTCACGTCGCGGGGTGAGCTCATGTGACGGTCCGTCTCAGGAGGAGAGCCAGGTGGCGGTGTACGTGTCGATCTCGCCCCTGATCCGTGCCTTGCCGGGCACGTCGAGGAACGACGCCTCGACCGCGTTCCTCGCCAGGTCGGCGAGTCCCCGCTCGTCGAGGTCGAGGAGCCGGGCGGCGACGGCGTACTCGTTGTTGAGGTCGGTGCCGAACATCGGCGGGTCGTCGGAGTTGACGGTCACGAGGACACCGGCGCGCGCGAACTCCTTGATCGGGTGCTCGTCCAGGGTGCGCACCGCGCGGGTGGCGATGTTCGAGGTCGGGCACACCTCCAGCGGGATGCGCCGCTCGGCGAGGTGCGCCAGCAGCTCGGGATCCCGCGCCGAACTGGTGCCGTGCCCGATGCGCTCGGCGCGCAGGTCGGTGAGGGCGTCCCACACCGTCTGCGGGCCGGTGGTCTCGCCGGCGTGCGGCACTGAGTGCAGGCCTGCTGCGATCGCCCGGTCGAAGTACGGCTTGAACTGCGGGCGGGCCACCCCGACCTCCGGTCCGCCGAGCCCGAAGGAGACCAGCCCCTCGGGACGCAGCCGGTCGTCGGTGGCGAGCCGCGTCGTCTCCTCGGCGGACTCCAGACCGGCCTCGCCCGGGATGTCGAAGCACCAGCGCAGTACGGTGCCGAACTCGGCCTCGGCCGCCTTGCGGGCGTCCTCGATCGCGTCCATGAAGGCGGCCTCGTCGATGCCGCGCCGGGTGGAGGAGAACGGGGTGATGGTCAGCTCGGCGTACCGCACCTGCTGCCGGGCCATGTCCCGGGCCACCTCGTACGTCAGCAGCCGGACGTCCTCCGGGGTGCGGATCAGGTCGACCACGGAGAGGTACACGTCGATGAAGTGCGCGAAGTCCGTGAACTGGAAGTAGTCGACGAGGGCCTCGGGGTCGGTGGGGACCTTGGAGTCGGGGTGGCGCGCGGCCAGTTCCGAGACGATGCGCGGGGAGGCGGAGCCGACGTGGTGGACGTGCAGTTCGGCCTTGGGCAGTCCGGCGATGAAGGCGTGCAGGTCGCGCGGGACCTCGGGATCGACGAGGTGCTCGGTCAAGGGTTCCTCCCCAAAGTGGCGCCCCGGGCCGGTGCGGGCCGGCGGGACGCGGGTGATCGGCTGATCGGTGGTGCGGGGATCATCGTAGGCCGGTCTCACGCCGGACGGTCCGGGACCGTAGCATGGCGGGCACGATCGACCCAGGGGGACGGAAATGACGGACGCGATACAGCCGGGCGGGGACTCCAGCGGCGCCTATGACCCCTGGTCTCCCCCCGAGAGCCGGCCGTCGCCGGACAAGGGCCCCGACGCCGGCGCGGGACAGCCGCCGTCCGTGCACGATCAGGCCACGATGGCGTCGATGCCGTCCCCCGGATTCGGGGCTCCCCAGGGTGCCGTGCCGCCTCCGCAGGCCGCTCCCCAGGGCGCGGTGCCGCCTCCGCCGTTCGCGCCCGGCGGCCCCGGCGGCCCCGGCGGCCCGGGTGGGTACGGCTACCCCGGCTACCCCCAGGGCTACGGCTGGCCCGGGCTTCCGCTGCCTCCGCAGAACGGCGCGGGCACCGCGGCGATGGTGCTGGGCATCCTGGCCGTCTCCCTGTTCTGCCTGTACGGCGTGGTCTCCCTGGTGCTCGGCATCCTCGCCGTGGTGTTCGGAGTAAAGGGACGCCGGAAGGCCGAGCGGGGCGAGGCCAGCAACCACGGGCAGGCGCAGGCCGGCTTCATCATGGGCATCATCGGCATCGTCCTCGGTGTCGCCGTGATCGCGCTGATCGCCGTCGGGATCATCGCCGCGATCAACGACGACTCGGACTACGAGGACCCCTACTACGGTGCCCCGCGCCCGGCGGCGGTCTCCGCGGCGACGCAGGCGCACGGCTGACGACGCCGGCGCCGACGCCCGCGGCCCGGTCCGCGGGCGTCAGCCGCCTTCGCGCAGCCGTTCCCGTGCCGCCATCAGCGCGAACCCCAGCAGATTCTCCCCTCGCCACCGCTCGGGATCCGTCGCCGCCGCGTCGTCCGCGGCGAGACCGATGCCCCACACCCGGTCCACGGGGCTCGCCTCCACCAGCACCCGCTCGCCCGTGTTCAGCAGGAACGCGCGCAGGGCGGGGTCCGAGGCGAACTTGTGGACGCTGCCCTCCACGACGATCCGGAAGCGCTCCCGCTCCCACACCGCCTCGTCGAAACCGCGCACCAGCCGGCCCGCCTTCTTGGCCTCGGCGGGGTGAGCGGCCGAAAGCACTCGCCGCTCCGCCCGAGCGTCCTCGAAGAGCCGGGCCTTGCCCGCCATCATCCAGTGCTCGGCGGTCGCGTACTCCACCCCGGCAACGGTGAACGGCGACGGCCACCACTGGCTCAGACAGCCGGGCCCGGTCCGGCCGTCCGGCAGCGGCCGGTGCCCCCAGAAGCAGAGGTACTTGATCCTCGCGCCCGCCCCGAGCCGTTTGAGCAGCGCTTCCCTGCCGTCGGCGAGCTCTGCCGCCGGCCCGTGATCTCCGGCCCCCGTGGTCCTCTCCATGCACGCGAGTCTGGCACGCGCCACTGACACTCCGTCCGGCCTTTTCCGTGGCAACTCGACACCTGGTCGACAGATTCCGTCGCGTAATCAAATGGCAACAACGGAATCACTTGTTGGAGGCCTGGTGCTCTGCCAGGATCGGCACTCACATCGAGCCTGAGCCACGCCGGCCCCCGTCATGGGGAGACCGAGGAGAGCCGACATGCACCACCCGGACCACGCAACCCCGGACCGGTTCCCGGCCCGGGACCGCTTCGCGCAGGGGGCCCAGTACATCGCGGGCCGTCTGGCGAAGGGCACTTCCGGACGCACGCACACGGTCGTCGACCCGGCGACCGGCGAGGACGTCCTCACCTATGAGCTCGGCGGTCCCGACGACGTGGACGCGGCCGTCGCCGCCGCCCGGGAGGCGTTCCCTGGCTGGGCCGGCGCCACCCCGGGTGAGCGCTCCGACGCCCTGCACCGGTTCGCCGCCGTGCTCGCCGAGCGGGCCGAGGACTTCGCCCGCGCGGAGTCCCTGCAGTGCGGGAAGCCGCTGAAGCTGACCCGCGAGTTCGACGTGCCGGGCACGGTCGACAACGCGGCCTTCTTCGCCGGCGCCGCCCGGCACCTCCAGGGGCAGTCGGCGGGGGAGTACTCCGGCGACCACACCTCGTACGTCCGCCGCGAGCCGATCGGCGTCGTCGGGTCCATCGCGCCCTGGAACTACCCCCTTCAGATGGCCGCCTGGAAGATCCTCCCGGCGATCGCGGCCGGCAACACCGTCGTGCTGAAGCCCGCCGAGATCACCCCCCTGACCTCCCTGATGTTCGCCCAGGCGGCGACCGATGCCGGTATCCCGGACGGTGTGATCAACATCGTCACCGGCACCGGGAAGGAGGCCGGTGAGCACCTCGTCGGTCACCCCGACGTGGCGATGACCTCCTTCACCGGGTCCACCGCGGTCGGCAAGCGCGTCGCCGAGGTCGCCACCGCCACCGTCAAGCGCCTGCACCTGGAACTGGGCGGCAAGGCGCCCTTCCTCGTCTTCGACGACGCCGACCTCGACGCCGCCGTCCACGGCGCGGTCGCGGGCGCGCTCATCAACACCGGCCAGGACTGCACGGCCGCCACGCGCGCGTACGTGCAGCGCCCCCTCTACGACGCGTTCGTCGAGAAGACCGCCGCCCTCATGGACACCGTCCGGGTCGGCGACCCCTTCGCGCCCGGCACCGACCTCGGCCCGCTGGTCAGCCACGTCCAGCGCGACCGCGTCGCCGGCTTCGTCGACCGGGCCCGCTCCTACGCGCGCGTGGTGACCGGCGGTGAGGCGCCGCGGGGCGACCTCGGGTCCGGCGCCTACTACCGGCCCACCCTCATCGCCGGCGCGACGCAGGACAGTGAGGTCGTCCAGTCCGAGATCTTCGGGCCGGTCCTGGTCGTCCTGCCCTTCGACACCGACGACGAGGGCATCCGGCTGGCCAACGACACGCCGTACGGGCTCGCCGCCTCCGCCTGGAGCCGGGACGTGTACCGCGCGGGCCGCGCGACCCGCGAGATCAAGGCGGGCTGCGTGTGGATCAACGACCACATCCCGATCATCAGCGAGATGCCGCACGGCGGATACCAGGCGTCCGGCTTCGGCAAGGACATGTCCGCCTACTCCTTCGAGGAGTACACGCAGGTCAAGCACGTCATGTTCGACAACACCGCGGTGGCGGCCAAGGACTGGCACCGCACCGTCTTCGGGGACCGATAGCCACCACGAGAGGCCGCCGACCACGGCCGACCCACCCGAAAGGGCATCCACGCGCATGGAGCAGTACGAGCCCCACCGCCTCTCCCCGGCCCAAGCGGCCGCCATGCGGCGCAGTCTCACCAACGGCAGGGCCGCGCTCACCCGCCGCTCACTGCTGCGCGCCTCCGCGGGCGGCGTGCTCGCGGCCGGCGGACTCGGCACGCTGAGCGCCTGCGGCATCCCGGCGGCCGGCAAGACCGAGGGCGGCGTCTCCGCCGAGGACCGGTCCGAGAAGGAGAAGGAGGTCTCCTTCTCCAACTGGACCGAGTACATGGACGTCGACGACAGCGGCAACCGGCACCCGACCCTGGAAGCGTTCACCAAGCGCACCGGAATCAAGGTCAAGTACACCGAGGACATCAACGACAACAGCGAGTTCTTCGGCAAGATCCAGCCGCAGCTCGCCGCGGGCCAGGAGACCGGCCGCGACATCATCGTGCTCACCGACTGGCTGGCCGCCCGGCTCATCCGCCTCGGCTGGGTCCAGAAACTCGACCCGGCCAACCTGCCGCACGCCTTCACCAACCTGTCGCAGCAGTTCCGCGACCCCGACTGGGACCCGGGCCGCGCCTACTCGTACCCCTGGCAGGGCATCTCGACCGTCATCGCCTACAACAAGAAGGCGCTGGACGGCATCGAGGTCAGGACGGTCTCCGACCTGCTCGACAACCCGAAACTCAAGGGCCGCGTCGGCTTCCTCACCGAGATGCGCGACACCGTCGGCATGACGTTGCTCGACATGGGCAAGGACCCGGGCCGCTTCTCCGACGACGACTACGACGCGGCGATCGCCCGGCTCCAGAAGGGCGTCGACCGCGGCCAGATACGCCGCTTCACCGGAAACGACTACACCGCCGACATCACCAAGGGCGACTTCGCGGCGTGCCTGGCCTGGGCCGGAGACGTCGTCCAGCTCAAGGCGGACAACCCGGACGTCGACTTCGTCATCCCGGACAGCGGTTACATCACGTCGAGCGACAACATGCTGGTCCCCAACAAGGCGCGGCACAAGACGAACGCCGAACGGCTCATCGACTACTACTACGAGCCGGGCCCGGCCGCGGAGCTCGCCGCCTACATCAACTACGTCTGTCCCGTCGAGGGAGTGAAGGCGGAGCTCGCGAAGATCGATCCGGACGCGGCGGACAACCCGCTGATCATTCCCGACAAGGCCATGCAGGCCCAGTCCCGTGCCTTCCGCTCCCTGAGCGCGAAGGAAGAGACGGCCTACGAAGAGAAGTTCGCGAAGCTCACTGGGGCGTGACGACGATGACGACGAATACGACGAAGACCCGGTCAGACGCGACGGAGCGCGGCGGTGACGTCCGCCTCTCCGGCATCAGCAAGACCTACGGCTCCTTCACCGCCGTGCACCCGCTCGACCTGACCGTGCCCCAGGGATCCTTCTTCGCCCTGCTCGGCGCCTCCGGCTGCGGCAAGACCACCACCCTGCGCATGATCGCCGGCCTGGAGGAGCCCAGCGGCGGCACCGTCCACCTCGGCGACCAGGACGTGACCGGCCTCCCGCCGTACAAACGGCCGGTGAACACGGTCTTCCAGTCCTACGCCCTCTTCCCGCACCTCGACATCTTCGAGAACGTCGCCTTCGGCCTGCGCCGGCGCGGCATCAAGAGCGTGAAGAAGCAGGTCGGGGAGATGCTCGACCTGGTCCAGCTCGGCGAGCAGGCCCGCAAGAAGCCGCACCAGCTCTCCGGCGGCCAGCAGCAGCGCGTCGCGGTCGCCCGCGCCCTGATCAACCACCCCAAGGTGCTGCTCCTCGACGAACCCCTCGGCGCCCTCGACCTCAAGCTGCGCCGTCAGATGCAGCTGGAGCTCAAGCGCATCCAGACCGAGGTCGGCATCACCTTCGTGCACGTCACGCACGACCAGGAGGAGGCCATGACGATGGCCGACCAGGTCGCCGTGATGAACGCCGGCCGCGTCGAGCAACTGGGCGCCCCCGCCGACCTGTACGAGAACCCGCGGACCACCTTCGTGGCCAACTTCCTCGGCACCTCCAACCTGATCGAGGCCGAGGTCGACACCCGCAGCGGCGACGACGTCGTGGTGAAGGCGGCCGGCGACAAACTGGTCCTGCCCGGCACACGGTGTTCCGCGCCGGCCGAGGCGGGCGGCAAGGTCCTGGTCGGCGTACGCCCGGAGAAGATCAGCCTCACCCACGCGGACGAGGCGGGCTCCATCCCCGAGGGCCGCAACCGCATCACCGGCAAGATCAGCAGCACCAGCTTCATCGGCGTCTCCACGCAGTACGTCGTGGACTGCGCGGCCTGCCCCGGGTTCGAGGTGTACGCCCAGAACATCGACCGCGACGCCCGCCTCGCGCCCGGCGCCGACGTCGTCCTGCACTGGAACCCGGCGCACACCTTCGGCCTGGGCGCCGACCAGGACATCGACGCGGGCGTCGCCGAGGGCGAGGCCGCCTGATGTCCACCCTCACCGAGGCGCCACCGCCGCTCTCCCCGACCGCACCGCGGAAGAAGCCGCCGCGCAGGAGGGGCCGCTGGACGCCGTACTGGCTGCTGCTGCCCGGCATCCTGTGGCTGATCGTCTTCTTCGCGGCACCGATGATCTACCAGGCCTCCACGTCCGTGCAGACGGGCTCGCTGGAGGAGGGCTACAAGGTCACCTGGCACTTCGCCACCTACTGGGACGCGCTGTCCGAGTACTGGCCGCAGTTCCTGCGCTCGGTCGCCTACGCGGCCTCCGCCACCGTCCTGTGCCTGCTGCTCGGCTACCCGCTCGCCTACCTGATCGCCTTCCGCGCGGGACGCTGGCGCAACCTGATCATGATCCTGGTGATCGCACCGTTCTTCACCAGCTTCCTGATCCGCACCCTGGCCTGGAAGACGATCCTCGCGGACGGCGGACCGGTCGTCGGTGCCCTCAACACGCTGCACGTCCTGGACGTCACCAGCTGGCTCGGCTGGACGGCGGGCGACCGCGTGCTGGCCACGCCGCTCGCGGTGGTCTGCGGTCTGACGTACAACTTCCTGCCCTTCATGATCCTGCCGCTGTACACGTCGCTGGAACGCATCGACGGCCGGCTGCACGAGGCGGCGGGGGACCTGTACGCGAAGCCGTCCACGGTCTTCCGGAAGGTCACCTTCCCGCTGTCGATGCCGGGCGTCGTCTCCGGCACGCTGCTCACCTTCATCCCGGCGACCGGTGACTACGTCAACGCCTCCCTGCTGGGCTCGGCCGACACCGGAATGATCGGAAACGTGATCCAGTCCCAGTTCCTCAGGGTGCTGGACTATCCGACGGCGGCCGCGCTCTCCTTCATCCTCATGGCCGGGATTCTCGCCATGGTCACCTTCTACATCCGCAAGTCCGGGACGGAGGATCTGGTTTAAATGGCCTTCGTCAACTGGTTCAAGCGGAATCTCGTCGTGCTCGCCGGACTGCTCACGCTCGCGTATCTGCTGCTGCCCAACGTCATCGTCACGGTGTTCTCGTTCAACAAGCCGAACGGGCGCTTCAATTACGAGTGGCAGCAGTTCTCGGCGGATGCCTGGAAGGACCCGTGCGGGGTCGCCGGGCTGTGCGGTTCCCTGTCGCTCAGCCTCCAGATCGCCCTCTGGGCGACGCTCGGCGCCACCGCGCTGGGCACGGCGATCGCCTTCGCGCTGGTCCGCTACCGCTTCCGGGCGCGCGGTGCCATCAACTCGCTGATCTTCCTGCCGATGGCGATGCCCGAGGTCGTGATGGCCGCCTCGCTGCTCACCCTGTTCCTGAACATGGGTGCCCAGCTGGGCTTCTGGACGATCCTGATCGCCCACATCATGTTCTGCCTCAGCTTCGTGGTGACGGCCGTCAAGGCGCGCGTGATGTCGATGGACCCGAGGCTGGAGCAGGCGGCGCAGGACCTGTACGCGGGTCCCTTCCAGACCTTCGTCCGGGTCACGCTCCCCATCGCCGCCCCCGGAATCGCCGCCGGCGCGCTGCTCGCCTTCGCGCTCTCCTTCGACGATTTCATCATCACCAATTTCAACGCGGGCTCCACCGTCACCTTCCCCATGTTCGTCTGGGGATCGGCCCAGCGCGGAACGCCCGTTCAGATCAACGTCGTCGGTACGGCCATGTTCGTCATCGCCGTACTGTTCGTTCTGGCCTCCATGGTCATCGGCAACCGCCGAAATCGCCGCAAGGCGTAAACGCATCAGTGCATCAGTGCATCAGTAGGGAGTTGAAATCATGGCCCCGAGCGCCATGAGCCGCAGCAACGACTGGACGAGATCCCTCTCCGACGCCCAGCCGGTCGCGTACTGGCTGGACGACCCCGGCCGCCCCCGCCCGCAGCCCGCCCTCACCGGTGCCGAGACCTGCGACCTGCTGGTCGTCGGCGGCGGCTACAGCGGACTGTGGACCGCGCTGATCGCCAAGGAGCGCGACCCGGGGCGGGACGTGGTGCTGCTGGAGGGCCGCGAGGTGGGCTGGGCCGCCTCCGGCCGCAACGGCGGCTTCTGCGCCGCCTCCCTCACCCACGGCCTGTCCAACGGCCTCACCCGCTGGCCGGACGAGATCCACAGGCTGGAGGAGCTGGGCGCCCGCAACCTCGACGCGATCGAGGCGGCGGTCGCCCGCCACTCCCTCGACTGCGACTTCGAACGCACCGGCGAGATCGACGTCGCGACCGAGGAGTACCAGGCCAGGGAGCTCAAGGACTGGTACGAGGAGATCCGTGCCAAGGGCCTCGCCGACGGCGTCGAGTACCTGGACGGCGAGGCCGTACGGGAGCAGGTCGACTCCCCGACCTTCCGCGCGGGTCTGTACGACCGCCGTGGCGTGGCCATGGTCAACCCCGCCAGGCTCGCCTGGGGCCTCAAGCGCGCCTGTCTCGACCTCGGCGTCCGCGTCCACGAGAACACCCCGGCCCTCACCCTCCGCCAGTACGGCGCCGGCATGGCCGTACGCACCCCGTACGGCGGCGTCCGCGCCCGCACCGTCGCGCTCGGCACCAACATCTTCCCGAACCTGGTCAAGCGGGTGCGCTCGTACACCGTCCCGGTCTACGACTACGCCCTGATGACCGAGCCGCTCACCGACGGGCAGCTCGCGTCGATCGGCTGGAGGAACCGGCAGGGCCTCGGGGACAGCGCCAACCAGTTCCACTACTTCCGGCTCTCCGCCGACAACCGGATCCTGTGGGGCGGCTACGACGCCGTCTACCCGTACGGCGGCCGGGTGCGCGCCGAGTACGACGACCGCCCCGAGACCTACGCCAAGCTCGCCGGGCACTTCTTCGCCTGCTTCCCGCAGTTGGAGGGCGTCCGCTTCACGCACGCCTGGGGCGGCGCGATCGACACCTGTTCCCGCTTCTCGGCGTTCTTCGGTACCGCGCACCGGGGCAAGGTCGCCTACGCGGCCGGGTACACCGGCCTCGGCGTGGGCGCCAGCCGGTTCGGCGCCGAGGTGATGCTCGACCTGCTGTCGGGGGAGCGCACCGAGCGCACCGAACTGGAGATGGTCCGCAGGAAGCCCCTGCCGTTCCCGCCCGAGCCCTTCGCCTGGGCCGGCATCGCGCTCACCAAGTGGTCGCTGGCCCGAGCCGACGCGCACGGCGGCCGGCGCAACCTGTGGCTGCGGACGATGGACAAGCTGGGGCTCGGCTTCGACAGCTGAGCCGCGCACCGAGCGCGGGCCTGTGACCCGGTTCACCCCAACGAGGCGCCTCGACCCGCGTAATGCCCGCCGGTAGACCTCCCTCTCCTTCGTGACGCACCCCGCGTCCACGAGCGAGAGGGAGGTCTTCACATGCCTGGTGCGAAGACGGCGGTCGCGTGGCTGGCATCCGTCGCACCGGATCCCGAGTCCTGTCGGAAGGAGTGGGAGCGCAACCCTCTGGGGGTCGCGCTGCTGCCCGCCGGCAAGGCCTGGGACGTGCTCATCCTGCCCGGCAGGCTCGGCTATCCGACCCTCGACGTGCTCTCCCGCGTCCTGGACCAGCCGGGCCCGGTGCTGGCCGACTTCGGCGACGCGCGCACGGGCTTCTTCGTGCCGGCCGGCACGGCGGCCCGCTGGCTGGGCACCGGCGTCCGGACGGCCGGACTCGGCACCTGGATCGTGGTGCCGCACCCGGCTGGTCTGTCGTCCGGCGGCATCCGCTGGCTGATCCCGCCGGACGGTACCGGCACCCTCACCGATCCGTCACTCCTCGAACTGGCGATGCACGAGGCGGCGGCCCTCGCCGCGGAGGAGAACGAGCGGTGAGCCGCACGAGGGGGTGACAGCCGAATTGGTCTGGACCAAGTTGGGCGCCCTCCACCCTCCTCATCTCCCCCATGTCCGGAGGCACTTGTGGAACGCTCCAGACCGCTCGCCCGCCGACCCCTCGTCCCACTGCTCACCGCCGTGGCGCTCGCCGCGTCCGGCATGGCCGCGCTCTCGTCGGCCGCCCGTGCGGCCGACGCGGACCTCGTCCGCAACGGCGGCTTCGAGTCCGGCCTGGACGGCTGGACCTGCACGGCGGGTGCGACCGTGACCTCGCCCGTGCGCAGCGGCACCTCGGCCCTCGAGGCCACCCCGGCCGGCACCGACAACGCCCGGTGCGCGCAGACGGTGTCCGTGAGACCGGACTCCCAGTACACCCTGTCCGGCCACGTCCGCGGCACCTACGTCCACCTCCGCGCGAGCGGCACCGGCACCACCGACGTCTCCGCCTGGGCCCAGTCCGCCCCCGACTGGCAGCCGCTCACCAGCACCTTCCGCACCGGCCCGTCCACCACCAGGGTCACGATCCACACCCACGGCTGGTACGGCACCGGCGCCTACCACGCCGACGACATCTCATTGACCGGCCCGGGCGGGAAGACGGGCCAGCCCCCATCGGCCCCCGGCGGTCTGACGACCGGCTCCGTCACCTCCTCCAGCGTCGCCCTGTCCTGGCCACCCGCCCCGGGCGCCACGAGCTACGCCGTCTACCGCGACGGCACCAAGGTCCGCACGGTCACCGGCACCTCCACCACCGTCACCGGCCTGACCCCCTCGACGGCACACGCCTTCCGGGTCGCCGCGGTCAACGACGCGGGCGAGTCCACGCGGTCGGCCACCGTCACGGCGACCACCACCTTCCACATCGCCATGACCGACATGCTCCTCACCGGCTTCCCGGTCGCGGGCGACGCCGACAGCGTCTTGCGTCTTCCCGCCGCTGCGCCCGGACCAGGTCGCGATCGGCATGCCGGCCTCCACCAACGCCGGCAACGGCCACGTCTCCCCGGCCGAGGTCACCAAGGCCCTGAACTGCCTGACCAAGAAGACCGACTGCGGCTCCTACGCGACCCACGGCACCTGGCCGGCCCTGCGCGGCCTGATGACGTGGTCGATCAACTGGGACCGGTACGGGAACTGGGAGTTCCAGAAGAACTTCGACGCGTACTTCGGCTGACCGGCGGCATGCCCCGGCCGACCGCCAGCCGGACTCCGGCCAGCAGGACCGCCCCCAGGCACCAGCTGGCCACCACGTCGAGCGGCCAGTGGTAGCCCCGGCGCACCAGCCCGTAGGAGGCACCGAGGACGAGGGCCGCGCAGAGCGCGACGAGCACGCGGCGGACGGCCGGCGACCGCAGCAGCGGAAGGAGCAGCAGCGTCGCCGCGCCGTACGCGACGACCGCGGTGGCGGTGTGGCCGGAGGGGTAGTAGCCGGCGGCCGGAGGCACGGCCGGGGTGCCGGGGCGGTCGGTCCACTCCTTCAACGGGGCGACCAGCGCCGGCACCAAGGCCATCGCGAGGGCCCCCGCGAGGGGCGGCAACCACCAGTGGTCCACACCTCTGGCCCGCCCCCACCACGCGACGTACGCCAGCGCGACGGCGAGGACGGGCAGGGCCACCTGCACGTTGCCGAGGTCGGCCAGCAGCTCGGAGAGCCGGTCCGGGTGGACGAGCGCCCTGCTCAGCCGCTCGTCCACCCCGGTCAGCGGGCCGTCGGCGAGGACCTGCCAGGTGATCAGCGCGAAGAGGAGGGCGGGCGGCCCGACCAGGACGGGGAGCGCGCGGGGAGGGGAGGCGAGCATGACGCCCAGCTTCGCAGGCCCGTCGGCGACCGACACCGAAGGGCCGGCACAAGGGGGGGAGTGTGCCGGCCCTTCGGTGAACCGCCGTCCCGGGTGCCGGGGCGGCCGTCCTGACCGGAACGCCGCGCGCCCCGGGGGGTTTGGGGCGGGCGACCGTCCGATCGGTGAGGAGACCCGGAACGCCAGGGTTCCGGTTGTGTGCGCGAGGCACGACCAGGTCGAAGCTGGGGAGGCCCCGGCCTGAGATTCCGCCCACAGTCCCCTGTGGGCGGGTGTATCTCTCATCTGCGTAGAACCTACGACAGGGGGTGGGCCGAGGACAGGGCCATCGGCGACCTGTCATCCACCCCGCACACGTTCTTCACACGCTCTGCGGTTCGCCACGCCAGGCGTGCGAAACGCAGCTCAGATGCGCGTTCGGGTGCTCGCGCAGGTGCTCGCCCGGTTCCCCTTCAGGCCCTCGTCCGGGTGCCCCCTCACGCGCTCGCTCAGATGCGGGCGAAGGCCTGCTCGATGATGTCGAGGCCCTCGTTCAGCAGGTCCTCGCCGATCACCAGCGGCGGCAGGAAGCGCAGTACGTTGCCGTAGGTGCCACAGGTCAGGACCAGCAGGCCCTCCTGGTGGCAGGCCTTGGCGAGCGCGGCGGTCGCCTCCGGGTCCGGCTCCTTGGTGTCGCGGTCCTTGACCAGCTCGATCGCGATCATCGCGCCGCGGCCCCGGACGTCGCCGATGACGTCGAACTTCTCGGCCATGGCGGTGAGGCGGGACTTCATGACCGCCTCGATGTTCTTCGCCCTGGCGTTGAGGTCCAGCTCCTTCATCGTCTCGATGGCACCGAGCGCGCCCGCGCAGGCCACCGGGTTGCCGCCGTAGGTCCCGCCGAGGCCGCCGGAGTGCGCGGCGTCCATGATCTCGGCGCGGCCGGTGACGGCGGCGAGCGGCAGACCGCCCGCGATGCCCTTCGCGGTGGTGATCAGGTCCGGGACGATGCCCTCGTCCTCGCAGGCGAACCACTGGCCGGTGCGGCAGAAGCCGGACTGGATCTCGTCGGCGACGAAGACGATGCCGTTGTCCTTGGCGAACTCGCTGATGGCGGGCAGGAAGCCCTTGGCCGGCTCGATGAAGCCGCCCTCGCCGAGCACCGGCTCGATGATGATCGCGGCCACGTTCTCCGCGCCGACCTGCTTGGTGATCTGGTCCACGGCCTGGGCGGCGGCCTCCGGGCCGGCGTTCTCGGCGCCCGTCGGCCAGCGGTAGCCGTAGGCGACCGGGACCCGGTAGACCTCGGGCGCGAACGGACCGAAGCCGTGCTTGTACGGCATGTTCTTCGCGGTCAGCGCCATCGTGAGGTTGGTCCGGCCGTGGTAACCGTGGTCGAACACGACCACGGCCTGCCGCTTGGTGTACGCACGCGCGATCTTGACGGCGTTCTCGACCGCCTCGGCGCCGCTGTTGAACAGGGCCGACTTCTTGGCGTGGTCGCCCGGCGTCAGCTCGGCCAGCGCCTCGGCGACGGCGACGTAGCCCTCGTACGGCGTCACCATGAAACAGGTGTGGGTGAAGTCGGCGAGCTGTGCGGAGGCCTTGCGCACGACGGCCTCGGCGGAGGCGCCGACGGAGGTCACCGCGATGCCGGAGCCGAAGTCGATCAGGCGGTTGCCGTCGACGTCCTCGATGACGCCGCCGCCCGCGCGCGCGGTGAAGACGGGCAGGACGGAGCCCACACCCTGCGCGACCACGGCCGTGCGGCGGGCCTGCAGCTCCTGCGACTTCGGGCCGGGGATGGCGGTGACGACGCGGCGCTCCTGCGGAAGTGCGGTCATGGGGGCTCCTGGGTCTTGCGGATCTTACGGACGCTTGCCTTCTTTTCTCGCAGGCTAGGACCGGGACCGGGGAGCGGGCATGCTCCATGTGGGCGTTGTCCGCGGTGCCGGTTGTCCGCGATGGACATGTGGTGGACGCGGCGGCACAGGGACACGTCGACGCGGGCCCGGCCGTGTAAGCGGTGAACTCCCCCTGGGAGGGCGTTAGATTGGCCCGCGGACGGTGGACGCGGCGGCTGGTCAGGGGGCAAGGGCGATGGACAGCGACGGGAACCGGGACGCGCGGGGTACGCATGCGAATCCTGTACCGCGTCCGGCGGGGCCTCCCGCGGTGCCCGCGGTGCCGCCGCGGCCGGGTCGGGCACCGGACGCACCGCCTCTGCCCGAACAGGCTCCCCGGCCCCCGTCCACCGTCGCGGCCTGGCTCGACACGGCGCGGCCGACCGCCCGGCCCGGGATCTGGCGGTACGGCCACAGCCCGCGGGAGACCCCGGAGCGGCTCGCCCCCGTGACGGTCGCCGGTCTGCTGATCCCGCTCGTGCTGGCGATCGGGGCGTGGTCCCTCTGGCGGAGCGGCTACTTCCCGTACAAGCACGTCCCCCTGCGGATGTTCACTCCCAACCACTGGTGGGAGGCGGTCACCGTGGCCACGCCCAAGCCGGTCGAGGGGCGCACGGTGGCGGAACCGGGGTGGGACGCGCTGATGATCTACGACGGCGTCTTCTTCGCCGTACTCGTTCTGACGGTGGGCGTGCTCGGCAGCTGGCGCGCCATCGTCCGCCACTACGTGAGCCGCATGGCCCAGCCGGTACGCGCCCTGGTGACCGTACTTCTCGCCCTCGTCGTCCTCAGCTTCGTCTTCCCCGATGCCTTCCCGGGCGTCGGATGGTCCCCGGTACCGGTCGTCGCTCCGCTGCTCTCCCTGACCGTGCTGATCTCGGACAGCTACGAGCTGATGGCCTCCTCCCTTTTCACGGACACGCTGTACGCGGTCGTCACGCTGCTCGTGGTCTGGCCGTTCGCCCGCCTCGGCGACTGGGTGCCGTACGCGAGAGGGCTGTTCGCCGCCCGCCGGGCGCCTGCCGTCCCCGGCACTCCCGTGCCCGTCCGCCCCCGCTCCCAGTGGCCCGCCCTCCACGACGCCGGCCAGCACGAGGCCGCCGAGTTGCTCACCGCCGAGGTCGCCCGCAGCCGTATGAACGACGTCGACTGCGTCCGTGTCGAGCACGCCTTCGCCGCTGCCCGGAGCGGTGCCACGCTGAACGCCTTCCGCGACACCGTCCTGCGTCAGGGCGGTGCGGCCTGGACGCACCCGTCCGGCGCCCGCGACCTGCCCCGCAGGGCCGCCCGCCACGACCTGCTCGCCGACCAGGTGCGGATCGGCCGCTGGGTGGCGGGCGAGTACACCCCCGAGCCCTACCACGACGCCGGAGCGGCCCTGGGCCCGGAGGTGCTCGGCACCTCGCTGCTCGCCGTCGGCCCCTCCGGGTCCGGCAAGACCCGCGGCCTCGTCGAGCCGGTGACCGAGGCACTCGCGCTGCAGGCGCTCACCGGGCGCTGTGCCCTCGTCACCGTCTCCGCCCCCGGCAGGCCGCTGGGAGCGGACGCGGCCTTCGACGTGATCGTGCGGATCGGTGATCCGTCCTCGGTGCACGACCTCGACCCGTACGCCGAGGCCGACGACCCGGACGAGGCGGCCGCGATCCTCGCCGAGGCGCTGGTGGGCGACCTCGAGGGCGGCGCGCAGGGCGCCGGCACCGCGTTGGCCCAGTTGCTCGGCCCGTTCCGGGCGGTGCACGGCCGCTTCCCCTCCCTGCCGGAGCTGCGCGAGTTGCTGGAGGGCGAGGACAGGGCGCTGAACCGGCTGGGGGAGGCGCTCGACGCGAGCGGGAACGACGTCATGCGCCGAGAACTCGAGGCGCGCGTCCGGCAGACGGGGCGGCCCGGCGACGCGGGCCGGGCCCTGGCCGACCGGCTGGCGTTGCTGAACCGGCCGGTGTTCGCGGACTTCTTCGGCGGCGGCGGTCCGGCCCGGTCGTTCTCCCTGCGGGCGATCGCCCACCATCCGCTGCGGGTGCGGATCGACCTCCCCGAGCGCGGCCACGAGGAGGCCGGCCGGGTGATCACCCGGTTGGTCCTCGCACAGTTCCACTCCGTCGTCAGGACGGGCCGACGGGAACACTTCGCCTGCCTGGTCCTGGACGACGCGACGGGAACGGTCACCGCGGAGTCGGTGCGCCGCATCCAGCGGCTGCGTTCGCAGAACGCGGGCGTGCTGCTCGCCCTGCGCACCGTCGGTGACGTCCCCGAGGCGCTCCACGGCCCGCTGTACGGGGCGGTGGGCTGCCGTATGGCCTTCTGCGGCGTCTCCACCTGGGACGGCAGCCGGTTCGCGCAGGCCTGGGGCACCGAGTGGGTGGAGACGACGGAGGTCGCCAAGCACACGGTCTTCGCCGACCAGCCGATGACCAGGGCCTTCCACGCGCTGCGCAAGCTGGTGACGGGCAAGGCGGTGACGACGGACGCGGTGACCGTGCGGCAGGTCGAGCGCGAGCGCTGGTCGGCGTCCGAGCTGGCGCACGCCGTGCCCGCGGGACACGCGGTGCTGTCGCTGACGACCGTCGAGGGGGAGCACGCGCCGCCGCTGCTGGTGGATCTGCGCGGGTGATCTGTCCGGGACGGGCGCCCGGGGACCGTACAGTGAGGCAGAATCGACACAGGTCGTTCATACGCGGCGGCCAAAAGATCACAGAGATCTCACAGACCGCGTCCCTCACACCATCAGCCCGCATCCCACACCCTCGCGCAGATCCGAAGGCCCAGGCCCCATGCCCCCCACGCTCGCCTCCCTCGTCCACCACTCCGCGCTGAAACTGACCGTGCGCGCGGGCGAGGACCGCCTCGACGTGCCGGTGCGCTGGGCGCACGTCAGCGAGCTCGCCGACCCCGTGCCGTACATGGAGGGCGGGGAGCTGCTGCTGATCACGGCGCTCAAGCTGGACGCCGCGGACCCCGAGGCGATGCACCGGTACGTGAAGCGGCTGGCGGGCGCCGGGGTGGTGGGGCTCGGGTTCGCCGTCGGGGTCAACTACGACGCCGTTCCCGAGGCGCTGGTCGAGGCCGCCCGGCAGGAGGGACTGCCGCTGCTGGAGGTGCCGCGCCGCACCCCCTTCCTTGCCATCAGCAAGGCCGTGTCCGCCGCGATCGCCGCCGACCAGTACCGGGCGGTCACCGCGGGGTTCGCCGCCCAGCGCGAGCTGACGAAGCGGGCGCTGACCGACGGCCCGGAGGGGCTGCTGGCCGCACTGGCCGCGCAGGTCGACGGCTGGGCGGCGCTGTACGACGCCTCGGGCGCCGTCGTCGCCGCCGCACCGGAGTGGGCGGGCCGCAGGGCCGCGCGGCTCACGGCGGACGTGGAGCGGCTGCGGGAGCGCCCCGCGCCGGCCTCCTCCGTCGTCGGCGGAGCCGAGAGCGCGGACCGCCCCGAGAACACCGACCGCGTCGAACTCCACTCCCTCGGCACCTCCCGCAGGCCTCGCTCCGCGCTCGCCGTCGGCACGGCTTCCGCCCTCGGCACCGCCGAGCGGTACGCCGTCCACTCCGCCATCGCCCTGCTGACGCTCATCACGGAACGCTCGCGCTCCCTGCACGAGGCGGGGCTGCGCATCGACGCGGCCGTACTGCGCATGCTGCTGGCCGGCGAACCGGACCACGCGCGCACCGTCGCGGGGGACCTGTACGGCGGCCTGCTGGACGCGCCCTTCCGGATGATCGTCGCCGAGTCGGCGTCGGCGTCCGCCGCGTGGGCGCACGCCGGGCCCCACGCGCGCGTGCCCGCCGCCAGGACCAGGCCGTCCGCCGCCGCGCTGGCCGCCGCCCACACCGACGGCGACCCGCTCGGCGCGCTCGCCGAGGTCGTCGAGTCCGCGGCAGCCCGGTCCGGTGAGGCGGTGCTGGTCGTCCCCGAGGGCGAGCGGCTGGTGGTGCTGGCCACGGACGGGGGCGCCGCCGTCGCCGCCTGCGTCGAGTACGCCTCCGCGCTGGAGTCCGGCCGCCCGGCACCGGAGCCGACGGCGGGCGGTGACGAGGAGGGCCTGGTCGTCGGTCTGTCGGCGCCGTCCGGGCCCATCGCCGCGTCCGCCGCGTACAAGCAGGCCGAACAGGCCCTGTCGGTGGCCCGCCGGCGCGGGCGGGCCTGCGTCGAGCACGAGCACCTGGCGGCCGGCTCGGTCCTTCCCCTCCTCGCCGACGACGCGGTGCGCGCCTTCGCCGACGGCCTGCTGCGGGCGCTGCGCGACCACGACGCCACCGGCCGGGGCGACCTGGTCGCCTCCCTGCGCGCCTGGCTCTCGCGCCACGGCCAGTGGGACGCGGCGGCCGCCGAACTCGGCGTCCACCGGCACACCCTCCGCTACCGGATGCGGCGGGTCGAGGAGATCCTGGGCCGCTCACTGGACGATCCGGACGTGCGGATGGAGCTGTGGCTGGCGCTCAAGGCGACGTCGGCCGAATAGCCGGTGCCCGGGGGCGCGGTCCCGGGGCGGAGGGGGCTGAGAGGGTGGCCGGGACGGCGTCCCTCGGTCACCCGCCCCCACTGCGCTCCGCCAAACAGGCCACAACGTCGAACCCTCGACCCCCACCACTACGACTCGGACAAACGCCCCTCACCGGGCCCCGCCCTACCGTGGACCCCGCACCCCCGTACACACCCCCAACGCGGAAGGGCCGGGACTCGACATGACTTCCACCCACGCCTTCTGGCTCGCCGGCCGCCAGGCCACCGGCGAGGCCACCTTCGACGTCACGTCCCCCTGGGACGGCAGCCGGGTCGGCACGGTGAGCCTGCCGACCGACGCGCAGGTCGAAGAGGCCGTGGCCGCCGCGTACGCCGTACGGGACGAGTTCGCCGCCACCCCCGCCCACACCCGCGCCGCGGCCCTGGACCACGTCAGCAGGCGTCTGGCGGAGCGCACCGAGGAGATCGCCCGCCTGATCTCGGCCGAGAACGGCAAGCCGGTCAAGTGGGCCCGCGGTGAGGTCGGCCGCGCGGTGTCCGTCTTCCGCTTCGCGGCCGAGGAGGCCCGCCGCTTCAACGGCGGCGAGGCCCAGCGCCTCGACACCGACGCGGGCGGCCAGGGCCGCCTCGCCCTCACCCGCCGTTTCCCCAAGGGCGTCGTCCTCGGCATCGCGCCGTTCAACTTCCCGCTGAACCTCTGCGCCCACAAGATCGCCCCCGCGATCGCCGCCGGTGCGCCGATCATCCTCAAGCCGGCACCCGCCACCCCCCTCTCCGGCCTCATCCTCGGCGAGCTGCTCGCCGAGACCGAGCTGCCCGCCGGTTCCTGGAGCATCCTCCCGGTGCCCAACGACCGCATGCCCGCCCTCGTCCGGGACGAGCGGCTGCCGGTCATCTCCTTCACCGGCTCCGAGACGGTCGGCTACGCGATCATGGACTCGGTGCCGCGCAAGCACTGCACGCTGGAGCTGGGCGGCAACGGCGCGGCCGTCGTCCTCGGCGACTGGGCGAGCGAGGAGGACCTGACCTGGGCCGCGAACCGCATCGCGACCTTCTCCAACTACCAGGGCGGCCAGTCCTGCATCTCCGTGCAGCGCGTGATCGCCGACGCCGCCGTGTACGACCGCCTGCTGCCGCGCATCGTCGCCGCCGTCGAGGCCCAGGTCACCGGCGACCCGAACGACGACGCGACGGACGTCGGGCCGCTGGTCAGCGAGGCCGCCGCCGAGCGCGTCGAGGCCTGGGTGCGGCAGGCGGTGGAGGCGGGGGCCACCCTCCACACCGGCGGCAAGCGCGACGGAGCCTCGTACGCGCCGACCGTCCTCACCGACCTCCCGGCCGACACCACCCTCGCCCGCGAGGAGGTCTTCGGCCCCGTCCTCAGCGTGCAGAGGGTGAACGGCGAGACCGAGGCGTTCGCCGCCGTCAACGACTCCAAGTACGGCCTCCAGGCAGGCGTGTTCACCCACGACCTCCAGACCGCCTTCCGCGCCCACCGCGCGCTGGAGGTCGGCGGCGTCGTCATCGGCGACGTCCCCTCCTACCGCGCCGACCAGATGCCGTACGGCGGCGCCAAGCAGTCCGGCGTGGGTCGCGAGGGCGTGAGGTTCGCGATGGACGACTACACCTACGAGCGGGTGCTGGTCCTGACGGGCCTCGCGCTCTGACCGGAGCCACACCGTAGAAGGCCGGCGGCCCGAGCCCACTGTGCGGGGGCTCGGGCCGCCGGCGCGTACCGGCACCCCGACCGTCCTCGTCCTCGCCCTCGGCACGGCTTCGCCCGGCCGGGGCGCCGGGTGCGGCACGGGCATCGGCGCCGCCGGCCGCCTAGCCACCCACCAACGCGACCACCAGCCGGTGCATGGCCGGCCGCGGGTCGGGGGAGCCGGGCCAGCCGGTCATCAGCAGGTGGTGGGCGGTGCCGACGACGGCGAGGGCCACGGTGTGCGGGCCGACGGTATCCGGCAGCCGTCCGAGGGCTTGCTCGGCCTCCAGATAGCCGGCTATCGCCTCCTGGATGGCGGCGAAGCCCGGGCCGCCGTCCCGCATGGCCTCGCGGACGCGCGCCGCCGCGGCCGGACGTGTCATGGCCAGGCCCGACAGAGCCGGGCCACCGCGGTCCAGAAGCGAGAGGGCCACGGCGTCGAGATTCCCGGCCACCGTGCCCCGCCCGGCCAGCTCCGCCATGGCCCGCGCCTGCTCCGCCGTCCGCGCGAAACGGTCGAGGCAGAGATCGGCCACGAACTCGTCGAGCCCCGCGAAGTGCGTGTGCAGCAGCCCCTTGGCGCAACCCGCCTCGGTGGTGACGGACCGGCTGGTGAGCGCGCCCGGCCCGTCCCGCTCCACGATCCTCTCGGCGGCCGCGAACAGTCGCTCGCGCACGTCCGGCGTCGCCACTCCACGGGGTGACATGGGCCTCGCTTCCTTTCGGCGTCCGGCGCCGCGAGTGGCGCAACCTCTCGGATCGTAAGGGGATTGCCAGTATGGGCGCACGCCCATAGCGTTTGGGCGAACGCCCATTCTTCGTTCCGTACGCTATGCGGGAGGCACCGTGTCGGAGATCGTCAACACCGAGCAGGCACAGGCGTGGAACGGCCCGGAAGGCGCCCACTGGGCGCGCAACCAGGACCGGTGGAACGCCGTGAACGAGGGCTTCAACGAGCCACTGCTCGACGCCGCCGGGCTCGCCGAGGGCCACCGGATCCTCGACCTCGGCTGCGGTTCCGGGCAGACCACGCGCCTCGCCGCCCTCCGGGCACCACGGGGCAGTGCCATGGGCCTCGACCTGTCCGGCCCCATGCTGGCCGAGGCACGGTCCCGGGCGGCGCGGGAGGGCATCACCAACGTCACGTTCACGCAGGGCGACGCACAGGCGTACGCCTTCGAGCCGGGCACGTTCGACGCGGCGATCAGCCGCTACGGGGTGATGTTCTTCTCCGACCCCGAAGCGGCCTTCCGCAACATCGGCCGGGCGGTGCGGCCCGGCGGACGCCTGGCGTTCGTCTGCCCGGCGGAGCCCGCGCTCAACGGCTGGGTGACGGCCATCGGAGCACTGCGCGACCTCCTGCCGCTCGGCGACTTCGACGCGCCGGGACGGCCCGGCATGTTCTCCCTGGCGTCCCCGGACCGGATTCGCGCGGTCCTCGCCGCCGCCGGGTTCTCCGGCGTGGCCGTCGACCGGGTCGAGGCGTACGGGGCCTGGGGGCGCGGAGCCGATGACGCCACGGAGTTCCTGCTGAACACGGGGCCCGGCAGGCATTTCCTGGGCCAGGCCGACACGGCCGTACAGGCCCGCGCCCGCCGCGTGCTCACCGACCATCTGCGCGCCCACGAGGCGGCCGACGGCACGGTCCGGCTGCGCAGCACGTCATGGCTGGTCACGGCGGACCGCCCGGCCGGTCCGGCGGCCGCCTCCTAGGCCGGGGAGGGGCCCGCCTCACTCGGGGAGCGGGCCCCGCAGCGTCGCGTGGGAGTGGTCCAGGTCCAACCGTGCGCACCCGGTGCCCGCCCTTCCCGACGGCAGGGCATCGTGAGGGCGCCGGCAGCGGCGCGGAACGGCGGAAGCTCCTGGTGGGGGCGGCCGCCGGTGCAGACCACCAGCCCGGGACTCCCTCGCACCAAGCCGGTTGACGCCTGCTGGAGCCGCGCCACCGGACCGGGCCGTGATCGCCGCCCATGAGCCGCGCCACCGGACCGGGCCGTGATCGCCGCCCATGAGCCGCGCCCGGTCCGGGCGGGCGGTGAGTCGGGGGTCCGGCACCGGTGGACACGCGCCGGTGCCGGACCCCTTCCTCCGGCCGGCTTGCTCCGGACCCTCAACCGGAGAAGCCGACGTGCGCGAGCCGCAGAGAGCCGCGCAGCCTGATGTGCAGATCGTGTACGCCCCCGGCGGCCATCCCGGCGCCGATGCCCACGTAGTCGTACGGTCCCGGCGTGGGCTCCGCAGGGGTCAGCACCGCCACCGTCGGGCCTCCGTCGAGGGCGACCTCCACGGTTCCCTCGCCCGCGACCGTCACCGTCACCCCCGTGACACCGGTTCCGAAGTCGCAGGCCCGGTAGAGCAGTTCGCCCTCCCGGCCCGGCACCGGCGTCACCGCGTCGCCCGCGAGCTTCGTCCGGTCGACGATCCGCGTGCCGCTCTGCCGGTCGAAGTCGACGGCCTCCAGGCCGCGTTCGCGGACGGGGCGCGGCGCGGCGGGTTCGCCGTCGAGGGGCACGGTGGCCGACAGCCGTACGTCCTCGCTGGAGGCACCCACCAGCAGGGCGTACGGGCCCGGTTCCAGCCGCCACCGGCCGTGCGCGACGTCCCAGAACGCGAACGCGGACAGGGGGAGTGCGAAGGACACCTCCGCCGTGCCGCCCGGGGCGAGGGTGAGCCTGCGGTGGGCGAGGAGTTCGCGGCGCGGGCGCGGGACCGACGGATTCTCCGCGCGGGCGTAGAGCTGGGCCACCTCGTCGGCGGTGACGTCCCCCGTGTTGGTGACCGTGAAGGACACGGACACCTCCCCGTCCTCGACGCGCACCGCCGGGTCCGTGTACGCGAAGGACGCGTACGACAGACCGTGCCCGAAGGGGAACAGCGGCGTCCCCTCGAAGTACAGGTAGGTCTGGCGGCCGCCGATCACGTCGTAGTCGAGCAGGTCCGGCAGGTCGGCGTCGTCGGCGTACCAGGTCTGCGGGAGCCGCCCGGCGGGGGAGACGTCACCGGCGAGGACCCGGGACAGCGCGGTGCCGGCCGCCTGGCCGCCGTGTGCCGTCCACAGCACCGCCGGGAGCGTCGCCGCGTCGACGGCGTACGGGTAGGCGGACACGAGCGTCAGTACGGTGTCCGGATTCGCCGTGCGGGCCGCGCGCAGCAGCCGTTCCTGGTGGGCGGGCAGCCGCAGCGTCGTACGGTCCTCGGTCTCCCGGCCGTTGATGTGCGGGTCGTTGCCCGCGATCACCACGACCACGTCCGCCTCCGCGGCCACCCGCGCCACCGCGTCCTCGCCGCGCTCGGTGACGACCAGTTCGAAGACCTCCGGTGTCTCGTCGCCCGGGGAGGTGACCGGAGCGGCAACCTTCACGCCGTCGGCGGCGACACAGACGTGACCACCCGTCCCCGTGTGCCGGAGGAGGTGCCCGCTCCCGTGGGGTTCCAGGCGGAACGTCTCCTGCACGACCCAGCCGCCGGGCTGGTCGGCGGAGGCGCGGACGAAGCCGTCCTCGGCGACCGAGAGGTAGCGGCCGTCGGGGGCGCGCAGGGTGAGGACGCCCTCGCCCCAGTCGACGAGTGCGAGTTCGGTGCCGGTGGCGTCGGTGGTGAGCGGCGGCAGGTCGGTGCGGCCGGCCAGCAGGGCGGGGTCGAGGGCGCCCTCGGTGCCGGGCGCGTCGCCGGGGGAGTCGTCCGACGGGGGCACGTGCAGGAAGGTACCGGCGGCGGTCTTCAGCCGGATCCGGTCCACGCCCTCCGCGAAGCTCACGCGCTCGGCACCGAACCGCTCGTACAGGCCCTCCAGCGGAGTGGAGCGGTGGATGAGCGTGCCGCTGTACCAGTCGAGCTTGCACTCGTCGGCGAGCAGACCGACGACCGCGACGCGGGTGCCGGGCGCCAGTGGCAGCACGCCGTCGTTCTTGAGCAGGACGATCGCCTGCTCGGCTGCCTCCAGGGCCAGCGCGCGGTGCTCCGGCGTGTCGAAGCCGGCGGTGGCGTCCGCGGTGACGGCGTACGGGTCGTGCTCCGGGTCGAACTCGCCGAGCCGGAAACGGACCGACAACTGCCGTCGCACGGCCGCGTCGACGTCGGCCTCGGTCAGCAGGCCCCGCTCCAGGGCGCCCCGGACGCGTGCGACGGTCGCCGAGGAGTCCGTGCCGTGGTCGGTGAAGCTGTCCACCCCGGCCCGCAGCGCGGCGGCGGTCGCCTCCTCGTGGGTGTCGAAGTAGTGCTCGGAGTCGACCAGGTTGGAGGGGGCGCCCGCGTCCGAGCAGACCAGCAGGTCGTCCTCCGTCCACGCGCGCAGGTGTTCCCGCAGGTACGGGGAGACGTGGTTGGGACGGCCGTTGACCAGGTTGTAGGCCGGCATCACCCCGGCCACGGCGCCCGCCTCGACCGTCTCGCGGAAGGCGCGCAGGTCGTACTCGTGCAGGACGCGCGGACGGACGGACGACGAGCACGTGTCCCGGTCGGTCTCGTTGTTGTGCGCGAGCCAGTGCTTGAGGACGGGCGCGGTGCGCCAGTACGTCGGATGCCCGCCGCGCAGGCCGCGGGTGTAGGCGGTGGCGATGGCCGAGGTGAGCCTCGGATCCTCGGAGTAGCCCTCCTCGCCCCGGCCCCACAGGGGGTGGCGCAGCAGGTTCACGGTCGGGGCCCAGACGTTGAGGCCGACGCGGTCGTCGCGGGCGCGCATCGCCCGGGCCTCCTTGGACACCGCCTCGCCGATCCGGCGCACCAGGTCCTCGTTCCAGGTGGCGCCGAGCCCCACGGCCTGCGGGAAGACGGTCGCCGGGCCCATCCAGGCCACGCCGTGCAGCGCTTCCTGGCCGGTGCGGAAGGCGGCGATGCCGAGCCGTTCGACGGCGGGTGTGAACTGGTGCAGGAACCCGGTCTTCTCGTCGAGCGTGAGCCGCGACATCAGGTCGTCGACGCGCTTCGTGAACGGCAGGTGCGGATCACGGAATGGCGGCGTGGGCGGCGTGGGTGCGGTCACGTGGAGTTCCCTTGCGATGGTGCGGCCAGGCGCTTTCGAAGCGCTTCGATGCTCAGTCGGCCCGGGGGTGGGTGTCAAGCCACTTGGCGACAACGCCTCCGACTTCTCCTCGCAACCCGGGCGTTACAAGAGCCGGTTCGGCCACTCATGTCTCCCCGACACCTCGGAGGAATTCTGGAGTCGACTCTTGTGCACCCCCAGGCGTTCACTTAACCTCGCAGCAACATCGAAGCGCTTCGACTACGAGGCTCCCACCCGGAAGTGCCCCTGGTGCGCCTGGTGCACCCGGTGCACCCGGTGCACCTTGAGGTTGCGACGGAAACCGGGCAGTCCTCCGACGACCGCTTCAGCTCAGCCAGTTCCACTCGAGACACCGCAGCCGACGGCCACCGCCGGGTGTCCTGGTGCGCCACGAAGGGTTGACGCAATGACGCCGAACGCCGCCTCCGGCCCCAGCCGGAGAAAGTTCCTCGCCTCCACGGCGGTCGCCACCGCAGCGGTGGCGGGAGGGCTGCCGCTGCTCTCCGCCTGCGGCGGATCCGAGGGCGGCTCGAGGGACGGCACCACGTCGGACAAGGACGCCAGGGAACTGCTGCCGGCGTTCGTGGCCGGCAACGTGGTCACGCCGGACATCCCCAGCAAGAACGGCTCCTCGATCGGCTTCACCAGCAAGCTGGACCTCGCGGACCTGAAGACCTCGGTGCCCGAGAAGCTCGGCAAAGGCGGTGAGGTCACCGTCATGTCGCCGTTCTGGGGCTCACCGCCCGACGGCGGCAACGCCTACTACCGGGCGATGAACGACATGATCGGCGTCGACGTCCGGTGGCAGAACCAGGACGGCAACACCTACGAGCAGAAGCTCGGCGCGGTCCTCGCCTCCAGCGACGTCCCGGACGTGGTGGTCGTCCCGAGCTGGAACATGAACGGACGGATACCCAGCGCCATCACGGGCAAGTTCGCCGACCTCGGCCCCTACCTGTCCGGGGACGCGGTCAAGGACTACCCGAACCTCGCGGCGATCCCGACGGACGCCTGGCGGCGCTCCATCTTCGGCGGCAAGCTGCGCGGCCTGCCGCAGCCGGCCCCCTACGTCACCGGCATCGTGCCCCTCTACCGCAAGGACGTCTTCGAGAAGGAGGGGTACGAGGTCCCGCGCTCGGCGGACGAGTTCATGGCACTGGCCAAGGACATCACCAACGCCAAGGCGAAGCGGTGGGCCTGCCTGGACATGAAGTGGACCGCCTTCCAGGCCTTCGGCGTGCTCTCCGGCAGCGAGAAGCCGCTCGGCTGGAACCTCGTCGACGGCAAGATGGTGTACCGCATCGAGACCGACGAGTACCTCGAGGCACTGGAGTGGACCCGCAAGCTGTTCGCCGCCGGCGTCGTCCACCCGGACGCCAAGCTGGGCAAGAGCCAGGCCACCGACCCGGGTCCGAAGTTCGCGGCGGGCGAGTTCCTCATCTACGCCAACAACATCTCCCAGTGGTGGAGCCGCACCGCCGAACAGGCCGTGCAGAACCCGGAGTTCGAGGTCTGGGGCATGGACGTCTTCGGCCACGACGGCGGCGACCCGACCCTGTGGGCCGAACAGCCCGCCGGCATCTTCGCCTTCGTCAACAAGGAGGCGTCGAAGGACGTGATCCGCGACGTGCTGGCCGTCGCCAACGTCACCGCCGCGCCGTACGGCACCAAGGAGTACATGGCCACCAACTACGGCGTGGAGGGCACCCACTACACCGTGAAGGACGGCGTCCCCACCAAGACCGAGCAGGGCAACATCGACGTGCTGAACGCCTACGTGATGGTCGCCAGCCCCGCACCGACCACCGCGCACCCCGACTTCCCCGAGGTCGCCAGGGGCCAGGTGGAGTGGCAGCAGCGGATGGGCGCCTTCACCAAGAAGTCCGCCTTCTACGGCATGCAGATCACCGAACCCACCCGCTACACCAACCTCTCCAACGACTTCGAGCAGCTCGAGGACGACATCGTGCGCGGCCGCAAGAAGATCGGCGACATGCAGCAGGCCGTCTCCGACTGGCGGAGCAAGGGCGGTGACGAACTGCGCGACTGGTACAAGAAGCTGCTCGACGACAGCGGCTCCGCCGCGAGCTGACCGGCACCGAGGCAAGGAGAACGGCCGTGTCCCACAGCACGGTGCCTCGGAGCAGGGCCGAGGCCGAAGCGACGGAGAAGACCCCCGGGGCGCCCGACGGCGCCACCGGCACCGGGAAGAAACCACCCGCCGGAAAGCTGAGCCTGCGGCTGAGGTTCCGGCGCGACCGCGCGCTGCTGCTGATGACGCTGCCGGCCGTGCTGCTGGTGCTGCTCTTCAACTACCTGCCGATCCTCGGCAACGTCGTCGCCTTCCAGAACTACGACCCCTACATCAGCGACAACGGGATCGTCTCCATCCTGCACAGCCCCTGGGTGGGGCTGGAGAACTTCCAGCGCATCTTCGAGGACTCGGCCTTCTGGAACGCCGTACAGAACACCCTGGTGCTGTTCTTCCTCCAGCTGGTGCTGTACTTCCCGATCCCCATCCTGCTCGCGCTCCTGATCAACAGCGTGGTCCGGCCCCGGGTGCGGGCCATCTCGCAGGCCATCCTCTACCTGCCGCACTTCTTCTCGTGGGTGCTGGTCGTCGCCGTCTTCCAGCAGCTCCTCGGCGGCGCCGGGCTCCTGTCCACGCTGCTGCGCGACCACGGGTACGACGGACTCAGCGTCATGACCGACCCCGACACCTTCAAGTTCCTGGTCACCGCGCAGAGCGTGTGGAAGGACGCGGGATGGGGGATCATCGTCTTCCTCGCCGCGCTGGCCTCGGTCAGCCCCGACCTCTACGAGGCGGCGGCGATGGACGGCGCCAACCGCTGGCGCCGCATGTGGCACGTCACGCTGCCCGCACTGCGCCCGGTGATCGCCCTGCTCCTGGTGCTGCGCGTCGGTGACGCCCTGACCGTCGGCTTCGAACAGATCCTGTTGCAACGCGACGCCGTCGGACCGGGAGCGGCGGAGGTCCTGGACACCTTCGTGTGGTGGAACGGTGTGCGCAACCAGGACTTCGGCTTCGCGGCCGCGGCGGGGCTCGTCAAGGGCGTCATCAGTCTCGGCCTGGTCCTGATAGCGAACAAGGTGGCCCACCTCATGGGCGAGCAGGGGGTGTACAAGAAGTGACCGCCGTCATCGACAAGCCCGCACGCACGCCCGGCCGCTGGGCGGCCCCGCCCCGGCCGGTGTGGGAGGAGAAGCCCGGCCCGGCCGGGCTCGCGGCCAAGGGGCTGGTCCTGCTCCTCGCCTGCCTGGCCATCCTGTTCCCGCTGTGGATCGTCGTGGTCACCAGCCTGTCCACGCGCAAGGCCATCGACGAGGCCGGCGGTCTGGTGATGATCCCGACGGACGTCACCTTCGTCGCCTACCAGGAACTGCTCAGCGGCGGCCAGGTCACCCGCGCCGCGGCCGTCAGCATCGGCGTCACCCTGGTCGGCACCCTGTTCTCGATGGCGGTGTCGGTGCTGTGCGCCTACGGCCTGTCCCGCAGCGGGTCCCTCGGCCACCGCTGGGTCCTGATGGTCCTGCTGGCCACCATGTTCTTCAGCGCCGGCCTCATCCCCACCTACCTGCTGGTGCAGTCGCTGGGACTGACGGACAGCTATCTCGCGCTGATCCTGCCCAGCGCGATCAGCGTCTTCAACATCCTGGTGCTGCGCGGCTTCTTCATGGGCATCTCCCAGGAGCTGATCGACAGCGCCCGGATCGACGGCGCCGGCGACTTCCGCATCCTGTGGCGGATCGTGATGCCCCTGTCGCGGGCGGTCCTCGCGGTGATCACGCTGTTCTACGCCGTCGGGTACTGGAGCGCCTGGTTCAACGCCTCCCTGTACCTGAACGACCAGGACATGATGCCCCTGCAGAACGTGATGATCCAACTGGTGCAGAAGCAGGAGGCGCCGGTCGGCCTCGGCCAGGCGATCAAGACCGGGGAACTGTCCGGCCTCGCCGTGCAGATGGCCGTGATGGTCATGGCCCTGCTGCCGGTGGCCGTGCTGTCGCCGTTCGTCCAGCGGCACTTCAAGAAGGGGATGCTCACGGGCGCGGTCAAGGGCTGAGGCGCCAGGCGGGTGTGGCCGCTTCGGCCGTCGCGCCGTAGCGCCATCGCGCCGTAGCGGCTCCTCGCGCCCCGCGACGGAGCCGCACATCCGCACCGCCCAGTGCCCGGGTCTCCTCCATCCTCCGCCCATCCCAGAACGAGGTATGTCATGCACGCGTTCCCCCCGAGCCGGCGTGCTGTACTCGCCGGAACCGCGGCCGCCGCCGCACTCACCGCCGTTCCCTTCACCCCCGGCCGCGCCCAAGCCGCCGAGGAGACCGGGGGAGCCCGCCCCTACCGCTGGCGCAACGTCGTCATCGGCGGCACCGGGTTCATCACCGGTGTCCTGTTCCACCCCCGTGTCCGCGGGCTCGCCTACGCGCGTACCGACATCGGCGGCGCCTACCGCTGGGACGACCGGGCCGCCCGCTGGGTGCCGCTCCTGGACCACCTCGGCTGGGACGACTGGAACCTCCTCGGCGTCGAGGCGATGGCCGTCGACCCCGCCCACCCGGACCGGCTCTACCTGGCCTGCGGCACCTATGCCCAGGCATGGGCGGGCAACGGCGCGATCCTGCGCTCCGACGACCGGGGCAGGACCTGGCGGCGCACCGACCTCACCGTGAAACTCGGTGCCAACGAGGACGGCCGGGGCACCGGCGAGCGGCTCCTGGTCGACCCGCGCGACAGTGACACCCTGTGGCTGGGCACCCGGCACGACGGCCTGTGGAAGTCGACGGACCGGGGCACCACCTGGGCCTCCGCCACCGGCTTCCCGGCCTCCCCGAGCGCCACCGGCCAGGGCGTCACCCTCCTCGCCGCCGCCCACCGCACCGTCTACGCCGGCTGGGGCGACGCCGACGGCACCTCGCCGAACCTCTTCCGCACGCGGGACGGCACCGACTGGCAGCCCGTCGACGGGCAGCCCTCCGGCACCGCGGCCAAGGTCCCGATCCGCGCCGCGTACGACCGGTACACCCGCGAGCTGTACGTGACGTACGCCGACGCACCGGGCCCGAACGGCCAGTCGACCGGCAGTGTGCACAAGCTCCACACGATGAGAGGCCGCTGGAGCGAGGTCACGCCCGTCGAACCCGGCGGCACCACCCCCGACGGCTCCACCGACGGCTTCGGCTACGGCGGCGTCGCCGTCGACGCCCGCCGCCCCGGCACCGTCGTCGTCTCCACCAACAACCGCTGGGCGGCGGTCGACACCCTCTTCCGGACCACCGACGGCGGCCGCACCTGGACGTCGCTGAAGGACTCGGCCGTCTTCGACGTCTCCGAGACCCCGTACCTCAAGTGGGGTGAGGAGCAGCCCAAGTTCGGCTGGTGGATCCAGGCCGTCGCCCTCGACCCGTACGACTCCGGGCACCTCGTGTACGGCACCGGCGCCACCCTCTACGGCACCCGCGACCTGCGCCACTGGGCCCCGCAGATCCGCGGCCTGGAGGAGGCGTCCGTGACCCAGCTGGTCTCGCCCCCGGTCGGCAGGGCGCACCTGCTCAGCGGATCGCGGGACATCGGCGTCATGTACCACGAACGGCTCACGGCCTCTCCGGCACGCGGCATGGCGACGAACCCCGTGTCCGGGTCGGCGACGGGACTCGCACAGGCGGCGCGCAGACCGGCCTACGTCGTCCGGGCGGGCTGGGGCGAGAACGGCAACGGCGCGTACTCCCGCGACGGCGGACGGACCTGGGCGCCCTTCGCGGCCCAGCCCGGCATCGCCGAGAACGCACCGGGACCGATCGCCACCAACGCCGACGGCAGCGTGCTGCTGTGGTCCTTCGTGCACTGGGACGGCACGAAGCACCCCGCCCACCGCTCGGTGGACAACGGCACCACCTGGTCCGAGATCCCCTCCTTCCCGAAGGGCGCCACGCCGGTCGCCGACCCGGCCGACCCGACGCTCTTCTACGCATACGACACCGACACGGGAACGCTGCTCGCCAGCACTGACGGCGGCCGGTCCTTCACCGTCCGGGCGGGCGGACTGCCGGCCGGCGACAGCCAGTACAAGCTGGTGGCGGCGCCCGGCCGGACCGGCGACCTGTGGCTGAGCACCAAGTCCAACGGTCTCCACCGCTCCACCGACGGCGGCCGGAGCTTCACCAGGGTCGAAAGCTGCCGGGCCTCCCACACCCTCGGCTTCGGCAAGGCCGCGGACGGCGCCGGCTACCCGGCGATCTACCAGGTCGGCTCCACCGGGGCCGTCACCGCCGTCTACCGCTCCGACGACGAGGCGAAGAGCTGGACGCGGATCAACGACGACCAGCACCAGTGGGGGTGGACCGGCGAGACGATCACCGGCGACCCGCGCGTGTACGGCCGCGTCTACCTCGCCACCAACGGACGCGGCATCCAGTACGGGGAGCCGAGCTGATGCCCAACCTGTCGGACACCACCCGCCGCCGCATCCTCTACGGCGGCGACTACAACCCCGAGCAGTGGCCCGAGGAGACCTGGCACGAGGACGTCCGCCTGATGAGGGCCGCCGGCGTCAACTCCGTCACCCTCGGCGTCTTCTCCTGGTCGAGACTCGAACCCCGCCCCGGCGTCCACGACTTCGGCTGGCTGGACCGCCTGATGGACCTGACGCACACCAACGGCATCGGCGTCGTCCTGGCCACCCCCACCTCCTCGCCGCCGCCCTGGCTGGGCCGGCTCCACCCGGACACCCTGCCCCGCGACGAGGACGGCCGCACCGAGTGGTGGGGCGGCCGGCAGCACTTCTCGCACTCCAGCGCCACCTACCGCCGGCACGCCGCCGCCATCACCGAGGCCCTGGCCGCCCGCTACGCCGGCCACCCCGCCCTCACCATGTGGCACATCAACAACGAGTACTGCACCTACGACCACGGCGACGAGGCCGCCACCCGCTTCCGCCGCTGGCTCCAGGACCGCTACGGCACCCTCGACGCCCTCAACACCGCCTGGGGCACCGCCTTCTGGAGCCAGGGCTACGGCGACTGGGCGGAGATCCTGCCGGCCCGCCGCGCCCATTACCTGAGGAACCCGGCCCAGGTCCTCGACTTCCGTCGCTTCACCTCCGACATGCTCCTGGAGTGCTACGCCGCCGAACGCGACATCGTCCGCCGCCACACCCCGCACCTGCCGGTCACCACCAACTTCATGCCGCTCTGGTCCGGCCAGGACGCCTGGCGCTGGGCCGAGGAGGAGGACGTCGTCTCCGTCGACCTCTATCCCGACCCGCGCGACCCCCTCGGCGCCCAGGAAGGCGCCCTGGTCCAGGACATGACCCGCTCCCAGGCGCGCGGCCCGTGGATGCTCATGGAACAGGCGGCCGGCCCCGTCAACTGGCGCGGCGCCAACCACCCCAAGCCGCGCGGCCTCAACCGCCTGTGGTCCCTCCAGGCCGTGGCCCGCGGCGCCGACGCCGTCTGCTACTTCCAGTGGCGCCAGTCGAGGCAGGGCGCCGAGAAGTTCCACTCCGGGATGGTCTCCCACGCGGGGGCGGAGGGCCGTACGTACCAGGAGGTCAAGCAGCTCGGCGCCGACCTCGCGAAGCTCGGCCCGCACGCGGCGGACGGCACCGTCACCGCCGGCATCGCCGTCCTGCACGACTGGCACTCCTGGTGGGCCGGCGCCCAGGACGGCCGCCTCTCCACCCGCTTCGACTACCCCGACGTCCTGCGCGCCTGGCACCGCGCCCTGTGGGAGGCCCACCTCACCACCGACTTCGCCCACCCGGAACACGACCTGTCCCCGTACAAGGCGGTCGTCGTACCCCAGCTCTACGCCCTCACGGACGCGGCGATCGACAACCTCCTCGCCTACGCGCGCGGTGGCGGCACCCTCGTCTGCGGTTTCCTCACCGGCGTCGCCGACGAGGACGACCGGGTCAGGCCCGGCGGCATGGACGCCCGGCTGCGCGACCTGTTCGGCATCCGCACCCTGCACGAATGGTGGCCCCTGGAGACGGACGAGACGGCGCCCTGCGACGGCTTTGGCGGCACCCTCTGGTCGGAGGAGATCGAACCGGACGGCACCGCCACCGAGACCGTCCTCTACAAGGGCGGCGAGCTGGACGGAATGCCGGCCGTCCTGCGCAAGGGCCGTGCCTGGTACCTCTCCACCCTCCCCGAGCCGGCGGCGCTGCGTGACCTGCTCGCCCGCATCGCCGCCGACGCGGGCGCCCGCCCGGTGCTCGACGGTCTCCCGGCCGCCGTCGAGGCCGTACGCCGCGGCGACCTGCTGTTCCTCCTCCACCACGGCCGTGACCCGGTCACCGTCGACGTCCCGGGCACCCACCGCGACCTGCTGACCGACGCGACCGTCACCGACCGCGTCACCCTCGACCGCTACGGCGTGGCGGTCCTCACGGAGCCGGCCTCATGAGCGATACGCCCATGGCCGACGGGTCCACGGCCGACGGGTCCATGGGCGACGGGTCCACCGCCGACGAGTCCACGGCCGACGGGTCCACCGCCGACGGGTCCATGGCCCCTACGCCCCTGAGCGGTACGCCCATGACCGGCGGCCCCGTGCACGGCACCTGGGAGCCCGAACCCGCCGCCCGCTGGGAGGACGCCTTCCTGAGCGGCAACGGCCACCACGGCGCCCTCGTGTTCGGTGATCCGAACGCCGACCGTGTCATCGTCACCCACCACACCCTCGTCCGCCCGAACGGCGACGACGAGCACCGTCGGCCACCCCGGCTCGCCGCCGAACTCCCCGTCCTCCAGGACCGCCTGCTGGCCGGCGACACGACGGCCGCGGAGAGCTTCACCGACGGCCGCCCGAAACAATGGGTACGCCCCTTCCACCCCGCCTTCCAGCTCCGCCTGAACAGACCCCCCGGCGACACCCGCGCCTCCTACCGCCGCTTCGTCGACTTCACCACCGGCGAGACGACCGCCACCTGCGGAGCCTGGACCAGCCGCGTCTTCGTCTCCCGCGCCGACGACGTCATCGTCCAGCGCGTCACCGCCCCGCACCTCACCCTCGACCTGTCCCTCGACCCCCGCCTGCCCGGCGCCCCCGCCGGGCTGGGCGTCGGCCATGGCGCCGTCCTCACCCCCGGGGGCGCCCTGCTCAGCCTGCGCGCCCGCTACCCCGGCAGCGAGCTGGCGTACACCGGCGTCACCCTGGTCGCGGTCACCGGCGGCACCACGAAACTGGTTCCGCCCGGCGTCCTCGTCGAGGGCGCCACGGAGGTCCTGCTCCTCACCCGGGTGCGCCGCCACACCGGCGAGCTGGACGTGGTCGCCGAGGGCCGCGCCCTGCGCGACCTGCCGGACGGGACGCGGTACGAGGGCCTCCTCGACCGCCACCTCGCCCTCCACCGCACCGCCTACGACCGCGTCACCCTCGACCTCGCCGCCGACCCGGCCGAACGCGCCCTGCCCGGCTCCGCGCTGCTCGCACGCCCGCGCGGCACGGCCCTTGTGGAACGGCTCTTCGCGGCCGGCCGCTACCATCTGCTCTCCGCCAGCGGGATGCTCCCGCCCCGCCTGACCGGCCTGTGGACCGGCGACTGGAACACGGCCTGGTCCGGGGCGTTCACCACCAACGCCAACCTCAACCTCCAGACCGCCTCCGCCGCGACCGCCGCCCTCCCCGAGGTCACCGAGGCCCACGCCGCCCTCGTCCACGGGCAGCTCCCCCACTGGCGGGACAACGCCCGCGCCGTCTTCGGCACCCGGGGCGTCGTCGCACCGTCGCACACCGACGGCGAGTCCGGGCACACTTACCACTTCAGCCGCGAGTACCCGCTCCACCTGTGGACGGCGGGCGCCGACTGGCTGCTCAAGCCCCTCGTCGACCACGACGAGACGTACGGCACCCGCGATCCCCGCACCACCGCCGCGCTCGCCGAAGCCGCCCTGTTCTACGAGGACTTCCTCACCCGGACCGACGCCGAAGGACACGCGGTCGTGGTCCCCTCCTACTCGCCCGAGAACCGGCCCGCCAACGCCAGTTGGGGCACGGTCAACGCGGCCATGGACCTCTCCGCCGCCCGGCACGCCCTGCTGACCGCCGCCGACCGCCACCCCGGGCACGCCGACCGCTGGCGCAGCCTCGCCGACCGCCTCCCCCCACACCGGACCAACGCCGACGGTGCCCTGGCGGAGTGGGCGTGGCCGGGCCTGGCGGACACCTACGACCACCGCCACCTCAGCCACCTCTACGGCGTCTGGCCGCTCGACGAGATCAACCCGTACGACACCCCCGAGCTGGCCGAAGCCGCCCGTCGCGCCCTCGCACTGCGCGGCGCCGAGAACGACTCCGCCCACGGCCACCTCCACCACGCACTGATCGCGGCCCGCCTCCGGGACTCCGAGCGGGTCGCCCACGCCCTCGGCCAGGTGCTCGACGGCGACTTCTTCCACGCGTCCCTGATGAGCGCCCACTATCCCCGCCGCGACGTCTACAACGCCGACGCCGCGCACGCCCTCCCGGCCGTGCTCATCGAGATGCTCGTGCAGTCCACCCCGGACCGGCTGGTTCTGCTCCCCGCGCTCCCGGAGAGCTGCCGCGAGGGGCGGCTCACGGGCGTACGCACCCGGTTCGGAGCGGAGCTCGACCTCGGCTGGACGGCCGACGGCACGGCGACGGCCGTCCTGCGCCCGGGCCGCACCCACCGCATCGAACTGAGAACTCCCGCCGGCGCCGAACCGCTCGACCTCGCCGCCGGAGAGGACCGCGTCATCAGCGTCAAGGCGCGGTAGCACCACCGCAACTCCCCCCACCCATGGAAGGAAACCCATGGCACCACGCACACGCACACGCACACGCACCCTCACCGCCCTGCTGGCCCCGGCCCTCGCCCTCGGCGCCACCGTCGGCCTGGCCGCCGCCCCCGCCCAGGCGGCCGTCTGGAACTCCTGCGACCAGTGGGGCAACACGTCGCTGAACGGCTACACCCTCTACAACAACATCTGGGGCTCCGGCGCCGGCGGCCAGTGCGTCTGGGCCAACTCCGGTACCAACTGGGGCGTCTGGGCCGACCACCCGAACACCGGCGGCATCAAGTCCTACCCGAACGCCAAGAAGGTGATCAACAAGCCGATCGCCTCCCTCGGTTCGCTGAGCAGCAGCTACAACGTCACGGTTCCGTCGTCCGGCGCGTACAACACGTCGTACGACATCTGGGACACGGACTACGACTACGAGATCATGCTCTGGGTCAACTACCACGGAGCCGTCGGCCCGCTCGGCAGCCCGCAGGGTTCGGTCACCCTCGGCGGCCACTCCTGGAACGTCTACAAGGGGGACAACGGCGCCAACGAGGTCTTCTCGTTCCTGCGCACCTCGGACTCGAACTCCGGCACCGTCGACATCCTGCCCATCCTGAAGTGGATCAAGGACACCAAGGGCTGGATGGGCAACGAGACCATCGGTGACGTCCAGTTCGGCTACGAGATCACCTCGTCCGCCGGCGGCCTCGACTTCCGTACCAACAACCTGACGGTCAGCGGCGGCTGACCCCGTACCGCAGCACGGCGCGGGGGCCGGCCCCACCCGGGACCGGCCCCCGCGCTCACCCCGCGCTCACTCCGGCACCGGCAGCCGCGCCCCGTCCCGCAGGAACAGCGGGATCCGGTCCAGCGGCGCGTCCACCGTCACGGCCGCCCCGCCCTCGTACGCCTCCCCCGTCCACGCGTCCGTCCACCGCGCGCCCGCCGGAAGGTACGCCGTCCGGACCGTGGCGCCCGCCGTCAGCACCGGGGCGACCAGCAGGTCCCGGCCGAAGAGGTAGGCGTCGTCGACCTGCCAGGCCGCCGGGTCCCCGGGGAACTCCAGGAACAGCGGCCGCATCACCGGCAGCCCCTCCTCGTGCGCCTCGCGCATGACGTCGAGGACGTACGGCTTCAGCCGCTCGCGCAGCCGCAGGTACTTCTCGAGGATCGGGTACGCCTCCTCGCCGTACGACCACACCTCGTTCGGGCCGCCGGTCATGTCCGGGCCCAGCGGCATGCCCGGGTCGCGGAAACCGTGCAGCCGCATCAGCGGGGACAGGGCGCCGAACTGGAACCAGCGGACCAGCACCTCGCGGTACGCCGGGTCGTCCGGGTCGCCGCCGTGGAAGCCTCCGATGTCCGTGTTCCACCAGGGGATCCCCGACAGGGCGGTGTTCAGGCCGGCCGCGATCTGGCGGCGCAGGGTCGCGAAGTCGGTGCCGATGTCCCCGGACCAGAGCGCGGCGCCGTGGCGCTGGCTGCCCGCCCACGCCGAGCGGTTGAGGGTGATCACCTCGTCCACGCCGGCGGCGCGCAGGCCCTCGTCGAAGGCGCGGGAGTTCTCGGCCGGGTACAGGTTCCCGACCTCCAGGCCCGGGCCCGCCCAGTAGCGCAGGTTCTCCGGGAAACCGGGCTTCAGTTCGGGCTCGCAGGCGTCCAGCCAGAAGGCGGTGATGCCGTACGGGTCGAGGTAGTTCTCCTTGATCTTCGACCACACGAAGTCGCGGGCCTCGGGGTTGGTGGCGTCGTAGAAGGCCACCTGGACCGTCGACGCGACTTCCTTGTCCGGCCAGTCGGTGTGCGCCATCGGGCCGTACTGGGTGCCGATGAAGTAGCCGCGCTGTTCCATCACCGGGTGGTTCTCGGAGAGGGGGGACACCGACGGCCAGACGCTGACGACCAGCTTGATGCCCAGTTCGTCCAGCTCGCGGACCATGGCGGCCGGGTCGGGCCACTCGGCCGGGTCGAACTTCCACTCGCCCAGGTGCGTCCAGTGGAAGAAGTCGCAGACGATCGCGTCGATGGGCAGCCCGCGCCGCCTGTACTCCCGGGCCACGGCGAGGAGTTCGTCCTGCGTGCGGTAGCGCAGCTTGCACTGCCAGAAACCCGCCGCCCACGCGGGCAGCATCGGCGTACGGCCGGTCACCGCGCTGTAGCGGCGCTGTGTGTCGGCCGGGGCGCCGGCGGTGATCCAGTAGTCGATCTGGCGGGCCGAGTCGGCGACCCAGCGGGTGCCGTTGTGAGCCAGCTCCACGCGGCCGACGGCCGGGTTGTTCCACAGCAGCGTGTAGCCGCGGCTGGAGGTGAGGACGGGTATGGAGACCTCGGCGTTGCGCTGGACCAGGTCCACGACCAGGCCCTTCTGGTCGAGGCGGCCGTGCTGGTGCTGGCCGAGGCCGTACAGCTGTTCGTCGTCGTAGGCGGCGAACCGCTGCTCCAGCCGGTGGTATCCGTTGCCGACCGCCGTGTACAGGCGCGGGCCGGGCCACCAGAAGTGGGCGCGTTCCTCGGCCAGCAGCTCACCGCCGTCCGCGGTCCGCACGAAGCGCACCTGTCCCTCGGGGCCGACCTCCACGGTCAGCGCGCCGACGGTCAGCGAGCCGTGCCCGTCCTCGATCTTGACGGCGCTCTCGGTCGCCGGTGCCTCGGCGAGGAGTGCTCCCGGCAGCCCCTCCAGCACCGGTCCGCCGAGCCGGGCCCGGACCCGGACCGCGTCCGGCCCCCACGCCTCGATCCGGACGGTCTCCTGACGGCCGCTCCACTCCAGCGCGCCGTCCCGCTCGCGGAACGTTCCGACGGTGGGGGAGGACTGGGCGAGGCTGACCTTGGGCTGTGTCTCGGCAGGCTGGTTCACGGAAGCGGCTCCTGGGGGAGTGCGGGGAGAACGGGGGCTACTGAGAGAGCAGAGGCCTACTGGGAGAGCAGAGGCCTACTGGGAGAGCAGAGGCCTACTGGGAGAGCGGAGAGCTACGACCCGGCGGGCGCCGGCCCGGAGCTGGCCCGGACGGTCAGTTCGGGCGCGAGCAGTACGACCTCGTCGCTCCCGCGCCCGTCGAGCTTGGCGACCAGCTGCTCGACGGCGTGCCGGCCCATCTCCTGCGCGGGCACGGCCACCGACGTGAGCCGCACCGAGGCCTGGGTGGCGACCTGCTCGGGGCAGACCGCGACCACCGACACGTCCTCCGGCACCGCCCGGCCCTGCTGGCGCAGCAGGGCGAGCAGCGGTTCGACCGCGGACTCGTTCTGGACGACGAACCCGGTGGTGTCCGGGCGTTCGTCGAAGACGCGGGCGAGGGTCGCGGCCATCGCGTCGTACCCGCCCTCGCAGGGGCGGTGCAGCAGCCGCAGCTCCAGCTCCCGCGCGCGGGTGCGCAGCCCGTCGAGGGTGCGCTCGGCGAAGCCGGTGTGCCGTTCGTAGACGGCGGGCGCCTCGCCGATGACCGCGATGTCGCGGTGCCCCAGCTTGGCCAGATGCTCCACGCACAGCGCGCCGGTCGCCCGGAAGTCGAGATCGACGCAGGTCAGCCCGGTGGTGTCGGCGGGCAGACCGATCAGCACGGACGGCTGGTCGGTGCCGCGCAGCAGGGGCAGCCGCTCGTCGTCGAGTTCGACGTCCATGAGGATCATCGCGTCGGCCAGCCCGCTGCCGGTGACGCGGCGCACCGCGTCGGGGCCCTCCTCGCCGGTGAGCAGCAGGATGTCGTACCCGTGGGTGCGCGCGCTGGTCGCGACCGCGATGGCGATCTCCATCATCACCGGCACGTACATGTCGGTGCGCAGCGGGATCATCAGGGCGATGATGTTCGACCTGCTGCTGGCCAGGGCACGGGCGCCGGCGTTCGGGTGGTAGCCGAGCTTCCGGATGCTCTCCTCGACCCGCTGCCGGGTGGTGGTGGAGATGGACCGCTTGCCGCTGAGGACATAGCTCACCGTGCTCGCCGAGACTCCGGCGTGCTGGGCGACCTCGGCGAGGGTGACCATCCAGCTCTCCAAGTTATGTGAAGCGCTTCGACAGCGCGCGGGGTGGACCAAAGCGGGTGAGGGTGGTTCGACACTAGCCCCAGTGGGGGTGGGTGTCCATAGGGTTGTCGAAGCGCTTCGACGCCGCTCTTTCCCGCCGTTCCTCCGCCGCTCCCCTTCCACGGCATCGGCCGAACGGCCGCACGAAGGGTGGTGGGACCGCCCGGGATCGGGTACATACGATCGGGTAGCACCGTCTAGTAACGTACGTCCGCAACTTCGCGTATGACGAACCGTCGCGATCTCCGTGGACGTACCTCCCCCGATGCCGATTCGCGGCGAGGTGAGCCTCATGTCCGCACCAAACACCCCCTCCTCCCGACCCACCGTCACCGAACGTGAGGCCCGCGAGGTCGCGGAGGCGGCCCGGGAACAGGACTGGCGCAAGCCCAGCTTCGCCAAGGAGCTGTTCCTCGGCCGGTTCCGCCTCGACCTCATCCACCCCCACCCGCTCCCGGCCGACGAGGACGTACAGCGCGGCGAGGAGTTCCTCGCCAAGCTGCGCGACTTCTGCGAGACGAAGATCGACGGGTCCGTGATCGAGCGCGACGCGCGGATCCCGGACGAGGTGATCACCGGGCTGAAGGAGCTGGGCGCCTTCGGCATGAAGATCGACACCAAGTACGGCGGCCTCGGCCTCACTCAGGTTTACTACAACAAAGCCCTCGCCCTGGTCGGATCCGCGAATCCCGCGATCGGCGCGCTGCTCTCCGCCCACCAGTCGATCGGTGTGCCGCAGCCGCTGAAGATGTTCGGTACGCAGGAGCAGAAGGACACGTTCCTGCCGCGCTGCGCCCGCACCGACATCTCGGCGTTCCTGCTGACCGAGCCGGACGTCGGCTCGGACCCGGCCCGCCTGGCCACCACCGCCGTCCGGGAGGGCGACGACTACGTCCTCGACGGCGTGAAGCTGTGGACGACCAACGGCGTCGTGGCCGACCTGCTCGTCGTGATGGCCCGCGTCCCGAAGTCCGAGGCTCACAAGGACGGCGAGGGCGGCAAGGGCGGCATCACCGCCTTCGTCGTGGAGGCCGCCTCCGAGGGCATCACGGTCGAGAACCGCAACGCCTTCATGGGCCTGCGCGGCCTGGAGAACGGCGTCACCCGCTTCCACCGCGTCCGCGTCCCGGCCGCCAACCGCATCGGCCCCGAGGGCGCCGGCCTCAAGATCGCCCTGACCACCCTCAACACCGGCCGGCTCTCGCTCCCCGCCATGTGTGTCGGCGCCGGCAAGTGGTGCCTGAAGATCGCCCGCGAGTGGTCCGCGGTGCGCGAGCAGTGGGGCAAGCCGGTCGCGCTGCACGAGGCGGTCGGCTCGAAGATCTCGTTCATCGCGGCGACGACCTTCGCGCTGGAGGCGGTCCTGGACCTGTCGTCCCAGATGGCCGACGAGGACCGCAACGACATCCGCATCGAAGCCGCCCTCGCCAAGCTCTACGGCTCCGAGATGGCCTGCCTGATGGCCGACGAGCTGGTCCAGATCCGCGGCGGCCGCGGCTTCGAGACCGCGGCCTCCCTCGCCGCCCGCGGCGAGCGCGCGGTGCCCGCCGAGCAGATCCTGCGCGACCTGCGCATCAACCGGATCTTCGAGGGCTCCACCGAGATCATGCACCTGCTGATCGCCCGCGAGGCCGTCGACGCCCACCTCTCGGTCGCCGGCGACCTGATCGACCCCGACAAGACCCTGTCCGACAAGGCGCGGGCGGGCGCGCAGGCCGGCGTCTTCTACGCCAAGTGGCTGCCGAAACTGGTCGCCGGACCGGGACAGCTCCCGCGCTCGTACGCCGACTTCCATCCGTCCGGCCACCCCGACCTGTCCGGCCACCTGCGCCACGTCGAACGCACCGCCCGCAAGCTCGCCCGCTCCACCTTCTACGCCATGTCCCGCTGGCAGGGGCGGATGGAGACCAAGCAGGGCTTCCTGGGCCGGATCGTCGACATCGGCGCGGAACTGTTCGCGATGAGCGCCGCCTGCGTGCGTGCCGAGCACCTGCGCGCCGAGGGCGACCACGGCCGCGAGGCCTACCAGCTCGCCGACGCCTTCTGCCGCCAGGCCCGCATCCGCGTCGACGAACTCTTCGGCCGGCTGTGGACCAACACCGACGACCTGGACCGCAAGGTCGTCAAGGGCGTGCTGGGCGGCGCCTACGAGTGGCTGGAGCAGGGCGTCGTCGACCCCTCGGGGGACGGTCCGTGGATCGCGGACGCCGCCCCCGGGGAGTCACGGCGAGCCAACGTCCACCGCCCCATCAGGTAGCACGGGCGTACGTCGGGCCCCCGCCGGAGCCGTCCGGCGCCCCGGCGGGGAACGCCTCGGCGGCCCCGCACGGGTATCGCGACACCCGTGCGGGGGGCGCGCTGTCCGCCCGGACGGCGGTTGCGGCAACAATGGGGGGATGAGCGACAGTCCAGCCCCACTCGCCGACCCCCACCTCGTGTACGACCCGGTGGCGGGCGACGGCCCGAAGGACGTGGTGATCCTCGGGTCCACCGGGTCGATCGGGACCCAGGCCATCGACCTCGTGCTGCGCAACCCGGACCGCTTCCGGGTCACCGGCCTGTCCGCCAACGGCGGCCGGGTCGCCCTCCTCGCCGAGCAGGCGTACCGGCTGAGGGCGCGGACCGTCGCCGTCGCCCGCGAGGACGTCGTACCGGCGCTGCGGGAGGCGCTGCGCGACCAGTACGGCGGTGGGGAGCCGCTCCCCGAGATCCTCGCCGGACCGGACGCGGCCACCCAGGTCGCCGCCTCCGACTGCCACACCGTCCTCAACGGCATCACCGGCTCCATCGGGCTGGCGCCGACCCTCGCCGCCCTGGAGGCGGGCCGCACCCTCGCGCTCGCCAATAAGGAGTCGCTCATCGTCGGCGGCCCGCTGGTCAAGGCCCTCGCCAAGCCGGGGCAGATCATCCCGGTCGATTCCGAGCACGCCGCCCTCTTTCAGGCGCTGGCCGCCGGCACCCGCGCCGACGTGCGCAAGCTGGTCGTCACCGCGTCCGGCGGCCCGTTCCGGGGACGTACGAAGGAGCAGCTGGCGGGCGTCACCGTCGAGGACGCCCTCGCCCACCCCACCTGGGCCATGGGCCCGGTGATCACGATCAACTCCGCCACCCTCGTCAACAAGGGCCTGGAGGTGATCGAGGCCCACCTCCTCTACGACATTCCCTTCGACCGCATTGAGGTGGTCGTGCATCCCCAGTCGTATGTCCACTCGATGGTTGAGTTCACGGACGGATCGACACTGGCCCAGGCGACGCCCCCCGACATGGGCGGGCCCATCGCCATCGGTCTCGGCTGGCCCGAGCGCGTCCCCGGCGCCGCCCCCACCTTCGACTGGAGCAAGGCCTCGACCTGGGAGTTCTTCCCGCTCGACAACGAGGCCTTCCCCTCGGTGAACCTGGCCCGGCACGTCGGGGAGCTCGCGGGCACGGCTCCGGCGGTGTTCAATGCCGCCAACGAGGAGTGCGTCGAGGCGTTCCGCTCCGGCGCGCTGCCGTATCTCGGGATCATGGAGACCGTCACGCGGGTGGTCGAGGAACACGGCACCCCCCGGGCGGGAACCTCGCTCACCGTCGCGGACGTCCTCGAAGCGGAGACCTGGGCCCGCACCCGGGCCCGGCAACTGGCGGCACAGACGGCGGAGGCCCGTGCATGACGACCCTGATGTTCATCCTCGGCATAGTCGTCTTCGCGGTCGGCCTGCTGTTCTCGATCGCCTGGCACGAGCTCGGGCACCTGTCCACCGCCAAGATGTTCGGCATCCGCGTGCCGCAGTACATGGTCGGCTTCGGGCCGACGCTCTTCTCCCGGAAGAAGGGCGAGACCGAGTACGGGGTCAAGGCCATCCCGTTCGGCGGCTACATCCGCATGATCGGCATGTTCCCGCCCGGCGCCGACGGCCGGGTGGAGGCCCGCTCCACCTCGCCCTGGCGCGGCATGATCGAGGACGCCCGCTCGGCCGCCTTCGAGGAACTGCAGCCGGGTGACGAGAAGCGCCTGTTCTACACGCGCAAGCCGTGGAAACGGGTCATCGTGATGTTCGCGGGACCGTTCATGAACCTCATCCTCGCGGTGGTGCTGTTCCTCACGGTCCTGATGGGCTTCGGCATCTCGCAGCAGACCACCACCGTGAGCTCCGTGTCCCAGTGCGTCATCTCGCAGAGCGAGAACCGCGACGACTGCACCAAGTCCGACCCGGCCTCCCCGGCCGCGGCGGCCGGCCTCCGCGCGGGCGACAAGATCGTCTCCTTCGACGGCGTGCGGACCGACGACTGGGACCGGCTGTCCGACATGATCCGCGCCAACCCCGGCGAGAAGGTACCGGTCGTCGTCGAGCGCGGCGGCCAGGAGGTCACCCTCCAGGCGACGATCGCCACCAACCAGGTCGCGAAGAAGGACTCGAACGGCCAGATCGTCGAGGGCGAGTACGTCACCGCTGGCTTCCTCGGCTTCAGCGCCGCCACCGGCGTGGTCAAACAGGACTTCGGCCAGTCCGTGACCTGGATGGGCGACCGCGTCGGCGACGCGGTCGACTCCCTGGCCGCGCTGCCCTCCAAGATTCCCGCCCTGTGGGACGCGGCCTTCGGAGACGGGCCACGCGAGGCCGACTCCCCGATGGGTGTCGTCGGCGCCGCCCGCGTCGGCGGCGAGATCGCCACCCTGGACATCCCGCCGACCCAGCAGCTGGCCATGTTCGTCATGCTGGTGGCCGGCTTCAACCTCTCCCTGTTCCTCTTCAACATGCTCCCGCTGCTGCCGCTCGACGGCGGCCACATCGCGGGCGCCCTGTGGGAGTCGCTGCGCCGGAACGCGGCCAAGGTGCTGCGCCGCCCGGACCCGGGCCCGTTCGACGTGGCGAAGCTGATGCCGGTGGCGTATGTGGTGGCGGGCATCTTCGTCTGCTTCACGCTGCTCGTCCTGGTGGCGGACGTCGTCAATCCGGTGCGGATCAGCTGACGTAAGGACAGACCGGGCGATCCGGATGGTCCGGATGTTCCGGGCCATCAGTACGATCCGATGAGAAGCCCGATCCGGGGAGCATGTCCCTCCGGGTCGGGTCTCACGCCAGTCCCCGGCAGATGGACGCCAAAGGGTGTATCTCCCGTACGCCGTGTGCCCGGCGTTCATGTCCGTGCCGTAATCTCGGATGCCGGAGCCCGCCGCTGAACGGGGCCGGACCTTGATCCACGACTTGGGGTTGCACAGCAGATGACTGCGATTTCTCTCGGCATGCCGGACGTTCCGACCAGGCTCGCGGAGCGCCGCAAGAGCCGGCAGATCCAGGTCGGGCCCGTTGCGGTGGGTGGTGACGCGCCCGTGTCGGTGCAGTCCATGACCACGACGCGTACGTCCGACATCGGCGCGACGCTCCAGCAGATCGCCGAGCTGACCGCCTCGGGCTGCCAGATCGTGCGGGTGGCCTGTCCGACGCAGGACGACGCGGACGCCCTTGCCGTGATCGCGAGGAAGTCGCAGATCCCGGTGATCGCGGACATCCACTTCCAGCCGAAGTACGTCTTCGCCGCGATCGAGGCGGGCTGCGCGGCGGTCCGTGTGAACCCCGGCAACATCAAGCAGTTCGACGACAAGGTCAAGGAGATCGCCAAGGCGGCGAAGGACCACGGCACCCCGATCCGTATCGGGGTCAACGCCGGGTCGCTGGACCGGCGCCTGCTCCAGAAGTACGGCAAGGCGACCCCCGAGGCGCTGGCGGAGTCCGCGCTGTGGGAGGCGTCGCTCTTCGAGGAGCACGACTTCCGGGACATCAAGATCTCCGTCAAGCACAACGACCCGGTCGTGATGGTCGAGGCCTACCGGCAGCTCGCCGCCCAGTGCGACTACCCGCTGCACCTGGGTGTCACCGAGGCCGGCCCCGCCTTCCAGGGCACCATCAAGTCGGCCGTCGCCTTCGGCGCGCTGCTCTCCCAGGGCATCGGCGACACCATCCGTGTCTCCCTGTCGGCCCCGCCGGTCGAGGAGATCAAGGTCGGCATCCAGATCCTGGAGTCGCTCAACCTGCGTCAGCGCGGCCTGGAGATCGTCTCCTGCCCGTCCTGCGGGCGTGCCCAGGTCGACGTCTACAAGCTGGCCGAGGAGGTCACGGCCGGCCTGGAGGGCATGGACGTCCCGCTGCGCGTCGCCGTCATGGGCTGCGTCGTCAACGGCCCCGGCGAGGCCCGCGAGGCCGACCTCGGTGTCGCCTCCGGCAACGGCAAGGGCCAGATCTTCGTCAAGGGCGAGGTCGTCAAGACCGTCCCCGAGTCCAAGATCGTGGAGACCCTCATCGAGGAGGCCATGAAGATCGCCGAGCAGATGGAGGCCGACGGCGTGACCTCCGGCGAGCCCTCGGTGTCCGTCGCGGGCTGACTCACCCGGCTCCTGCCGCGTCGCCCCAGGGGGGCGGCGCGGCATATTCACGGCAGGTACAGTGCGGAGACCAGCAGATCTCAGGGTGAGGCCCCCGCACGTGTTGACGCAGACCACCTCCCGCGTGCTCGAACCGAGCGACCTGGACGCCGCGCTCGCCGTCCTGGACCGCGAGCCGGTCGCGAACGCCTTCGTGACCGCCCGGGTGCAGATCGCCGGCCTCGACCCGTGGCGGCTCGGCGGCGAGATGTGGGGCTGGTACGAGCACGGCATGCTGACCTCCCTGTGCTATGCGGGCGCCAACCTCGTCCCCATCTGCGCCACCCCGCGCGCCGTCCGCGCCTTCGCCGACCGGGCCCGGCGGGCCGGCCGCCGCTGTTCCTCGATCGTCGGTCCCGCCGACACGACCGCCCAGCTGTGGCGCCTGCTCGAACCGGGCTGGGGCCCCGCCCGCGAGGTCCGCGCCCGGCAGCCCCTCATGGTCACCGGCCGCATGCCCGCCGACGTCGCCCCCGACCCCTACGTCCGCCGCGTCCGCAAGGACGAGATGGAGCGGATCATGCCGGCCTGCGTGGCGATGTTCACCGAGGAGGTCGGCATCTCCCCGATGGCCGGCGACGGCGGCCTGCTCTACCAGGCCCGGGTCGCCGAACTCGTCGGCTCCGGCCGCTCCTTCGCCCGCTTCGACAACGACGGCAGGGTCGTCTTCAAGGCCGAGATCGGCGCCGCCACCGACCGGGCCTGCCAGATCCAGGGCGTATGGGTGGCCCCCGAATACCGGGGCACGGGCCTCGCGGCACCGGGCATGGCGGCCGTCCTCCGCTACGCCCTCGCGGAGGTCGCCCCGGTGGCGAGCCTGTACGTGAACGACTTCAACACGGCGGCGCGACGGACGTACCAGCGGGTGGGCTTCCAGGAGATCGGCGCCTTCATGAGCGTCCTGTTCTGAGCCACGACCGGCTCCCACCACCGGGCCCGGAACGACAGCCCGTATCCCCGCCCCTGTTCGACGAAGCGCTAGGCTCCCCGCCATGGAGTTCGTGATCGGCCCCTTGGACCTCGCCGCGCACGTGGACGAGGCCCTCGCGGTCCAAGCCGCCGCGTTCGGACTCGGCCCCGACGAGGTGGCCGTCCGCCGCCAGATCGTCCTGCGCCACATGACCCACCCCGGCGCCAGAGCCCTCGGTGCCACCGTCGGAGGCGACCTCGTCGGCTTCGTCTACGGCATGCCCAACGACCGTGCCCACTGGTGGTCCACCGTCGTCGAGCCCTACCTCCGCGCCCAGGGCAACGACGCCTGGCTCGACGACTCCTTCGTCATCACCGAACTCCACGTCCACCCCGCCCACCAGAACCGCGGCACGGGCCGCTCCCTGATCACCACGATCACCGACGCCGCCGCCGAGCCCCGCTCGATCCTCTCCGCGATCGACACCGAGAGCCCCGCCCGCGGCCTCTACCGCTCCCTCGGCTACCAGGACCTCGCCCGCCAGGTCCTCTTCCCCAGCGCCCCCAAGCCGTACGCGGTGATGGGCGCCCCGCTTCCGCTGCGCCGGGCCCACCAGCCGGCCGGGGCATAACCGATTTCCACCGCACTGGACCACCCGGCTAACCTCCTAGCACCACCCTTACGCAGCAGGAGACACGAGAACCATGGCCAACGCACCGGTCCAGCGCATGTCGAAGTTGATGGCGAAGACGCTGCGCGACGACCCGGCGGACGCCGAGGTCCTCAGCCACAAGCTGCTGGTCCGCGCCGGCTACGTGCGGCGCACCGCCGCCGGCCTGTGGAGCTGGCTGCCGCTCGGCAAGAAGGTCCTCGGCAACATCGAGCGCATCGTCCGCGAGGAGATGGACGCCATCGGCGCCCAGGAAGTCCAGCTCCCCGCCCTGCTGCCGCGCGAGCCGTACGAGGCCACCGGCCGCTGGGAGGAGTACGGCCCCGAGCTGTTCCGCCTCCAGGACCGCAAGGGCGGCGACTACCTCCTCGGCCCCACGCACGAGGAGATCTTCACCCTCCTGGTGAAGGACCAGGCGTCCTCCTACAAGGACCTCCCGGTCATCCTCTACCAGATCCAGAACAAGTACCGCGACGAGGCCCGCCCCCGGGCCGGCATCCTGCGCGGTCGCGAGTTCCTGATGAAGGACTCCTACTCCTTCGACGTCGCCGACGAGGGCCTCGCCGAGTCCTACGCCCTGCACCGCGCCGCCTACCAGCGCGTCTTCGAGCGCCTCGGCCTCGACTACCGCATCTGCGCGGCGACCGCCGGCGCGATGGGCGGCTCCAAGTCCGAGGAGTTCCTGGCCCCGGCCGAGGCCGGCGAGGACACCTTCGCGGACTGCCCGAACTGCGACTTCGCCGCCAACACCGAGGCGATCACCTACGCGCTCCAGCCGGCGGACGCGGCGGACGTACCCGCCGCCGAGGACATCCCGACCCCCGACACCCCCACCATCGAGACCCTCGCCGCGTCCCTCGGCGTCCCGGCCTCCGCCACGCTGAAGAACCTGCTCGTCAAGGCCGACGGCGAGATCGTCGCCGTGGGCGTCCCCGGTGACCGCGAGGTCGACATGGACAAGGTCGAGGCGCACTTCGCCCCGGCCGCCGTCGAGCTCGTCACCGCCGAGGACTTCGTGGGCCGCCCCGACCTGGTCCGCGGCTACGTCGGTCCGCAGGGCCTGGGCGACAAGGTGAAGTACATCGCCGACCCGCGCGTGGCGCCGGGCACCGCCTGGATCACGGGCGCCAACAAGGAGCACACGCACGCCAAGAACGTCGTGGCCGGCCGCGACTTCGAGGTCGACGCGTACGTCGACGTCGTCGTGGTCCGCGAGGGCGACCCCTGCCCGAAGTGCGGCACCGGTCTCAAGCTGGACCGCGCCATCGAGATCGGCCACATCTTCCAGCTGGGCCGCAAGTACACCGACGCCCTCAAGCTCGACGTCCTCGGCCAGAACGGCAAGCCGGCCCGCGTGACCATGGGCTCCTACGGCATCGGCGTCTCCCGCGCGGTGGCCGCCCTCGCCGAGCAGCACGCCGACGACAAGGGCCTCGTCTGGTCCAAGGAGGTCGCCCCGGCCGACGTCCACGTCGTCGCCGCCGGCAAGGCCCTGCAGACCGAGCTGGCCCTCGAGGTCTCCGGCAAGCTGTCCGCCGCGGGCGTCCGCGTCCTGGTGGACGACCGGGCCGGCGTCTCCCCGGGCGTCAAGTTCACGGACGCCGAACTCATCGGCGTACCCCAGATCCTGGTCGCCGGACGCCGCTCCGCCGAAGGCGTGGTCGAACTGAAGGACCGGCGTACGGGCGAGCGCGAGGAAGTGACGGTCGAGGAGGCCATCGCCCGCCTCACGGCCTGACACGCATCGGCCAGGCGCGAGTCGCCCGGCCGGGCAAGGACACGGAAGGGCGGCGTACACCGGCGGGATGCCGGAGTACGCCGCCCTTTGGCGGAACGTGCGGCCGGAGGCTGCCCGCACTGTCATGACGGCTACTTCGGGTCGCGGTTGAAGTTCGACGCCGACCAGAGGTAGCCGAGTACCGCCAGTCCCAGGCACCAGGCGGTGGCGAGCCAGCCGTTGTGGCC
>NZ_JBVHVP010000034.1:0-54970 GCF_055564775.1 Streptomyces sp. NPDC028991 | reverse complement strand
TGGGAAGCGCCTACCCAGGGACGGGATTCTTCCCCCCTGTTTTTCCTTCCCTCTTGTTTGGCCCCCCCCGGACTGTCGTGCCACGTTCCCTCCGCCCGGGCGGACGCCCCGGCCCCCGGTAGCGGAGAACGGCGCGCCGCGATCAGCGTGGCGGCCGATTCAGACGACGTCAGTCAGACGGCGTCAGTTGCACGTCGTCACGCTGAGGCTGCTGTCACCGCAGAGCAGCAGGCTCGCGCGGCTGCCGGTCTCCACGTCGCCCATGGCCTCTTCCTTCGGGGTCTCCAGCGACTGCAGCTCGAACAGGTTCATGACCTTTTCCTCTCATTGACAACGGATGTTCTCTTCACGGCCCCTGCCGGGACCGGCTCATGGGCGCCGCTGATCCCGCGGCGGTGGGAGGAACGGCAGACCGGTGGGCCGGCCGCCGTGGACGGAGGCGACGGCCAGCAGACACCCGGCCGTACCGGTGGACAGGTCCATGGACAGGCGCATCATCTGCTCGCCGGGGAAGGCGAGGTGACCGCGGTACGACATGGCGTGCCAGGTCAGTGCGTCGATCTGCCGCCGGACCGCGTCGACACCGGTGCCCGGCCCGGTGGCGGCCGTGCGGCCGAGGAAGAGCACCATGCCGGCGACACCCCGGTACAGTCCCGGCTGGGCGTAGAACATGGCCTGCGCCGCCCGTACGGTCTCGGCCCGCGCCTGTTCGAACCGTTCGTCGGCGCGGTGCGCCAGATAGTCGTCGAGCACCATGCCGATGCCCACGCTCCCGGCGCCCAGGTACGGCATGGTGCGCCAGCCCTCGTCCACCTGCAGGGCACCGCCCGCGCCGCGCACGCAGTGCGAGAGGTCCCTGCGCAGCGCGTCCCGCGCCAGGTCGAGCAGACCGGTGTCACCCGTGCGTTCGTACAGGCGCAGGAACAGCAGGGCGCTGCCCGTCGCGCCGTACAGCAGCCCGGCCCGGGGCCGGCGCTCGGACGCGTCGGCCTCCAGATCGCGGGCGCCGAGCTCGGCACACCGCATCGCCGCGTCGCGCAGGGCGGTGTCGCCGGTGGCGGCGGCGAGGCTGTCCAGGACCAGTCCCACCCCGGCCGTCCCGCTGTGGAGGTCCGTGGTGAGCCGGTCGAGCGGGTGCTCGACCAGGAACCGAGTGAGGTCCAGTGCCCGTGCCCGGTGACCCAGGCGGTCGAGGGTCCAAGCGGTACCGGCGATCCCGTCGTGAAAGCCGAGCGGCATCCCCGAGGGCGGTTCCTTCGTCCGGTCGAGCAGCCACTGCTCCTCGTTCTCGTCGCGCTCCGCCCCACTCTCGGCCAGGGCGTACAGCACCCCGGCCGCTCCGTAACCGAACGAGAGTCCACCGCCCGCGGTGGCGAACTGGGCGACATCGCCCGGGAAGAGGCGGTCATCGCGCGAGGGGGTGGCCGAAGCGCGGATGGCCGCCGTCATCGAGTCCCGGCTGCGCGGCCAGTCGCCCGGCGCGACCGGGACGAACCGCCGGTCGGATCGTCGCGTCGCCGGCTGCGCGGCGGGAGCGTCGGTGATCTCGTCGACCGCCGCGTCCAGGAAGGCGCGCGGCACGGGGAACTGTCCCGCGATCAGATCGGCGAGATGCTCCGCCTTGTGCCGGTCCAGGGCCAGCAGGCTGGTCAGCGGCAGAAAGAGGGCCAGGCGCAGGCAGGCCAGCGCATACCGGTCCACGGCGGTGCCCCGTCGTCCGGGAGGAGCCACGAACCCGGGGTGGGCGACCGTCTGCCGGCCCGGTTCGTCGACGCGGTGGGCGGCCTCGAAGTCCAGCAGGGCCACTCGTCCGTCGTCCCGGATCATGATGTTGAACAGATGCAGGTCGTTGAAGACCACACCTCGTGCGTGCACCGCGCTGACGGCCCGCTCCACCTGGTCGTGGACGTCGAGCGCCCACTCCGTGTACTCGGCCAGCCGCCGATCGTCCGGGTCGGCCTCGATGAGCGGATGGCGCCGGGCGAAGAAGGTGTTGAGGGGCTTGCCGTCCAGATACTCCAGAACCAGGAAGTGGTGCTCGCCCACGGCGAAGCGGTCCCGCACCTCGGGCGTGCAGGCCAGCCCCGACAGCCGTTCGAGGGCGCGGTGTTCACGGTCCAGCCGCGTCACCGCGTCGGCTCCGTCGGCCGCCAGACCGGCGTACGGACGGGCTTCCTTGAGGACGACGGCCTCACCGGTACGGCTGTCCCGGGCCCGGTAGACACCGCCGCCGTTCGAGAAGTGGATCGCCGACTCGACGGTGTACGGGATGTCGGCCATCGTGACCGTCGTCCGCGCGTCGACGTGTGGTTTCAGGAAGGCGGGCACACTCACCCAGTCGGGTACGCGGAACACCGGTCCGCGGACGTCGGGCACGAGCTCGCCGGCGGGATTCGCCACGGCCGGACGCAGTTCCCCCGCCTCGTCGTAGCAGTTGCGGCGGGTGAAGCTGCCGTAGCGCACATGCACCGGGCCGCCGCCGATCCTCAGGTCGCTCAGAATGTGCGGCCCGCGCTCGCCGTCCAGCAAGGCGGCCAGCTCGCCCACGACACGCTCGAACTGTGCTTCGTCCGCCGGGTACACCGTGATGAACTTCCCGCTGCCCGCACGGTCCGCGTACTTGGCGTTGCGCTGGTGCAACAGGTAGCGGCTCGGCACGAACTTGAACGCGATACCGCGGTCGAGGCAGTACTCCCGAGTCCGCGCCAGGACGGATTCGGCGTTGCTCAGGCAGGCGGACAGGTGGATCTTCCAGCCCTGCGGGGGCAGTACGGCGTCCACGGGGCGCAGTGCGAGCCAGTCGCCGCTCTCGCCGCGCTGCCATCCCGGCGGCACCGGCAGGTCGGCCACCGAGTACCGGGTGCCGGCGCTCCGCGTACCGGCGGTGGTGCGGTGCGGCGCGTCGTAGAAGTGCGGGTCTGCGTCGCAGTAAACGGCGTAGCCCTTGTTCACGCCTTCTCCCTCCACCGGTCGTCGGCCTGAGAAGACGCTGTCACGGGCCGCCGCGGCGGGGACAGTCGCAACTGTCACCACTCCGGTGTGCGGAACGCACGGGTAACTTCGCCGACCGGTGGATCCGGTGTCCGCCGGACCTCGATGCCGGCATCATCCCGCCGCAGGACGGCTCCCCGGTCACCGTCCCGTCCTCTTCTTCCCTGCCGCCACACCACACGTGCCCTCAGTCGCCCGGGCACCAGTGGTGGCGCACCCTGCTCGATCACCACGCCGTCGGCGGCAGCACGCCGGCCTACGACGACGAGGAAGGCTGAGAGAGCGGCGGCCGTCAACCATGTGGCACGTCGCGAAGTCGGGTGAGGACTCGGCGCCACTTCGAGCCGTTCCCGGCTTGGCGAGGCCGGACAGCCGGAGACCGCTCGATCCAGGGCGTCGACGGCAGGCAACAGAAGGCCTGCGGGCAACCCGGCAGGGCTCCTGCTGGGCTGCGGTGCGCACGCGATCGTGTGAAGGAGGAGGCGGCCCCTCAGGGGCGGGGTGCCGCCTCGCCGGCCGGGCCGCTGTCCTCGGGGAAGTTTCCTTCCGGACCGAGTGGGCTGCCCTCCCACATGAGCACCTGCCAGCCCCGGTCGGGCGAGCCGGTGAGCACGACGACGCCGGTGTTGCCCAACGGGTGGCTGGAGGCGTATGACACATCGAGGTTGTCCGCCCTGGCGGCCACCCAGGTACGGATCATCGCGCCGTGGCTGACCATGGCCACCGTCTCCGCTCCCGTCCCCGCCGCCTCGGCGACGACCGCGTCGAAGCGGCCCAAGGCCTCCACGCCGTTCTCACCGCCGGGCATCCGACGGCCGGTGTCACCAGCCGACCAGGCGAACGCGGTGGACAGGTAGGCGGCGGCAGCGTCGTCGTCGCCGCGCATCTCCAGGTCTCCGGCAGCCAGTTCCCTGAGCCCGTCCCGAACCCGGACGTCCAGTCCCGTCGCGGCTGCCAGCGGCGCGGCGGTCAGTTGAGTGCGCACCAGCGTCGAGGCGAACAGCGCGTCGATCTGCTCCGCCGCCAGAGCCTGCGGCAGCGCGGCGGCCTGCTCCTGCCCCAGAGGCGTCAGTCCCGGCCCCGGCGCGTCGGTGTCCAGCAGGTGCTTGAGGTTGGACGGGGTCTGACCATGACGGACGAGCAGCAGACGCATACGGGGCTACCTCCACAGGGCGGAACACTCCCTCCACTGTGCCACCGCCGCGCTCTGCCCGAGCCCGCGGGGGAGGCCCGGTCACGGCAGCGACGACCGCTGGTCACGTCCTACGCAGTGCGGAGCGGCCCGCGAACCGCGCCGAGTCACCCAGTTCCTCTTCGATCCGGATGAGCTGGTTGTACTTCGCCGTGCGGTCGGAGCGGGAGAGCGACCCCGTCTTGATCTGCCCGCAACCGGTCGCCACCGCGAGATCCGCGATGGTGGTGTCCTCCGTCTCGCCCGAGCGGTGCGACATGACAGCCGTCCAGCCCGCCTGGTGGGCCGTGGCCACCGTGGCCAGTGCCTCGGTCAGGGTGCCGATCTGATTGACCTTGACCAGGACCGAGTTGCCGACACCGGTGCGGATGCCCTCGCGCAGCAGCGTCTCGTTGGTGCAGAACACGTCGTCGCCGGTGAGCTGACAACGGTCGCCGACGCGGGCGGTCAGCTCGCGCCAGCCGTCCAGGTCGTTCTCCGCCATCGGGTCCTCGATGGAGACGACCGGGTAGGCGTCGACGAGCTTGGTGAGGTAATCGGCCTGTTCGGAGGGGGTGCGGCGCACTCCCTCGCCCGCGTAGTCGTACCCGCCGTGGCGGAAGAACTCCGACGACGCCGGGTCCATGACCAGGCCGATGTCCGTGCCGGGGCGGTAGCCCGTACGCTCGATGGCGGTCATCACGAAGTCGAGCGCCTCCTCGGCAGTACGCAGCGCGGGCGCGAAACCACCCTCGTCGCCGACGCCGGTGGAGTGCCCGGCGTCCAGCAGGTCGCGGCGCAGGGTGTGGAAGACCTCGCTGCCCATGCGGACGGCTTCGGCGAAGGTGTCCGCGCCCACGGGCGCGATCATGAACTCCTGGAAGTCCAGCGGATTGTCGGCGTGGACGCCGCCGTTGACGATGTTCATCATCGGCAGCGGCAGAAGGTGGACGTCGGCACCGCCGAGGTAGCGGTAGAGGGGCTGGCGGTGGGCCGCCGCGGCGGCCTTGGCGGCAGCGAGCGAGACGCCGAGGATCGCGTTGGCGCCGAGCCGGGACTTCGTGACGGTGCCGTCGAGGGCGACCAGCGCAGCGTCGAGACCCGCTTGGTCCGCCGCGTCCCGGCCGTGCACGGACGCCGCGATCTCCCCGTTGACGTGAGCCACCGCGCGGTCGACGCCCTTGCCGTGCCAGCGCGTGGAATCGGTGTCGCGCAGTTCCACGGCCTCCCGGGCACCGGTGGAGGCGCCAGAGGGGACAGCCGCGCGCCCCAGGGACCCGTCCGTGAGGACGACGTCGACCTCGACCGTTGGGTTACCGCGGCTGTCGATGATCCGGCGGGCGGTGACTGTCTCGATGGCTGCGTTGACGGTTCCGACTGCTGCTGAGGACATGGGAGTTCCTTCCCGTCGTCGTGTGCCGTGGCCCGGCTGCGGCAACGGTGGCGCTGAGCCCGACGGCCCAGACTCTACAGCAATGCTGCTCAGTTCTGCTGCTCAGTTACACTGTGCAGGTTTGCTGTGCACCTTTGCTGTGCAGGTTTGCTGCTCAGCACAGGTGAACAGCTTTGCTGGTCAAGGGGGTAAAATGCCCTATGCCCACCCCGGAAGCCGCTGCCATCGCCGCCGAACTGCGCACCGCGATGAGCAAGCTCACCCGACGCGTCAAACACGAGGACCACATCCCCCTGGGTCAGGTCGCCGTGCTCGGCACACTCGACCGCGACGGCGCCATGACCACCAGCGACCTCGCCGCCGACCAGCGCGTACGCCCCCAGTCGATGGCCCGGGCGGTGGGGCTTCTCATGGAACAGAACCTGATCACGCGCCGGGCGCACCCCACGGACGGCCGCAAGTCGCTGGTCGAGCTGTCGGACGCGGGCCGGGCCGCGCTGGAAGCGGAGCGCGGCCGCAGGGTCGGCTGGCTCGCGCAAGCCATCGAAGACGAACTCACGGAAGAGGAGCGGGAGTTGCTGGCACGCAGCGCCGCCCTGCTGGAGCGGCTCGCCACCCGTTAGCGCGGTGCCGGTCAGCGTCCGCCGCCCTGTGGCCCAGGCGGGGGAGCGCTTCTTGTAGGAGCAAGGAGCAAGGAGCAAGGAGCGTAGGCGGGGCCGGTCGTGACATGCGCATCGGACTCGCCCCGCAGGGCGTGCCCGTGGTCGCTGGTGCCGTGGTCGCTGGGCCGTATTCGCCGTCCCGGCGGCCGTCCATGCCGTCGCCTCACGTCCGAGGACAGCCCGACGGGGACGAAGCCGTTGCAAACCCAGGCAGGCGCGCACGACCCGCTACGGCGAGTGTTGTTCATCTCCAGGTCGGTCCTTCGTTCTGTTACTCCTCGGCAACTCTTCACAGGACCACGTGAGGGTGAGTCCATCATGTTCGCGACATGAAAGGACCACACTTCATGGCTCAGTCCGTCCGAGGCCGTACCGCCGTCGGCCGCTTCACGCTGTTCACGGCTCTCGTCGCCCTCGCCATGGTCATACCGCACGCGGCCGTGGCGACCGGCGACCTGCCCGGCGTGAAGCCGATCGCGGAGACTCCTCCCGAGTACGACGACGAGGCCGGTGGCAACGCGGACGCCGACGACCCGGCGATCTGGCGCAACCCGGCTGCCCCGGACCGGAGCCTGGTGGTCGCCACCGCCAAGGAGGGCGGTCTGCGCGTCTACGATCTGCACGCCCGCGAGGTGCAATCCGTGGCCGCGCCTGAAGCACCTGGACCGGACGATGCTCCCGGCCGCTTCAACAACGTCGACCTCGTGCACGGTATGAGGATCGGCTCAGCCGAGGTCGACCTCGCCGTCACCAGCGACCGTGGCAGTGACCGGTTGCGGATCTACCGCATCGACGGCGGCAACGCGGACACCCCGCTCACCGACGTCACCGCCCCCTCAGCGCCGACGATCTACTCTTCCTCCCAGCAGGAGATCAACGAACAGCGGACCGCCTACGGACTCGCCACCTGGACCGAGCCGTCCAGCGGCCGCTCGTACGCGGTGGTCAGCCGGCGGGAGCGCACCGCGCTCAGCCTGCTCGAATTGACGGGGAACGCCGACGGCACGGTCTCCTACCGCAAGGTTCGCACCATCCAGTTGCCCTCCACGTTCAGGCTGCCGAACGGCAAGACCTGGGCGCCGTGCGGAGAGCCGGACGAACTGCCCCAGGTCGAGGGCATGGTCGTCGATCCGGAGAACGGCACGCTCTACGCGGGGCAGGAGGACGTCGGCATCTGGCGACTGGACGCCGACCTCCGCGGAACCCCGAAACTCATCGACAAGGTCCGCGAGTACGGAGTGCCCGGCACCTACGACGAGGAGACCGAGGAGTGCACCCCGGGCGAGGACCCCGGCTATGGCGGCAGGCGCCTGTCGGCTGATGTCGAGGGACTCACCCTGCTCAACCAGAAAGACGGTGACGGCTACCTGCTCGCCTCCAGCCAGGGCGACAACAGCTTCGCGGCATACGACCGCGAACTGGACGACGACAACGAGTACGAAGGTGGCTTCCGGGTGATCGGCGCCTCCGAAAGCCTCGACGGTGCTGAGGAGAGCGACGGCGCCGCCGTCCTCAACGAGCCACTCGGGAGGAAGTACCCGAAGGGCCTGCTCGTCGTCCAGGACGGTGACGAAAAGCCGGGCCAGACGGACCGGGAGGCCACGAACTTCAAGTTCGTCGACTTGCGGCCCGTGCTCGACGCCCTCGACGACTGACACGGTCTGCTGTCGACCCACTGACCGCCTGGATGCGCAGCCGCCGTTCGCGTTCCCGCCGCCGCGGCGGCAGGATGGCACCATGACCGAGATCCGAACCCCTCGTCTTCTCCTGCGCCGATGGCTGGCCGATGACCTTGTCCCCCTGTCCGAGATCCATGCGGATCCGGCGGTGTTGCAGGGTATCGGCGACGGCAGGCCGCGCTCTCTGGAGCAGACCGCCGAGGACATCGAGGCGTGGGAGGAGGAGTGGGACGAGGAGGGGTTCGGGATGTTCGCGGTCGAGTTCCTGGGCTCCGGTGAGTTGGCGGGAGCCGTGGGCCTCTCCGTCGCCGACGGGCCGGCCGAGGTGGCCGGTCAGGTGGCGATCAGCTGGCGGCTCGGGCGGGTGTTCTGGGGGCAGGGCTACGCCTCCGAAGCGGCACACGCCACACTGGAGTTCGCCCTGCAGGATCGTGGCCTCGATCGCGTGGTCGCCGTATGCCGTACGGGCGACGGCGCCTCGGTGAACGTAATCGACAAGCTCGGCATGCAGGCGGAGGGCACCGTACAGGACCCGGTTCACGGCTATGACCTTGCGGTGTTCGGCATCGACCTGACGCAGTACCAGGAGTAGCACCCGGCTTGTGGCGAGGGCGCAACGCCCCAAGCCGGCTGATCCATCGGCGAGGACACCGACGACCGACGAAGTCGCGCGACCTCACTCATGGCAACGGCGACACTGGCGGCGGCACGTGTCCGGCTGCCGCGAGGCGCCTTCTGGCACGATCGAGGTGTAAGAGCCCCGCCGCTACCCGCCCGGGAGGGAGTGGTCAGAGGTCCGCGCAGATACCGCGGGCTGTGGCCAGCTCCCTCTCTACCCCGGCGTCGACCTCGAAGACCTGGCGGTGGCGGTTGTGCGCCCGGGTGACGGCCTTCGCGAGCGGCTCGTACGACGAGTCGCCCGCGGCGGCGGCAGCGGCCAGGTCGTACGCGCCCGCGAAGCGGTACAGCGCCTGCTCTCCCGCCTTCCCCTTCGCCGAGAGCTTCGACTCGTCCATGCCTGCCAGCGCGTCGCACGCGCCTCGGGCGTCCGCCCTGGCATTGCCGCCCGCGTCCGATGGGTCACCGGTCAGAGCCCAGGCCACCCCCACGCCTCCGCCGCCCACGAGCAGCCCGACCAGAAGACCGGCCACCAGCGTGCCCCGGTTACGGGCCGGAGTGGTGGGCGGTGCGGACACGGGCGGCGATACGGGGGCCTGGTCAGGCTGCTGGGCTTGCATGCACACGACCATAGTGGGCTGATGGTTCGTGTGCGTCGAGCCGGCCACCTTCCACGGTGTCACGTGGGAACACGCCGCCGCCGAAGGAGAGGGCGACCGATCGCTGGACGAGTGGCGGACCGGACACAGGTTCTTCTGGACCATCGCAGCAGCCCTGGTCATCCGGCTCCGCACGTGATCGCGGAACTCTGGGCAGTGGGTGCTGGGGCCAACTCGTCCGGCAGCCGCGGAGGAGAGCCCTGGGTCCACGCCACCCGCAGCGTCGAGGCGGAGATCCGCCAGCCGTCAGCCGTCCTGACCAGTTCGGCGTCGGCATGGCCGGCGGAGATGAAGACACTGCCTGAGCCATCCGCCAGGACGTGGGTGCTCAGCTGGGCGCCACGGACAGTGGCCCGGGCACCGGCGATCTCGATGACGGTGTTGGTGCCCAGATGCACGGTCCGGTCGAACAGCGCCATTCCTCGCCGGATACGGGCCAGCAGGGCGTCGCGGCCATGGACGGTGCCAATGGGCATCTCCGCGGTGACGTCTTCGGTGTGGAACGCGCGAGCCCATTCCTCGTCGAAAACCCCGTCGTCCAGGGAACGCAGGTAGCGGTCCATCAGATCGGTGATCTCAGCGCGGTCGGTCAGGGCCTGCAACTGTCGCTGCATCTCGTTGGTGTCCATGGCGGCAGACTCCTCCCTCAAGCGCACTTGAGGTCAACACGTCTGCCCCGAGCCCAATCGACCGACCCGTCACGGTCACGGCTGGCTGTCGTTGCGTCCGCAGTCACTCGAGTTCGAGCGTGATCGCCCGGACAGTCCCCGGCAGGTCCCGCAGGGCCGATGAGACCGGTGCGACGGGGGGTGAGCAGGGCCGGGGCGCTGGCCAGCGGCTGTGGCAGCCAGCGCACACGGGCGTGTGTCCCGGTGGTGAGCCGTACGTTCGTAGGTGGCCGCGTCTGTGGTGGGTGCACGCAGGGCGGCGTGGCAGCGGCCGTCGTGACCTCCAGTACGGCCCGGTCCCCGGTGGTGACGTCGATGGCGAGCCGGTCGCCGCCGAGCGGGGTGCTGTCTCCTCACCGCCGACTTTCTGACCGCGAGCGCAGGGCGGGATGGCGGGTGGATGGCCCCCGTGGCCGTGTGTGAGGGGTCGGCCGCGCGTGTGTTCGCTCTCGATACCTCGGCCGGCCGCCCGGACGAAGGGTGATACTGATCGTGACGTTCGAGCCGGCCCCGGATGAGGGGGGCAGGGTCGGTAGGGACGCACCTCTGTCGATGTCTCCGAGGGGAGCCGTTTCATGACCACGGCGAAGGACCTGTTCATCATCGCCATGGACTCGGGGCCGGAGCGTGCCGTGGGACAGGGGGACCTGTCGCTGGCACTCGCGGGGGCCGAGCTGATCGATCTCATCGGTGCGGGGGCCGCGACCGTGGATGGCGACCGCATCGTGCCGAGCGGCCCGCCGGCGCCGGACGATCGGGCCCTCGACGAGGCTGCGGCACGGCTTACCCGGCAGCCGCCCTACGAGCGGATTGAGGACTGGTTGTGGCGCCGGGGCCGTGACCTCGCGGACAGGTACCAGGTCGTACTCGAGGAGAGCGGCGAGCTGGTCCGGAGGCGCCGGGGCCGCTTGCCCTTCGGTTCGGAACGCCTGGAACCGGTCGATACGCCCGGCCACCGCCGGGCGGCCGACCGCTGGGAAAGGAAGGAGCCGGTCCTGACGGCTCTCGCCTCGGTCGTGGGCATCGACGGCGGCAGCACCGGCGAACCCGGCCTCACCGACGAGGCGGTGACGACGGTCGTGGCCGCCGTGCACGACGCGGTGATGGAGCTCGAGGCCGTACGCCAGAGGCGGACCATCGAGAACGCGGCCTTCGCCAACCTCTGGCGTGGCCCGTGAGCCAGGTCCGCAGTCGCTGCCGACGGCGACGTGAGCCATCGCCGACCGCGCGGGCGGCCAGAGGACTTCGACGGGCTTCACCCCACGGCCCGGCCGGATATGCCGCGGGTGGCCGGCTCCCTCGTCACCTACGAGGTTCCGCCCCCCCGCCTGGAGTATTCAAGTCGCGTCACGCCAGGCCATCTTCACAGTGGTCGGCGTGCCAGCCGCGTAGGCCGCGTCGACGTGGCCTGCGCGAGCTGGCGGGATGAGCGCAGGGCAGGACGAGCACTGGGCTCGCGGCCTGCGGCGTGGTCGGGCTTCCTCGGCCCTCGATCGGCTTGCTGAAGGTGGCCGGCCCGTTGTTCAGCCCTGTGGACCGGGTGGCTGAACAACTCGTCTGGCGCTTGAGTCATGGCTGCAACTGCTCCGGCCGCTGAGCGTGTCGCGTCTCAGCCCTGCGGCCAACGAGACGGGGAGATCAATGACCACGCGCCGGTACGCCATCACCTTGTCCGCCGTCGTCACGACAATCCTGACGCTGTCCGCCTGCGGGGACGGGGGCGGGGGCGGAAAGGCGGACGACAACCGGGAACCGTCTCGGGCGTCGTCCTCCGGCACCTCACCAGGCTCGGCCTCGTCAGCCTCATCGGCCTCGTCAGCCTCGGAGTCGCCGTCCGGAGCCGGTCCTTCCGACGATCCTGCACGCCCTTCCGAGATGATGCCGTTCTACAAGACCGTGTTTGGCCTGAGCGGCTTGCCGGCGTGCAACGGTGTCCCCCCTGGGACGACTCCGGGTGCGGGGAGGATCTCACCGCGGCCGAGGAGATCGCGAACGCCATGTCCCGGCGCATCGAGCAGGACTTCCCCGGCGAGTACGCCGATGCGAAGAAGTCCGCCGGCCAGGTGGCACGGACGGTGCGTACCCTCCGGAAGCTCGGCTGCTACCGGATGAGCCCCGAGCCCCCCAAGACCGACCCAGCCAAGCTGCGGGAGCTGTGCCCCTCGCTCGGCAGCGTCGCGTCCCTGTCGTGGTTCGGCTTCACGAGCAACGTGAGCGCCCCCTGACGCCGCGGGCCATCGGACGGAGATACATACGTCCCCCAGAGCAACGATCACGCCGTGTCTGTCCTCGGGGCTCGGCTCCGCCTCCGCTGGCGTCGAGCCGGCCACGTCTGTCTGAAGGGTAGGCACTCATGTCGCGACCAGATCCCGGGCAGCGTTCCACGAGCAGGCTCTCCCGAGAAGCGGCCGGGCTGGTGTTCGTCGCTGCCCTCGGCCTGCTCGGTGCCGGGTGCTCGAGCGGGCAGGCCGAGCCAAGGCCCTCGTCTACGCCGCCCTCGTCTACGCCGTCCTCGTCTACCCTGCCCTCGTCCGCGCCGGCCACCTCCGCCGTACCACAACCGAGTAAGTACACCCAGGCGCAACTGGCGTCGCGGCCGTGCCTGGCACTCGACGCGCGAGACCTCGCCGCCCTCGGAATCGGCGGCAGGGGGAAACAGGAATCCGGCAAGCACGGGCCCAAGTGCGTGTGGAACCTGGCAGGCCAGAACGTCAGCCTCGCACTGGATCTGCCCCTGTCATACGCGCGGACCATGACGAAGAACGGGCGCGTCTCCCAGGTGCCGGTGGGGCAGCACAAGGCCATTCAGGCCGAATTTCAACGGATCTGCTTCATCTTCGTCGCGGTGCGCGATGTCGATCGCCTGGTCGGCACCACGACCATTCCGGAACCTGGAGCGTCACAGGACGGAACGTGTCCCGCGGGGGCGTCGGTCGCGGCCGCGGCCTTGACCCATCTCCGATGAAACCCCGCGGGACACGGCATTGGATGGGCCGATGGACTTTCGGCCGCCGGGGCACGTTCGCCGGGTCGGCTGCCGTAAGCCGTCGGCCGAGCCGACGGGGCGCGGCCCGGTGACACGGGCCCGTCGCGGGGAAGCCGGAAGCACGCGGGCCCCGCGCACCGCTACCGAGTGCTCCGATTCCGATGGACAGCGCGGTTGGCGTACCGCCCTCGAGCTGAGCATCGTCTTCATCGCGCGCTGCCCGACATCGGCTCCGCCTCGGAGTGCCGCGAGGACGAACGCCCCCTGTGCTTCGAATGGCGACCGAGCGGCTCGGTTGGCGCGAGGGGCGGGCCAGCCCCGTGTCTGGAGTGGAGGACACCCGGTTCTGACTGGGGTGGGCGCCTGTCAGGTGTCGGTGCGCCGGTGGCGCCGGTAGTGGCGAGCGGAGCGGGCTCGGTTGCCGCAGGCCGCGGAGCACCATTCCCTGCGAGGGTGGTCCTTGAGGAAGTACAGGACGCATCCCGGGGCCAGGCAGGCGCGCAGCCGACGCCGGGCGTCCTGGCTGAAGAGGTCGATCGCTTCCTCGGCGATGACGGAGGCGGCGGCGCACGCCACCTGGCCGCTGGTGCGGGTGTGGCGTGAGGGCGCCTGGCCGGGCGTCCAGGACAGCGCCGACCAGTGGGGAGTGCTGCCGGCGGTCTGGTTGAGCACGGTGACGGCTGCCTGCAGATCGCGGGTACAGGACGCGGCTGCGGGGCGCGGGTCTTGGACGGCCTCGGCGGCCAGTCGGCGCAGAGCGTCACGCAGGCTGATCAGCCGGCCGCCGAGGCGGTCGAGTTCATCGGCGGTGAGGACGCCGAGGTCGTCCGGCGTCATCGAGTCGACGCGGGGGGAGACCGCGTGCAGCCAGGACCTCACGCCGTCCGGGTCACGCAGTGCGTCGTGCACGCCGTCCCGGTCGGCCCAGATCGTGTTCATCAACTCCACCGGGAGCGGCTCGTCCAGCAGCGGGGCGTTCGTGGTCATGCCATCGAGGCTATCGCAGTTCTAACGGTTGCAGTCTCTCCATCCGTTGACATGAGAGCGGGTGCGTGTCATGGTTCTTCTAATGGTTGGAGGCGCACCTAAGCGTCAGAATCATCAGAATCAAGAAATGAAGGAGTGTTCCTTTGATGACCGGTTTCGCCCCCGTCGAGCCCGCCAACGCCACCGGCAAGGCCGCCGAGCTGCTCGCCGACGTGCACAAGGCCCTCGGCCTGACGCCGAACATGACCAAGGTGATGGCCAACAGCCCCGCACTGCTCACGGGCTACCTGGCCCTGTCCGGTGCGCTGGCCGGCGGCGAGCTGACCGCCCCGGTCCGTGAGCGTCTCGCGCTGGCCACCGCCGAGTACAACGGCTGTGAGTACTGCCTGTCGGCCCACACCTACATCGGTGCGAACATCGCCAAGATCGACGCCGACGAGCTGGAGGCGGCCCGGGACGCCAAGGCCTCCGACCCGCACACCCAGGCACTGCTGACCCTGTCCGACGCCATCGCCCGCGGCCACGGCCAGGTCGACGACGCCGCTGTGCAGGCCGCGCGTGACGCCGGCGCCACCGACGCCGAGATCGGCGAGGTCGTCGGCCACCTGGCCCTGAACGTCCTGACCAACTACTTCAACATCCTCGCCAAGGTCGACAACGACTGGCCGGTGGTCACCCCGCGCACCGCGGCCTGACCCGCGCCCGCCCCGCCGCCCCGCCGGCCCGCCCCCGTCTCCCGGCCGGGGCCGGGCCGACGGCCACCCACTCGCCCGCCCTTCGGCGCTCCACGGAAGCACCTGAGAGGAAGAACGATGACCGACCTGGTACCCACCACCACCGCGGGGTTCCACGAGGGTGAGCTGGCCGTGCAGCGTCGTGCGGGCGTGGCCGGGGACGCGGCCCGGCTCTCCGGCATGCTGGCCCCCGCCCAGCTGCGCGGCGGCGTGCTGCGGTTCCTGGCGGAGAGGACCTTCGCGGCGATCACCGCCCGCGACGCGACCGGCGTACGGTGGATCTCCCCGCTCACCGGTCCGCCCGGGTTTCTCCACGTCACCTCGCCGGCGGTCCTCGATGTGCGAACGCTGCCCGCCGAGGGCGACCCGCTTCACCAACTGCCGACGGACCAGCCGGTGGGGCTGATCGTGGTCGAGTTCGCCGCCCGTCGGCGCCTGCGGATCAACGGCACTCTGTCCCGCACCGAGAGTGGCGGGCTGCGCATCGACGTGGAGCAGGCGTACGGCAACTGCCCGCAGTACATCCAGCGCCGCCACCTCGAACCCGCACCCGTCATGCCCTACGGCGCGGAGCCGGTGCGGCACGGCATCACCCTCACGCGGGACGACGTCGATCTGATCCGCCGGTCCGACACCTTCCTGATCGGCACGACCCATCCCGCCCGTGGCGACGACGCCTCGCACCGCGGTGGGCCACCCGGATTCGTCCGCGCCGAGGAGGGAGGACTGTGGTGGCCCGACTATGGGGGCAACAACATGTTCAACACACTCGGCAACATCGAGGCCGACCCCGCGGCCGCCCTGCTCTTCTCCGACTTCACCACCGGCCGTACCCTGCACCTGTCCGGCCGGGCCGCCCTGGAATGGACCCGGCCGGGCAGCCCCGGCGACGACGACCGCACCGGCCGCCGCGTCCACTTCGTCCCCCAGCGGCTGGTGGCCGGCCGGCTGCTGCCGCTGCGAGCCGACACTGTCACCGCCGCCCCCGACAACCCGCTGCTGACCGACCGGCCACCCGCAGGGCAGGGAACCAACGAGGCTACTGCGCTGACGAGTTGAGAGGGCGAACACCCTTCTCGACGGCGCAGGAGCCTTGTGCGTTGCGGGACGCCGGCCCGTTGTGACTGAGCGCCTCAGTTGGCCTCACGGCGCATTCGACGGAGGTAGGTCGCGCTGTTTGGATCCCTCGATGCAGCCCTGCGTCACCGCCGTGGTGACCTTGTCCTTGAAGCCTGTTGATGGCGTCATCCGGTCCCTGCACCAGCGAGAGACGTCGTCCGCCATGCCGGATCCCGGGTCGTCTCCCTGTTGGGCGAGAGCGGCGGCGAAGTCGTGGCCGCGCTTGTACTGGGCGTCCGCAATCGAGCCGGGCTCGTACGGATTCCCGTAGATGATGGCGGGCGACGGTTCGGAGGCGCCGCCTCGACTGATGAACGGGGCGATCAGCAGCACAGTAGGCTCAGCGGCCACCCTGAAAGAGCTCAGCGCTACACCCGCGTAGTCGCGACAGCGTGGTCCGCCATCTGGGCCAGACGCAGGGAGGTGGACTCATCGGCCGGCGTCATCACGGTCATCCGGTGTCCCGTCTCCGAAACACTGGTGGAGACGAAGTTCAGCCGGAGCCGCCCGACAAGAGGGCTGTCGAGGCGTTTTGTCTCGTACTGCTGGGGCAGTACGTCGTGACGAGCCCACAGTCGGGCGAAATCCTCCGACCTTTCCCGCAGGTCGTCAACGATTTCGGCAGCGGCAGGGGCCCCGATGTCGGCGCCGACCTCGGCGCGCAATCTCGCGACCATCCGGGCGGCGACCAGGTCGGCGTCGACGTAGCGGCCGCGCCAGTCGGGGTCGGTGAAGAACTGCACCGCGCAGTTGCGTTCACCTGGTGGGATGAGGTCCATGTCGGTGAACAGGAACCGGTAGGCACGGTTGTATGCCACCACGTCGAACAGAGGGGTTTGCAGGCACGCGGGGAACGGGTCGAGCTTGTCCAGGACAGGCTGAAACGCCGCGACGAGCCCCGGGTCGCATCCGGAAGGCTCGGCTTTCGGCGTACTCGATCCGGCGAGCTGGTGCAGGTGCCGCGTCTCGGTGTCATCCAGTCGCAGGGCTCGGGCGACCGCCTGCAGGACATGCGAGCTGACATTGATGGGCCGGCCTTGTTCCAGCCAGGTGTACCAGGTGACGCCGACCCCCGCGAGGACGGCGACCTCTTCGCGCCGCAGTCCGGGCGTCCGCCGTCGACCTGTGGACGGGAGACCTACCTGCTGCGGCGTCACCCGTTCGCGCCGACTGCGGAGGAAGTCACCGACCTCGCGCCGGATCGCGGCGGGCCCGGCCTCTGTCATGTCTTCACCCTCCCGTACGGAGAACCCCGGTATCCGGGTGGTGGCAGTACCCCCATGAATGGACTCCTGGTTCCAGGATAAGCGGCGCTTGATGATCGACGGCATGACCACTTCTTCCGCCCCGAAGGGCAGTCCTCTTTCCCTCACCGGCGAATCTGGCAGAGAGGACGACCGCGCCGCGCCGCCGCCCGCACCGGGGCTGCCCGAGCCTCCGACTCCGGGGCTGGGGACGGGCCGGCTCCTGACGACACTGTCGGCGTTGCTGCTGTCGGTGGTCAGTTTCGCGGCGGCGGGTATCGCCGTGCCCGACATCGGTGCGTCTCTGGGGGCCACGGCTGCCGAGCAGTCGTTGGTGGTGTCGGTGTATGCCTTGGGGTTCGCCGTTCCGATGGTTCTCGGAGGCAGGCTCGGGGATCTGTACGGGCGACGCCGACTCTTCCTGCTCGGCATGGCCGGGTTCACCCTGTTCTCCCTGGTCGCAACCCTGGCCCCGAGCATCACCGTGCTGATCGCCGCGCGGGCTCTGACCGGGATCTCCGCGTCGGCCATGGTTCCCCAGGTGCTGGCGACGATCACGGCTTCCACCCAGGGGCCCGAACGTGCCCGGGCCGTCGCGCTGTTCGGTGCGACCGCGGGCGGGGCCACGGCGATCGGTCAGGTCCTGGGCGGCGTGCTGCTGTCCGTCCCCCTGCTCGGTGCTCCCTGGCGAATGATCTTCGCCATGAGCGTGCTCATGGGCGTGATCGCGTTCGGCGCCGCGCTGCGCTGGCTGCCCGATACCAGTGCGCCCGGCCACCGGTCGCTCGACCTGATCGGGACGACACTGCTCGGACTCGCCCTGCTGGCACTCATGATTCCGATCTCCCAGGGCGGCGCGCTGGGCTGGCCGGTCTGGTGCTGGGCGCTGCTGGGGGCGACGCCCGTACTCTTCGCTGCGTTCTGGCGGTGGCAGGTCCGGCTGCACCGCAGTGACCGCGTTCCGCTCGTTCCGCCGCCCCTGTTTCGACTCGGCTCCTACCGGATCGGACTGGTGATGGCCTTGATGCTCCAGTCCGCGTTCGGCGGGTTCACGTTCCTCTACGCGATCTCCACGCAGACCGGGCTCGGATGGTCTCCCATGCACGCGGCCCTCGTACTGTTGCCGTTCTCCCTGTGCTTCCTCACGGTGTCGATCTGGTCGGGGAAGCTCGCGCCCCGTTTCGGGTTCCGCAGGCTCCTCGCCATCGGCGGCCTCACCCAAGCCGCACTCCTGAGCAGCACAGCCGCCTCCGTGTTCCTCCAGGGTGCCGGCCTGAACTCGTGGACGTTCGCCGCCCTCCTCGTCGGAGTCGGTGTCGGTCAGGCACTCATGTTCGGGCCGCTCGTCGGAGCGATGATCGCCGAGGTTCCTCCAGCCTCCGCGGGAGCAGCGTCCGGCGTGCTGCAGACCACCCAGCAAGCGGCCATGGGCCTCGGCGTCGCCGTTGCCGGAGGTCTGCTCGCCGCGGCCCTGACCGGTTCCACAGCCCCGACGGGTCAGGCCTACACGAGCGCGCTGGCGATCTGCATGCTCGTCCAGGCGGCATTCGCCATCGTGTTCGCCCTGTGCGCGCTCGCCCTGCCCCGGCGCTGACAGTGCCGGACCGGGCGGGCTCGGGTCGTGTCCGATAGCGGTCGCCGGTCGCCGGTCGCCGGTCGCCGGTCGGCGGTCGCCGGTCGCCGGTCGGCGGTCGCCGGTCGCCGGTCGGCGGTCGCCGGTCGCCGGTCGGCGGTCGCCGGTCGGCGGTCGCCGGTCGCCGGTCGTCGGCGGTGTGCGCTGATTCGGCGTGGCGTGGCTGCGTGGCGACGGCCGAAGGCAGGGTGCCCAGCACGAGGCCACCCTGCCAATGGCCCGGAACCTTGCGGTGCTCGGCTCGGCGGCGCGGGGCTGAGGGGCTGAGGGGCACCGTGCCGCGGATGATGCCCCGCCCGGCAAGCCGGCGGGAGGTCTTCGGACGACGCATGGGCCTGGCCGACCGCGGCTGACCGCCCGGTGCCGAGGGCGGGCGGTCGTTGTACTTCTGGGCTCCCCGCCGATCGGTGCGGGGCACGCACGGCAGTCCCGGACAAGCTGCTCGGGGTGGGGCCCCGGCCCCCCGGGGGATATGCCGTTTGCCTATGTGTTACGGCAGGTTTCGGCTGGACGGAGTGCGCGGGAAGACTCGCAAATTCCTTAGCCTTGCCCGTGCTTGCATGGCTGCGACGAGGACGGCTCGTGCATGGGGTGTCGACCGGTCCGCCCCGCGGGCGCGGACTTCCGCCCGACCGCGTCCTCACCGTGGCGGTGGAAAGAGGGAAGATGACCAAGCGCGCACTCATCACCGGAATCACCGGACAGGACGGATCGTATCTGGCGGAGCACCTCCTCGGCCTGGGCTACCAGGTGTGGGGGCTCTGCCGGGGGCAGGCCAACCCCCGTAAGGACCGGATCGCCAAGCTGATCCCCGAGCTGTCCTTCGTGGACGGCGACCTCATGGACCAGGGCAGCCTGGTGTCGGCCGTGGACCTGGTCCAGCCCGACGAGGTCTACAACCTGGGAGCCGTCTCGTTCGTCCCCATGTCCTGGCAGCAGCCCGAGCTGGTCACCGAGGTGAACGGCATCGGGGTGCTGCGGATGCTGGAGGCCGTGCGGATGGTGTCGGGCCTGAGCAAGTCCTCCGGGGGCACGAGCCGCGGCCAGATCCGCTTCTACCAGGCGTCCTCCTCCGAGATGTTCGGCAAGGTGGCGGAGAGCCCCCAGCGGGAGACCACCTTCCTGCACCCGCGCAGCCCGTACGGTGTCGCCAAGACGTTCGGCCACTACATCACCCGCAACTACCGGGAGTCGTACGGGATGTACGGCGTCTCGGGCATCCTGTTCAACCACGAGTCGCCGCGACGCGGGGCCGAGTTCGTGACCCGGAAGATCTCCCTGGCGGTCGCGCAGATCAAGCTGGGACTGCTGGACAAGCTCAGCCTCGGCAACCTCGACGCCGAGCGGGACTGGGGCTTCGCGGGCGACTACGTCCGCGCCATGCACCTGATGCTCCAGCAGGAGGAGCCCGGAGACTACGTGGTGGGCACCGGCACCATGCACAAGGTCAGCGACGCGGCGCGCATCGCCTTCGAGCACGTCGGCCTCGACTGGCGGGACCACGTGGTCGTCGACCCCGGACTCGTCCGCCCCGCCGAGGTGGAGACCCTCTGCGCGGACTCCGGCAACGCCCGCCGGGAGCTGGGCTGGAAACCCGAGGTCGACTTCGAGGAACTGATGCGCATGATGGTCGAGTCCGACCTGCGCCAGGCCTCCCGGGAGCGGGACTACAGCCGTCTGCTCGCCACCGGCGCCTCCGGTCCCTCCGGACTCGTGGGCAACTGGTGAACCGCGTCGCGTGGTCCTGCCGTCCCGTTGCCGGATCCCCCTGACGTACCTGCGGCCGTGCATCGGCCGCCGCCCTCACACACTAGGGAATTCCAGAGCGGACGCCGTCGCAGACTGAGCCCATGGTCAGCGGAACTGCGTGCTCGGCACGCGCACCGGGCGTGTGCTCCGGAGGAACGGCCCGGGCCCTGTCCGTCCGTCCGCGTGCCGGGGGGACCGGCACCGGGCCACCACGCGCGACGTGACACCCCGCCCGCCCTCGCAGGCGCGTGAGACACCAAGCCGGCCGGACCGCCGCCGCGGTCGTGTCCCCGGTCTCTCTCCCTCCCTCGGGCACGCCCGACCTCCCGGCGCCGTACGGCCGCCCGGGTCGTCCGCCGTCCACGTCGGACCGCCAGCCGTCCGCCGGTCTTCTTCCAGATGGGTTGCGTTGAAATGGACAAGGAACAGAAGCTCCGGGACTACCTCCGCCGGGCCAGCGCCGACCTGAAGCGCTCGCGGGAGCGGGTGGGCGAGCTGGAGGCGGCGGCCACCGAGCCCATCGCCATCGTCGGGATGAGCTGTCGCTACCCGGGTGGTGTCAGCAGCCCCGAGGACCTGTGGCGGATGCTGGAGGCCGGTGAGGACGGCATCACCGGCATGCCCGCCGACCGCGGCTGGGAGACCGCCCTCGGCGACGGGCCGACGGACTTCGCGGGCGGTTTCCTGCACGACGCGCCCGCTTTCGACCCGGACTTCTTCGGCATCTCGCCCCGCGAGGCGCTGTCCATGGACCCGCAGCAGCGGCTCCTGCTCGAAACCGGCTGGGAGGCGTTCGAACGGGCCGGCATCGACCCCGCCGGGGTGCGCGGCAGCCGTACCGGCATGTTCGTCGGCGCCATGCCGCAGGACTACCGGGTGGGCCCCGACGACGACGTGCAGGGCTTCCAGCTCACCGGCAACGCCACCAGCATCCTGTCCGGCCGCCTCTCCTACTTCTTCGGCGCCGTCGGTCCGGCCGTGACCGTCGACACCGCCTGCTCCTCCTCACTGGTCGCGGTGCACCTGGCGGCACAGTCGCTGCGGGCGGGGGAGTGCTCCCTCGCCCTGGCCGCCGGCGTCACCGTGATGGCCAGCCCCACCACCTTCGTCGAGTTCGCCCGGCAGGGCGGCCTGGCCGGCGACGGCCGCTGCAAGTCCTTCGCCGACGCCGCCAACGGCACCGGCTGGTCCGAGGGCGTCGGCGTGCTCGTCCTGGAACGGCTCTCCGAGGCCCGCCGCAACGGCCACCGCGTCCTGGCCGTGGTCCGCGGCTCCGCCGTCAACCAGGACGGCGCCTCCAACGGCCTGACCGCCCCCAACGGCCCCTCCCAGCGGCGCGTCATCGAATCCGCCCTGGTCAACGCCCGGCTGACCGCCGCCGACGTCGACGCGGTCGAGGCCCACGGCACCGGCACCGTCCTCGGCGACCCCGTCGAGGCGCAGGCCCTCCTCGCCACCTACGGCCAGGGACGCGATCCCGAACGCCCACTGCTGCTCGGGTCGGTGAAGTCCAACATCAGCCACACCCAGGCCGCCGCCGGCATCGCCGGCATCATCAAGATGGTCATGGCGCTGCGCCACGACCTGCTGCCCCGCACCCTGCACGTGGACCGGCCCTCCAGCCACGTCGACTGGACCGAGGGCGCCGTCCGGCTGCTCACCGAGCCCGCCCCCTGGCCGCGCCGGAACGGCGCACCGCGCCGGGCCGGCGTCTCCTCCTTCGGCCTGTCCGGCACCAACGCGCACACCATCGTCGAGGAGGCCCCGGCCGAGCGGCCCGCCGACGCCGAGGGCGCCGCGAAGGACGGGACGGCCGCGCCCGCAGTCGAGGCCGGCACGCTGCCCTGGCTGCTGTCCGGCCGCACCCCCGAGGCGCTGCGCGCCCAGGCCACCCGGCTCCTCGACCACCTGGCCGCACGCCCCGGGCCGCGCGCCCTGGACGTGTCCCACGCCCTGGCCACCACCCGCTCCGCCTTCGAGCACCGGGCGGCGTTCACCGCCACCGACCGGGACACCGCCGTCGCCGCCCTCACCGCGCTGGCCGCGGGAGAGGACGCCCCGGGCCTGAGCACCACCCAGCTGCGCGGCCGTACCAAGCTCGCCGTGCTCTTCTCCGGCCAGGGCTCCCAGCGACCGGGCATGGGGCGTGAGCTGTACGCCCGCTTCCCCGCCTTCGCCCGCGCCCTCGACGAGGTGCTGGGCCACCTCGACGCCGGCCTCGGCCGCCCGCTGCGCCCCTTGATGTTCGCCGAGGAGGGCAGTGCCGAGGCGGCCCTGCTCGATCGCACCGAGTACGCCCAGCCCGCCCTGTTCGCCCTCGAGGTGGCCCTCTACCGGCTCGTCGAGTCCTTCGGAGTCACCCCGGACCACCTCGCCGGGCACTCCGTCGGGGAGATCGCCGCCGCCCACGTGGCCGGGGTGTTCTCCCTGGCGGACGCCTGCACCCTGGTCCTCGCGCGCGGCCGGCTCATGCAGGCGCTGCCCGAAGGCGGCGCCATGGCCTCCCTGGAGGCCACCGAGGACGAGGTCGCGCCGCTCCTGGCCGAACACCCCGGACAGGTCTCCGTCGCCGCCGTCAACGGGCCCCGGGCCGTGGTCGTCGCCGGTGAGCACGGCGCGGTCGAGGACGTCAGCTCGCGCGTCGCCGCCCTGGGACGCCGCACCCGCCGGCTGCGGGTCTCGCACGCCTTCCACTCGCCGCTCATGGAGCCCATGCTGGAGGAGTTCCGGACGGTCGTCGCCGGACTCTCCCCGCAGGCCCCCACCATCCCGGTCGTCACCAACCTGACCGGCGCCCCCGCCACCCTCGAGCAGCTGACCTCCGCCGACCACTGGACCGACCACGTCCGGCACGCGGTGCGCTTCGCCGACGGAGTCTCCTGGCTCGCCGGACACGGCACCGGCCTGTTCCTCGAACTCGGCCCCGACGCCACGCTCGCCGCCCTCACCCGCACCGTCCTGGACGACCAGGGACACGACCAGGCCGCCGTGCTGCCCGCGCTGCGCAAGGACCGCCCCGAGGCCGCCGCACTCACCGAGGCCGCCACCGGCCTGTACCTGCGGGGCACCGCCCTGCGCTGGAAGGGCTGGTTCGAGGGCACCGGAGCCGCCCGCGCCGACCTGCCCACCTACGCCTTCCAGCACCGCCGCTTCTGGCCCAAAGGCGTCACCGGACTCCCCGGCGACCTGCGGTCCGCGGGACTCGGCGCCGCCCACCACCCGCTGCTCGCCGCCGCCGTCACCCTCGCCAACTCCGACGGCCTGCTCCTCACCGGCCGCCTGTCGGCGCGCACCCACCCCTGGCTCGCCGACCACGCCGTACGCGGCACCGTGCTGCTGGCCGGCACCGCGTTCCTGGAACTGGCCGTGCGGGCCGGTGACGAGGTCGGCTGCGAGCGGGTCGAGGACCTCACCCTGGCCGCGCCGCTGGCACTGCCCGAGGACGGCGGGGTCCAGCTCCAGGTGTGGATCGGCAGCCCCGACGAAACCGGCCGCCGCCCCCTGAGCCTGTACTCCCGCCCCGACGGCGAGGAGGACAGGCCCTGGACCCGGCACGCCGAGGGCACCCTCGCCTCCGGCGCCCAATCCTTCGGGGAGACGGAGGAGTTCGACGCCACCGTCTGGCCGCCCGCCGGCGCCGAGTCCGTCGCGCTCGACGGCTTCTACGACGGTCTGGCCGACGCCGGGTTCTCCTACGGCCCCGCCTTCCGCGGCCTGCGCGCCGTCTGGCGGCGCGGCGAGGAGACCTTCGCCGAGGTCGCCCTCGACGCCGGACCGGCCGGCGACGCCCCCTCCTTCGGCCTGCACCCCGCGCTGCTCGACGCCGCCCTGCACGCCACCGCGCTCGCGCCGCTGGGCGGCGACGCCCGCGGCGGGCTGCCCTTCGCCTGGCAGGACGTGACCCTGCACGCGAGCGGCGCCGCCGAGGCCCGGGTCCGCATCACCCCGGCCGGTGACGACGCCGTCGCCGTGGCCCTCGCCGACACCACCGGCGCGCCCGTCGCCTCGGTCGGCTCCCTGGTGCTGCGCTCCGCACCCGACGCCCGGGGCGCCGCCGCCTCCGCCCTGGAGCGGGACGCCCTGTTCGCCCTCGACTGGGTACGGGTGCCCGGTACCGCGGGGGAGCCCCGCACCGGTGCCGTCGGCCTGCTCGGCGCCGACCCGTACCACCTGGGCGACGCCCTCGCGGCAGCCGGGACGCCGGTCGACGTCCTCACCGGGGACGCCCCCGCCCTCGGCACCGGCACGCCGGAGCTGGTGCTCGCCTGCGTCACGGGCGCCGGTGACGACGTCCCGGCCGCGGTGCACACGCTCACCGCACGCGTCCTCACCCGACTCCAGGAATGGCTCGCCGCGGACACCCCCCGCGGCTCCCGCCTGGTGTTCGTCACCCGGGGCGCGGTCCCCGCGGGCGGGGGAGGCGTCACCGACCCCGCCGCCGCGGCCGTCTGGGGCCTGGTGCGCTCCGCCCAGACCGAACACCCCGGCCGCTTCGGCCTGCTCGACCTCGACCCCGGGGCACCCGTGGGCGACGCGCCCGCCGCCCTCGCCGCCGCCCTGTCCGCCGGTGAACCGCAGACCGCCCTCCGCGACGGCACCCTGCTCGGCGCCCGCCTCACCCGGGTCCGCCCCGGCGACGGCGACGCCACCGTGCCCTGGAACCCCGAGGGCACCGTCGTCGTCACCGGCGGCACCGGCGGCCTGGGCGCCGTACTCGCCCGTCACCTGGTCGCCGCACACGGCGTACGGCACCTGCTGCTCGCCGGACGCCGCGGCCCCGACGCCCCCGGCGCCGCCGAACTCACCGCCGAACTGCGGGAGTCCGGGGCCGAGGTGACCCTCGTGGCCTGCGACGCGAGCGATCCGGAGGCGGTGCGGCGGCTGTTCGCCTCCGTGCCCGCCGGCCACCCCGTCACCGGCGTCGTGCACACCGCGGGCACCCTCGACGACGGCCTCGTGGAGTCCCTCACCGAGGAGCGTCTGGCCGCCGTCCTGCGGCCCAAGGCGGATGCCGTGTGGCACCTGCACCAGGCCACCCGCGACCTGGACCTCGCCGCGTTCGTGGTGTTCTCCTCCCTCGCGGGCACCACCGGCGCCCCCGCCCAGGCCAACTACGCGGCGGGCAACGCCTTCCTGGACGCCGTGGCCCGCCTGCGCCGGGACGCGGGCCTGCCCGGACTCTCCCTGGCCTGGGGCCCCTGGGTGCCCACTGGAGGCATGACGGGGGAGCTGTCCGAGCGGGACCTGGAGCGCATGTCCCGCTCCGGCACACCCCCGCTCACCGCCGAGCAGGGACTCGCCCTCTTCGACGCCGCCCTCACCGTGCCCCGCGCCGCCGTCGTCCCCGCCCGGCTGGACCTCGCCGTCCTGCGCGGTCACGACGAGGTGCCGCCGCTGCTGCGCGGCCTGATCCGCACCCGCACCCGCCGCACCGTGCGCACCGGTTCCGAGGCGGCCCTCGGCCTGGCCCAGCGGCTGTCCCGGCTCGACGAGGAGGCCCGCGCCGAGGCCGTCGTCGACCTGGTCCGCACCCAGACGGCCACCGTGCTCGGTCACGCGTCCGCACACGATGTCGACCCCGAACGGCCCTTCCAGGAGCTGGGCTTCGACTCGCTGACCGCCGTCGAACTGCGCAACCGGCTGGCCGCGGCCACCGGCCTGCGCACCTCCGCGACCGTCATCTTCGACTACCCGACCGTCGCCGCCCTCGCCGGCCACCTCCTGCGGGAACTCACCGACACCGCGCCCGAGACCGCCGCACCCGACGCCGGCCCGCGGGCCCGCGCCACCGCCGACGACCCGATCGTCGTCGTCGGCATGAGCTGCCGCTACCCCGGCGGCGTCACCTCCCCCGACGACCTGTGGCGCCTGGTCACCGAGGGCACCGACGCCATCGGCGGACTGCCCGTCAACCGCGGCTGGGACCTCGACCACCTCTACCACCCCGACCCGGACCACCCCGGGACCTCGTACGCACGTCACGGCGGCTTCCTGCACGACGCGGGCGAGTTCGACGCCGGCTTCTTCGGCATGAGCCCGCGCGAGGCACTCGCCACCGACTCCCAGCAGCGCCTGCTCCTGGAGGCCTCCTGGACGGCCGTCGAACACGCCGGGATCGACCCGGTGTCCCTGCGCGGCAGCCGGACCGGCGTCTTCGCCGGCGTCATGTACAGCGACTACTCGGCGACGCTCGCCGACGAGCGCTTCGAGGGCCACCAGGGCAGCGGCACCGCACCGAGCATCGCCTCCGGCCGGGTCTCCTACGCCCTGGGCCTGGAAGGCCCGGCGGTCACCGTCGACACCGCCTGCTCCTCCTCCCTGGTCGCGATGCACTTCGCGATGCAGGCGCTGCGCGCGGGGGAGTGCTCGCTGGCCCTGGCCGGCGGCGTCACCGTGATGTCCACCCCGACCTCCCTGATCGAGTTCTCCCGGCAGCGCGGCCTGTCGCCCGACGGCCGCTGCAAGGCCTTCTCCGACGAGGCCGACGGCGTGGGCTGGTCCGAGGGCGTCGGCGTGCTGGTCCTGGAGCGCCTGTCCGACGCCCGCCGCAACGGCCACCGCGTCCTGGCCGTCGTCCGGGGCTCGGCCGTCAACCAGGACGGCGCCTCCAACGGCCTGACCGCCCCCAACGGGCCCTCCCAGCAGCGCGTCATCCACCAGGCCCTGTCCGCCGCCGGGCTGACCACCGCCGACGTGGACGCCGTCGAGGGTCACGGCACCGGCACCCCGCTCGGCGACCCCATCGAAGCCCAGGCACTCCTCGCCACCTACGGCCAGGACCGCGACCCGGAACGACCGCTGCTGCTCGGCTCCGTCAAGTCGAACATCGGCCACACCCAGGCCGCCGCCGGTGCCGCCGGCGTCATCAAGATGATCCAGGCGATGCGCCACGGCGAACTGCCGCGCACCCTGCACGCCGGCGCACCCTCCCGGCACGTCGACTGGGAAACGGGCGCGGTCGCCCTCGTCCACGAGCACACCCCCTGGCCCGAGACCGGCCGCCCGCGCCGCGCCGCCGTCTCCTCCTTCGGCATCAGCGGCACCAACGCGCACATCGTCCTCGAACAGGGCGAGCCCGCCAAGGCTCCGCAGACCGTCGAGGACGGCGGCACCTCCGACCCGGCCGTCCTGCCCTGGGCCCTCTCCGCCCGCACCTGCCCCGCGCTGCGCTCCCAGGCCGCCCGCCTCCTCGCCCACCTCGACTCCCGTCCCGCCGACGCCCCCGCCGACGTCACCCTGTCGCTGGCCACCACCCGCCCGGCCTTCGAACAGCGCGCCGTCGTCGTCGGCACCGCCGAGGACGCCCGCCGCGCCCTGGCCGCGCTGGCCGCCGACCGCACCGACCCGGCACTGGTCCTCGGCGAGACGGGCGGCGCGGGCCGCACCGCCCTGCTCTTCACCGGCCAGGGCAGCCAGCGCCCCGGCACCGGCCGCGAACTGTACGAGCGCCACCCGGTGTTCGCCGAAGCGCTCGACGAGGTCGTCGCCCACCTCGACCCGCTGCTCGTCGACGCCCCCGCCGACACCCCGCACGGCTCCCTGAAGGACGTCCTGTTCGCCGAGGAGGGCACCCCCGGCGCAGCCGCCCTGTACGAGACCGGCTGGACCCAGCCCGCCCTGTTCGCGCTGGAGACCGCCCTGTACCGGCTCGTCCGCTCCTGGGGCGTGCGCCCCGGCGTGCTACTCGGCCACTCCGTCGGCGGGATCAGCGCCGCCCACGCCGCGGGCGTCCTGTCCCTGGAGGACGCCTGCGCCCTGGTCGCCGCCCGCGCCCGCCTCATGCAGGCCCTCCCCGAGGGCGGCGCCATGTGGTCGCTCCAGGCGTCCGAGGAGGAGGTGCTGCCGCTCCTGGCGGGCCTGGAGGACCGCGTCTCCCTGGCCGCCGTCAACGGGCCCTCGGCCATCGTCGTCTCCGGCGACGAGGAGCCCGCCGGGCGCATCGCCGCCCACTTCGCCGAACGGGGCCGCACCACCCGCCGCCTGCGGGTCAGCCACGCCTTCCACTCGCCCCGCACGGACGCCGTGCTGGACGCCTTCCGCGAGGTCGCCGAGGGCCTGACCTACCACCCGCCCACCGTGCCCGTCGTCTGCGACCTCACCGGCCGCCCGGCCGAGGGCGACGACCTGCGCACCGCCGAGTACTGGGTGCGGCACGCGCGGTCCACCGTCCGGTTCGCCGACGCGGTACGCGCCGCCCACCAGGCGGGCGCCGCCACCTACCTCGAACTCGGCCCCGGCGGCTCGCTGTGCGCCGCCGCCCAGGACACCCTCGGCGACGACTCCGGCACCGACGCCGTCCCGCTGCTGCGCACCGGCCGCCCGGAGGACGAGTCCGCCCTCACCGCACTGGCCCGCCTGCACGTGCGCGGCGTCCGCGTCGACTGGGCCGCCGTCCACCAGGGCACCGGCGCCACCACCGTCGAACTGCCCACCTACGCCTTCCAGCACGAGACGTACTGGCCGGACACCACCGCGCCCACCGCCCGCCGTACCGCCGGCGGGGCAGCCACCGACCCGGCCGACGCCGAACTGTGGACCGCCGTCGAGTCCGGCGACGCCGCCGGGCTGGCCGGGCTGCTCGGCCTGCGCGACGAGGAGCACGCCTCCCTGTACGCGCTGCTGCCGTCCCTGTCGTCCTGGCGGCGCGCCCGCCAGGAACGCGCCGTCCTGGACGCCGCCCGCTACCGGGTCGCCTGGCACCCGGCGGGCACCGGGGGCGCCCCCGTCCTGGACGGCACCTGGCTCGCCGTCACCACGGCCGCCTCCGGCGCCGACGCGGACACCGCACCCGGCTCGCGCCCCGACGAGGCCGCGGAGGTCCTCGACGCGCTGCGCGGCCACGGTGCCGTCCTCCGGCGCCTCGTCCTGGACGAGACCCACCTCGACCGCGACCGCCTCGCCGAGACCCTGCGCGCCGCCGTCGAGACCGAGGCCGCCGACGGCGGCGCCGGCGTCAGCGGCGTCCTCTCCCTGCTGCCGCTCGGCGACCCGGCCCGCCCAGAAGGCGGGTTGCCCACCGGCTTCGCCCTCGGCGTCGTCCTCGCCCAGGCCCTCGGCGACACCGGCGTCACCGCCCCGCTGTGGACCGTGACCCGGGGCGCCGTCACCACCGGCCCCGGCGACCCCCTGACCCACCCCGCCCGGGCAACCGCCTGGGGCCTGGGCCGGGTAGCCGCCCTGGAGCGCCCCGAGCAGTGGAGCGGCCTGGTCGACCTGCCGCAGGTCCTCGACGCCCCGGCCGTCCAGCGCCTGGTCAGCGTGCTAGCCACCCACGAGGGTGAGGACCAGCTCGCCGTGCGCGCCGACGGCACCCTCGCCCGCCGCGTCGTACGCCACCCCGGCGACGACCTGCCCCGCGAGGACGAGTTCACGGCCTCCGGCACCGTCCTGATCACCGGCGGCACCGGCGGCCTCGGCGCCGAGACCGCCCGCTGGCTCGCCCGGTCCGGCGCCGCCCACCTGATCCTCACCGGCCGCCGCGGCACCGACGCCCCCGGCGCCGCCGGACTCCGCGCCGAACTGGAGGAACTCGGCGCCCGGGTCACCCTCGTCGCCTGCGACGCCGCCGACCGCGGCGCGCTGGCCGCGGTGCTCGACGGCGTACCCGACGACGCGCCCCTCACCGGTGTGGTGCACGCCGCCGGCGTCGGCCAGGCCACCCCGCTGGCCGCCACCCCACTGGACGAGGTCGGCGCGGCGATGGCCGCCAAGACCCTCGGCGCCGCCCACCTCGACGCCCTGCTCGGCGACCGCGACCTGGACTTCTTCGTCCTGGTCTCCTCCGTCGCCGGCGTGTGGGGCAGTGCGGGGCAGAGCGCCTACGCAGCCGCCAACGCCTACCTCGACGCGCTCGCCGAGAACCGCCGCTCGCGCGGCCTCGCCGCCACCTCCGTCGCCTGGGGACCCTGGGCCGAGGTCGGCATGGCCAGCGCCCACCGCTCGGTCTCCGAAGGCATCGAGCGCACCGGACTGCGGCTCCTGCGGCCGGGCACCGCCATGGCCGAGCTGCGCCGCGCCGTCGTACGCGGCGAGAGCGCCGTCACCGTCGCCGACGTCGACTGGGCGCAGTACCACCCCGTCTTCACCGCCGCCCGCGCCGGCCGCCTGTTCGACGCGATCGACACCGTCGCCGCCCTGGGCGCCCCCGGCACCCCGGGCGCCTCCGGCACGGCCACCGAACTGGCCGGCCGGCTCGGCGGCCTCACCGCCGAGGAGCAGGAGCGGCTGCTGCTCGACCTGGTGCGCTCCGAGGCCGCCGTCGTCCTCGGCCACACCTCCGCCGAGGGCGTGCCCGCCAAGCGCGCCTTCCGGGACGCCGGCTTCGACTCGCTGACCGCGGTGGAACTGCGCAAGCGGCTCGCCGCCCTCACCGGGCTCACCCTGCCCACCACCCTGGTCTTCGACTACCCGAACCCCGTCGCCCTCGCCCGCCACCTGCGCGGCGAACTCCTGGGCGGCGCCGACCCCGCCGCCGCGCCCGCCACCGGACCCGCCGCCACCGACGAGCCCATCGCCATCGTCGGCATGAGCTGCCGCTTCCCCGGCGGCGTCCGCTCCGCCGACGCGTTCTGGCGGCTGGTCGCCGACAGCACCGACGCCATCTCCGAGTTCCCCGTCAACCGCGGCTGGGACGCGGACGCCCTGTTCGACCCCGACCCCGACCGGCCGGGCACCACGTACTCCACGCGGGGCGGCTTCCTGCACGACGCGGGCGAGTTCGACGCCGGGTTCTTCGGCATCTCGCCGCGCGAGGCGCTGGCCATGGACCCGCAGCAGCGCCTGCTCCTGGAGACCACCTGGGAGGCGTTCGAGCACGCCGGCATCGACCCCGCCTCGGTGCACTCCACGCCCACCGGCACCTTCATCGGCTCCACCTACCAGGACTACGGCGTCGGCATGGACGACGGCTCCGCGGGTCACGCCGTCACCGGCTCCAGCCCCAGCGTCCTGTCCGGGCGCCTGGCCTACACCTTCGGCCTGGAGGGCCCGGCGGTCACCGTCGACACCGCCTGCTCCTCCTCCCTGGTCGCGCTGCACCTGGCCTGCCAGTCGCTGCGCAACGGCGAGTCCACCCTCGCCCTGGCCGGCGGCGCCACCGTCATGACCAACCCGATGCCGTTCATCGCCTTCAGCCGGCAGCGGGCCCTCGCCCGGGACGGCCGCTGCAAGGCCTTCTCCGAGGGCGCCGACGGCATGACCCTCGCCGAGGGCATCGGCATGCTCGTCCTGGAGCGGCTCTCCGACGCCCGCCGCAACGGCCACGAGGTCCTCGCCGTCGTCCGCGGTTCGGCCATCAACCAGGACGGCGCCTCCAACGGCCTGACCGCCCCCAACGGACCCTCCCAGGTCCGCGTCATCCGCCAGGCCCTGCGCGCCGCCGGCCTGACCACGGCCGACGTCGACGCCGTGGAGGCCCACGGCACCGGCACCGCCCTCGGCGACCCGATCGAGGCGCAGGCCCTGCTCGCCACCTACGGTCACGGCCGTGACCCCGAACACCCGCTGCTGCTCGGCTCGGTGAAGTCCAACATCGGCCACACCCAGTCGGCCGCGGGCGTCGCCGGCGTCATCAAGATGGTCCAGGCGATGCGCCACGGCGAGCTGCCGCGCACCCTGCACTCCGAGGAACCCTCCAGCCACATCGACTGGACCGGCGGCACCGTCCGCCTGATCACCGAGAACACCGGGTGGAGCCGGAACGACCGCCCACTGCGCTGCGCCGTCTCCTCCTTCGGCATCAGCGGCACCAACGCGCACGCCGTCCTGGAGCAGGCACCCCCGGTCCAGGAGCCCGCGCCCGCCCCCGAGCCCGCCCTCCCGGCGGGCGGCACCCTGCCCTGGGTCCTGTCCGCCGCCGCCCCCGCCGCCCTGCGCGAACAGGCCGCCAACCTCGCCGCACACGTCACCACCGACGCCGCGCCGCACCCCAGCGACGTCGGCCACACCCTGATCACCGCCCGCTCCGTCCTGGAGCACCGGGCCGTCGCCCTCGGCCCGGACCTCACCGAACTCGCCGACGCCCTCACCGCGTTCGGCGCCGGCGAATCCACCGCCCGGATCGTCCAGGGCACGGCCGACACCGAGGGGCGCACCGTGTTCGTCTTCCCCGGCCAGGGCTCCCAGTGGGCCGGCATGGGCGCCGAACTCCTCGACACCTCGCCCGTCTTCGCCGAACGCTTCCACGAGTGCGCCGCCGCCCTGGCCGCGTACACCGACTGGTCCCTCACCGACGTGATCCGCCAGGCGGACGGCGCCCCCTCCCTGGACCGCGTCGACGTCGTCCAGCCCGCCACCTGGGCCGTGCTGGTCTCACTCGCCGAGCTGTGGCACGCCCACGGCGTCACCCCCGACGCCGTGATCGGCCACTCCCAGGGCGAGATAGCCGCCGCCGTCGTCTCGGGCGCCCTCTCCCTGGAGGACGGCGCCCGCGTCGTCGCCCTGCGCTCCCGGGCCATCGGCCGCGTCCTGGCCGGAGCGGGCGGCATGATGTCCGTCCAGGTGTCCGCCGCCGAGGCCGAGGAGTACCTGGCCCCGTACGACGGCACGGTGTCCGTCGCCGCCGTCAACGGGCCGCGCGCGGTGGTCCTGGCCGGCACCCCCGACGCCCTGGACGCCCTCCAGGCCGAGTTCACCGCCCGCGACCTGCGCGCCCGCCGGATCGCCGTGGACTACGCCTCCCACTCGCCGCAGGTCGAGCGGATCGAGGCGGAACTCCTCGACGTGCTCGCCCCGGTGACGCCCCGCACCCCCCGCCTGCCCTTCCACTCCACCGTCACCGGCGAACTCCTCGACACCGCCCGCACGGACGCCGCCTACTGGTACCGCAACCTGCGGCAGACCGTCCGCTTCGAGGAGACCGTCCGCGCCCTGCTCGACACCGAACACACCGTCTTCGTCGAGATCAGCCCGCACCCGGTGCTGACCATGGCCGTCCAGGCCACCGCCGAGGACACCGGCCGGCAGATCGCCGCCGTCGGCACCCTGCGACGCGAACAGGGCGGCACCGCCCGCTTCCTGACCTCCCTCGCCGAGCAGTGGGTCCGCGGCGGACGCGCCGACTGGAGCGCCGTGTACGCCGGCACCGGCGCCCGCAGGACACCCCTGCCCACGTACGCCTTCCAGCGCGAGCACCTGTGGGCCCTCGCCGGCCGCCCGAACGGCGGCGGCGAGGGGGACCCGGCGGACGCCGAGTTCTGGACCGAGGTCGAGCGGGAGGACGCCGACTCCCTCGCCTCCCGGCTCCACCTGGACCGCGACGCCCTCGCCCCGCTGCTGCCCGCCCTGTCCACCTGGCGCAAGGAGTGCCGCGACCGCTCCACGGCCGGCTCCTGGCGCTACCGCGCCACCTGGAAGCCGCTCGGCACGCTGCCCGACGCCACCCTGGACGGCACCTGGCTGCTCGTCACCGCCGACGGCACCGACCCGGCGTACGCCGACTTCGTCACGGACGCCCTGACGACGCACGGCGCCCAGGTGCTGCCCCTCGCGCTCACCACCGCCGACACCGACCGGGACGCGCTCGCGGACCGGCTGCGTGCCCTGTGCGCACAATCCGCCCCCACCGGCGTGGTCTCGCTGCTCGCCGACGCCGAGGACACGGGCGCCGCCCACCCGGTGCTGACCACCGGCCTCGCGCTGAGCGTGGTCCTGGTCCAGGCGCTCGGCGACGCCGCGATCGAGGCGCCCCTGTGGGCCCTCACCCGGGGCGCCGTCACCACCGGCCGCGCCGACCGCCTCACCCGGCCCGCCCAGGCCATGGTCCAGGGCCTGTCCTGGACCGCCGCCCTGGAACACCCGGAGCGCTGGGGCGGCACCGTCGACCTGCCCGACACGCCGGACCGGCGGGCCGGTGCACGGCTCGCCGCCCTGCTGGCCGGCACCACCGGCGAGGACCAGCTCGCCGTGCGCTCCACCGGCGTCCTCGCCCGCCGCATCGTCCCCGCCCCCGCCCCCACCGGCGCCGGCTCCTGGACTGCGCGCGGCACCGTCCTGGTCACCGGTGGCACCGGCACCCTCGGCCCCCACCTGGCCCGCTGGCTCGCCGACCAGGGCGCCCGCGACCTGGTGCTGACCAGCCGCCGCGGCGCGGACGCCGCCGGCGCCGCCGAGCTCGTCGCCGAACTCGCCGAGCGGGGCTGCGCCGTGACCGTCGCCGCCTGCGACGTCCGCGACCGCGACGCCGTCGCCGCGCTCCTGGACCGGCTGGCCGCCGAGGGCCGCACGGTGCGCAGCGTCTTCCACACCGCCGCCGTCATCGAGCTGCAGTCGATCGAGGAGACCAGCCTCGACGCGTTCGCCAAGGTCGTGCACGCCAAGACCGCCGGCGCCGCACACCTGGACGAACTCCTCGACGACGACCAGATCGACGCGTTCGTGCTGTACTCCTCCACCGCCGGCATGTGGGGCAGCGGCCGGCACGCCGCGTACGTCGCCGCCAACGCCCACCTCAACGCCCTCGCCGAGCACCGACGCGCCCGCGGCGCCCACGGCACCGCCATCTCCTGGGGGATCTGGGCCGACGACGTGAAGCTCGGCCGGGTCGACCCCGGCCAGATCCGGCGCAGCGGCCTGGAGTTCATGGACCCCCGGCCGGCCCTGACCGCCCTGCGGCAGGTCCTCGACGGCGACGAGGGCACGCTGGCCGTCGCCGACGTCGACTGGGACCGCTACCACCCGGTCTTCACCTCCTCGCGCCCCACCGACCTCTTCGCGGAGGTGCCCGAGGTCCGCAGGATCACCGAGGAGAGCGCGGCCCGTACCACCGGGGGCGGCGAGTTCACCGCCCGGCTGCGCGCCCTGCCCGCCGGCGAGCAGGACCGCCTCCTGCTCGACCTGGTGCGCTCCGAGGCCGCCACCGTCCTCGGCCACGCCTCCCCGGAGGTGCTGTCCGAGCGGCGCGCCTTCCGCGACGTCGGCTTCGACTCGCTCACCGCCGTCGACCTGCGCAACCGGCTCGCCACCGTCACCGGCCTCACCCTGCCCAGCACCCTGGTGTTCGACTACCCGGACCCGCTCACCCTCGTCGGTCACCTGCGCGAGCTGACCGGTGGGCCCGCCACCGGTACCGACGCGCCCGTCCGCACCGGGGCCGCCGCCGACGAACCCATCGCCATCGTCGCCATGAGCTGCCGCTACCCGGGCGGCGTCACCTCCCCCGAGGCCCTGTGGGACCTCGTCGCGGCCGGTGCCGACGCCATCACCGGCTTCCCCGCCGACCGCGGCTGGGACGCGGACGCCCTGTACGACCCCGACCCCGACCGGCCGGGCACGACGTATTCCACGCAGGGCGGCTTCCTGCACGACGTGGCCGACTTCGACGCCGGCTTCTTCGGTATCTCCCCGCGCGAGGCGCTGGCCATGGACCCGCAGCAGCGGCTCCTCCTGGAGACCGGCTGGGAGGTCATGGAGCGCGCCGGGATCGACCCCGCGACCCTGCGCTCCAGCCGCACCGGCACCTTCATCGGCGCCAGCTACCAGGACTACACGGCCGGCGGCGCCGGCTCCGAGGGTGCCGAAGGCCACCTGATCACCGGCACCATCTCCAGCGTGATGTCCGGCCGCCTCGCCTACACCTTCGGCCTGGAGGGCCCGGCGGTCACCCTGGACACCGCCTGCTCCTCCTCCCTGGTGGCACTGCACCTGGCCTGTCAGTCGCTGCGCAACGGCGAGTCCACCCTCGCCCTGGCCGGCGGCGTCAGCGTCATGGCCACCCCGCAGGCCTTCACCGGCTTCAGCCGCCAGCGCGCCATGGCCCCCGACGGCCGCTGCAAGGCCTACGCCGAGGGCGCCGACGGCATGAGCCTGGCCGAGGGCGTCGGACTGGTCCTGGTCGAGCGCCTGTCCGACGCCCGCCGCAACGGCCACCCCGTCCTCGCCGTGATCCGCGGCTCCGCCGTCAACCAGGACGGCGCCTCCAACGGCCTGACCGCCCCCAACGGCCCCTCCCAGGCCCGCGTCATCCGCCAGGCCCTCGCCGACGCCGGACTCACCCCGGGCGAGGTGGACGTGGTCGAGGGCCACGGCACCGGCACCGCCCTCGGCGACCCCATCGAGGCCCAGGCCCTGCTCGCCACCTACGGCCAGGACCGGCCCGGCGACCGGCCGCTGCTGCTCGGCTCGGTGAAGTCCAACATCGGCCACACCCAGATGGCCTCCGGCATCGCCGGCGTCATGAAGACGGTCATGGCGATGCGGCACGGCACCGTCCCGCGCACCCTGCACGTGGACACCCCCTCCGGCCACGTCGACTGGACCTCCGGCGCCATCGACCTGGCCACCGAGACCGTGCCCTGGCCCGAGACCGGCCGCCCGTACCGGGCGGGCGTCTCCTCCTTCGGCCTGTCCGGCACCAACGTCCACACCATCGTCGAGCAGGCCCCCGACCAGCCGGAGCCCGCCACCGCCCCGGCGCCCGCGGCAGCCGGCCCGGACACCCTGCCCGCGGGCGTCCCCCTGGTGCTGTCCGCCCGTACCGCCGACGCCCTGCGCGAGCAGGCCGCCCGTCTCCTCGACCACCTGACGTACCACCCGGAGCTGCCCCTGGCGGACGTGGCCCACTCGCTGGCCACCACCCGTGCCGCCCTGGAACACCGGGCCGCCGTCCTCACCGACGACCGCCAGGGACTGGAGCGTGCGCTGACCGCACTGCGCGACGGCACCCCCGACACCTCCCTGGTCACCGGTGCCCCGGCGCGGGGCCGCCTGGCCTTCCTCTTCACCGGGCAGGGCAGCCAGCGCGCCGCCATGGGACGCGACCTGTACGAGCGCCATCCCGCCTTCGCCGATGCCCTGGACGCCGTCCTCACCCGCTTCGACCAGGAACTCGACCGTCCGCTGCGCGAGGTCCTCTTCGCACCGGAGGGCACCGAAGAGGCCGCCCTCCTGCACGACACCGCCTACACCCAGCCCGCCCTGTTCGCCCTCGAAGTCGCCCTGTACCGGCTCGTGGAGTCCTGGGGCGTCGCCCCCGACGGCGTGGCGGGCCACTCCATCGGCGAGATCGCCGCCGCCCACGTCGCCGGAGTGTTCTCCCTGGAGGACGCCTGCACCCTCGTCGCCGCACGCGGTCGCCTCATGGCCGCGCTCCCGGCCGGCGGCGCCATGGTCGCCGTCGAGGCCGCCGAGGACGAGGTGCTGCCGCTCCTGGCGGGCCTGGAGGACCGCGTCTCCCTCGCCGCCGTCAACGGCCCCCGCTCCGTGGTGATCGCGGGCGACGGGGAAGAGGTCGCCGGCATCGCCGCCCGCCTCGCCGCGGACGGCCGTCGCACCCGCGCCCTGCGGGTCAGCCACGCCTTCCACTCGCCGCGCATGGAGCCCATGCTCGACGACTTCGCCCGCGTCGCCCGCGGCCTCACCTACGGGGCGCCGCTCCTGCCGGTGGTCTCCACCGTCACCGGCGACCTCGCCACCGCCGAGGAACTGCGCACGCCGGAGTACTGGGTGCGCCAGGTCCGCGCCACCGTCCGGTTCGCCGACGCGGTACGCACCCTGGACCGCCGGGGCGCCACCTCCTACCTGGAACTCGGCCCCGACGGCACCCTGTCCGCCGCGACCCGCGCGATCCTCGACGGCGACGGCGGCCGGGCGGACGGCACCGCACCCGCCACCGTCGTCCCCGCGCTCCGCCGCGACCGCGACGAAGTGCCCAGCCTCACCGCGGCCCTCGCCGGGCTGTACGTGCGGGGCGCCGCCGTCGACTGGAGCGGCACCCTGCACGGCATCGGCGCCCGCCGCGTCGACCTGCCGACGTACGCCTTCCAGCGCAGCCGCTACTGGCCCGACACCTCCTTCACCCCGATCACGCCCGACACAGGCGCCGGCGCGGACGCCGCCTTCTGGTCGGCCGTGGAGCGCGGCGACCTGCCGGCGCTCGGCGCAGACCTCGGGCTGGACGAGGAGACGCTGGCCGCCCTGGTGCCCGCCCTGTCCTCGTGGCGGCGCCGCCGCACCGAGCGGGCCGCCGCCGACAGCCGCCGCCACCGGATCGTGTGGAAGCCGCTGGACGGCGCCCCCACCGACCGGCCCGCCGGCACCTGGCTGGTCCTGCGCCCGGCCGGCGCCCCCGCCACCGAGACGACCACACTCCTGGCGGCCCTCGGCCCGGACACCGCCGTCGTCACGGTCGACACCACGGCCACCGCCGACCGCACCGCGCTCACCGCGACCCTGAGCGAACTGCCACGCCCCGACGGCGGGTTCACCGGCGTCCTCGCCCTGACTGCCCTGACCTCGGCCGCCGCCGAAGGGAACACGGCCGAGGCGCCCGCCGCCGACACCATGGACGACGACCCCGCCGCCGACACCACGGACGACGACCCCGCCGGCACCGCCGCGCTCGCGCCCACCGCCGCCGCCCTCACCGCCCTCGACGACGCCGGGATCACCGCCCCCGTCTGGCTGCTCACCCGGCAGGCGGTCGGCACCGGCCGTGCCGACCGCCTCGCCCACCCCGGGCAGGCCGCCCTCTGGGGCCTCGGCCGCGTCGCCGCCCTGGAGCGCCCCGAGCGCCGGCTCACCCTGGTCGACCTGCCCGAGCACATCGACGAGCGGGCCGTACGACGCCTCGCGCACCTGCTCGCCGCGCCCGGCGAGGAGAACCAGCTCGCGGTCCGCGCCTCCGCCACCTACGCGCGGCGCCTCGCCCACCACCCCGCCGCCCAGGGACCGGCGCCCCGCGCGTTCGCCCCCGAGGGCACCGTCCTGATCACCGGCGGCACCGGCGCCCTCGGCGCCCACGTCGCCCGGCTGCTCGCCGGACGCGGCACCCCGCACCTGCTGCTCGCGGGCCGGCGCGGCCCGGACGCCCCAGGCGCCGCCGAACTCGCCGCGGAGCTGCGCGAGACGGGCGCCCGGGTGACGGTCGTCGCGTGCGACACGTCCGACCGCGCCGCGCTCGCCGCGACCCTGTCCGCCGTACCGGAGGAGCACCCGCTCACCGCCGTCGTGCACGCCGCGGGCGTCCTCGACGACGGCCTCCTCGACACCCTCACCCCCGAGCGGTTCGCCACCGTCCTGGACGCCAAGGCCCGGTCCGCCGCCCACCTGCACGAGCTGACCCGCGACCTCGGCCTCACCGACTTCGTGCTGTTCTCCTCGACCGCGGGCGTCCTCGGCGCCGCCGGGCAGGCCAACTACGCCGCGGCCAACGCCTACCTGGACGCCCTGGCCGAGCACCGGCGCGACCAGGGCCTGCCCGCCACCTCCGTGGCCTGGGGCCCCTGGTCCGGCACCGGCATGGCCGGCGACGGCACGGGCGTCGAGGACCGGGTCCGCCGCGGCGGCTTCACCCCGATGAGCCCCGAGGACGCGCTCGCCGCCCTCGACACCGCCGTCGGCCACGGCGACACCACCCTCCTCGTCGCCGACATCGACTGGCAGCGGTACGCGGCCGTGTTCACCCCGAACCGGGCCCTCGTCGGGGACCTGCCCGAACTCCGCATCGGCGGCGGCGCGCACGGCGTCCTCGCGGACACCGAGCCGGTCCTGCGCCGCCAGGTCGCCGCCCTGACCGGCGCGGCCCGCGAACGCCACGTGCTCGACTTCCTGCGCGCCCAGGTCGCCGCCGTGCTCGGCCACCCCGACCCGGCCGCCGTCGAACCCGACCGGGCCTTCACCGACCTCGGCTTCGACTCGCTCACCACCGTCGAACTGCGCAACACCCTGACCGCCACCACCGGACTGCGGCTGCCCGCCACCCTCGTCTACGACCATCCGACCGCCCGCGACCTGGCCGCCCACCTCCTCACCGAGCTCCTGGGCGACCTGCCCGAACCCGCCGCGGGACACGGCACCGGCGCGGGAACGGAACGGCCTACGGACGACGACCCGGTGGCCGTCGTCGGCATGGGCTGCCGCTTCCCCGGCGGCATCGAGTCCCCCGAGGACCTGTGGCGCCTGCTGGCCGACGGCCGCGACGCGGTCTCCGGCTTCCCCACCGACCGCGGCTGGGACCTGGAGTCCCTCGCCCGGGGCGGCTCCGCCACCCTGGAGGGCGGCTTCCTCGACGGCGCCGGACTCTTCGACGCCCCCTTCTTCGGCATCTCGCCGCGCGAGGCCCTGGCGATGGACCCGCAGCAGCGGCTGCTGCTCGAAACCGCCTGGGAGGCCCTGGAACGGGCCGGCATCGACCCGCAGAGCCTGCGCTCCAGCGCCACCGGTGTCTTCGTGGGCACCAACGGCCAGGACTACGCCACCATGCTGCGCCGCGGCACCACCGACGTGCAGGGCCACGCCGCCACCGGCACCACCGCCAGCGTGATGTCCGGCCGCCTGTCCTACACGCTGGGCCTGGAGGGCCCGGCGGTCACCGTCGACACCGCCTGCTCCTCCGCCCTGGTCGCGCTGCACATGGGCGCGGGCGCGCTGCGCTCCGGCGAATGCTCCCTGGTCCTCGCGGGCGGCGTCTCGGTGATGTCCAGCCCCGACGCCTTCGTGGAGTTCACCGCGCAGGGCGGCCTCGCCGCGGACGGCCGCTGCAAGGCGTTCGCCGACTCCGCCGACGGCACCGCCTGGTCCGAGGGCGCCGGCGTCCTGGTCCTGGAGCGCCTGTCCGACGCCCGCCGCAACGGCCACCCCGTCCTCGCCGTCCTGCGCGGCTCGGCCGTCAACCAGGACGGCGCGTCCAACGGCCTGACCGCCCCCAACGGCCGCGCCCAGCAGCGCGTCATCCGCCAAGCACTGACCGACGCCCGCCTCACCCCGGCCGACGTGGACGCCGTCGAGGCGCACGGCACCGGCACCACCCTCGGCGACCCGATCGAGGCACAAGCCCTGATCACCGCCTACGGAGAGGCACGCGAGCCCCGACGGCCCCTGCTGCTCGGCACGGTCAAGTCCAACCTGGGCCACACCCAGGCCGCCGCCGGTGCCGCCGGCGTCATCAAGACCGTCCTCGCCCTGGGCCGCGGGGAACTCCCGCGCACCCTGCACGTGGACGCCCCGTCCTCGCACGTCGACTGGTCCGGCGGCACGGTGGAGCTCCTGCGCGAACACCGGGCCTGGCCCGAGACGGGACGGCCGCGCCGCGCCGGTGTCTCCGCCTTCGGCGTGAGCGGCACCAACGCCCACGTGATCCTGGAACAACCCGCACCGGCCGCCGAGCCGGACACGTCGGCGGAGCCGGAGGCCCCCCCGGCCGTCGTACCGTGGCTGCTCTCCGCCCGCTCCGAGGCGGCCCTGTCCGCCCAGCACACGCGGCTGACCTCCTTCACGCAGGCACGGCCCGAGGTCCCGGCGCTCGACACCGCTTACAGCCTGGCCGTCGGCCGTTCCGCCTTCGCGCACCGAGCGGTCCTGCTCGTGACGCCCGGGGGCGAGCCCGTGGAGACCGTCCGCGACCACGCCACCGAACGCAGGCTCGCCGTCCTGTTCTCCGGTCAGGGCTCGCAGCGGGCGGGGACGGGGCGTGAGCTGTACGGGCGCTTCCCGGCCTTCGCCGAGGCCCTGGACGTGGTGGCGGCCCGGCTCGACGCCGATCTCGAACGACCGCTGCGCGAGGTGCTGTTCGCACCGGAGGGGACGGCCGAGGCCGCTCTCCTGGACACCACCGGCTACACCCAGCCCGCGCTGTTCGCGATCGAGGTGGCGCTGTTCCGCCTGGTCGAGTCGTGGGGCGTGGTCCCCGAGTTCGTCGCGGGTCATTCCATTGGCGAGATCGCGGCCGCGCACGTGGCCGGGGTGTTCTCCCTGGAGGACGCCTGCACGCTGGTCGCGGCCCGGGCCCGGCTGATGCAGGGCCTGCCCGCCGGCGGTGCCATGGCAGCCGTGCAGGCCACCGAGGCCGAGGTCACGGCCCGCCTCGGCGATGGCTTGTCCGTGGCGGCGGTCAACGGCCCGGACTCCGTGGTCATAGCCGGTGCCGAGACCGAACTGACCTCACTGGTTGAGCAGTTCACCGGAGAAGGCCGCAAGACCCGGCGCCTGTCGGTCAGTCACGCCTTCCACTCGCCGCTGATGGAGCCGATGCTCGCGGAGTTCCGCCGCGTCGCCGAGACCCTGGAATACGCCGAACCCCGCCTCCCCGTCGTCTCGAACGTCACCGGCGCCCTCGCCGAGCCCGGGCAGCTCACCACCCCCGAGTACTGGGTGCGGCACGCCCGCGAGACCGTCCGGTTCGCCGACGGAGTACGCGCCCTCGCCGGCGCCGGTGCCGACGCCTACCTGGAGATCGGCCCCGACGGCGTGCTGACCGGCATGGCCGCCCGGGTACTCGACGACACGGGGAACGGCGCCAACGGCGACGCGGCCGGCAGTCCGGTCGTACCCGCGCTGCGCAAGGACCGCGACGAGGAGCGCGCCCTGCTCACCGCGCTCGCCCGCTTGCACGCGGCCGGCGTCGGCGTCGACTGGGCAGCATGGTTCCACGGCACCGGAGCCCGCCGCACCGACCTGCCCACCTACGCCTGGCAGCACCGGCACTACTGGCCCGAACCCGCCCCGGCCACCGGCGCGGGTGCCGGGCAGGACCCGGTGGACGCCGCGTTCTGGTCGGCGGTGGAGCGGGAGGACCTGGAGTCCCTGTCCGCCACCCTCGGCCTGGACGACGCGGACCTCTCCGGCGTGCTGCCCGCCCTGTCCACCTGGCGCCGCGGCCGGTCCGAACGCGCCCTGGTGGACGGCTGGCGCTACCGGGTGACCTGGCAGCCCCTCACCGGCACCCCCGCTCACTGCGCCACCGGTCGGTGGCTGGTCCTGACCCCGGCCGCGCTCGACGGCGACCCGTGGACCGAGGCCCTGGCCGGGGCACTCGGCGAGGACGCGGTACGCCTCGTCGTCCCGGCCGGGGACGAGGGGGCCGCCGCCCGCCTCGACGCGGCGGCCGACGGCACCGCGTACGCCGGCGTCCTCTCCCTGCTCGCCGCCGGCTCCGCGGAAGCCGCCGGCCCGATCGACGGTCCCGCCCGGCCCGACCTCCTGCTGCGCCTCCTGGGGGAGGCCGGGATCGACGCCCCTCTGTGGTGCGTCACCCGCGGCGCGGTCCGCGTGGGCCGCACCGACCGGGCGGCCGACCCCGGGCAGGCCGCTCTCTGGGGACTCGGCCGGGTCCTGGCCCTCGAGGAGCCGGAGCGCTGGGGCGGGCTCGTCGACGTCGACCACGACGCCGGCGGCCGGACCACCGACCGCCTGCGTGCCGTGCTGGCGTCCGGCACGGCGTCCGGCACCGCCGAGGACCAGGTGGCGCTGCGCGCCTCCGGCGCCTTCGGACGGCGCCTGACCCGGGCCGCCGCCCAGCGCCCCGACACCGTCTGGCGCCCCGCCGGAACCGTCCTGGTCACCGGCGGCCCGGAGGGCTTCGGCGGCCACGTCGCCCGCTGGCTCGCCGCGCACGGCGCCGCCGGGGTGCTGCTGGCCGGTCCCACCGACCCGGCCGGCGACGCCTTCACGGCGCTGCGCACCGAGGCCGAGGCCGCCGGCGCCGTCCTCACCGCGGTCCACCACACCGATCCGGCCGACGCGGGCCCGCTCGCCCGTGCCATCGCCGCCCTGCCGGCCGACCGTCCGCTCACCGCAGTCGTCCACACCGGCGACACCGGCACCATGGGCGAGCCCTCGACGACCGCCGTGCACGCCGCCCACGACGCGCTGACGGCCGCCGTGGGGGAGCGGACCCTGGACGCGTTCGTCGTCTTCAACTCCATCTCCGCCGTCTGGGGCGTCACCGGGCAGGGGCCGGGCGCCGCCGCGGGCGCCTTCCTGGACGCCCTGGTCCAGCGGCACCGCGCGGGCGGCGTCAACGCGCTCTCCGTCGCCTGGGGCGCCTGGCAGGGCGCCGGGCCCGACGGGCTCGCCGCCCACCTGCGCGTCAACGGACTGCCCGCCATGGAGCCGGGACGCGCCCTCGCCGCGCTCGCCGCGCTGGCCGGCGAGGCCGCCGAGGAACCGGCCGCCCCCGCCTCCGTGACCGTCGCGGACGTGGTGTGGGACCGGTTCGCCCCGGCGTTCACCCGGACCCGCCCGAGCCGGCTGTTCAGCGCACTGCCCGAGGCCGGCGACGCCCTGCGCGCCGCAGACGGCGACGGCGGTGACGCGGGCACCGCCGCGGACCTGCGGAGCCGGCTGCGCCACCTGGACCGGGCCGACCGCGAACGCGGCCTGCTGGACCTGGTGCTCGCCGAGGTCGCCCCGGTGCTCGGCCACGCCGACGCGGGCGCCGTACCGGCCACCAGCGCCTTCAGGGACCTGGGCTTCGACTCGCTGACCGCCGTCGACCTGCGCAACCGGCTCGCCACCGTCACCGGCCTCACCCTGCCCGCGACGCTGGTCTTCGACTATCCGACGCCCGCCACCCTGGCCGCGTACCTTCTCGACGAACTCCTGGCCGGACACGGGGACCGGTCCACCACCGCCGACGCGTCCGCGACCCGCTCCGCCACCGACGACGGTGACGGTGACGGTGACGACCCGATCGTCATCGTGGGCATGAGCTGCCGCTACCCCGGCGACGTCCGCTCGCCCGAGGACCTGTGGGAGCTGCTCGGCGCCGGGACCGACGCCATCGGCGGCTTCCCCACCGACCGCGGCTGGGACCTCGAACGGCTCCTGCACGGCGACCGGGACGGCCGCGGCCGCAGCGTCAGCCGCGAGGGCGGATTCCTCTACGACGTCGCCGACTTCGACCCCGCCTTCTTCGGGATCTCCCCCCGCGAGGCCCTGGTCATCGACCCGCAGCAGCGGATCGTCCTCCAGGCCGCCTGGGAGGCCCTGGAGCGGGCCGGCATCGATCCCGCCACCCTGCGCGGCGGCGACACCGGTGTCTTCGTCGGCGGCGGCAGCGGCGACTACCGTCCCGCGATCGGCCAGACCGGGCACGTGGAGACCGCCCAGTCCGCGAGCCTGCTCTCCGGCCGGCTCTCCTACACCCTGGGCCTCGAAGGGCCCTCGGTCAGCGTCGACACCGCCTGCTCGTCCTCCCTGACGGCCCTGCACCTCGCCGCCCAGGCGATCCGCGGCGGCGAGTGCGCCCTCGCCCTGGCCGGCGGCGTCACGGTGATGTCGACACCGGTCGGCTTCGTCGAGTTCGGCGAGATGGGGGCGCTCTCCCCGGACGGCCGCTGCAAGCCCTTCTCCGACGCCGCCGACGGCACCGCCTGGGCCGAGGGCGTGGGCATGCTCGTCGTGGAGCGCCTGTCCGAGGCGCGCCGTCGCGGCCACGAGGTCCTCGCCGTCCTGCGCGGGTCGGCCGTCAACCAGGACGGCGCCTCCAACGGTCTGACCGCCCCCAACGGCCCCTCCCAGCAGCGCGTCATCCGCAAGGCGCTGGCCGCCGCGGGCCTCACCGCCCGCGAGGTCGACGCGGTGGAGGCGCACGGCACCGGCACCGCCCTGGGCGACCCCATCGAGGCCCAGGCGCTGCTCGCGACGTACGGCCGCGAGCGCGACCCGGAGCACCCGCTGCTGCTCGGTTCCGTCAAGTCCAACATCGGCCACGCCCAGGCCGCCGCCGGCGTCGCCGGAGTCATCAAGATGGTCCTGGCCATGCGGCACGGCACCCTGCCCCGCACCCTCCACGTCGACCGGCCCTCCAGCCACGTCGCCTGGGACCCGGACGCGGTACGGCTGCTGACCGAGGCCACCGACTGGCCCGAGACCGGGCGCCCGCGCCGCGCGGCCGTGTCCGCCTTCGGCGCCAGCGGCACCAACGCCCACGTCGTCCTGGAACAGGCCCCCGCACCGGCCCCCGCGGCGGAGGACCCGGCCGGGACCACCGGGCCCGCCACCGAACGGCCCCTGCCCGTGCCGCTGTCCGCGGCCACCGCGGACGCCCTGCCCGACCAGGCCGCACGGCTCCGCGACCGGCTGCTCGCCGCCGGCCCCGGGGACCTGCCCGGGCCGGCCGACCTGGCACTCTCCCTGGGCACCACCCGCTCGGCCTTCGAGCACCGCGCGGTGCTCGCCGTCGCCGGACGCGACGAACTCCTGGACGCGCTCACCGCCCTGGCCGAGGACCGCGACGACCGCGCGGTGCTGCGCGGCCGTGCGACCCCCGGCGGCCGGACCGCGTTCCTCTTCCCCGGCCAGGGCTCCCAGCGCGCCGGCGCGGGCCGCGCCCTGTACGCCCGCTTCCCGGTGTTCGCCGCCGCCCTCGACGAGGTCCTGGCCCACTTCGACCAGGAACTCGACCGCCCGCTGCGCGAGGTGATGTTCGCCGGGGAAGGCACCGCCGAGGCGGACCTCCTGGACAGCACCGGCTGGACCCAGCCCGCCCTGTTCGCCCTCGGGGTGGCCCTGTACCGGCTGTGCGAGTCCTGGGGCGTACGGCCCGACCTGCTGGCCGGCCACTCCGTCGGGGAGATCACCGCCGCGCACGTCGCCGGAGTGTTCTCCCTCCAGGACGCCTGCCGCGTCGTCGCCGCCCGCGCCCGCCTGATGCAGGCCCTCCCGGCCGGCGGCGCCATGCTGGCCGTCCGCGCCACCGAGGACGAGGCCGCCCCGCGGCTGACCGGCCGGCTCTCCCTGGCCGCCGTCAACGGCCCGGAGGCCGTGGTGGTCTCCGGCGACGAGGACGCGGTGACCGCGCTCGCCGACGAGTTCGCCGCACTCGGCCGGAAGACTAGGCGTTTGCGGGTCAGCCATGCATTTCACTCACTGCACATGGACGCCATGCTGCAGGACTTCGAACGGGTCACCCGTAGCGTGTCGTACACCCCGCCGAAGCTGCCCCTGGTGTCGAACCTCACCGGGGAACCGGCCACCGACGAGCAGGTGCGCGACCCCGGGTACTGGGTCCAGCACGTGCGCCGCGCGGTCCGCTTCGGCGACGGTGTCCGCACCCTCGCGGCCCGCGGCGCCACCCGCTACCTCGAACTCGGCCCCGACGGCGTCCTGTGCTCCCTCGCCCAGGACACCCTCGACACCCTGGCCGACGAGCACCGCCCCGCACCAGCGGTCGTCCCGGCGCTGCGCACCGGACGCGACGAGGAACGCTCCCTGATCACGGCGGTGGCCCGGCTGCACGCCGCCGGCCAGCCCGTCGACTGGCCGGCGCTCCTGGACGGCACCGGCGCCCGCCGTGTGGACCTGCCGACCTACCCGTTCCGCCGGCAGCGGCTCTGGGCCGACGCGGCACCGGCCGCCGCCGAAGCGACGCGCGGCGCCGGGAGCGCCGGGGACGAGGCCTTCTGGACCGCCGTCCAGGACCAGGAGTTCGACTCCCTCGCCGGCGAACTGGGCGTCGACGGCGACGCGCTCTCCCGCGTCCTGCCCGCCCTGCGCGACTGGCGCCGCAAGCACGGCGACCAGGCCACCGTGGACGGCTGGCGCCAGCGCATCGCCTGGCGGCCCCTGAACCGGACCGCCGCCGGTACGCCCGCCGGGACCTGGCTCGCCGTGCTGCCCGAGGGGCACGCCGAGGACCCGTGGACCGCGCAGGTCCTGCGGATCCTCGGCCCTGGCACCGTGACGATCGAGGTGCCGGCCCACGACCACGGCCGTGCCCCGCTCGCCGCCGCGATCCGCCACCACCTGGACGCCTCGGGCCCGTTCACGGGCGTGGTCTCCCTGCTCGCCCTCGCCGGCGGCACCCCCGGCGCGGACGGCGCGGGCACGGGCCTCACCGCCGACGGCACCCCGCTCGGCGCCGCCCTGACGGCGACCCTGGTCCAGGCCCTCGGCGACGCCCGCACCGACGCCCCGCTGTGGTGCCTCACCCGAGGCGCCGCCGCCGTCTCGCCCGCCGAGACCGTGGCCGCACCCCTCCAGGCCGCCGTCCACGGACTCGGCCGGGTCGCGGCCCTCGAACACCCGCAGCGCTGGGGCGGCACCGTCGACCTGCCCGTCACCCTCGACGGGCGCACCACCGAGCGGCTCGCCGCCGTCCTGGCCGACCCAGAGGGCGAGGACCAGCTCGCCGTCCGACCCGGCGCGGTCTTCGGCCGTCGCCTCGCCGCCGTACGCCCCGAGGCGCCCCGCGACTGGCAGCCCACCGGCACCGTCCTGATCACCGGCGGCACCGGCGCCCTCGGCGCCCGCACCGCCCGCCGGCTCGCCGGGGCCGGGGCCCGCCGCCTGCTCCTGCTCAGCCGCACCGGACCCGACGCCCCCGGCGCCGCCGAACTCGCCGCGGACCTGCGCGCACTGGGCGCCGAACCCGTCATCACCGCCTGCGACACCGCCGACCGGGACGCCCTGGCCGCCGTCCTCGCGCGGCTGCCCGAGGACGCGCCGCTGACCGGCGTCATCCACGCCGCCGGCGTCCTCGACGACGGCGTGGTGGACGGCCTCACCCCCGAGCGGTTCGCCACCGTGTTCCGCGCCAAGGTCACCTCCGCCCTGCTCCTCGACGAGCTGACCCGCGCCCACGAACCGGAGGTGTTCGCCCTGTTCTCCTCCGCCTCCGCCGCGGTCGGCAACCCCGGCCAGGGCACCTACGCCGCCGCCAACGCGGTCCTCGACGCCCTCGCCGAACGCCGCCGGGCCGAAGGCCTGCCGGCCACCTCGGTGGCGTACGGGGCCTGGGACGGCGAGGGCATGGCCGGCGGCGAGCGTGCCGCCGCCCTCGCCCGCCGCACCGGCATCCGGCCGCTCGACCCGGACCTCGCGGTCCTGGCCCTGCGGCAGGCCGTCACCGGCACCGACCCGGTCGCCGTCGTCGCCGACGTCGACCCGGACCGGTTCGTGCGCGCCTTCACCAGCGTCCGGCCCAGCCGCCTGCTGGCCGAGATGCCCGCCCACGCCGCGCTCGCCGCCGCCCCGGACGGCGGACGCGACGCGCGGGAGTCCGGATCCGCCCTGCGCGAGCGGCTGGCCCGGCTCCCCGAGGGCCGCCGCGCCACGACCGTGCTGACCCTGGTGCGCGAACGCGCCGCCGAGGTCCTCGGCCACCCCGGCACCGACCAGGTCGGCCCCGACCGCGCCTTCCGCGATCTCGGATTCGACTCCCTCGGCGCCGTCGAGCTGCGCAACCAGCTCAACGCCGCCACCGGACTGACCCTGTCCGCCACCCTCGTTTTCGACCACCCCACCCCCGCCGCCCTCGCCGGGCACATCCTCCAGCAGCTCCTGCCCAGCGGCACCGGCGGCACCTCGCGTGCCGCCGGTGCGGACGACGACGAACGCGCCGTCCGCGCCGCCCTCGCCGGCCTGCCCCTGGACCGGCTGCGCGACAGCGGTCTCCTGGACCGGCTGCTGGAACTCGCCGGACAGACCCCGGACGCACCCGGCACCCGCCAGGACACCGCGGCCGTGGACGACGACACCTACGACGTGTCGATCGACGCCATGGAGATCGACGACCTGGTGCAGGCGGCACTCAACGCCAACCCTGACGAAGAGCGGGACTGACGGAGCCATCATGACCACGCCCAGCGAAAAAGTAGTCGACGCTCTCCGGGCCTCGCTCAAGGAGACCGAGCGCCTCAGGCGGCAGAACCGCGAACTCGCCGCCGCGGCCTCGGAACCCATCGCCGTCGTCGCGATGAGCTGCCGCTACCCCGGGGGAGTCAACTCGCCCGAGGACCTGTGGGACCTCGTCTCCTCCGGCACCGACGCCGTCTCCGGCTTCCCCACCGACCGCGGCTGGGACCTGGACGCGCTGCGGGACGCGGGGGCCGACGCCCGCGGCCACTCCGTGAGCCAGCAGGGCGGCTTCCTCGACTCGGTCGCCGACTTCGACGCCGGCTTCTTCGGCGTCTCCCCGCGCGAGGCCGTCTCCATGGACCCGCAGCAGCGACTCCTGCTGGAGACCTCCTGGGAGGCGATCGAACGCGCCGGCATCGACCCCCGTCGGCTGCGCTCCAGCCCCACCGGCGTCTTCGTCGGCACCAACGGCCAGGACTACGCCTACCTGCTGATCCGTTCCCTGAGCGACGCCACCGGCGACATCGGCACCGGCATCGCCGCCAGCGCCACCTCGGGACGGCTGTCGTACACCCTGGGCCTGGAAGGGCCCGCGGTCACCGTCGACACCGCCTGCTCCTCCTCGCTCGTCGCCCTGCACGCCGCCACCCACGCGCTGCGCGCGGGCGAGTGCACCCTCGCCCTGGCCGGCGGCGTCAACGTCATGGCCGCCCCCGGCTCGCTCATGGAGTTCAGCCGCCAGGGCGGCCTGGCCGGCGACGGCCGCTGCAAGGCCTTCTCCGACGAGGCCGACGGCACCGGCTGGTCCGAGGGCGTGGGCATGCTCCTGCTGGAGAAGCTGTCCGACGCCCGCCGCAACGGACACCCCGTCCTCGCCGTGATCCGCGGCTCCGCCGTCAACCAGGACGGCGCCTCCAACGGCTTCACCGCCCCCAACGGGCCCGCGCAACAACGCGTCATCCGCCAGGCACTGGACAGCGCCGCCCTGACCCCCGCCGACGTGGACGCCGTCGAGGCGCACGGCACCGGCACCCCGCTCGGCGACCCCATCGAGGCCCAGGCCCTGCTCGCCACCTACGGCCAGGACCGCGACCCCGAGCGACCCCTGCTGCTCGGCTCCATCAAGTCGAACATCGGGCACGCCCAGGCCGCCGCCGGTGTCGCCGGCGTCATCAAGATGGTCATGGCCATGCGTCACGGGGCCCTGCCGAAGACCCTGCACGCCGACCACCCCTCCCGGCACGTCGACTGGTCCTCGGGCTCCGTGCGACTGCTCACCGACCGCACCGACTGGCCCGAGACCGGCCGGCCGCGCCGCGCCGGCGTCTCCTCCTTCGGCATCAGCGGCACCAACGCCCACGTCGTCCTGGAACAGGCCGAACCGGCCGCCGCACCGGAGCCCTCCACCGCGTCCGGGCCCCAGTCCGTGCTCGTCCCGGCCGTCGTGCCGTGGCCGGTCTCCGCACGCACCGAGGCCGCCCTCGACGACCAGATCGCCCGCATCACCGCCCTCACCGGCGCCACCCCCCTCGACATCGGCCACTCCCTGGCCACCGGGCGCTCCACCTTCGAGCACCGCGCCGTCCTGCTCACCGGCGTCGACGGCACCACCACCGAGGCGGCCCGGGGCCACACCACCGAACGCACCCTGGCCGTGCTGTTCTCCGGCCAGGGCGCCCAGCGCGCCGGCATGGGACGCGAACTGCACGCCCGCTTCCCGGTGTTCGCGGCCGTCCTCGACGAGATCTGCGCCTTGCTCGACCCGCACCTGGACCGGCCGCTGCGCGACGTCCTGTTCGCCGGGCGCCGCACCCCCGAGGCGGCCCTCCTCGACACCACCGGCTACACCCAGCCCGCCCTGTTCGCCTTCGAGATCGCCCTCTACCGCCTGGTCGAGTCGTGGGGCGTGGTCCCCGAGTTCGTCGCGGGCCACTCCGTCGGTGAGATCGCGGCCGCGCACGTGGCGGGGGTGCTCTCCCTGGAGGACGCCTGCACGCTGGTGGCGGCCCGGGCCCGGCTGATGGAGGGACTGCCCGCGGGCGGTGCCATGGTGGCCGTGCAGGCGACCGAGGCCGAGGTCGTGCCGAGGCTGACGGGGGGAGTCGCCCTGGCCGCGGTCAACGGCCCGGACTCCGTCGTCCTGTCCGGTGCGGAGAGCGAAGTCCTGGCTCTGGCCGCCGCGTTCGTCGCCGAGGGCCGCAAGACGCAGCGGCTGTCGGTCAGTCACGCCTTCCACTCGCCGCTGATGGAGCCGATGCTCGCGGAGTTCCGCCGCGTCGCCCAGAGCCTCACCTACCACGAGCCGCTCCTCCCGGTCGTCTCCAACGTCACCGGCACCCTCACCGACGAGCACCGGCTCAGCACCCCCGAGTACTGGGTGGACCACGTCCGCTCCACCGTCCGCTTCGCCGACGGAGTGCGCGCCCTCGCCGACGCCGGAGCAGACGCCTTCGTCGAACTGGGACCCGACGGCGTCCTCACCGCCCTCGCCCAGCAGAGCCTCGACACCGGCACCGGCACCGGCACAGACGCGGTGGCCGTGGCGGCGCTGCGCAAGGACCGGGCCGAGGAGCGCTGCCTGCTCACCGCGCTGGCCCGGCTGCACACGGCCGGCGTCGACGTCGACTGGGCCGCCTGCTTCGACGGCACCGGCGCCCGCCGCACCGACCTGCCCACCTACGCCTGGCAGCACGAGCGGTACTGGCCGGTGCTCATGGCCGCCGCCGGCGACGTCAGCGCCGCGGGCCTGGTCTCCGCCGAACACCCGCTGCTCGGCGCCGCCGTCTCCCTGGCCGGAACGGACGGCGTCCTGTTCACCGGACGCCTCTCCGCCCAGACCCACCCCTGGCTGATGGACCACACCGTCGGCGGCATGGCGGCCTTCCCCGCCACCGGATTCCTGGAACTCGCCGTCCGCGCCGGCGACCAGGTCGGCTGCGACCGCGTCGACGAACTCACCCTCGCCAAGCCCCTCGTCCTCACCGAGAACTCCGCCGCCGTCGTCCAGGTCTGGGTCGGCGCACCCGACGAGAACGGGGCCCGCCCGGTCACCGTCTACTCCCAGACCGTCGACGACCCCGAACAGCGCTGGACCGAACACGCCTCCGGCCTCCTCGGCGAGGGCGAGCGCACCGCGGGCTTCGACGCCGGCGTGTGGCCGCCCCGCGGCGCCGTCGCCGCCGACCTGGAAGGCTTCTACGAGCGCACCGAGTACGGACCGGTGTTCCAGGGCCTGCGGGCCGTGTGGACCCGCGCCGACGAGGCCTTCGTCGAGGTCGCGCTGCCCGCGCAGGTCGACGACGCCGAGTACTACGGCATGCACCCCGCCCTGCTCGACGCCGCCGTCCAGTCCGTCGGCTTCGCCGGCCTCGGCGACGGCAAGAAGCTCGTACCGTTCTCCTGGTCCGGAGTCTCCCTGCACGCGGGCGGCGCCTCCGTCGTCCGGGTCCGCGTCGCCCGCACCGGCGAGGACACGGTGTCCATCGCCGCCGTCGACGTCGAGGGCGCCCCGGTGCTCTCCGCCGAGTCGCTGAGCCTGCGCGCCCCCTCGGCGCTGCACGCCCCGGCCCTGCACCGCAGCGAACAGGACGGACTGCTCCGCCTGGAGTGGCTGCCCGTCCCCGACGACACCGCCACCACCGCCGTACACCCGGTCACGCTCGGCGCCGACGCCTCCTGGCCCGCCCCGGTGACCGCCCTCGCCGAGGCCGCCGCCCGCACCCCGGCCCCCGGCCTGGTGCTCGTCCCGCTGGACACCCCCGACGTCGACACTCCCGGCATCGACACTCCCGCGGCGGCCCACGCCCTCACCGCCCACGCCCTCGAACTGGTCCGGCAGTGGCTGGAGCTGGACGCCTCCGGCACCGGACGTCTGGTGTTCGTCACCCGCGGCGCCGTCGCCGCCGGGAGCGACGGCACGGTACGGGACCTGGCCGCCGCCGCCGCGCACGGCCTGGTCCGCGGCGCCGAGGCGGAGAACCCGGGCCGCTTCGCCCTGCTCGACCTGGACGCCGGAACCGGCGCGCCGCCCGACGGTGTCCTGGCGCGGCTCCCCGCCCTGCTGGCGGACGGCGACACCCAGTTCGCCGTACGGGACGACACCCTCCTGGTGCCCCGCCTCGCCCGGCTCACCACCGGCGCGGGCCTGCTGCCCCTGCCCGGACTGCCCTGGCGCCTGGACAGCACCACTCCCGGCCGCATCGAGGGCCTCGCCCTCCTCCCCGCGCCCGAGGTGCTGGAGGCACCGGCGGGGCGGCAGGTCCGACTGGAAGTGCGGGCCGCGGGTCTGAACTTCCGTGACGTGCTGAACGCGCTCGGCATGTACCCCGGCGAGGCCGGACTCCTCGGTTCGGAGGCGACGGGTGTCGTGACGGCCGTGGGCCCCGAGGTGACGGGTCTCGCGGTCGGCGACCGGGTGACGGGCATGGTGCCCGGCGGCCTCGCCGACACCGCCCTCGTCGACGAGCGCTACCTCACCACCGTCCCCGCCGACTGGAACGACGAGACCGCCGCCTCGGTGCCGCTGGTGTTCCTCACCGCGCTGTACGCCTTCCGTGACCTGGCCGGTCTGTCGGCGGGGGAGCGGGTGCTGGTTCATGCCGGTGCCGGTGGTGTGGGTATGGCGGCGATCCAGTTGGCGCGTCACGTGGGTGCCGAGGTGTTCGCGACGGCCAGTGAGGGCAAGTGGGAGGTCTTGCGGGGGCTGGGTCTGGACGAGGAGCACATCGCGTCCTCGCGTGATGTGGGCTTCGAGGAGAAGTTCCGTACGGTCACCGGTGGCCGTGGGATGGATGTGGTGCTGAACGCGCTGGCGGGTGAGTTCGTGGACGCCTCGCTGCGGATCACCGCGCCCGGTGGCCGGTTCCTGGAGATGGGCAAGACCGACGTGCGTGATCCGGAGTCGGTGGGCGGCGGTGTGCGTTATCGCGCCTTCGACCTCGGCGAGGCCGGACCCGACCGTACCGGTGAACTGCTGGCCGAGTTGCTGGATTTGTTCGGTTCCGGTGTGTTGAGTCCGTTGCCGGTGCGGGTTTGGGATGTGCGGCGGGCGCGTGAGGCGTTCCGGTTCATGAGTCAGGCCAGGCACGTCGGGAAGATCGTGCTGCGGATGCCGTCGCGGTGGAATCGTGCGGGCACGGTTTTGGTGACGGGTGGTACGGGTGGTCTGGGCCGGGAGCTGGTCCGTCATCTGGTGGGGGCGCGTGGGGTGCGTCGTCTGCTGCTGGTGTCGCGGCGTGGTCCGGCGGCGGAGGGTGTGGATGCCTTCCGTGCGGAGTTGGAGGGTCTGGGTGCGGTTGTTGAGGTGCGGGCGTGTGATGTGGCGGACCGTGCGCAGGTGGAGGGGTTGCTGGCGTCGGTGCCGGTGGAGTATCCGTTGACGGCGGT
>NZ_JBVHVP010000033.1:0-55574 GCF_055564775.1 Streptomyces sp. NPDC028991 | reverse complement strand
CACAGCCCACTCAGCATCCGAAAGCTCATGACGACGCACCACGACAAGCATGATCCCTCATCACTTGAGCACCTTTGAAGACGACTCCTAGGACCAAGAACCGCCCGCCTTCCGGTCCGCACCCCACCGAGGTCATCATGAGCCGCTCCGGCGAGCTCCGTCTTCGCTTCCCCCACCGATCCCGACTATCCGCTCCGCTGGAGCATCCAGTAGCTCGTAGGGGCCGCCCGCCTGGAGCGGCAACACTTTCATCGGCCTTCGCGAGTGCTGTCGCTTCTCGTGCACGTTGAACACGCGGCGGCCCGGCCGCCTCCCGAAGCGCTGAACATCTGCTGTGTCCCCGGCACCCCGCGTGGTGATACGAGATGGCTCCTCAGCCGACCCGGAAGCTGACCGCGATTGAACAGATCCGCCTCAAGGCCGTCCTTGCCAACTGCCCTGAGCTCGACGCCGTGACCGGTCACGCCCGGTCGTTCGCCCAGATGCTCACCGAGCGCACCGCAACCTTGGAATACGTGCCCGGCACCGGCCGCATGCCCGAACCTGTCCGCGGTCGACGCTCGGCTTTCGAGCGCGGGCCGGCTCGCTGAAGCAACAGCAGGTCGGCGACCCAGCGAGCGGGGATCTCCTCGGCCAGGCCCAAGGCACCCTTGCCGCACGGTTCCTGATGTACTGGTCATCGATCCTCGTGACAAACTGCGCCCACCGCGAACCATGACCGGTCCGGTGTTTTGTTCGGAGGGAAAACAGTGCGATGACTCGGCCTGACCACGGCAGTGGTCATCATCCTGGCCATCACCAGTTGCAGCGGGAGCCAGGACGGCGACGATGCCGCAGTGAAGCCGGCCGAGAGCGAGGCGGCCTCTGCCTCCCCGGCCGCACGGCAGAGCAAGTCCCCCCCCCCGCTGCTGGAGCGATCTGCAAAGCCGCCTGCGCTCGACGCACGCCCTCAACGTCGCGCACGCCCAGCGCTGGATTTTCCACACTCTGACGGGCTCCCCGCCGCACCTCGCCCAACCGGCCCTCGCGCCGGCCGCCGGATTGCAGCGCCAGCAGTACCAGCGCTTCCGCTGGCGGATCCTGCCAGCCGAAGCCGAACTGCTCACCCACACCGCGCACGTGCTCCTCGACGAGCACGGCATCGACGAGCCACTCCAGTGGACCCCGCAGCAGCTCTCTGCCCGTGCCCTGCGTCACCTCGTCCTTCCCGGGCCTGCCCCCGACAGCATCACCGTCGCCCAGCTCCAGCAGGCCGTGCCGATGGGCGACTTCTCCATCGCCCAGTTCGCGCGCGCACTCAACACCACCACGGCCCACGTCACCTACCTGCTGACCCAGCACCCCCTCGACTGGAGCCCACGTTCCGCCGAACTCAGCACACCGCCAGCCGCATCGTGCAGTGGCGCACCTGGTACGAAGAAGATCGCCTGTCGCTCCAGGACATCGCCGACCGCGAAGGAACAACCCTCGCCACGGTCCGCCTCGCATTCCTCAAGAACTCGGTCTCACTGCGCCCCGCCGGGTCTTGTCCGGGCCGCCCTCGGCGGAAGTGATCTGTCTCTGCCCGCCCGCTCACCGGTGAGGGGGCGGAACTGCTTGCAGGCCCCGGACAGCGCTGATCCGGCTGCTGTCCCGGCCCCCGGCACGCAGGACCGGCCGCCTCAAGACGCTCGCACCGTACTGCTCACCCGCCATGGAAGCCGTGATCGCCGAAGGCGCCCGCCTTCGCCGCGAAGCATGCGGACCACCCGCTCAATGGACTAACTGGCACAGATGAGCCCCGGATCCGGCGGCGGGGCAGGCGTGAGCCGGATCCGGGGTGGCGTGGGCCCTCGGTGAGCAGGCTATTTGACGGCGCCTGCGGTGACGCCGCGGGTGAGGGTGCGCTGGAAGAGGAGGAAGAAGACGACCATGGGAATGACGCCGAGGAGGGCGGCGGCGCTCAGGGCGGTGGGGTCGCTGGTGTACTGGCCCTGCATGACGGACAGGCCGAGGGGGACGGTCTGGTTGTCGTTGGAGATCAGCAGGACGAGTGGGTAGAGGAACTCGTTCCAGCTCCAGACGAAGAAGAACACGCACATCACCGACAGGGTGGGCCAGCTCATGGGCAGGATGATGCGCCACAGGATGGTCCAGCGGCCGGCGCCGTCGAGGGAGGCGGCCTCGATGAGTTCGCGGGGGAAGCTGCTGAAGACGGAGGAGAGCAGGTAGGTGCCGAAGGCGCTGTAGGTGATGCCGACGAGGATGGTGTAGCCGAGTTTTCCGTCGTACAGGCCCATCTCCTTGAAGAGGTAGTAGATGGGGTAGACCAGTCCTTCCTGTGGCAGGACGTTGACGCCGAGGAAGAAGACGAGGAAGGCGGTGCGCCAGCGGACGCGGCCGATTCCGATGGCGTAGGCGTTGAAGAGGGCGAGGACGACGGCGATGAGGACGACGCCGAGGCTGATCTGGATGCTGTTGACGAGTTTCTGGGTGAAGTCGACGCGTTCCCAGACGTCGCCGATGATGTCCCAGTTCCAGTGCTCGGGCCAGGACAGTGACCCGTTGGTCCGGTAGTCGGCGCTGGTCTTGAAGGAGTTGAGCAGGATGATGGCGAACGGGGCGAGGAAGGCCAGGACGAAGACGGTGACCGCGGCGAGGACGGCGTAGGAGCCTGCACTGCGCTTGCGGGGCGCCTTGTTCCTGCGCCGGCGCGTGGCGGGGGCAGGGCCGGAGGTGTGTGTCTTCGCGGTGCGGGACGTGGCAGGGGTAGTGGTGTCGGTGGTCATGGTCATCCGTCCTCGCGGGCCTGGCGGGTGAGCATCGTTCCGGCGATGATCAGCACGAGCAGGGTGATCGTGCTGGAGATCGCCGATCCGTAGCCGACGTCGGCGCGTTCGAAGAAGTTCTGGTAAGCGAAGTAGGCCGGAACGAGGGTGGAGTTTCCGGGGCCGCCGCCAGTGAGGACGAAGATCTGGGCGAACACCTTCAGGCCGGCGATGGTGGTGGTGACCAGGACGACGTAGACCTCGGGCCGCAGGATGGGCACGGTGATGCGGGTGAAGCGCTGCCACCAGGAGGCACCGTCGAGTGAGGCGGCCTCGTACAACTCGGGATCGATGCGCTGCAGGCCGGACATGAACAGGACCAGCGGGTAGCCGAGCTGCATCCAGACCAGGACGCCGAGGACGATCCAGAGGGCGAGGTCGGGGTCGCCGAGCCAGTTCTCGGCGAGGGAGCCGAGGCCGACGGTGTCCAGGACGCTGTTGACGGCGCCTTCAGGAGCGAGGATCCATCCCCACATCAGGCCGGTGACGGCGACGGGGATGACCTGGGGCAGGTAGAGGCCGGAGCGGAAGATGCCCACGATGCCGTCGCCGTGCTTCTTGCCGATGTAGTCGAACAACAGCGCGGCCAGGAACAGGCCGAGAAGAGTGGGGACGACGGCGATGCCGATGATGACGAACGCGATGTTGCGGAAGGAGGCCCAGAAGTCGGCGTCCTGGAAGAGCCGGGTGTAGTTGTCCAGGCCGGTGAAGGTGGGATCGCCGATGCCCTGCCACGCCGTCAGGCTGTAGTAGAAGGTCATCACCAGCGGGACGACGAGGAAGAGCAGACTCAGCAGCAGGCCCGGCGCAAGGAAGACGGCATAGCCCGTGGACCGCGGGTGACGTTTGGTTTTCACTGTTGCTCCTGATTGGGCGGGACGGCTGCCGCGGCGGGCCCGGGCAGCCGCCCACCGGAACGCGTGGTCACCGGCCGGCGGCACGACGAAGCGACGGCCGGGGCGGGAACGTCACGGCCTGGTCGCGACGTACTTCTCGTAGGGGGCCGCCAGCTCGTCGAGGACGGAGTCGGCCTTGCCGCCGTTCATGAGGTTCTGCGTGGCGGCGACCCAGGTGTCGTAGTAGCCGGCGACCGGCCAGTCAGGGTAGAAGGCCAGGCCGTCGTTCTCCTGGGTCTGCGCGAAGGCTTCAGTGAGCTCGCGGGACTTGGGGTTGGTGATGTCGGCCGGCTTGGCGGCGAGCGGGACGTTGCCCTCCTCACCGATCAGCTTCTGGATCTTGTCGGACATGGTGATGTCGATGAAGTCCTCGGCGAGCTTCTTGTTCTTGGCCTTGGTGGGGATGACCCAGTTGTTGCCGCCGGAACCGAGGGTCCTCTCGCTGCCCGGGTAGGCGGCGGTGGACCACTGGAAGTTCTTGATGTCGGTGGTCAGGCTGCCGAACCACCAGTTGCCGCCGACCATGATGGGCCGCTTCTTGGAGACGAACTGCTCGACCATGTCGCTGCCCTTGAGGCCGACGTCCTTCTTGTCGAAGTAGCCCTTGTCGAGCCACTCCTGGTACTTGTCGACGGCGTAGGTCATCTCAGGGCCGTGGAAGTCGACCTTGCCCAGGTAGCGCTGGTAGTTGTCGACCCAGGTGTTGTTCGCCTGGGACAGGGCGAGCAGGTAGAGCCAGTGGCTGGCGGGATGGTCGTTGCCGGCGTTGGCGAGCGGGGTGATGCCGGCGGCCTTGAACTTCGCCAGCGCCGCTTCGAAGCTCTTGAAGTCGGTGGGCTTGTCGACGTTGTACTTTTTGAACAGGTCGTCGTTGTAGTAGGTGAGGACGAACTCACCATAGTTGGGTATGCCGTACCACGTGTCGCCGCCCATCTCGCCCTTGTCGTTGTAGCGGGCGGTGACGGAGGCCCCTTCGCTGATCTTCCTGTCCCAGCCGTGTTCCTTCACGAGCGGGGTGAGGTCGGTGAGCAGGCCCTGCTTGGCGAGCTGGCCGGTGGTGGCGTTGCCCTTGTTGTACTCCATGACGTCGGGCGCCTTGTCGGAGTTGAGGATCATGCCGGCGTTCTGCTGGATCTGCTCGAACGTCTTGCGTTCGAAGACGACCTTGACGTCAGGGTGGGTCTTCTTGAATTCGGCGATGGCCGCGTCCCATGCCTTGCTCAGGGCCCCGTCCTCCTGCTCGTAGTGCCACAGGCGAAGGGTCTTGCCGTCGCCCTCGGCGCTGTCGGAGCCGCCGCAGGCGGTCAGCGGTGCCAGCAGGGCCAGGGCACAGGCCGCGAGGAGGAGCGGCCTTCTGCGAAGGGCGGAGCGGGTGCGCGGGATGTTCATGGCTGTTCCTTGGTGTGCGTCGTTGCGACAAGGGCGGGCGGTGTCAGCTGGTGGTGCGGCGGCGGTGGACGCGGGCTTCCCACGGCTGCAGGGTGTGCGGCTGGGTGAGCGGGTCGGTGGCGGGAACGTTGGCGATCAGGGTTTCGCTGTGCTCCCAGCCGTCGGGCAGGTCGACGGTGAGGTCGCTGCCGCTGAAGTTGGCCAGGACGAGCAGTTCCGTGCCCCGGTCCGCGTCGTGGCGGGTGAAGGCGTAGAGCTGTTCGTGGTCGGAGTGGAGCATGTGGAAGTCGCCGTGGGTGAGGGCGGGCTCGGTGTGCCGCAGGGCGATCAGGCGACGGTAGTAGTGGAAGACGGACTCGGGGTCTGCCTGCTGTGCTTTGGCGTTGATCTCGGTGTGGTCGGGGTTGACCGCGATCCACGGCGTGCCGGCGGTGAAGCCGGCGTGTTCGGTGGCGTCCCACTGCATGGGAGTGCGGGCGTTGTCCCGGCTGCGGTGCCGCAGCCCAGCGAGGACCTGCTGTTCGTCGGCGCCGAGGGCCAGCTGATCGCGGTGGTGATTGAGGGACTCGATGTCCCGGAAGTCGTCGATCGCGGCGAAGGGCGCGTTGGCCATGGCCAGTTCCTCGCCCTGGTAGACGTACGGGGTGCCGCGGTGCAGGTGCAGGACGGTGGCCAGCAGCTTCGCCGAGCGGTAGCGGTAGAACGGCGAGTCGTCACCGAAGCGTGAGACCACCCGCGGCTGGTCGTGGTTGTTCCAGTACAGGCTGTTCCAGCCGGTCCCGCCCAAGCCGGTCTGCCAGCGGCCGAGGCTGGCCTTGAGGTCGGTCAGCTTCAAGGGGCGGACGTCGAACTTGCCACCGGGGCCCTGGTCGAGACCGACGTGCTCGAACTGGAAGACCATGTCGAGCTCGCGCCGTTCAGGATCGGTAAAGAGCCTGGCCTGCTCGACGGTGACGCCGGGCATCTCGCCGACCGTCAGCAGGCGCCGCGGATGGCCGGCGAAAACCTCGCGGTGCATCTCGGCGAGGTAGTCGTGAATCCGCGGCCCGCACACGTAGTGCGGGCTGCCGTCGCCGAAGCGGGCGCCTTCGGCGACGATGCCGTCGGGCAGGGCCGGATCCTTGGAGACCAGGTTGATGACGTCCATGCGGAAGCCGTCCACCCCGCGCTCCAGCCACCAGCGCATCATCGCGTACACGGCCTGGCGGACTTCGGGGTTGTCCCAGTTCAGATCGGGCTGCTTGCGGGAGAAGGTGTGCAGGTAGTACTCGCCGCTGGCGATGTCGTACGTCCAGGCGGGGCCTGAGAACCACGACTCCCAGTTGTTCGGCTCCGCTCCGGGCGTCCCGGGCTCCATCCCGTCGCGGGCGGGACGCCAGATGTACCAGTCGCGCTTCGGGCTGCTCGGTCCGCCGTCTCGGGAGGCGGTGAACCAGGGGTGCTCGTCGCTGGTGTGGTTCACGACCAGGTCCATCACCAGCTTCATGCCACGCTCGTGTACCGAGGCCAGCAGCCGGTCAAAGTCGGCCAGCGTGCCGAACAGCGGGTCGATGTCCTGGTAATCGCTGATGTCGTAGCCGTTGTCGTCGTGCGGTGAGGGGTAGACCGGGGAAAGCCACAAGACGTCAGCGCCGAGCTCTGAGAGGTAGTCCAGACGCTCGGTGATCCCCTGAAGGTCGCCTATTCCGTCCGCGTTGGAGTCTGCGAAGGAGCGCGGATAGATCTGGTAGACGACCGCCTTGCTCCACCAGGAATCGGCGGGGCTGGCTACGTTTTCGGGCACGGCAAACCTCATCGTGTGTGATCAGCTACTTAAAGTGAAGTCGGGGAGGAGTGACAGCCTTGGCGTGAAGCTCGGCGGCGGCAGCAGGTCAGGAGATAGCCGCGCCCACCGCGTCACGGATGACGAGGCAGGCCGCGCCTCTGGCCCACAGATCGTGGCGGACAGGGTCGACGTGGAGGTCGCAGTCGCGGGCAGCGGTGGAGAACGCGTGCGCTTCCAGTGCCTGTGACGCCGCCGGGCCGAAAAGGTCGTAAGCGACCGCTCCTTCTCCGGCGATGATGATCTTTTGCAAGTTCAGCAGGTTGCACATACCGGCCAGCCCCCGCCCCAGGGCGGCTCCCGCTTCGGCGAACGCGGAGCGGGCGACCGCCTGGGTCGACCCGCCTGCGGGCGAACGGGCGAGGTCGATGGCTTCGGAGATGCTGGTGCAGGGAATGCCCGCATCCTGCAGATGACGCAGGACCGCCCGGTCTCCGGCCAGAGCCTCCAGGCAGCCGCGGCGGCCGCAGCTGCACATCGGGCCCGCCGGGTCGAGGGGCAGGTGGCCGAGTTCTCCGGCCAAGCCGGTGGCGCCGGAGAAAAGGGCTCCATCGAGCAGCAGGCCGCAGCCGATGCCGGGGCCGACGGTGACGACGGCGAACGAGTCGACGTCGCGCCCCTGCCCGAACCAGCGTTCTGCGACGACCAGGGTGTTGACGTCGTTGTTCACGACGACCGGCAGACCGGTCGCCTCGCGCAGCGGGCCGGCCACGTCGACCTTGTCCCAGTCGAGCAGGGCCGAGTAGCGGCAGATGCCGGCGCCCGAGTCGACGTGTCCGCTGACCCCGACCCCCAGCCCCAGCACCCTGTCCGCCGCTTCGGGCGCCTCGGAAAGGAGCCTGCTGGTCAGGGCTGCAGCGGCGGACAGGGCAGTCTCGGGCGCGCAGTCGGCGATCGGTTCCTCGGCACGGGCCAGGACGTTGGCCGCCATGTCGGTGATCACCCCGGACACCTGCGCGGGACCGATCTTCATGCCGACGACAACGTGCTTGTCCGGATTGACGTGGAGCATCTTCTGCGGCCGGCCCCGCCCCTGGGGAACGGCGTCCGACTCGCGCAGGTAGTCGTGCTCCAGAAGCGGGGGAAGCATCCGGGTCACGCTCGACGGAACGAGACCGAGGCGCTGGGCGAGCTGGGTACGCGAGATGGGACCCGCGGTGAGCACGGTCGCGAAGATCTCTGCCCGGGTCTGCTCACCGACAAGCTCCGAGAAACGGATCTTGGACGGGCTCATCACGCGCGCCTCCAAAGGTGTAGTCGGTCAACGGCTGGTCGGTTCGGTCCGCTTCCATCGAACCCGATGTGGTGCGTGCCGTCGTCGGTGACGGCGAAACCGTGGCGCAATCAGGGCCAGGAAGATCACCGTGCTCTCCTCCCGCCTTACTCCGGGAGCCTGGCCCGGTGCCCCGGGCCGGCTGGACATGACGGGAGTCTGTCCTCCCAGTTTTCGTGCGTCAAGAAAGAAAACAGCGCGTTACGCAACCGTAATCGCGCCTCACATGCCTGCTTCCTGCACAAGAAGTCCCGGTCTGGGGCCTCGGTTCGGCCGAAGAGGGGGGTGAGCGGCAACGAATCTTGTCTATTTCGTTGACACGGGGAAGAAATGACGGGACGTTATCCGGCGACCGCACAGCGCTGGGCTCAGCATCCGGCGCTTGCGCGGCACCCCAGGGGCCCGTTGTCCGCGCCGTTGGTGCGCTCAGCGGAGTGCGTGCTGCGCCCACCGGCCCGGGTGGGGCGGAGAACCGGAGTGTTCCGGCCTCCCCGGATGAACCCGGGCGCACGCGCCACCCGTTCTTGCCTGCCGAAGGGAGGACTCTCGCACTGGCCCGGTCACCGGTCCGCGATGCGGCCGTGGCCGGCCGATCCGCCGGGCATCCGGCCATCTACGTGTACGTAGCCCGGACCGGCCGGGGGCACCCAGTTTCCGTCCCCGGCACACCTGTAGGAACCCGCCGGTGGCCGCCTCGGCCGCGCTTCCCCCCTGATGCGTGCGGTCCCGCCGGCTTGCGCGCTGGTCGGGCCGCCCGGACAGACCGCGATGCAGAGCCGCCGGTGGTCCCCCTGTTGCCAAGGAGAAGGACATCAGCATGCCCGCAGCAGCACTGAGAGGACTGGCGGCGATCGCCGTCGGCCTGGCGCTGGCACTGGCCTCGGTCATCGTGCCCGTCAGCACGGCCGCGGCCGGAACACCCCCAAGCCGCCCCGCCCTTGACGCCCTGGCCGCTCCGGCGGCTGAGCCGACACCCGCGGACAGCACCGCACTCAAGACCTGGTGGCACGACAACTACGAGTTCAACACCACTAGCCCGGTGGCCAACGACAAGGTCCGGCGGTCGTCGTTCTACGACGTGAAGGTGGCTACCGCGGCGGCCCCGACGACGCAGTACGACTCGTTCGCGTACATGAGCATCCCGCGCAGCGGCAAGGGAAAGATCGGCTACACCAAGGAGGACGGGGCCGAGTTCTCCTCGTCCGCGAACCTCACCATGAGCTGGTCGTCCTTCCAGTACACGACCGACGTGTGGGTCGACGTCTCCCTGCGCACCGGCCAGACGATCTCCTCGGCCGACCAGGTCAAGATCAAGCCGAGCAGCCTGGACTTCGCCAAGGAACTGGTCGACAGCAAGACCGTGCGCGTCAAGGTGCCCTACAGCTCGGCCGGCTACCGGTTCTCCGTCGAGTTCGACCCGCAGCTGTACACGGCTTACAACGACATGTCCGGTCCCGCGAACGACGCCGGCAAGCTGACCACCCAGGGCGGCGGCGGCAACCGGGCCGTCCACACCGAGCCCCGCAACTCCATGATGATCTTCGCGGAGCCGGCACCGACGGGCGCGGAGGCCGAGCGGCTGATCCCGACGGCGTCCTCGGGCAGCACCTACTACCCGCCTCAGGGCCAGGTCACCAACCTGAACACGATCAGCGAGGAGATCGTGTACTTCCGGCCCGGCACCTACTACATGACCTCCAAGTACCACGCGCTGCTGCCCAAGCAGGTCAAGTGGGTCTACCTGGCCCCCGGCGCATATGTGAAGGGCGCCATCCGGTTCCCCGACGACAGCCAGGGCCTGTACAAGGTGACCGGCCAGGGCGTGCTCTCCGGCGAGCAGTACGTCTACGAGGCGGACACCAACAACAACTACGACCACCTCTCCGGCGCGTCCAACTGCCACACCAGCTGCGTGAAGATGCTGCAGTTCGCCTCCGCGCAAGGCCGCCAGCAGCACCTGGACCTGCAGGGCGTGACCATCAACGAGCCGCCCTACCACTCCTTCGTCGTCTACGGCGACGAACAGACCTTCAGCATGCGGGTCGACAACTACAAGCAGGTCGGGTCCTGGTACTGGCAGACCGACGGCATCGAGCTCTACCGCGGCAGCACCATGAAGAACACGTTCTTCAACGCCAACGACGACGTGCTGAAGATGTACCACAGCGACGTCAGCATCGATAACACCGTCATCTGGAAGAACGAGAACGGCCCCGTCATCCAGTGGGGCTGGACCCCGCGCAACATCGACAACGTCCGGGTGAACAACACCCACGTCATCCACAACCGCATGTACTGGAAGGACGTCAAGTACAACACCTGCATCCTCAACTCCTCCTCCCACTGGGAGAACACCGGCTCGACCACCACGGCCGACCCGGGCGCGTGGGTGAAGAACATGACCTTCGAGAACATCACCGTCGAAGGCATGACCAACTGCGCGATCCGCGTCTTCGCCCTGTCCAGCACCGAGAACATCCACGTCAAGAACCTCAAGATCGGCGCATGGAACCAGCTCGACCCGTCCTCCCAGGTCAGCCTCCTCAAGCGGTACTCCAACAGCGCCGGACAGAAGGTGACCCTCGGCAACGAAACGCGTGACAGCCGCGGCCTGAAGCTGGAGAACTACACCGTCGGCGGCACCGTCATCCAGAAGTCCGGCACCAACTGGGCAGCCGACCAGCTCGGCCGGATCGGCTTCGACGCCGAGACCTGGGACAACTGGAACGCCTGGGGCCCCGGCGGCAGCAACCCCGACCCCGACCCGGTCACCGGCGGCAAGATCGTCAACGGTGCGACGTCCAAGTGCATCGACCGCGCCGGCGGCTCCACCGCCAACGGCACTGCCGTCCAGCAGTGGTCCTGCGCCAACGTGGCCTCGATGAGCTGGGTGCTCGACGGACAGCAGCTGAAGTCCGGCGGCAAGTGCCTCGACGTCGAAGGCGGTGCCACCTCCAACGGCACCAAGGCGCACCTGTGGGACTGCGGCAGCTGGGACAGCCAGAAGTGGGCCGTCCAGTCCAACGGCACCCTGAAGAACGTCAAGTCCGGACGCTGCCTCGACATCGAAGGCAAGAGCACCGCCGACGGCGCCCGCCTGCACCTGTGGGACTGCGGCACCTGGGCCAGCCAGAAGTGGACCCTCACCTCCTGACCACCCCGGTGGCCGCCGCCGGCAACCCACCGCTGCCGGCGGCCACCGGCCCCCGCACCCCGCTCCTCTCTGGAAGAAGCGTCACCCCCCGCTCGCCGCTGAGAAAGGGCATCACCGTGGAGACACCCACCAGGTACCAGGGACCGGTGCTGGGCCTGTTCCGGATCGTGCTCGGACTGCTGTTCGCCTGCCACGGGGCGGCAACGCTCTTCGACGTACTCGGCGGACCGCACAGGCAGCCCCCCAGCACCGGCCAGTGGCCCGGATGGTGGGCGGCAGTGATCCAGCTGGTCGGCGGCGCCCTCGTCCTGCTCGGCCTGGGCACCCGACCGGCCGCCCTTCTGTGCTCCGGCTCCATGGCCTACGCCTACTTCGTGCACCACCAGAGCGACGGACTGTTCCCGCTGGAGAACGGCGGCGAGCAGGCGGCCCTGTTCTGCTGGGCCTTCCTGCTCATCGCCGTCCTCGGCCCCGGCCGATGGGCCACGACCGAGCTGCTCACCCTCTCCACCCACCGCAAGCAGCACCCGCGAAAGGAGGTGAGCGACACGCGCAGCATCTGACCTCGCACCACTGTCTGTCATGAGCACGTAAATCACTGGTCATATCGGCCTGTGATTCCCCGACGCACACGGAGGAAGAGCATCATGAACCGCGTACCCGCAACCGCGGCCGGCCGCACCGCACTGGGCGCCGCCGTACTGGCCACCAGCCTGATCGGCGTACTCGCCCAAGCGCCGACGGCCGCCGCGCACGGCACGGTCATCGCCCCCGAGACCCGCAACTACGGCTGCCTTCAGCGCTGGGGCTACACCGAGCCCAACGAGTCCCAGGACCCCATGTGCTACCGCACCTACCACGAGAACGCCAACGCCATCGGCGCGTGGAAGGCCGTCTACGCCAACAACACAGGCGACAACTACCAGCAGGTCATCCCCGACGGCCAGATCTGCAGCGCCGGCGGCCAGGGCGAGACCAACTACCGGCCGCTCGACCGCCCCGGCCCGTGGAAGATGACCGACATCAGCTCCAACTTCACCGTCGACCTCTACGACGAGGCCCGGCACGGCGCCGACTGGCTCGAGGTCTACGTCACCAAGCAGGGCTTCAACCCCGAGTATGAGCTGATCGGGTGGGACGATCTCGAACTGGTGAAGAAGACCGGCCGCTACCCCTACCAGGCGCACTACGTCACCGACGTCAGCACCTCCGGATACAGCGGACGGCACGTGGTGGTGACCGTCTGGAAGGCGTCCCACATGGACCAGAAGTACTTCCTGTGCAGCGACGTCAACTTCAGCTGACACCAGGGCGCCCCAGCTGAACGACATCACGGCACATCGGCCTCGCGAGGTGCACACACCTCGCGGGGCCTTCCCCCTCCCTCTCACCGGTCGGCTGCCGCGGCCGGACCGGTCGCCTCACGGAGGACCCATGCTCCTGACCAGCCACCCCCGCCGCCTGCTGCGCGACCGGCTCCTTCCCGCCGTCCGCACCCCATCGGCCCGAAGGACAACCACACAGCGCGCGGCCGAGTACTACCGGACGCGCAGCACCGCGGTTCTGCGCATCAGCCTCGGTGTCCTCTACTGCTGGTTCGGGGTGCTCAAGCTCTTCCCTGCCGCGAGCCCGGCCGAGGAGATCGCGGCCGCCGCCATGACGAAGCTCACCGGTGGCCTGCTGCCCACAACCGTGTCCATGCCGCTGCTGGGAACGGCGGAGACCTTGATCGGACTCGCTCTGGTCACCGGCCTGTTGCTCCGGCCCGCCTTGACCCTGTTCCTCGGGCACATGGCCGGGGTCTTCACCTCCCTCGCGCTGCTGCACGGTCAGATGTGGCACCACGGTGTGCCCACCCTCGAAGGCCAGTACGTCCTGAAGAACCTTGTCCTGGTGGCCGCCTGCCTGGCCGTCGCAGCCGACGAGATCTCTGGTTGACGCTCACCAACCCCAGCTACGCAGCCGCCAGATTATCCGCCCGGTCCTTCGGGTCCAGGAGTCAGCCGACACCGCGAAGAAGTGCCACGTTCGTGAGACTGAGCGGCTGTGCCATCGACTTGAGACAGCGGAAGAAACGCTGGTCAACGAGCATGCCCTGTGCCCCGAGCGGCGAGACCCTACAGGCGTGTTCGATAGCCTGCCGGAGTGGGGACCGTTGAACGGCTGGTGCCGGATGAGCTGTGGGAGTTGTTCCAGCGCGTGGTGCCGGCAGCGCCGACTCGTCCGCAAGGCGGAGGCCGACGTCGGCGTGACTCTCCGACCCGCGCCGCCCTCACATCGGGGCTCACCGCGACCACGCGGCCTGCTCCGTTCGCCACCGGGACCACGTCGGCTTTCACCGGGAGTGCGTAGTCGCCGCGCAGCACCGCCAGGTCGCGGTGACTCAATGCGGCGGCGTGTATGGCGACCAGGGCCTGCCCCGGGCCGGGGACCGGGTCCGCATGCTCGCGGATGGCCAAGCCGTCGATCCCGGCGCCGCTGTCGATGTGGCAACTACGCGTGGAACGGTGCTCCCCTCTCGTGTCCTGCTCGGCTGCCGCTCACTCGTCCGCGTCCGGCTCGGTGGCCAGCGGGACTTCACCGGCGGTCTTGCTGTAGCCGAGGGCCTCCACGATCCGGCCCTCCTCGACGCGCATGAGGTTCACGCCACGCACGGAGTCCTTGGGCCCGTCGCCGAAGCGGTAGCGCCAGCGGATCGTCGCCCGGTTGCCCGCGACGTCGACACTCTCGGGCTGGAACTGGGTGGTGCGGTCGGCCGCAAGTGCCCGCCAGAAGGTGAGACACGCCTCCCGGCCTTCGTAGCGCCCACCGTCCGGTGCGGGCTGGATCGCCTCCATGACGCAGTCCTCGCCCACCAGATCGTCGAGTACGTCGGGCTCGTGCCGGACGAACGCGTGGTTGAACCGGTCGATCACAGCGGCGGTCGTGCGAGGCGTCATAGCCCCTCCTGATAGGTAGATAGAACAGTCGGTCTACTTACTGTATAGACCGGTTGATCTACCGGTCAACCACTGGCAGGCTGGCCGCCATGAGCCCCCGTACGGAACCAGGACCACGCGAGCGCCTACTGGATGCGGCACAGGAGCTGACCTACCGCCATGGTGTCGGTGTGGGCGTGGACACTCTGCTCAAGAGCGCGAATGTGGCCCGTCGGTCCCTCTACGAGCATTTCGGCGGCAAGGACGGCCTGATCGCAGAGGTGCTGCGCTGCAGCGCCGACGAGGACGAGGCCAGCTATGAGCAGACCATGCGGGCGGCGGGCGACGATCCGCGCGAGCGTCTTCTGGCTGTCTTCGACAAGCTCGCCACCGTTGTCGTCGAGCCGGGGTTCCGGGGCTGCCGGTATCTCGCTGCCGACCTGGCCCTGGCCGACCCCGCCCATCCGGGACACGCCGTCACGCGTCGGTACCGTGAGCGTGTGAGCCAGCTTCTGGCAGGCGAACTCGTCAAGCTCGGCCATCCCCGACCGGCCCACGCCGCCGACCAGCTCCAGCTGCTGATCGACGGAGTCTTGGCGGCCGGGGCCACCCGCCCCGACACCAACCCCGTCGCAGCCGCGCGGGAGCTCGCCGAGCAGATCCTCGCGTAGCGCAACAGGCAGGACGACCCGGCCCGCCCGACCATCAGGTCGAGACCGGTGAGTGGGCGCGGGATCGGTGACCACCTGGACGTTCACGCCGTGGCGGCGGTGCTTGGCGGAGTAGTCCGCCCGGCCGTCGCCAAGGCGGTCGCATGCGGCGAGGGTGCCGTCGAGCGGGACGAAATCCGGGTCGGCTTCACGCAGGACTTCGAGCAGGCCAGGTGCCCGCACCGCGAGCAGGTCGACCACGGTGCGGGGTAGGCGTGGGCGGTGCCCACCGAGATATCGTGCCCGCTTCGACCCCCATCTCCACCGCGTCGATGGCCGTCCGGCTGCCGGGTTACGCGCGACAGGCCGACGACGGCACCTACCCGGCCGATGACGGCACCGTCGCCACGCATCTCACGGCGATGGCGCCCGTGGTCGAGGAAAGCGAGTCGCTCCGCGTCAACGCCGAACTGCCGAGACTCGTCAGGGCGCTGGCCGAGCGAGCGGTGGCCGACGGTCACGGGGCCAGCGGTTACGCGGCGCTGGTGGAGCAGTTCGGCAAGCCATGAGTCGTGCGGCGGCCGGGTCACGGGGTACTCACCGGCCCGCGCCTACTCTCCGGTCCTCTCCCAACGGACGACCCGGCCGCAGCGTCGACAGCGACAGAGCAGGACGTGGTGCCCGGACGCTGAGTCTCGCCGGCCGCTCTCCTTGATTTCCTTGATCCGGGTGTGGGTGCACCGAGTGCCGGCCGCCTCGGCTTCGGCACGGTATCCGTAGGACCACCACGAGGGGTCCGGCCCGAAGTTGGACTGTCGCCCCGATTCCTCGTCGCGTGCGGGCGTCCAGCACCGCAGCAGGCCACCAAGTCCGACCCACAGGGACCATTCGTCGCCGCATACCGGGCAGCACCAGCCCTTCCCGTGCTCGTACCTGGCCAGCGAGTGGCCCCAGCCCCGCCGCTGCCGGTCTGCGGACAGCCCGGCATACCGCTCTCTCCAAGGGTGCAGGCTGTAGGCCCTGGGCCGACCGTAGCTCTGACACGAGTGGCCCCTCGTGCGCCGACCGCTCATGTAACCCCCCTTGGCTCCGCTCCGCTAGCCGCGCCGTGTGTCCCGGGTCATGCTCTCCGTCCGGCTGAGCGCGGCCACTCGGCCCGTTCGCAGAGTATGTCGCGGATATTCGGCACCCCGTCAACTGCCGTTCGCGGTGGCTGATGCGGGCTTGGTGCGGTCGTCCGCGTCGCCGGTGTGCCCCGTGCGGGACGCGGTCGATGGGTGCCGGGCGGCGGCGAGTGTGGCGGTGGACCAGACGCCCGCTCCGGGGCTGCGAGCCGGTGAAGCCGACGGCGGGCGCCAGGCCGACGCGGCTGTTGCCGCGGTAGCCGGAGAGGGGGCCGTGAGGCTCATCCCCCGGAGACGGTGCGGGGGAAGGCGCGTCGGTAGTCGGTGGGTGAGACGCCCACCTGCTCGAGGAAGTGGTGGCGCAGGTTGTTCGCCGTGCCGAGGCCGGTGAGTTCACCGATCTTCTCGACCGGGAGGGTGGTCGATTCGAGCAGGGCCTGGGCGTCGGCGAGACGCTGGTTGAGGAGCCACTGGAGCGGGGTCGTGCCGGTGGCGGCCTGGAGGCGGCGGTAGAAGGTGCGCGGGCTCTTCGCCGCCCTGCGGGCGAGGTCATCGACGGTGAGGGGTTCGTGCAGGCGGCCTCGCGCCCATTCCAGTACGGGTGCCAGTCCCTCGTCGTCCGTGACGGGCACGGACAGGTCGATGAACTGCGCCTGACCGCCCGAGCGGTGGGCCGGCACCACCATGCGGCGGGCGAGCCGGTTGGCGACGTGAGCACCGAGGTCACGGCGTACCAGATGGAGGCAGAGGTCGAGCCCGGCGGTCAGGCCGGCGCTGGTGAGCACGTCGCCGTCGTCCACGTAGAGGACGGAGTCGTCGGCGTGGACCTTCGGGTAGCGCTCGGCGAGCTGGGCGGTGTGCATCCAAAGCCGATTTCCTCGGTCACGACCACTGCGACAGTTCCCACGCTCATGCCCCGAAGGGTACTGGCAGGAATTTGGTGGGTGCCGTCACCCATGTCACTGTGTCCGGCCGCCACGGGCTGCGAACGTAGGGCACACCTGATCGAACCCGCGGAGAGCGGGCGTATGTGGGGAGTTGTGACATGACCACGGATACATCTGATACCCGGCAGGCCGTCACCGTCCTGGGGCTGGGCCTGATGGGCTCGGCGCCGGCCCCCGCGCTGCTGGACCGGGGCCACCCGGCCACCGTGTGGAACCGCTCGGCCGACAGGGCCCGGCCACTGGTGGAGAAGGGCGCCCGGCAGGCCGCGACGGCCGGGGAGGCGATCGCCGCCAGCCCGGTCGTCCTCGCCTGTGTGCTCGACTACGACGTACTGCACGCCGTCGTGGACCCCGTCGCCGATTCGTTCCGGGGGCGGACCCTGGTCAATCCGGGCTCCGGTTCCCCCGAGCAGGCCCGGGAGTTCGCGGCCTGGGCCGCGTCGCACGGCGCCGACTACCTCGACGGCGGGATCATGACCACCCCGCCGGGTGTCGGCAACCCGGAGATGATGTTCCTCTACAGCGGCTCACGGGCCGTCTTCGAGGCCCGGCGGTCGGTCCTGGCGGTACTCGGCGATCCGCTGTACCTGGGCACCGGCCCCGGCCTGGCCTCGCTCACCGACGCCGCGCTGCTGGGCCTGATGTGGTCCGTCTTCACCGGTTGGCTCCAGGGCACCGCGCTGGTCGGCACGGAGAAGACGCGGACCACGGAGTTCCTGCCGCTCGCGCTCCGCTGGCTGACCACCGTCACCGGTTTCATGACCACGTACGCCTCCCAGGTGGACGCCGGGCACTATCCCGGCGATGACGCCACCGTCGACGTACAGATCGCGACCATCGACCACCTCATCCACGCCTCGCAGCTCCGGGGCATCGACACCTCGCTGCCCGAGCTGCTCAAGGCCACCATGGAGCGCGCGGCGGCGTCGGGGCACGGCGCGGACAGCTACGCGAGCGTGATCGAGGTGCTGAGGCGGCGCGGCCCGAAGGACAGTGACGCAAGGCAGCAGGCGGCGTGAGGGGCAGAGGGCGGGTTCGACCGTCTGACGCATCCTCACGGCGCCCCGCCCCTACGTGTGCCGGCACGCGCGCGATCCCATGGCGGGAAACTTCTCCCGCTCTGCGGCGCGCCCTCCACCTCCCGGGGACCGGACTCGCAAGGCTGCGCAAGTACGCCGGTCCGCCGCCCCGAATACGCATGCCCCCCTCGGGTACGCGAAGCGGACCGGACGACGCAAGAGAGGATGCGCAGATGGCCGAACAGGGCACCGCCCCCCGACGGGGCCGCCACCAGCCTGCCGGCCCGGTCGAGAAGGTACCCCTGCCGGTCACCGGCCGGGACGGTGAAGCGCCGTGAACGCGGTGACGGCGGCGCTGTCGCTCGTGGGGGTCGCAGCGCTGATCGTCGTCGGCGTGTACGGGGCTGCCTGGGCCGCGCGGCTGTCCGGCGATCCCGTGTCCGCCGTGCCGTTCGCGTCGGGGCAGGAGCCGGTCGAGCACGCGGCGAGCCGCTTCCACGTGCGCTGGTACACCGTCACGATGCTGTTCCTGGCCTTCGACATGGAAATGGTCTTCATGTACCCGTGGACGCGGGTGATTTCAGCGATGGGGCCCAGTGCGGTGATCGAGATGTTCGTCTTCCTGGCGGTCCTGCTCGCCGGGGTCGTCTATGCCTGGCGGGAGGGCGCACTGCGATGGACCTGACCAGTCTCGCCCTGCGCGCCGCCGCCGCGCGGCCCCGCGTGCTGCTGGCCACGCTGCCGGGCGGAACGGCCGCGCGGCTTCAAGCCGAGCGCTTGGCGCGGCTTCGGGACTGGCCGCTGGCCGGCACTCCGGCCCAGGCGGACCTGCTGCTTGTCGCCGGACCGGACAGCCCCGCCCTTGACGTTCCGGTGGACCGGCTCTGGCAGGACATGGCCGTGCCCTGCGCCCGCCTGCACGTGAGCGATGCCGGCGATGTCGAGGCCGCACTGCGGGCCGGACGGACCCAGCTCGGCTCACCGGCTGTTCAGCAACAGCACGCTCGAGCGTCCACCGAAACGGTCCGGAACGACGAGGGCGGCAGCCCGCACTGCCAGGAGTCTTCCGGCGGTGCTCACCGTCGCCACGCGAGCGCAGACAACCGCAACACCGGTGCGCCCACCGATGGGCACGGCGGCCACCATCACGGTGCGGACGCCTCCCGCGGGGGCAGCCGGGCCCCCGGCGGCCACAACAACGAGCCCCCCGAACCTCAGGACGGACACGGCGGCCATGACGGTGACGGCGGTCACGACGGTCACGGCAGTCATGGAGGGCACGGTGGCGGGGAGATGGAGATGCCGGGCGGGCTGCCGATGGCCGAACGGGGTGAGGACCGTGACGGTTTGACGCTCGACCGCCTGCACGTGCCGTTGGGGCCGCTGCTCGCCGACTGGCCGGCCGGTCTGACCGTCAAGCTGACCCTGCAGGGCGACGTCATCCAGGAGGCCGGCGTCGAGCATCCGCTCACGCCTACGGAGGGATCGGCTCTGCCGTTCTGGGCGGAGCCGTGGCTGCGCGCGGCTGAAGGGGAGCCGGTGAGCGTGGGAGAGGCGGCCCGGCGGCGGGCGGCTGCCCATCTGGACAGTCTGGCCCGGCTGCTGTCGGTGGCCGGCTGGACCGCCGAGGCGACCGCAGCGAGGCGTCTGCGTGACGACTTGCTCGGCGGTGCCCCCGGCGCGGCCGTCGCCTCCCGGCTGGACCGTTTCGCGCGCCGGGTCGGCCGGTCGCGGACGCTGGCCTGGCTGACCCGTGGAATCGGCAGCCTGAGCGCGGTCGAGGCGCGAGCGGCCGGGGTGAGCGGACCAGCGGCGCGGGCCGGCGGGGATGTGACCGCTCGCTACCGGCAGTGGCTTGACGACGTCCGCCGGGACGTGGGGCGGCTGGAGGACTCCGCGCTGCTTCGACCAGGGGTGGACGAAGGGCCTCGCGGCCACTGGAGGAGCGACGACCCGCCGTCGGCCGCGCTGATCTCGCTGCTGCCGCGTCTGCTGACGGGAGCCGAGCTGGCCGCGGCCCGTCTCATCGTGGCCAGCCTCGACCCCGACCTGGACGAGCTCGCCGCGAGCGGCCGGGAGGTGACGGCTCGTGGTTGAGGCGGGTGCGTGGTGGACGCTGCTGGCCGCTCCGGCGATGCTGCTCGCCCTGGCCATGCTGGCGGTAGCCGGCAACGCCGTGATCGAGGCCCGCGAGGCGGGCCGGCCGTTCTCTCCCTCGGCCGTGATGCGGCCGTTCCTCGGGGTGCCGCGGGCACTGCTGGCGCAGCCGCGGCGCCTGCCGGCCCCGGATGTGCTGCTGTGGCGGACCGGTGTGATCACGGTGCCGGTGGCCGCGGTGCTGTCCACGCTGGTGATTCCGTTCGGCACCACAGCGGTGGCCGATGTGTCGGTCGGGCTGGTGTGGTTCAACGCCATGGAGGTGCTGACCTGGGCCGGTCTGTGGCTGGCCGGGTGGGGCCCCAACGCGGCCTTTTCCCTCATCGGCGGCTACCGGTTCCTTGCCCAGGGCCTGGCCTATGAGCTGCCGCTGATGTTCGCGCTGATCTCGACCGCCACCGGTGCGCAGTCCCTGCGGGTGAGCGACATCGCCGCTTCCCAGCACGGCCTGTGGAACGCGGTGTGGATGCCGGTCGCCTTCATCGTCTACCTGGCCGGTGTCCTGGCCTTCAGCTTTCTGGGTCCGTTCGCCTACCCGGCCGGCCGTGACCTTGCCGGCGGGGTGCTGAGCGAAGCGTCCGGGGTGGACCGGCTGCTGCTTCAGGCCGGACGGTGGCTGTGGCTGGCGGCCGGGGCGGCGATGGCGGTGCCGCTGTTCCTCGGCGGCGGCGCCGGCCCGGTCCTACCGCCCTGGGCGTGGTCGCTGGTCAAGACGCTGCTGGTGCTGGCCGTGCTGGTGGCCGCGGTACGCAGGCTGCCGGTGATCCGCGCGGACCGGTATGTGGAGCCGGCCTGGGTGGTGCTCATCCCGCTGATCATTGTCCAGGCACTGGTCCCGGCCCTGGTCGCCCTGAACCGATGACGAGCAAAGGGAGCACGTCATGACGACCACCGACCTCATGCTGTCGGCCGTGCTGGGCGTACTCGCCCTGGTCGGCGGTGTGCTGGTGTTCACCCTGAACTCGATGGCCCGCGTCACCTTCGCCCTGCTGGCCTCCCTGTGCTGCATCGGCGGCGTGGTGACCGACCTGGGACTGCCGTACCTGGGCGTGGTGATCGTACTGATGATGGTCATGGAGATGGTGATCATGGCCGTGTTCATGATCGCCTACATGATGAACCCGGCCGGTCTGATGCCGATGTCGATGCTGCACAACAAGCGCGGCTCCCTGGCCATCAGCGCCGTGGTGTTCGCCGCCCTGGTCGCCGGAATCTTCACAGTGCCGTGGCCGAACCCGGCCGGGGCGCGGCCGAAGGACACCACCTTCCAGGTCGGCGTGTCGCTGATGGGCGACCAGATGCTGACGATGGTGACGCTGGGGTTCGTGCTGCTGGCCACGATGGTGGGCGCCACCGTACTGGCCACCCACCGGGGCCGCTACGACCGCTTCGGCGACGACCTCGACCAGCGGCCCGCAAACGACCCGGCCGGCGGCGGGGTGGGCCGATGACCTTCGAGCTGCTCCTGGTGCTGGCCGCGGGCCTGTTCTCGATCGGCCTGTTCGGCGCACTGTCCCAGCAGTCCATCGTCATGATCATGATGGGGATCGAGCTGATGATCGGCGGGGTCATCGTGGCCGCCGCCGACTTCTGGCACTTCCTTGCCCCGGCCGCGGCGAGCGGCCAGGTGGTGATCGTGGCGGCGGTGGTGGCGATGGCGGTGGAGATGGCCATGGGCTTCGCCGTCACCACGGCCATCTACCGGGCGCGGCAGGTCGACATGACCGACATGGCCGAGGAGCTGAAGGGGTGAGCGCGCTGCTCTGGCTGCTGATCGCCGTCCCTCTGGGCGCTGGAACCCTGCTGAGTCTGGCCGGCAGAGGCGTCGATCGCCCGGCCCCTGCCCTGGGCGTGGGAGCGGCCCTGATGACACTGGGCCTGGCGGTGGCCGCCGCGCTGGCACGGCCTGAAGCGAGTGCGCCTCTGCTCGCCGGGATGCGGGCCTCGCTGGCGGTGGACGGTCTGTCCGCGGTCATGGCGGTCACCGTCGCCGCGGTCACCCTGGGCGTGTTGGTGTTCTCCGCCGGGGAGTTCGGCCGGGACGAGGACCGGGGCCGGTTCTTCGGGCTGACGCTGCTGTTCGCCGGGGCCATGCTCGTGACCGTCACGGCGACCACGCTGCCACTGCTGCTGATGGCCTGGGAGGTCATGGGCGCCACCAGCTGGGCGCTCATCGGCTACTGGTGGCAACAGCCGGAGCGGGTGCGCGCGGCGGACGTCGCCTTCCTGACCACCCGCACCGCCGATCTCGGACTGTACCTGGCCGCCGGGGCCGCCCTCGCGGGCGGCATCGGCTCCCTGCGCCTGGACGCGCTGCCCTCGGCGAGCTCCCCGTGGCTGCATCTGGTCACGGCGGGAGTCGTGGCCGCGGCGCTGGGCAAGTCCGCCCAACTGCCGTTCTCCTTCTGGCTGTCCAAGGCCATGCAAGGCCCCAGCCCCGTCTCGGCCTTGCTGCACTCGGCGACCATGGTCGCCGCCGGGGCCTACCTGCTGCTGCGCCTGCACCCCCTGCTGGCGGCCACCGCCTGGGCCGGGCCGCTGGTGGCCTGGACCGGCGCGCTGACCGCCCTGGCCCTGGGGGTCGTGGCCGTCGCCCAGCGCGACGTGAAACAGCTGCTCGCGGCCTCCACCTCCGCGCAGATCGGCTATATGGTCCTGGCCGCGGGAAGCGGCGGCGTGGCGGGCGGCGTCACCCAGCTGGTCGCGCACGCCGCCACCAAATCGGGGCTGTTCCTGGCCGCCGGAGCGTGGCTGACCGCACTGGGCACCAGGCAACTGCCCGCTCTGCGCGGCGCCGCCCGCCGCTACCCGCTGGTCGGTGCCGCCTTCGCCCTCGGTGCGCTGACGCTGGCGGGGCTGCCTCCGCTGTCGCTGTGGGCGGCCAAGGACGAAGTCCTCGCCGCCGCCCGGGCCCAGAGCGTCGGCCTGTACGCCGTCGGACTGGCCGCCGCGGCCGTGGCGGCGGTCTACAGCGTCAAGGCCCTGTGGTACGTCACCAGGCCCCTGCCTCAGGACCCGGAGACCGGCTACGACACCGAGCGGCACGGCTCGCGCCGCGTCTCACGTGCGGCTCCGGTGCCCTTGTGGGCGCTGGTGGGAGCCGCGGCAGTGCTGAGTGTGCTCGCGCTGCCCGGCCCGGCGTCCTGGCTCAAGCAGCTGCTCGGCACCCCTGATGAGCCAAGCCCCGCGGGGTGGGAGCTGGGGCTGTCCGCCGGCGTGGCGTTCGCTGCTGCGGGCGCGGCCTGGTGGCGGCTTGGCCGCCAGGCATCAGCACCCCGGCCCGCACCGCGGTGGGTTCAGCAGTGGCTGTTTCTGGAGCGGGCCGCGGACGTCCTGGTGGTACGGCCCGTCCTGGCACTGGCGCGGGCGCTGGCGGCCTTCGACGACCGGATCGTCGACGGCGCCGTGCGGCAGGCGGCCCACAGCGGCCTGACCGTGGGACGGCTCGCCCGCCGCGTCGACGACGGCGGCATCGACGCCGCCGTCCGCGCGGTCGCGTCCGGTGCCCGGGGCCTGGGCCGGTGGGCGCGACGCCCGCAGACCGGGCTGTTGCACCAGTACTACGCCCAAATCGCCGTCGGCTTCGCGGTGCTGACTCTGATCGTGCTGTTGGTGAGGTAAATCCCTGTGCTGAGTGTCGTCACCTTCCTTCCGCTGCTGGTGTGCGCGGTGCTGTTGCTCTGGCCGCGCACGCTGCCCGACCGGGTGCATGTCTGGGTGTGGATCGCTACCGCTGCCGCCGACCTGGCCCTGGTCATCGCCCTGTGGGCGGGCTTCGACGCCGCAGGAGGCATGCAGTACGAGCAGCGGGCGCGCTGGATTCCCAGTGCCGGGGTCGGCTACCACGTGGGCGTCGACGGTCTCTCTCTGCCCATGGTGGCCCTGACCTGCCTGCTGTTCCTGGCCGTCGCCGTGTACTCGCTGCGCGAGACCGAACGCGTGCGTTCCTACGTCTGTCTGTTCCTCTTCCTGCAAACCGTGAGCCTGGGCCTGTTCGTCGCCCTGGACCTGATCCTCTTCTTCGTCTTCTTCGACCTGTCCATCGTCGGCATGTTCTTCGTCATCGCCGACTGGGGCCACGGCGAACGCGCCCAGGCCGCGGCACTGAAGTTCTTCATCTACACCTTCATCGGCTCGCTGGCCCTGCTGCTCGGCTTCATCGGCCTGTACCTGGCCGCCAGCCCGCACACCTTCGACATCACCGATCTGACCCGCACCAACCCCCTGGCCGGACGCGGCCCGTACGCCGGCCTGGTCCTACTGGCTGTCGGTGTCGGCCTGGCGGTCAAGACGCCGACGGTACCGTTCCACACCTGGCTGCCGCCCGCCCACACCGACGCTCCCGCCGCCGGCTCGGCGATCCTCGCCGGAGTCCTGCTGAAGATGGGCACCTACGGTTTCGTCCGCATCGCCATGCCCCTGCTGCCCGGCTCCTGGCGCCACTACGCTCTGGTCATCGTCGTCATCGGCGCGCTCTCCGTCGTCTACGGAGCCCTGGTGGCGCTGGGCCAGACCGACTTCAAACGCATGATCGCCTACACGTCGGTCAACCACATGGGCTACATCATCCTCGCGGTCGGAGCCGCGGGAACCCTCGCCGGCAGCGACGTCCAGGCCCGCTCGCTGGCGGTGACCGGTGCGGTCACCCAGATGGTCAGCCACGGTCTGATCACCGGGGCGCTGTTTCTGCTCACCGGAGTCCTCTACGACCGCGGGCGCACGTACGCGATGGACGCCTACTCGGGCCTGGCCACGCACGCCCCGCGCTTCGCCGCTGTCACCGCCGTCGCCGCGTTCGCCAGCCTGGGCATCCCCGGATTCTCCGGCTTCATCGCCGAGTTCCAGATCTTCACCGGCTCCCTCGCCTCCCAGACGACCGCCACCGCGATCGCCGTGACCGGCATCCTCATTACCGCAGCCCTGTTCCTGCGCGCGGTGCGCACCTTGTTTCTCGGCCACCCGCACCTGCCGCAGACCATTCCCAGCGGCGGCATCGCCGACTTGCGCGGTAGCGAGGCGGTCCCGACCGTGACCCTGATGGCCGTGGCCCTGGTGATCGGCGTCGCGCCGCGCTGGCTGCTGGACGTCATCGAACCGGCCAGCCGCACCGTGACCGGGCTGGTGGCACGGTGAACGAGAACCTGGCCGCCCTCCTGCCCGAGATCGCCCTGCTCGGCGCCGCTGTGATCGGTCTGCTCGCCGGATCCTGGCTGCCGCGTCACCGCCAGTGGCCCGTCGCCGTCCTCGCAGGCGCCGCCTGCGTCACCGCACTGGCCGCCACCACCCACACCATGGCCACCGGCAGCGAACAGACCGTCTTCTCCCACGCCTTCGCCGTGGACGCGGCCACCGATGCCGGCCGCCTGACCGTCCTGGGCGCCCTGCTGCTGGTCATCACCATGTCCGTGGAAACCGTCCGCGGCCACAAACGCCAGACTGAGTACTGGGTGCTGATGCTGATGACAGCAGGCGGCACCCTCGCACTGATCGGCGCGAACGACCTGCTGATGCTGTTCGCCGCCTACCTGCTCGCCAGCATCCCCGCCTATGCGCTGGCAGCGTTCGCCAAGGACGCACCCGGCACCGAAGCCGCCCTGAAGTACTACCTGATGGGCGCCCTGCTCGGTGTCACCATGCTCGCCGGCACCGCCCTCCTCTACGCCGCGGGCCACGCCACCGGCTACCGCGAACTGCACGCCACGCTCCCGGCCGCGCCCTACGGGCTCACCGCCGTCGGACTGGTAGCCGTCCTGGCCGGTCTTCTGTTCAAGGCCGGAGCGGTACCCGCCCACTTCTGGGTCCCCGACGTCACCCAGGGAGCCCCCGCCCCCGTCGCCGCCTACGTCACCACCGTGCCCAAGATCGGCGCCCTGATCGCCGGCTACCGGCTGCTCCACCAAGCCATGGCCGACACCAACGTCAACTGGCCGCTTCTGCTGGCCGTCCTCGCCGCCGTGACCATGACCCTGGGCAACCTCGCCGCCTTCTTCCAGACCGACGTCAAACGCCTGCTCGCCTACTCCACCATCAGCCAAGTCGGCTACCTCCTCATGGCCCTCGCCACGGCCGCCCGAACAGACCTCGCCCAAAAGGGCCTGCTGTTCTACCTGGCCGCCTACGCCGCCACCAACCTCGGCGTCTTCGCCGTCGTCACCGAACTGCCCCACGCCCGAACCCTGCAGGACTACCGTGGCCTGGCCCGCCGCCACCCCGGCCTCACCTCTGTCCTGGTGGTCTGTCTCCTCGGCCTGGTCGGCACCCCGCCCACCGGCGTCTTCCTTGGCAAACTCGAGGTTTTCACCGCGGCCATCGACGGCGGCTACGCCTGGCTCGCCGCCTTGGCTGTCGCCAACACCGTCGCCTCCCTCTTCTACTATCTGCGCTGGCTCGCCCCCCTCTTCACCAGCGCCGAGCCGACACCTTCCGAAGCCCACGCCGTCCTGGGCCGGTGGGCCGCCGGCACCGCCTACACCGCCGCGGCACTCTCCCTCATCCTCGGCCTCACCGGCGGAGTGTCCCTTCTCATTGGGGAAGGCCCGCTGCTGTCCTGACACCCGGGGACTGTCAGACGTTCGTGTCTGTTCCGTAGCCGGTGGTGACGGAGGATGTGGTCAGCCCAGGAGGACGCGGTGACGGAGGAGGAGGGGAAGCTCGCGCGGCCGTACATCTGGCGCCTGGTCAGCTTTGTTCGAACTGGCCTGGCACGTCACGCCCGTCCAGCACCCGCACGCCACCGCCGCACTCACCCGACCGCGCTCCACCATCGACGCCCAGAACCTGCACGCCACCGAGCACTTCAAGCTCACCGAACTGACCCGGCTCGTCGACGACGCGCCGGCCGGACGTTGGACCCGCGAGTCCAGCAGCCGACCGCAGCACGTCACGAACACGGCCCGGGTCTCGGAGCGCGCCGGTGCGGGGGCGCCGTAGGCCGATCGACCACGCCGCTCGCTCCGGGCGGGGCCGCCCGCTGTGGACAGGGCGGCCGGTACGTACGCTGAAAGGCGAGCCACTGCTGCCAGAAGGCCGTTCCTCGGCCGGCCGCCTGGTGCACCGTGATTCTGTTGGCCGCAGGGGTCGCCTGGCCGCGGTCCAGGTGATCGTGACGCTCTGGCCGGCCCTCGTCCCCGCGCCGCCGGCCCTGCTCGGCACCCTCAGGAACCCCTGATCATCCGGGCCGTCGAGGTGTTTCCTCCTGCGACGGCACGGTACCCACCGGTCTTGTTGTGGACACCACACCACCAACTCCGGGAGGGGACAACACTTGCTGGCCCGATTCGAGAGGTATCTGCTCCAGGACTTCCCGCTGATCCACCTGATCATCGGCGGATTCGGGAACACCACGTTCCTGGTGGGGAGTGTGTTCTTCCTGTTCCCCAGTCTGGAGCGGATCGCTCTGTGGCTCTTCGTGGCCGGTTCGCTGGGCATGTTCATGGGGACCATGGGAGAGGTGTTCGTCCGGCACGCTCGCAGGAACCGCAGTTCCCGCGGTTGAGCATGCCGGCCGGCCGGACACGGGTCAGGTCCCGGCTGTGTGGGAACCCGGATCAGTGCACGGCGGCCGAGAGGAGGCGTATCGGCGATGAAGGCGACATTCTCGCTCGGACGCGTGGGCGGCATCCGGATCGGAGTGCACTGGAGCGTCCTGGTCATCGTCGTGGTGCTCGCCGTCGGCCTCGCGAGCCGGATCCCCGACGCCTACCCCGACCGGCAGCCGTGGCAGTACTGGCTGACCGGGTCGCTGGGCGCGCTGGTCTTCCTGCTGTCGCTGCTGGCCCACGAGCTCAGCCACGCACTCGTCGCGCGCCGCAACGGGGTGGACGTCGACGACATCACCCTGTGGCTCCTGGGCGGCATCGCCCGGCTGAAGAGCGAGGCTCCCACGCCGGCCGCCGAGGTCCGCATCGCCGGAGTCGGCCCACTGGTCAGCCTGCTCCTGGGCGTGCTCTTCGGCGCCCTCGCCGGGCTCTTCGGAGCCCTGTACGGTGCCGGACTCGCCGTCGAGACACTGGCCTGGCTCGCGGGTATCAACATCCTGCTGGCCGTCTTCAACGCTCTGCCCGCCGCCCCGCTGGACGGCGGACGACTGCTGCGGGCACTGGTGTGGCACCGGACGGGCGACCCACTGCGCGCGACCGCGGTCGCGACAGGAGCCGGGCGGGTTCTGGGCTGGGTGCTGATCGGTGTCGGGCTCTATCTGGTGCTGTTCGGCGCCCTCTTCAGCGGCTTCTGGCTCGCCGTCATCGGCTGGTTCCTCATCGCCATGGCAACCGCGGAGGGCGGACAGGCGAAACTGCGGGAACTGCTCAGCGGTGTCCCCGTGCACCAGGCGATGGGCCCCGATCCCGTCACCGTCCCCGATTCCACGACCGTCGCCCAGTTCCTCGCCGCGCCCGAGTACCGCTACCGGCATTCCGCCTTTCCCGTCGTCGACGCCGAACAGCGCCCGGTCGGGCTGCTGCAGGTCAAGACCGCCGCCGAAGTCCCGGAACCGGAACGGGACTCCCCGGTCACCTCGGTGATGATCGCCGTCGAGGACATTCCCACGCCCCAGCCCGGCGACCCGCTGGCGCGTGTCCTGCCCGAGCTGGACAGCAGCCCGGCGCACCGCGCCCTCGTGGTCGAGAACGGCCGGGTCACGGGCATGATCACCAGCTCCGACATCAGTAGGGTCACATCGTGGCTGGCCTCGTCGTCCTCGTGGCGCCGACGGGCCTTCTGAGCCGCTCCGCCGTACCTCCCTGGGACACTTCCCCGGCCTGTACACGTCCACGCGGAACTCCCGCAGCGCCGGCAGGCGCCTGCGCCCCGCGCTCACGACCGAGACCTCCAGGCGCCCATGTGTTTCCGCACCGAGACCTCCAGAGGCCCATGTGTTTCCGCAGCCGCCGACGTGATCCGGGCGGGCCGGTCCACTGCCGTGCCGGACCCTCCTCGGGCCGGCTGTCGTCGGCCCGCCGGTCCACTCGAGAACCCCCGGCGTCGTGGCCGTCGCCCGGCACCTGCTGAACGCGGTCGCCGGAACACACAGGACACGGCGAGCCGCTTCCACAGCCGCCCCCGCCCCAGCGTCGAGAAGTTGCGCTCATCTACCTCATGCGGGCCGGCTGTCCCACCTGACCGGATTGAACCGTGCTGCCGCAAGGCGCCAAAGATCCTCTCGGCCGGTCAGGCCAGTCGCTGCCTGCGGTCGGCCGCGTAGGCGTGCAGGATCGTCATGGCGTCGTCCGTGTCCAGACGGAGGAACTCCCGGTTCAGAACCGTGGCGAGGTCTTCCAGGGTGCGGCCGAGGAGGGCGGCGCCGGTGCGGACCTCGACGCTGGGTGAGGTCTGCCCCTGGACGGCCAGGTCGGCGGCGTAACCGACCATCGCGGCCAGGGACGTGTCGTCCTCGTCATCGTGGAAGTAGTAGGCCTCGGCGTGCTGGTTGAGATCGACCCGGACCTGGATCACGTCGGTGGCGAGGCTCGTCAGCAGGCTCGACGTCATGGTGGGGCCGAACCGGTCGGCGGGGTGTCCGGCTCTTCGCAGCGTCGCCAGACGCAGGGCGAGGGTCCGGCGGCGGGTGACCGCGGGATACACCTGGGAGATCCAGGAGACGACGGCCGTGAGCAGGGCGAAGCCGATGAGCGCTTCGAGAGGTGCGGCGACGCGCAGCCAGCCATCGGCCGGAACGATGTCGCCGAACCCCAGGGTGGCCACCGTGACCGCGGACAGGTACAGCGCGTCGAGTAAGCCGGCGCGTTGTGCCGGGTTCAGGTCGCTGGAGTAGGAGAAACCGCCCGGCAGGTGCGGCCAGTAGATCAGCGCCCAGCCCAGGGTCATCGTCAGGGTCCAGAGGGCGGCCACCATGGCCAGTGCCAGCGGACCGGCCACCGAGACGACCCGGCCGCCGGCGTCGATCCGGCGGGCCAGCCACCACAGGCCGGCTGTCACCCACCTGCTCGCTTCCCCCCGCCCCGTGGGGCGCCACAGGGTGTGGAACACGTCCCGCAGGACGGCCACGACGAGTACCGCGCCGGTCAGTGTCACGAGCCAGCCCACTCCCCCGCTCACCTGCGGCCCTCCGGACGCAGAACGCCGCGCACCATCCGGTGGACCGCCGCGGCCGACAGGAGCCCACCCGCGGTGACCAGCACAGCGGCGGCGTCCAACCACTCACTCACGTCTTCCTCCCTTCACCGCCGTGCCCGGGCCGAGACCGGGACGATTCGGCGTTCCGCAGCTCGGCGCCACTGCCGTGCGCAGCACATCACCCGCCGGCTGGGACTCAAGTCCCTGGACCAGAACTCAAGTCCCAGGACCAGGAAGCGTCCCAGTCGCAACCGGATCCGGTCGAACTCTTCGACCTGGCCACCGCCGCGCAGGCCCGAGGACACGAACCGCCAGAAGGCCCAGCCCGCTCCCACGAAGACGACCAGAGCGCCGGCGGACTCGATCAGCCGCACGAGGAAGCCGATCGCATCACGCAGCGCGGACTCGGACAACAACTCCAGCGACAAGGTCATGATCGACTGAGTACCCGCCCGCCCGCACTCGATACTGGTCGACCGGCCTCCCCCTGGTCACGGTCGCGCCGGCGGAGCATCAGCTTGGGGGCGGTTCGGACAGGCGGCGAGGCCGAGCGGCTCGTTCTTCGGGCGGTGCGCGAAGCGTGGGGGAGGCGCGGGGCGTGCGGCCGGATCCGCACGCCCCCCAGGTCAGCGGCAACCGACCTGATCGTCGCTCCAGGGCGGGCGCGACTGGTACAGCGCGACCGCGTCCGCCTTGAACTCGAGTCGCGGCAGCACCTGTCGCCGGTGCTCAGTGGCGGTACGCGGTTGTCGCGATCTCGATGAAGGATCGGATCAACGGGTTGGTGTCACCCTCGTTCCACACCGCCACCACTCGGCTCGGCGGCATGTCGGTCAGCGGCACCACGGCCAGCTCCGCAGGCAGGTCGTGTCCGAGCGGGGCCAGGCCGACAGTGCCGTTCCACAGCACGGCCTGCAGGCATTCCTGGACGGCGCGGACCACTGGGCCCTCGCGCGGCCTGCCGCCGTTCCAGTACGACTGCCAGACGGGGTCGGTGCCCTGCGGGAACTGGAACCAGCGACGTTCGTTCAGTTCGGCCAGCCGCAGCCCGTCGCGGCGGGCCAGTGGATCGTCGGCGCGCAGGACCACGCCGACCGGATCGGTCCGCAGTGCGCGCACCGTCAGGGCAGTCACGTCGAACGGCGCCCGAGTCAGCGCGACGTCGACCAGTCCGGCGCGCAGCCCGCAGGTTGGGTCGGTCAGATCGGTGTCGCGGATGCGGATATCGGTGCCGGGGTGGTGTCGGCGGTAGGCGGCGGCCAGCCTGGCCACTGCTGGGTCGGTGCCGTCGCCCAGGATGCCGATGGTGATGGTCGCGGTGCCGGCCGCCGCGCTCACGCGTACCCGGACGCGGTCGGCATGATCGAGCAGGGCTCGCGCCTCGTCGAGCAGCACTGTGCCCACCGGAGTGAGCGTGACGCCGGTAGGCAAGCGGGCGAAGAGCAGGGCCCCGATGTCGTCCTCCAACTGCTTGATCGCCCGGCTCAGCGGCGGCTGACTCATGTGCAGTCGGGTTGCGGCCCGGCCGAAGTGGAGTTCCTCGGCGACCGCCACGAAGTAGCGCAAGGTCCGTAGCTCCACGCTGCAACGATACCCGCGAGGTATCGGAGCCGCGGGACAGGTCTTGGACAGCTCTGTGGACCCGGCGGTGAACTCGTGAGCATGACCGAAGAAGCAAGGACCAGCGAGCCGCAGACCCACCCCGCGATAACGGTAGTGGGCCCCGGCGACGGTGAGATGATCGTCCTGGGTACCACGCGCATGCGGGTTCTGGAGGACGGCAGCCACACCGGGCACCGCCTCGCGATCGCCGAGTCCGTCCTCGCCCCGCACACCCAGGGACCGCCCCAGCACCGCCACGCCCGACACGACGAGGGCTTCTACGTCCTGTCCGGCAGCGTGCGGTTCACCGTCGGGGACGAGGACTACGACGCCACTGCGGGCACGCTCGTGATGGTTCCGCCCGGCACTCCGCACACTTTCGCCAACCTGACCCACCAACCCGCCGTCATGCTCAGCACCTTCACCCCCGACCTGTACGTGCAGTACTTCCGGGACCTCCAGGAGGTGCTCGCCGACGGCGGACCGCCGGCGCCACAGGCCAGCGTCGACGCGATGAGCCGCTACGCGACCGAGCCCGCCACCGACCCCGCCTGAAGCCGACGGGACGGCACGGCCGGCCGCCCTCCTTTCGACTGGCTGGGTTGCGGCGCTCCCGTCTCCGGTGTCCGGGCCCTTCGTACGACGGCCCGGGCCTTGCCAGGGCTCCATGGAAATCGACGCACCGACGGGCCCGCGAACTGGTGGCCCATGAACGGAGACCATGAACATCGCCTACTGGATCATCGCCGGACTCCTCGCCCTCTTCTACTGCTACTCAGGCACGCTGAAGGTCATCCGCAGCCGCGATCAACTCCGCCCGATGATGGCCTGGGTCGACCGCCTGCCCTTGCCCGCCCTCAGGGCGCTGGGGACAGTCGAGATACTCGGCGCGACCGGCCTGATCCTGCCGCCGCTGACCGGTATCGCCCCCTCGCTGGCACCAGCCGCGGCCATCGGCTTCGTACTCCTGCAGACCGGCGCGATCGCCGTCCACCTGACCAGTGAAGACCGCCGGGTCACGCTCAACGTCGGGCTCGCCGCCACGGCGGCCGTGGCCATCTGGCCGGCGACCAGGCTGTGATCGGGCACAGTCCTCGACCGGTGGATGCGGCTGCCGGCGCGGAGACCGGCCGCGCCGCGGGCGCCACAGGACAGGGCAAGGCAGCGGCCAAGGGCGGCTACACCTTCGCACTGCACGAGAACGTCAAGCGGACCTCGGTACGGTTCAAGAACCGCGTCGCCCTCCTTCTCGGCGACTCGTACCATCCCGGCGGCACCGCCCTGACCCGCCGCCTCGCCGACGGCCTCGGCCTGGCCCCGGGTGCGCGGGTCCTCGATGTCGCCTCCGGCCGCGGCACCACCGCCCTGCTGCTGGCCGACGCCTGCGGCACTGAGGTGGACGGGGTGGACTACGCGCCGGCGAACACCGCCCTCGCCCAGGGCGCCGCACAGGCGGCCGGCCTCGCCGACCGGGTGCGGTTCACCACCGGGGACGCCGAACACCTGCCGTACCCGGACGGCGTCTTCGACGCCGTGGTGTGCGAGTGCGCCCTGTGCACCTTCCCCGACAAAGCGCGGGCCGCGGCCGAGTTCGCCCGCGTCCTCAAGCCCGGCGCCCGACTCGGCATCACCGACGTCACCATCGACCCCACCCGGCTGCCGCCCGAGCTCACCGGCCTCGGCGCCCGCATCGCCTGCATCGCCGACGCCCGGCCGCTGGACGAGTACGGCGGAATCCTGGCCGGCGCGGGCCTGCGCACACTCCGCACCGAGCGCCACGACCAGGCGATGCTGCGGATGATCGACCAGATCGAGGCCCGGCTGAACCTGCTGCGCATGACCGCCCCGGCCCGCCTCGCTGCCTCGGGCGTCGACCTCGGCGCCGCCCCCGGCGTCCTGGCAGCCGCCCGTGCCGCGGTCGCGGACGGCGTACTCGGCTACGCGCTGCTCATCGCCGAGCGCACGCCGGGGTCGGGGAGCGGGGAGCGTGGGGGCTGCCGCTGACAGGGGCTGCTTGGGCGGCGGGCTCGCCGCGCTCCGGATCCGGGAGACGCGGGAGATGCGCCGGTCGCCGGCACTGACGCACCTCTTCCGCCACCTCACCCTCCACCGAGCGGGCAGCCGAGTACTGGGGCGCGACAGGGCGCGCAGGCGGGCCTCGTCATCCCGACGCCGCGCTGTCCGCCCGTCAGTTCAGAAGCAGAGCGCTGTCCCACGAGGTCGCCGGCGCCTGGCCCGTCGCATAGCCGTGCAGGGCGAGGGCGATGCCCGCGGCTCCTTCCAGGAAGCCGGGGCGGTCGAGGGGGCGGGCAGCCAGTGCGTGGGAGTAGCGGTAGCCGAACGGCGCCTCGGAGTCGAAGCCGTCCACGACCCGCGCCGCCAACCGGTCGGCGGCGCGGCGGTAGTCCGGGGCGGACGGATCTCCCTCACTGTCGTGTGCCATACGCAGCACGAGGTGCAGCAGTCCCGCCCAGCCGTGGCAGAGCGCGGCGTCGCGGATCAGTTCGTCGCTCGCGGCCTCCAGCGCTCCGCGCAGCGCGGCGTGGGCGTCGCCGCGCCAGTCGGCACGGTCCAGGGCGTGACCGGCGAGGTAGACGGCGCGGGCCGCGCCCGCGGCGCCGTAGCACCATGAGTCACGCCCCCGCTCCGGTGGCCGCCCGCTGTCGATGTGGGCCCGGTTGATCAGGTGGGGCCAGCGGGGGCCGGCGGTGTCGTCGATCGTGCGCCAGCGGTTCAGCAGTTCCATGATCCGTTCGATGGCCTCGTCCTGTCCGGCCACGCGGAACCCTGACCGCCAGGTGAGGGAGAGAAGCGCGAGCGGCCCGCAGACACCGTGTGCGAGGCCGAGGTTGACGTGCTCGGACAGGCCGTGCTCCAGGCCCTCGGTGATCCACCACGCGGGCAGCCGGGTCCCGTCGCGTGCGATGTCCCGTGCCGTCGCCACGGCCACCAGCGTGTCGAGTACGTCGGTCAGCGCATCACCCGCCGCCTGCCTCGCCGATTCCTCGGCTGCCGTCTGGTGACGGGCCAGGAGGTAGCGGCCGATGCCGGCCGTACCGGCGAGGACGTCGTAGCGCCCCCAGGCACCGACCGGTTCGCCCGCGCGTACCCGTGCGCGGTCGGCCCGCGTGCGGCAGCGCACCTGGTCGGTGATGTGCCGGTCCAGGCTGGTCAGCATCGCGGCGTATCCGCCGTACCCGGTGGCGGCGGTGTGGCCGGCGTACGCAAGGGCCACCATGCCGCCGAACAGCGCCTGCGGCAGCAGGCGGATGCCGCCGTCGAGCGCGGCGGACAGGTGTGCGTGCGCGGGTGTGCGCATCTCGGGCCGGGTCGCGGACAGTTCCGCGAAGAGCAGGGCGACTCCGGGGTGGCCGTCGTTGAGCTGGAGGGGGTCCCAGACCGGTTGCGGGCTGCCCGGATAGCGCATGAGATTGTCCGGCGCGCCGGTGGTCTCGGCCACGTGCCGCGGCCTGGTCAGCCGGTCGGCGATCTCCGTGACGATCCGGGCCGCGGTCGCACGGTGGTCGGGCTCCGTGTGGTGTCCGGTGGCCGCCCGGTCACTCGGTGGCGGTGTCGGTGCGGATGACGGCACGGAAGGTCTCCAATTCCTCCAGCAGACGGCGTACCTCCCCGCGCCGGGCCACCGGTACGTCGCCGACACGTACCGTCTCGCCCGCGGTCAGCCGGTCGAGGACCGCGAGGGCCGCGCCGGTGGCCAGGGAGGTGTTGCCGTTCGCGGCGTACCGGCGCTCGCCGTCGCCGGAGGCGGTCAGCACGGGCGCGCAGGCGCGGACCGGGGTGATGTCGTCGAGCGGCTGCCGCTCGGCCGGCGGCTCGGTCGGCCAGAATCCGCCGGCGGTGGCGACCCTCAGGGCCAGCCCCGTGGCACGGTCGGCGAACCGGGTGCGGTCCAGGCAGGCCGCGAACGCGTCCACCGCCTCGGCCAGTGCCGTGGGCAACTCGCCGGACAGCCGCCCGTCCGCACCGTCGTCCACGGTCAGCAGCGGCGCCGACACCGCCGGGCGGGTCCCCCTGAGCAGGTCCTTGATCTCGTAGTACGGCCGGTGCTCGCGGCGGGGAATGCCCACGTTCACGCTGGTCGCCGGCGCGCCGTCGGTGCTCTCTCCCACGTGGTAGTAGCGCGCGGGCCAGTACAGCAGGTCGCCCTGCTCGGCTTCGGCGACGAACGAGGAGTCCAGGTACGGCTGGTAGTCCAGGACGGTGTGCACGGGATCCGGCCACGGTCGTTCGGCCCAGAACCGCATCCGTTTGCGGCCACGCAGGCAGAACATGAACGTGGCGAAGCGGTCCTGGTGCACCCCGACCGGGCTGTGCTCGTAGGAGCCGTGGAACATCGAGCAGCCGGCGCTGTTCGTGGGTTGGCCGACCCGCTCCCACAGCCCGGCGTAGAAGCGCCGCGCACGCTGCCACAGCGGGTGGTCGAAGGCGTGGAAGCGGTGGACCACGAGCGCGTAGCGCTGCCCCCGCAGCCGTTCGGCCATCCGGCGCTCATAGCCGTCGAACGAGCCGTCCGACGGTCGTGGCATGTAGTCGTGCGGGCGGGTCTGCTGTCGCCGCTGGATGAGGAACTGCACGTTCCCGGCGACGGTGAGCGGATGCGGAGGCACCGTGCCGGCCACGGCGGCCGCGAAGGCCTCGGGCTCGCGGAACGGGCTGTCGCCGACCGCCTTGTACAGCACGGGCCGCCGGTCCCAGTACCGCTCGGTGAAGGTGTCCCAGTCGAGGACCCTCTCGACGGCCAGTGTCATCGCGCGGACTCCTCGGCATCGGCCGCGGCGTCGATGCCGCGCAGTCGGTACAGCCTGTTCAGGAGGTCGAGCGTGTTCTTCTCGTGCGCGCCGGTCCCGCCGCCCTCGGGGGCGAGGGCGCGGCACACCTCGGCGACCGTGACCTCCTCTCCCCCGCCGAGCGCGGCGGACACCCGGTCGCCCGCCGCCGCGGGCAGGGCGAAGACGTTGCCGTTGACCGCCCACACCTCACGCCCGGGGCCGTCGGGCATCCGGACGATCTCGGCCGACCGGCGGATGCGGGTCCGCGTGGTGAGCGCCGGGCCCTCGCGCGGCGCCGGTATGGGTTCGAGTCCGGCCGCGGACCGCAGCGCGGCCCACCGCACGCGCAGCGTCCGGCGCAGCTGCTCGCTCTCGACGAGGGTCCGCAGTTCGTCGCCGATCCAGGTCAGCCGGGGCAGCACCCCGCCGGGTTCGTCGAAGCGGGTGTCCGGGCCGAACGGGAAGTACGGCACCGTCTCGTCGTTGTCCTGCCGGCTGTGCACCAGTTCGGCGAGGAAGTCGCGCAGCGCGGTGAACGGCAGGTGGCGGTCGACGGGGATCCGCAGGCGCAGGGCCACGCCCCGTTCGCGGTAGGTGTCGACGTGCCGCTGGTCCCCCGGCCAGTACAGCAGGTCGCCGGAACCGGCGCTCAGGGTCCGCACGGACGCCGGCGTCGTCTCCGGATCGGCGATGTCGACCGGCGGAGGGCCGTCGCTCTCGTCCCACAGGCGTACGTCGAGACGGCCGCGCAGCACCCACGTCAACGACGCGTGGGTCGGTGCTTCGGCCGCTCCCGTGTGCTGGGTGAACCGGTCACCGATCAGTATCTCGGCGACGACCGGAAGGTTCGGCCAGCCGACCGCCCGCCACAGTCCGCTGACGGCATCGCGTACGGCCGACCACATGGCGTAGTCCAAGAGCAGCGGCTGCCGCACGGCGAGGAGGAAGCCCCGCCCGGACACGTCGGCGTCCAGCCGGTCGAGGTAGGCGTCCATGGTGGCGTCGGTGGCGTCCGGCAGCAGGGCGCCGGGCGCGCGCAGCCAGCCGTCACCGACCAGGAGCCGGACGTCGGGCATCACCCAGTAGCGGGTGCCGGCCCGGAACGGGGCGCAGGACTGGACGGTCAGTGCGTGCACCTGGTCCTCGTCGACCGGGCTCGCGGCGCGCACCACCGTTGGCTGCCGGTCCCAGTACCGGCGTGCGAAGTCCGCCCAGTCCGGCCCGGCGCCGTTCTCCGATGGTCGCTCCTGGATCCGGTGAGCGGTCGTGGTCACGATGCTTCCCTCCCCGTCGGCGCGTGCTCCGCCGCATGGATCTCTTGAGCCGCCTGCTCCGCTTGGACTGCCTGCCGGCCCGCCAGCGGGAACCGCCGCCGGATCCGCTCCGTGTACTGCGCCAGGGGTTCGAGCCCCATGGCGGCACGCCTTTCGTCCACGGTCCGCGGGTCCTCGATCGGATAGGGAACGAGCTGCCCGGCGACCGGCTCGAACTTGGTGCCGTAGACCTGCGGGAGCCTCTCGTCACGGCGCAGCTCGTCGGTCAGATAGGCGACTTCACGCCAAGCCAGGTCCTTGTCGGTCGCGGCCTGTCGCATCAGGTCGAGACAGTGCCGGCGGAAGTCCAGGTGCCCCCTGGTGTGCTGGACGAGGCGGCTCGCCGCCGCGGCGGCCGCCGAGCCGACCAGCCTGCGTCCCGGCCACCCGTGTTCGGCCACCACTCGGGACAGCCAGGCGATGCCGGCGTCGGTCAGGGTGCCCAGCCGCCGCTCGGCGACGGCGTCGGCCATGCCACCGTCGGCCCACGGTGTGCGGATGGCGCCGTCGAGCCGGTCGAAGCGCAGCAGACGACGCCGTATCTCGCCGCCGGGCGCCGGTGCGGGCGGGGGGTGAGGAGCGCCCACCGGGTCGATCCGCAGCCGGATGCGGTCCAGGTCCCACAGATAGGTGACGCGTCGGCCGGTCTCGGGCCAGTCGAAGCTCACCTGGCCCTCCCCCGGGCTGCCCAGGCACAGCCGTACGCCAGACGCCTCGTCCACGACCTCGTAGTCGTCGGCGTCGTATCCGCTCACGTCGTCGAAGACGTGCTCCACCGCGTCCCGCAGGGCCACGCCGAGCCGGGCGAGCTCCAGGTTCGTGCCCTCCATGAGCCCGCGCACGGGGGGCCAGCCGCCTTCGGGCTCCGGCCGGGCGGCGACGGGCGCCGTCGTGAACGGCATCGGCGGCGGTTCGACGCACCGGACCGGTCCGCCGTCCAGCGAGCGGACGAAGTAAGGCACGTCCATACGCCGCAGCTGCTCGGTCTCCGGCCGGTCGAAGCGCACGTCCGGATCGACGGGCACCGGCGCGGCGCCGCCGCCGGAGAGCCATCTGGGCACCAGGGCGTCGAAGTAGCGGTGGGTGGGTTGGCGCAGCACCCGTACGTGGTGCCCTGGCGCGGCATCGGACAGGAAGTCCCGGATCGCCGGCCGCTGACGGCACATCAGGGTCCAGGCGTCGAACATGCCGCGCAGCATCGCCGGCAGGTAGGGCCCGTACCCGGCCCGCCCCTGCGTGTCCGCGACGACATTGCGTGTCTCCCGCCTGAAGAGCGGGCGACGTCGGCGGTGCAGACGCAGCGTCCCTCCGGGCCCGGAGCTCCAGCAGACCGCCGGCCCTTCTGCGGTGCACCACCGGGCCGTACTCTCCAGACCCACATGGTGCTGGTCGACGTCGGCGGTCCGGTCGTGCAGGAGCCCGGTGTCGTAGAGCCGCGACACCTGGCAGAAGTAGATCTCCAGGTCTATGGGGTACAGCAGGGGCTCGGGGTCCGCGGGTCTGCTGCCGGTGACCACGTTGCTGCCGATCATGTCGGTCACGCCGAAGCCGAACAGCGCGGCGGTCAGCGAGCCCGCACGGTGCCAGTACCGCTTCGACTCCGGCGGCGAGAACCGGGTGCCGTCCAGGCGCCAGGGACCGGACGAGCGGATGGGCCCCCACTGCGCGGGCGGCTCGATCCACTCCTGCCACAGATAGCCCCGCTCGGCACCGGGCCAGCACGCCAGGACCGGCAGCCGGACCGGGCCCGACGCCGCCGGGGCCTCGTTCAGGAGCTGGAAGACCGACGCCGGGCGTCCGGCATCCGCCCCGCCGGTGGTGCCCTCCGCGGTGAACAGCAACTCGCCGGAGGCCGGGCGCGGCTTGTACGCGACGGCGCCGCCGCCGGCGCAGTCGAGACGTATCACCCGTTGCCGCCCGTTGTGGGTCTCCTCGCCGTGGGCCCACAGCGCGACGACCGGGCCTTCGAACCGGGGGTCTTCGGGCCAGTGGCCGCTCATGTCGCGCAGCAGCCGCTCGAGGAAGAGCTCCAGGGACGCCTCACAGCGCTCCGCCCACTCCGCCACCCGGTCGCGTGCGAAGTGCGGCCGCCCGGCAGCGCAGGCCACGAAGGCCTCCGATACCACCGGTCCGAACAGATCGGCGTTGACGATGTCCAGGATTCCATCGGCGACAACGGAGGCGTAGCGGCGCGTGGCGGCGCGGCACCAGCTGTCCAGCCGGTCCAGCAACGCGAGCAGCGGGGCGAATCGCCGGTCTTGAAATGCGGACACGAGTGTCCGGGCGTCCTCCGGCCCCCCGAGCAGCCGGTCCACCGCGACCGTGCCGTCGGGGCCGTCCTTGACGACCGGCGGGAAGAGCCCGCCCGCCGCACCGTCACCGACCGCGGCGATCAGACGCCGCGCCGTGGCCGGAAGCCCGGCCATGGCCCGGCGACCGTCGTCGTTTGCCGGAACTCCGGTCTCCCACAGCGGCTCCATGTCCGCGGACGCCTGTGACAAAGCCGCCCTTTCGACTCCCCGTAGTGGCAGGACACCGAGTGGTGCCGCGGCCGGCAGCACCACTCGGTACGCTTCAGCAGCAGTAGATGCCCGCACACGAGCCGCAGGCCGTACCGCTGCCCGAGTTCATCGGCGACGCGAGCGGCGGAATCTCCTGCTCCAGGTCGCCGATCACCAGGTCGAACATGTCGTCCGACGCCTGCTCCGTCTCGGTCCGGCCTTGCTCCGCGACAGTCTGCATGAACGTTCCTCTCGTCAGGAGTAACGAATTCACCGCCCGATTCCACAGCACGGGACCAGCACCGTCAAGGGAGCCTCTTCACTTCGGTTCGCACTCAACGCGGCGTGCGACAAAGGACGTTGATCGGCGGTGTTCTCGCACCACCGCGTCACCGTCAGGTCGACGAGGCCGGCCCCGCACAGGTGGAGGGCTTGGCGTAGACGACGGTGACCTCGTCGCGGTCATCGGCATCTTCCGCATCAGCGGCTGCCACACCGGCCCCGGCCCGGCCCCGGCCCCGGCCCCGGCCCCGGTAGGTACGGCTATGAGAACCGGCGGTATGCCCCTGGGTGGAGTCCATCGCGCAGATGCCGCCGCACACGCCGCTCATCTCACCGCCCGAGCGCTCCAGGCCCGCCCGCAGGACCACGGCAAGCATTTCGGCCACCGCCTCGACACCTGCCGCCGCGGCCGACCGCATCTCCCAGCCCGCCACGCTGCCGCGCCGGGCATCGGGACGGCCGAGTGGTCAAAGGTCCGCCGCGAGGAACGGTCGCAGCAGGGACAGCAGGGCGTCGGGACGGTCCAAGGGGATGATGTGGCCGCAGTTCTCGATGACGTGGCCTTCCACGTCATCCGCGTAAGGGCGCAGCTGGTGTTCGAGAGCGCGGCCCACAGGGTGAGCACCGATCGTCATCGCGGGGACGGTCAACCGAGCCGAGTCCACGGCCGACCGGATGTGACGGTCGGACGCCGGCAGCGCCCGGTACGGGCCGAACGCGGCGCGCAGCGCGTCGCTCGCCGCGTAGGCCCGGACGATCGGGGCGCGCAGGTCCCGCGGCACCCCGCGGCCGAGCGTGCCGCGGTCGAGGAACCACTCCACGTACCGCTCCTCGTGCCCCACCAGCACCGACTCCGCCAGCCCGGGCTCGCCGTGGAAGCCGAACCACCACGGCGGGCCGTCGGCGAGGAAACCCTCGGCCCCGGGCAACCGGCCCAGCAACGACTCCATGACCACCAAACGCCGTACGAGGCCGGGCCTACGCATGGCCAGCAGGAAGGCGGGCGGGGTGCCGACGTCGATGCCCACCACGGCCGCGGAGGGGACGCCGAGCGCCTCCAGCAGGCCTTCGGCGTCGTCGGCCAGGGTTCCGGCGTCGTAGCCCTCCGCGGGCCGGGCACTGGCGCCGAAGCCCCGCAGATCCGGTGCGATCACCCGGTACCGCGTGGCCAGTTCGCCGATGACTCGGCTCCACACCCGCCAGGTGTGCGGGAAGCCGTGCAGCAGCAGGACAGCGGGCCCTCGCCCCGCCGTCGCCACGTTGAGTTCGACACCGTTGGCCGTGACTCGGCGCAACTCGACCTCGGGGTGGGGCTCGGGACGAGAGGGGTCGGCGGGCAGGGGGACGGTCCTGGCGGTCATGTGCGCTCCAGAGGTATCTCTTGGTGACAAGGAAACGTTAGGTAAGTAAGCTGGCGGGTCCAAGACGGCACTTTCTCCTCAGGTGGTGAGCTCCAGGTGACCTCCCAGGTCAGGGAAGACTCCGGCGTGCGCGGCGTGCGCGGCGACCTGTTCGACCCGCAGTGCCCGACGCGTCGGCTGCTCGACCGGATCGGCACGAAGTGGACGTCGATGGCGGTCAAGGTGCTGGCGGAGGCCTCCCCGCAGGAGGTGCGTTTCGCGGAACTGCAGCGCCGGATGCCGGGGGTCTCACAGAAGATGCTCTCGGTGACGCTGCGGAACCTGGTGCGCGACGGCCTGGTCACGCGCCGCGTCGAGCCGACGGTCCCGCCTCGCGTGCACTACCGGATCACCGGACTCGGCCTGTCACTCGAGGTCGCGCTCGCCGGCGTCCGCGCCTGGGCCGAAGAGCACATGGCCGAGGTCGACCGGGCGAACGAGTTGAGCCACGGGGCGCAAGAGACGGCCTGAGAGGCTGCGTTCGACCGCAACCGGCTGCCACGACGGCGCGGCCCTTCACGGTCGCCGGCCGGTGATACGGGCCATCAGACGGGCCGACGGGGCAAGACAGTCCCGGAGCCGAGCCGCTGCCGAACATCCGGGCTGAGCGTGGCGCGGTGGCGATGCCGAGCCGTTCGGCACGCTGTGCGCGCGCCTGCCGGAGCCGGGTACGTCCCGAGCCGGCGGCGCACGACACGCATGGCGGCGGCGAGCCCCTCTCTCGATCAGCGCCCTGCGGGGAATGCCGCGCGCCGGCCGAAGCCGACCGTGACGAGCGCCAAGCGCCCTTACAGCGCCGCCCGCAAAGATCGCCGTGTTGAAGTGCACGCCGCGGCCGACGCCATGCTCGCAAACTGGGACACACGGGGACGCCGACGCTCACGCGCACCACACGTCGGCAATGATCCACACCCCGGACCCTGCGGCGCCGTCAGGTGGAGCAGCGGTCGAAGGACCAACGCATAGAATTGCGCGACGCGCACACCGACGGTTTCCCGTTCGACTCGAAGGACTGAGCCGTGCCCGACCGACCTGAGATCGTCTGCATCTGCGGCTCTACCCGGTTCGTGGACGAGATGAGCGCGGCGAACCGTGATCTGACCTTCGCAGGCGTCATCGTCGTCGCGCCGGGCGTCTTCTTGCGCCCCGAGGATCACGACACAGACGAGTTGATCACCAGCGAGCAGAAGACCACGCTGGCCGCCCTCCACCTGCGCAAGATCGACTTGGCCGACCGGGTGCTGGTCGTCAACCCAGGCGGGTATGTCGGCGAGTCCACGAGCAGGGAGATCGCATACGCCCACGCCACCGGCAAGCCGGTCTCGTTCACCGATCCCTTCTGACCAGTAGACGCTTCTGGTGCGCTCACCAAGCTCGAGGCTGGAAGTGAAACAGAAAACCTAACCAGCGGTCGCCGCCGCGTCGGCGACCCCAGGGACGGTCGGCTTCGCGGCGGCGGGCGGCGTGCAGTAGGCGCGAAGGGGCGCGTTGGTGGCGGCCACGGCGGCGATCGCCAGGATGGCAGACAGTCCGCCGAAGACCAGGGAGAAGGAGGCGGAGGTAGCCGACGCCAACAGGCCACCACGGAAGTTGCCGAGTTCGGGGCCCGCGACACCGATGACGTGTTCTACCGAGGAAACCCTCCCCCGGTACGCATCCGGGGTCTCCAATTGGACCAGGGCACTGCGGGTGACGACAGACACGGTGTCGGCAGCGCCCGCCACGGCCAGGCAACCGAGCGCCAGCCAGAACGGCCCCGCCAGACCGAAACAGGCCAGCGCCAGGCCCCAGACGCCGGCTGCGGACAGCTGCACCAGGCCGCCACGGCGCCAGCGCGTCACCGTACCGGAGAGCAGACCAGCCGTGATCCCCCCGACCGCGACGGCGGAGAGGAACAGTCCCAGGGTCTGCGGGTTACCCCCGAAGCGGATCTCGTTGACCAGTGGGAAGAGCGCGATGGGCATGGCGAGCAGGGTTGCGGACAGGTCGGTGGCCATCGAGCCCCACAGCGTCGGGCGGCGCAGGACGATCCGCCGGCCGCCACGCTCCGGCCGGCGCCCGCCGCCTCCCGCGCCGGCGCCTTCGGGCCGCATGGCAGGCAGGCGGATCACCGCGAGCATCGAGACGATCATGGCCACGGCTTGGGTCGCGTATGCGGCGGGGAAGCCCCAACGGGCGATGATCAGCCCGGCCAGCGCGGGTCCGGCCAGCATCGCGGCCTGGAAGGAGACGTTGGTCAGCGCGAGGCCGGCCGCGACCTGGTCGCCCGGCAACAGCCGGACCGGAAAGGTCCGCCGGGCAGGAGCGCCGAGAGCGCCGCAGCTCGTCCCCGTGGCCACCAGGGCGAGCAGCAGCAGCACGTTGCGGTTGTCCGTCAGGGCCTGGGCGCACAGCGCTGCGGCGGCCAGTAGTTGGCCCGCGGTGGTGGCCCGTACCACCGCACGGCGGTCGAAGGTGTCGGCCAACGTGCCGCCGAGCAGACCGAACAGCACCATCGGCAGACCGGTGGCGAGCCCGATGGCACCGGTGCCCACTGGGCTGCCGGTCAGATCCCAGACCTGGGCCAGCACCGCCACGTTGGCTATCTGTCCACCGGCTTGAGAGACCGAGGTGGCGATCCACAGGTCGCGAAACGACCGGCTGCTACGCAGCGGGCGGGTGTCGAGGAACCGGACACGGACCCGGCCCCTCATCGCGGTGGTTCGACAAGGTGGTGGAGGATCCGCTGCCGCATCGACCGGCGTTCCAGCGCCTGCCGTACCTCCTCGACGACGGTGGTCATCGCGTACGGGATCTCGCCGTCCAGCTCGGCGACCGTCTCGTGGGTAGCGCGCCACTCCGCCTCCAGGAACGGCACCAGCGACCGGCCGCGCTCGGTCAGGTCGATCCGCCGGGTGCGGGCGTCGGGCCCCGGCTCGGAGGTGACCAGATCCTCCTTGCGCATGGCGGCGACGGTCTGGCTGATCGCGGAGTGCGAGCGGCCCAGGGACTTCGCAAGCTCGCGAATGGTCAGTGGTCCGGTGTGGGCGAGCCGGATCAGCGGATAGGCGAACCGAGGCCGCACCCCCTCGATGCCACGCTCGACGTAGACCTGCTCGATCTCGGCGTCCATGGCTGCCAGAAGCTCGTGCAGGGCATGCCAGGGATCGGGTAGCGCTGTGGGATCCGAAGGTGTCACAGCGCTAATATAACAGCGCTGCGATAATCGTCGCTCGTGATCGAACCAGTGGTCGAAGCCGGGCAGAGCGTCGCCCTCGTCGGCCGGGACGCGGCCCGCACCCAGGCCGCCGCCGACCACGGGGGGCTTTCCCCATCGCGGCCGTCATCACACCGTGAACTCCCGGATCACCAGGTCACGAAAGACCGCTCGCCCTTCAATCGTGAACAGCGCGAGACCCGTGTCGATCAGATACGGAAACGCCTGCGAGGAGTGCACGTACCGGCCGTCGTCGACGAACATCTCCACCGACGTCCGGTCCACCAGGATCCGCAGCCGCACACGCCGCGCAGCCGCGCCGAAGGGACTGTGGCTCTCCTGCCACCTTCCAGAGGTGTCCGGATTCGCCACATGGCGACGGTTGAGGAAGGCGTAGTCCCGGTACACGCCGGCGTCGACATGGCGACTGCCGTCACCCGAGCGCCGCAGCTGGAATCCGGCGCCGGCCAGTTCGTCCCAGGTGATCTCGCAGGTCACCTCGTACGCCGTGCCCGTGTAGTCCAGCACCCGAGTCCCCTCGACCTCCAGATCGCCGAGCCGTATCGTGCGGGAGACGTATCCGTCCAGCGCCGGCACCGGCCGTGATGCCAGGTAGTAGGCGCCGGACGACGTCGACTTGAGGGTGACCTCGCGGACGATCGAATCGGTTCCGTTGTAGCCGTCACTGTCGATCGTGGGCGTGGTGTTCGCGTAATCCCAGTTGTTCAGCCAGGCGATCGCGTGGCGGACGCGCTCGTCGACGCGTCCGGCCGCGTCCCGCTTCTCGAAGGTGACGGCGCCGTACCAGTCCCAGCCGTGGTCCAGCCACTGCGGCTCGGCGGCGTCCGGTGTGAACGCGGTGCCGTCGAAAGCGCCGGTCCAGTAGGCGTAGGTGTTGGGCTGTCCGGACGCCTTGCCGTTGGCGCTCACGCCCAGCACCCACTTCGCCGTGCCGTTCTCGGCGGTGATGCGGAACAGGTCGGGGCACTCCAGGACGCCGATCCCCTCCTTGACGAAGCCGCCGGCGTAAGTCCAGGACTTCAGGTTCTCCGAGTGGTAGAAGCCGACCTTGGTGTTCTCGGCCAGGACCATCACCCATCGGCCGCGTTCCTCGTCGCGGATCACCTTGGGGTCGCGGAAGTCGCGCACGCCTGGGTTGGGCAGGACCGGGGTGGTGCCGTGGTGTGTGAAGGTGCGGCCGCCGTCGGTGGAGTAATACAGGTACTGGGCCTGGCCGTTCGCGTTCTCGACGGGCTCCATGGTGGCCAGGACGACCACCGCCCCCGCGCCGAACCCGGCGGTGTTGCCGGTGTCCACCACCGCCGATCCGGACCACACGTCGCCGTTGGGCGTGGTGTCCTTCGGCACCGCGATGCCTCGGTCGGTGAACTTCACGAGGTCGGTGCTGGTGGCCAGCCGCCAGGCGGTGCCGGCCGTGGTGCCACCGGTGAAGTAGTCCGGGTTGTACAGGTAGTAGTAGTGGTACTCGCCGCCGATCCAGACCGGACGCTGCGGGTCGTTCTTCCACTGGTCGGGGACCGTGAAGTGGTACCGGGCACGGTAGCCGAGGCAGGCGGTGGTCTCGGCCCTGGGCTTCGCCGCGGCGGTTCCGGCAGGCAGCAGCGCGGCGGATGTTCCCGCTGCCGTACCGGCCAGAAACAGCCTTCTGGGCATTCCAGACATCACACATCAATCCCTTCGTGGGAGCGAGCGGTCCATGTGGAGCAGGACTGTAGACCTAACTCGTTAAAGGTCAAGCCGTTCGGGACCCTTGACATCCGCGTGGGGCCGTTCTCATCATCTGGGTCATCAGCTTCCGACTAACACGAGTTAGGGCCGCCCGATGCACCATCTCAAGCGCCGCGCGTTGTTGCGGTACGGCGCCTACGGGGCCGGGGCCACCGCGCTGGCCGGCACCGCCGCCAGTTGGGACCGGCTCACCGGAGCCGACATCCCCGGCCGGGACGACGGATCCCTCGTCGTCGCCACCCTCGGCTCCGCCTTCGACCAGGCCGCCGTCCGCACCCTCGGCGAGGGCTTCCGTGCCCTCCATCCCGACATCAAGCTGCGTGTGAACGCCGTACAGGCAGTCGACTGGTCCGACTTCTTCGCGAAGATCCTCACCCAGATCGCCGCGGGCACCGCCCCCGACCTGGTCTACGTCGCCACCGAGGGCGTGCAGTTGTTCGCCCGACGCCTCGGCGTTCCTCTGGACCGCTGGGTCAGGCGGGACGCGGCCGAACTGCGCGAGTACTTCGCCGACGTCCACCCCTCACTGGTGGAGTCGATGATGTACGAAGGCAGCCTCTACCAGCTGCCGGTGGAGTTCAACGCCGCCGACATCTACCTCAACCGGCAGGTACTGCGCCGGGCCGGCGCGGACTACCCGCCACCGGACTGGACGCGCGACGACTTCACCGACCTGCTGCGCCGGATGAAGCGGACCAGCGACTCCCACTTCACCCCCTACTTCTGGACCAATCGCCTGTGGGGCGGAGTCGTACCGTGGCTCTTCGCCAACGGCACCAACCTCCTCGAGGAGTCGAAGGCGCCCGGCGGCGACTGGTTGTGGGACCGCTTCTATCCGGCCGGCCGGCGACACGGGCGCGGAGGCGGTTTCCGCTGGACCGCCCCGCAGGCCACCGACGACCGGGTGGAGGAGACGTACGAGTACCTCGCCTCCCTGATCAGGGACGGCCTGTGCACCCGGCCCGAGGGCGGCAACGGCACCAACCTCGTCGGCGTATTCTCCACCGGCCGGGTGGGAGTCACTCCGGCGGGCGGATTCTGGGCCGGCGGCCTGAGCCTGGCCGGGATGCAGCCGACCGACTACGACGTGCAGTACTTCCCGCGCTGGCGCACCCAGCGCCACCAGTTCGGCGCGGCCGGGTATGCCATGCTGCGCACCTCGAAGCGGCAGGACGAGGCGTGGGAGTTCATCAAGTACGCCGCCCGCAAGGACACCCTGACCCGGCTCTTCCGGGCCAACCAGACCACCCCGGCGCGCCGCTCGATGCTCACCGCGGAACGCTACCGGGACAGCGGACCGAAGCACTGGCAGGCCTTCTACGGCACCCTCGACCAGTTCCCCGACACCGGACCGATCCCGGCGCCGCCACAGGTCGCCGAGGTCGAACAGGTGCTGCTCAAGCACACCGGAACCGCCCTGGCCTCCCCGCGTTCGGTGCGCCCCGCGCTGCGCCGGCTCCAGGGCGACCTGGAAAAGGCCATGGAGCGTGACACATGACGAACACCCAGGCCCCGGCCGTACGGCCGGAACGGGCCGCCACCCCCATCGGGGACCGTCCCCGGCCCTCGGCGCGCGAGCGCGGCACCCGCCTGCTGGCGGCGCTGTTCCTGGCGCCCACCGTCATCGGCATCGTGGTCTTCACGGTCGTACCGATCGCCGGCTCAGTGGTTCTCAGCCTCTTCCACTGGAACGTGATCGACTCCCCGCGCTTCGCCGGCACGGCGAACTACCGCGAGGCGTTCACCGACTCCACCGTGCTGGTCTCCTTCGGCAACACCCTGCTGTTCATGGTGCTGGCCGTGGCGCTGCAACTGCTGATCGCGCTGCTGCTGGCGCTCGCCGTGAACGGGCGGATGCCGGTGTGGCTTCGCTCGGTGTTCCGGTCGGCGTTCTTCTTCCCGTTGGTGCTGTCCGCGGCGTCCATCTCGGTGGTCATGAAGTACCTGTTCAACCAGGACTTCGGTGTCGTGAACTGGTTGCTGGGGCTGGTGGGTGTCGCTCCCGTGCCCTGGCTGACCTCGGAGAGCGGCGCGATGGCCGCGGTCGTCCTGGTCTACGTATGGCAGCAGTTCGGCTTCTCGTTCCTGCTGTTCGTCGGCGGCCTGAACAACATCCCCAAGGAGATCCACGAGGCCGCCTCCCTCGACGGTGCGAGGGGCCTGCGCAAGCACCTGCACCTGACGCTGCCGCTGCTGTCGCCCACCCTCCTGGTGGCGTCCGTGGTCGGTTTCATCAACGCCCTCCAGGTCTTCGAGCAGCCGTACGTGCTCACCAACGGCGGTCCCGGTGACTCCACCCGCACCGTCGTGATGGTCATCTACGAAACCGCCTTCGAGCAGCTCCGCTTCGGTACGGCGTCCGCGGTGGGCGTGCTGCTGTTCGTGCTGATCATGGCGGTCACCGCCCTCCAGTTCCGGCTCAGCCGGCGTTTCGTCCACTACCAGTGAGCCGGGTGCGAGTCCATGAGCCAAGCGACCCTGACCGCCAGCCGTATCCGGCACTCATTCGCGCCGTCGGCGCGAATCGCCGCACTGACCGTGTGCGCACTGCTCACCCTGGGCCCGGTCATCTGGACCGTGTCCACTTCGTTGCGCACCCCCGCCGAGTCCTTCGACCTGCCCCCGAAGATCGTTCCCACCAGCCCGACGACCGAGGCCTACAGCGGGGTCTTCGACCAGATCGACGTGTGGCTGCTCGCCCTGAACTCCACACTGGTGACCGCGCTGATCGCGCTGGGACAGATGGTCACCGCGGGGCTCGCCGGGTACGCCTTCGCCCGCTTGGACTTCCGCTTCAAGAAGTCCCTGTTCGCCCTGGTCCTGGCCACCATGATGGTGCCGCTCCAGGTCACGATCGTGCCAGTGTTCCTGGTGCTGAAGTCGATGAGTCTGACCGACACCCTGCTCGGACTGATCATCCCGGCGTTTCCGACCGCGTTCGGGACGTTTCTGATGCGCCAGTACTTCCTCGGCATGCCCAAGGACCTGGGCGAGGCGGCCATGCTCGACGGGGCGAGCCCCTGGCGGGTCTTCCGGTCCGTGTACGCCCCGCTGGCCGCGCCCGGCCTCGCGATCGTCGGTGTCCTCGCCTTCAACTACCACTGGAACGAGTTCTTCCGCCCGTTGATCCTGGAGACCTCCAGCCAGAACTACACGCTTCCGCTGGGCCTCGTCTCGCTGCAGGGCAACCTCGGCACGGGATCCATCTCGGTGGTGCTCGCCGGCGTCGTGCTGTCGATGATTCCCGCCGTCGCCGTGTTCGTCATCGGTCAGCGCCCTCTCCGTGAGGGCATCACCTCCGCAGGAGTGAACCGTTGAGCCTCGCAGCCGCGTCCCACGATCCCGACGCTCCGCGCTTCCGGGTCCGTCCGCCCGCCAACTGGGTCAACGACCCCAACGGTCCCTTTCGTTGGCACGGCCGCTACCACCTCTTCTACCAGCACAACCCCGACGCTCCGGTGCACACCAACGTCCACTGGGGCCACGTCTCCAGCCCCGACCTCGTCCGATGGCGGCACCATCCCATCGCCCTGGCGCCGACCCCGGGCGGCCCCGACGAAGCGGGCTGCTGGTCCGGCTGCGTGGTCGACGACGACGGGGTGCCGACCGCCGTGTACACGGGGGTCGACCGTCACCACACCGGCCTGGGGACCATCTGCCTCGCGCCGGCGGCGGACCCTGACGACGAGGCGCTGACGAAGTGGGCGCCACTGCCCACACCGGTGGTGGCGGGTCCGCCGGACGGACTGGACGTGGTGATGTTCCGCGATCCGTTCGTCTTCCGGCACGGCGGCAGGCGCTGGGCCCTGGTCGGCGCGGGTCACGCCGACGGCACACCGTCCGTACTGCTGTACGACTGCGACGACCTGTCCGACTGGCGGTTCGCCGGGGTGCTGATCGACGGCGCCGATCCCGTCGCGACGGCCGCGTTCGGTGACACGGCGGTCGGCTGGGAGTGCCCGCAGCTGGGCGCGACACCGGACGGTGACTGGATCCTCGTGGTGTCACTGTGGGACAAGGAGCCGCGCAGCACGGGGTATCTGACGGGGCATCTGACAAGCGACGCGGACGGCAGGTTGCGTTTCGCGGCCCGGTCCGGGGCGCGTCTCGATCACGGCCGCGACTTCTACGCCCCCGCCCTGCTCCAGGAAGCCGATCGCACCCTGCTGTGGGGCTGGTCGTGGGAGGCCCGTGCGCAGCCCGATGTCGACCGGGCCGGCTGGGCCGGCGTTCTGACCGTCCCTCGCGACGTCGGCGTCCACCCGGACGGGACCCTGCGGGTCGCCCCGGCTCCCGAAGTCCACCTGCTGCGCGCCGCCGGCCCCTTCGCCACGGGCCCCGGACCTGCACCACTGCCCCGGGCGTACGACCTGACCGTCACCGCCCGCGCACCAACCGCCGTACGTCTGCTCCGCTCGGCCTCGGGCGCGGAACTGACCGTGCACGTCGACCCCGCGCGGGGCACGGTGACCCTCGACCGCGACGGCTGGCCCCGCACGGCACACGGGGACCAGGCACCGATCACCGTGGAGGTACCGTGCGGCGAAGAGCTCACGGTGCGCGTCCTCGTCGACGGATCGCTGTACGAGGTGTTCGCCGGCGACCGCGCCATGGTCACCGAGCGGGTGTACCGCCGCCCGGACGACGCGGCGGAACTGCTCGTGACCGGCGACGGGGCGACCGTCACCGGCTGGGAGCAGGTCCCACCGACTCCCGGTCGATGACGGGACAGGCGATGCGCCGCACGGTGGGGCTCGGCATCCGTCCCGTACCGATGGCGTCCAGCACCAGCCGGACCGCCGCCTCGCCCATCGCCCGGTGCGGCAACGCGACCGTGGTGAGGGGCGGGGACAGGAACGCCGCCATGTGTTCCTGATCGTCGTAGCCGATCACCGACAGGTCGCCGGGGACGGTGAGTCCCAGCCGGGCCGCTGCATGCAGGACACCCGCCGCGACCCTGTCGTTGTAACAGAAGAGCCCAGTGGGGTACCGTCCCGCGGCAGCGCCGTCGAGCAGCCGCAGGGCGCCCTCGTACCCGCTGGAGATCTCCCCGCCGGTCCGGACGACCCGCTCCCTGGGGACCGTGACCCCGTCGGCGCGCAGCGCGTCACGGAAGCCGTGCAGCCGCTCCACCGACGCGATGTCGGCCTCGCCCCCCACTACGGCGACCTCGCGGTGCCCCTGTGCGAGCAGCAGCCGCGCCGCCGCCCGGCCGCCCGCGCGTTCGGCGGGGATGACGGCGGGCAACGAGCCGTCCTCGGGCACGCAGTTGGCGAGGACGGAGTGCGTGCGGTGCAGCCCTTCCGGCACACGCACCCGGCGCAGCGACATGGCGGCGTAGACGATCCCGTCGACCCTCCGGTCGAGGAGCTCGGCAACCGCCGCGTCCTCCTTGGCCGGGTCGCCGCCGGAGTCGACGGTCAGGACCAGGTGCTCACTGCCCCACGCCGTCTCCATGGCACCGCGCAGCAAGCGCCCGGCGAACGGCGTGGAGGCGATCTCGTCGGTGACCAGTCCGATCACGGCCGTACGACGACTGCGCAGGCCGCGGGCCACAGGGTCGGGCCGGTAGCCGAGCTGGGCAGCGGCTTGCCGGATACGTTCCTGGGTGGCGAGGGAGAGGTTGCCCTCGGCCCGGCCGTTGAACACGAAGGAAACGGCCGTGTGCGACACACCGGCGAGCCTGGCCACGTCCCGGGACGTGGGACGCCCCGTCCCTGACGTGTGCTTGTCCTCCGCGCCTGCCATGCCGTCCGCCGCCCTCTTCCCACCCGTCTGCCGACCCGCGCTCAGCCTATCCGGAGCGGTCGCCCGTGCACCGCCGGGGCGGGGATCAAGGGGTTCACGGACTTCCGCAGGGGTGCGCTTCTTGACGATCTCCGGTTCGAAGGGGCCGTGGCGGTCACGGGGCACGGTGCTCTCCACCGGCCCTGGGCCGGTCAGGACCGTTCCGGAGCGTTTGCCGTCACGGCTGTATCTCTCTTCCTTGCCCGCCGGGTCGTGCAGGGCGGAAGGTGCGGCGATAGGCGTCGGGCGGGACGCCGACGGTGCGCTGGAAGTGGCGGCGCAGGGTGGTGGCGGTGCCCATTCCGGCGGCCTCGGCGACGGTATCGATGGTGGCGTCGGTGGTCTCCAGCAGCTCCTGGGCGCGGCGGATGCGTTGGACGTGGAGCCAATGCAGGGGCGTGGTGCCGGTGAGGTGCCTGAAGTGACGGGCCAGGTGACGTGAGCTCAGGCCGGCCCGTCGGGCGAGGTCCTCGACGGTGAGGGGCTGGTCGAGGCGTCGGAGGACCCACGGGAAGAGTTCACCGAGGGGGTGGTTGCCCGGGCCGGGGACGGGAGTGGCGATGAACTGGGCCTGGCCACCGTCACGGTGCGGAGGGATGACCAGGCGGCGGGCGATCTTGTTGGCGTTGGCCGAGCCGTGGTCGAGGCGGACCAGGTGCAGGCACAGGTCCATGGCGGCGGCCTTGCCCGCCGAGGTGAGGACATCGCCGTTGTCGACGTAGAGGACGTCCGGATCGATGGCGGCGGCCGGGTGTCGCCGGGCCAGCTCCCTGGTGTGGGCCCAGTGCGTGGTGGCGCGCCTGCCGTCGAGCAGGCCGGCGGCGCCCAGGACGAAGGCGCCGGTGCACAGCGAGGCCACCCGGGCACCGGCCGCGTGGGCCGCGCGCAGCGCGTCGACCAGTTCCGCCGGAGGTTCGCGGTCGGTGTCGGCCCAGCCGGGCACGAGCACGGTGTCCGCCTGCGGGAGGTGGTCGAGTCCGTGGTCGGGCTCCACATGGAAGCGGTCGACTCGCACCGGGCCGGGTCCGCAGAGGGCGAAGTCGTACCAGGGGTCCACGACGTGAGTCAGGTCGGCTCCGAAAATCTCCAGGGCCACGGACAGTTCGTAGTGGAGCATGCCGTCGGTGACGGCCAGTGCTACGCGATGCATGTCCGAAAGTGTATGTGGCGTGTCGTTTCCGACGCTCGTGCGGGGTCCTGCCGGAGGGGCAGGATGTCGGTGTCAGGCCGCCGGCGGATCGGCATCGCAGCGGACGATCGAGTACACGGGAGCAGTCTCATGGAGTCAGGCCGACTGGTGGCGGTGTTCGGCGCGTACGGTCACACCGGACGGTTCGTGGTCGCAGAGCTCGCCGCGCGCGGGTTCGTTCCCGTGCTGTCCGGACGCAACGCGCATGCGCTGGGCGAACTGGCCGACGACCACGGGCTGGAGGCCCGGGTGGCGTCGGTCGACGATCCGGCCTCGCTGGATCGGGCCCTGGACGGTGCGGTGGCGGTCATCAACTGCGCCGGCCCATTCGCCTCGACCACCGGCCCGGTGATCGAAGCCGCGCTCCGGGCAGGGATGCCGTATCTGGATGTGGCCGCCGAGATCGAGGCCAACCTCGACACCTTCGCGCACTTCCGCGAGCGGGCCCGGGCCGCGGGAGCGGTGATCGTCCCGGCCATGGCCTTCTTCGGCGGCCTCGGTGACCTGTTGGCCACCGCGGCGATGGGCGACTGGACCTCGGCCGACGAGGCCCACATCGCCTACGCGCTCAGCAACTGGCACCCCACCGCCGGCACCCGGCTGTCGGGCGCGGTCTCCCGCGAGCGGCGCGGCAACGTCCGCCTGCGCTACCGCGGCGGACAGTGGCAGCACCGCACCGATGCCGCGCCCACTGCGGAGTGGACCTTCCCGGAACCGGTGGGACGCCGGTCCGTGATCGCGGAGTTCACCATGGCGGACGTCGTGACCGTCCCACAGCACCTGGCCATCCCCGACGTGACCACGTACATGAGCGCCGAAGCCGCCCGCGACGTCGCCGCCCCTGACACACCGACCCCGACCGCCGCCGACGAGAGCGGACGTTCCGACCAGACCTTCCTCGTCGACGTCGTCGTCCGCTCAGGTGGCGCCGAACGCCGGGCCACAGCCACCGGTCAGGACATCTACGCCATCACCGCGCCCCTCGTCGTCGAGGCACTCGACCGCGTCCTCACCGGCCGCGCCAAGGCCGTCGGCGGCGTCACCTCTGCCGGCGAGATCTTCGACGCCCCTGACTTCCTGCGCGCGCTCGCCCCCCGTATCGCGTTCGAACTGCACCCCCAGGAGCAGATCGCCTGACCCGGGTCAACCGCCCAGCCGTCGAGCGTGCGCCCTCAGGGGACCGTGAGGCCGCACACCTCGAGGAGAAGGGACGGGGCGGCGACGGGCGGCCCGCCGCGGTCGGACCGCCGCTGGACGCGCGTCCCCGGGGCCCTCGAGTCGTGCCACCGTCAGTGCGGCGGCCGAGTCGGTCCCGTCGGACCTTCGGCGGCCCGACCGCCTCTGGCGTCACCGGGCCGTGGCCACGAGACGGCAAGCCTGTCCGTGACGAGGCGACCGTGTCGGTGGCGTCAACCCGGCCGCGGCTGAAGCCGATCCGCTCCTAGAGATCGTCTTCAAAGGTCAGATCCAGAGCAGGATTGAGGCGATGGTGACGGCGGCTTGGTAGGACTCGCGGGTCTTGTCGTAGCGAGTGG